>NZ_JBITZN010000006.1:0-500997 GCF_044546895.1 Streptomyces sp. NPDC053069 | reverse complement strand
ACGACACCGGCGACCGGGGCGACTATCTGCGTGCCATTGTCAGACTCGCGTGCGAACGTGAAGACCTGGGCCCGGACTTCCGGACCTGGCTTCGCGATTATGTCGGCCAGGAGCTGACGGGCGACGACAGCTGACGCCGGCACCGAGAAGACGAGAGGGCGGGCCGGAGGATCACCTCCGGCCCGCCCTCTTTCGTTTCCCCTGCTCCGCGCGGCGGGCGGGCTGGAACGGCTGCTAGAACGGCTCGAAGTCGTCGAACTCCCGGCTGGCCTCGTCGCGTTCGGCCTGCCGGTCCCGGCGCCGCTGGGCGGCGGGGCGGGACTCTTCGAATCGGTGGTCCTCGCCACGGCGCCCGAGCATCTCCGCGCCGGCCGTGACCGACGGCTCCCAGTCGAACACGACCGCGTTCTCCTCGGGACCGATGGCCACGCCGTCGCCGGAGCGGGCACCCGCCTTCATCAGCTGCTCCTCGACACCGAGGCGGTTGAGCCGGTCGGCGAGGTAGCCGACCGCCTCGTCGTTGTTGAAGTCGGTCTGCCGCACCCAGCGTTCGGGCTTCTCGCCGCGCACCCGGAACAGCGGCTCCCCGCCGACCTCCTCGCGGGTGACCGTGAAGCCCGCGTCGTCCACGGCCTTCGGCCGGATGACGATCCGCGTCGCCTCCTCCTTGGGCTTCGCGGCGCGTGCCTTGGCGACCAGTTCACCGAGCCCGTACGACAGCTCCTTCAGCCCGATGTGTGCGACCGCCGACACCTCGAAGACGCGGTAGCCGCGCTCCTCCAGGTCGGGGCGGACCATCTCGGCGAGGTCCTTGCCGTCCGGTACGTCGACCTTGTTCAGGACGACGATCCGGGGCCGGTTGCCGAGGCCGCCGTACTGCCGCAGCTCCTCCTCGATGACATCGAGGTCGGAGACCGGGTCACGGTCGGACTCCAGGGTCGCGGTGTCCAGCACGTGCACGAGCACGCTGCACCGCTCCACGTGCCGCAGGAACTCCAGGCCCAGACCCTTGCCCTGGCTGGCACCGGGGATCAGACCCGGCACGTCGGCGATGGTGTAGACGGTGGAACCGGCGGTGACGACACCGAGGTTCGGCACGAGCGTCGTGAAGGGGTAGTCGGCGATCTTCGGCTTGGCCGCGCTGAGCACGGAGATCAGCGAGGACTTGCCGGCGCTCGGGTAGCCGACCAGCGCCACGTCGGCGACGGTCTTGAGCTCCAGGACGATGTCGTGCAGGTCACCGGGCTCGCCGAGCAGCGCGAAGCCGGGCGCCTTGCGGCGGGCGGAGGCCAGCGCCGCGTTGCCGAGGCCGCCGCGGCCGCCCTGGGCGGCGATGTACGAGGTGCCGTGGCCGACGAGGTCGGCGAGCACGTTGCCCGCCTTGTCCAGGACGACGGTGCCGTCCGGCACCGGCAGGATCAGGTCCTGGCCGTCCTTGCCGGAGCGGTTGCCGCCCTCACCGGGCTTGCCGTTGGTGGCCTTGCGGTGCGGCGAGTGGTGGTAGTCGAGCAGCGTCGTGATCGACTGGTCGACGGTCAGGATGACGTCACCGCCGCGTCCGCCGTTGCCGCCGTCCGGGCCGCCGAGCGGCTTGAACTTCTCGCGGTGTACGGAGGCACAGCCGTGACCTCCGTTACCCGCGGCGACATGCAGTTCGACGCGGTCCACGAAGGTGGTCATGGTTCAGTGCCTCCAGATAGTGCGGGTATGTGCAGTCGTTGACACCAGGGTCAACACGCGAAAGGCGGACCCGCCTTCCCGACCGGGAAGTGAGGTCCGCCTCGCGAAAGCGTTCGGTCGGAGCCTGGCTCAGGCTCCTTGAATCAGCCGATTCAGGCGACCGGAACGATGTTCACGACCTTGCGGCCACGGTGGGTACCGAACTCCACCGCACCGGCCTGCAGGGCGAACAGCGTGTCGTCGCCGCCACGGCCGACACCGGCGCCGGGGTGGAAGTGGGTGCCGCGCTGGCGGACCAGGATCTCACCCGCGTTCACGACCTGACCGCCGAAGCGCTTCACGCCGAGCCGCTGGGCGTTGGAGTCGCGACCGTTCCGGGTGGACGATGCGCCCTTCTTGTGTGCCATCTGTTCTCAGTCCCTTACTTCGCAGCCGTGGGGATCTCAGTGACCTTGATCGCCGTGTACTGCTGGCGGTGGCCCTGACGACGACGGTAGCCGGTCTTGTTCTTGTAGCGCAGAATGTCGATCTTCTGGCCCTTGTGGTGGTCCACGACCTCGGCCTGGACCTTGATGCCGGCCAGCACCCACGGGTCACTGGTCACAGCGTCGCCGTCGACAACGAGCAGGGTCGAGAGCTCGACCGTGTCGCCAACCTTGGCGGTGGAAATCTTGTCAACCTCAACGATGTCGCCGACAGCAACCTTGTGCTGGCGACCACCGCTGCGCACGATGGCGTACACGCGGATCTCTCTTTCGCTCGTTCAGAACCGGCACCCCCGCAGGCCAGCCGCCCAGAAACGCCATGGACGACCTCTCCCGGCCAACCCAGTGCCCGGGAGGAAGAGGTTTACGGGGATGTGGCGTGCTCAGTGGACACGCCGACGGTCAAGGTTACGGGGCACGGCCGTAGGGGTCAAACTGGGCGTCGGCTCATGCAGCGACCGCGGCGACGTAGTCCGCGTACGCCTCCCTGATGCCCCTCGGCGACAGCTCCAGGTGCTCCAGGACGGTGTAGCGGCCGGGCCGGGTCTCCGGGGCGAACTCGACGGCCCGGACGAACTCGTCGTCGCTGAAGCCGATCTCCTCCGCCACGACGGGCAGCCCGTGCCGGCGCAGCACGTCGGCCATCAGCCGGGAGCCCTCGTGATCGCCCCGCAGGTGCGTGGCGAAGGCGGCACCGAGGCCCACCTGCTCGCCGTGGCTCGCCGCCCGCTTCGGATACAGCAGGTCGAGCGCGTGACTGATCTCATGGCAGGCGCCCGACGAGGGGCGGGTGTGTCCGGCGATCGACATGGCGACGCCCGACAGCACCAGTCCCTCGGACAGCACGGTCAGGAACCCGTCGTCACCGCATCCGCCCGGGTGGCGCAGCACGGCCTCGCCCGCCTGACGGGCCATGGCGGCGGCCAGGCCGTCGAGCTTCTCGCCGTTGACGCGGTTGGACAGCTCCCAGTCCGCGACCGCGGAGATGTTGGACAGGGCATCGCCGATGCCCGAGCGCACGAACCGGATCGGGGCCTCGCGGATCACCGTGAGGTCGATGAGGAGGGCGATGGGGGTGGGCACGCCGTACGAGCCGCGGCCGGCGTCGTTGTCCAGGATGGACACGGGCGAGCAGATGCCGTCGTGGGAGAGGTTGGTGGCGACGGCGACCATGGGCAGTCCGATGCGCGCCGCGGAGTACTTCGCGCAGTCGATGACCTTGCCGCCGCCGAGCCCCACGACCGCGTCGTAGTGGCCGGACTTCATCTCGTCGGCCAGCCGGACGGCGTCGTCGAGGGTGCCGCCGCCGACCTCGTACCAGCCGGCGCCGGGCAGTGACGGGGCGATGCGCTCGCGCAGCCTGGCACCCGAGCCGCCGCTGACGGCCACGGCGAGCCGGCCGGAGTGCGAGATGCGCTGGTCGGCGAGGACGCTCGCCAGGTCGTCCAGGGCACCCGGGCGGATGTCCACGACGACCGGCGAGGGAATCAGCCTGGTCAGTACCGGCATGCGATCTCCCGTCCCCGGGCGAGGTCGTCGTGGTTGTCGATCTCGACCCACGGCACGTCGCCGATCGGCGCCACGTCGATCTTGAAGCCCCGGTCGACCAGCTCCTGGTAGCCGTCCTCGTAGTACAGCTGCGGGTCACGCTCGAACGTGGCCCGCAGGGCGTCGGCCAGCTCCTCGGCGGCGTCGCCCTCGATGAGCGTGACGCCGATGTACTCGCCGGTCGCCTCGGCCGGGTCCATCAGCTTGGTGATCCGCCGAACGCCCTTCTCGGGGTCGACGACCACCTTCATCTCCTCGTCGGCGAGGTTCTTCACCGTGTCCAGGGCGAGGATGATGCGACGGCCCTCACCGCGCGCGGCGAGCAGCGTCTTCTCGACGGAGACCGGGTGCACGGTGTCGCCGTTGGCGAGGATCACGCCGTCCTTGAGGGCGTCACGGCCGCACCACAGGGAGTAGGCGTTGTTCCACTCCTCGGCCTTGTCGTTGTCGATCAGGGTGAGCTTGAGGCCGTACTTCTGCTCCAGAGCCGCCTTGCGCTCGTAGACGGCCTCCTTGCGGTAGCCGACGATGATCGCGGCCTCGGTCAGACCCACCTCGGCGAAGTTGCCGAGCGTCAGATCGAGGACGGTGAGGACGTCCGGTGCGTCCTCCGCCCCGACGGGCACGAGGGCCTTGGGCAGAGTGTCGGTGTAGGGGCGAAGACGCCGTCCGGCACCAGCCGCCAGCACGAGGCCTATCATCGCGGTTCTCTCCTTTGTTTCACATGTGGCACGGTGGCTCGGCCCGACGGCAAACAGGTGTGGCCCTGTCCTGAGGTGGACAGGGCCACACCGTGTCGCGGCGACAGGTCAGCTGTCGTCGGAAGAAGCGGACGACGCGGACGACACCGTCTGCGGAGCCGCCGCGGTCTTCTTCGCCGTCGACTTCGCGGCAGCCGTCTTGGCGGTCTTCGCCGCCTTCTTGGCCGTCGTCTTCTTGGCGGCCGTCTTCTTGGCCGTCGTCTTCTTCGCCACGGTCTTCTTGGCGGCGGCCTTCTTCGCCGTGGCCTTCTTGGCGGTCTTGCGGGCCGCCTTCTTGGCCGGAGCGGCCTCCTCGGCCGTCTCCTCGGCGACCGGGGCCTCCTCCGCCGCGGCCGACGGGACGACCACGACGGCCGTCTCCTCGGACGCGGTCGGAGCGCTGGCCACGCGTACGGCACGGCGGCGCGGGCGGGCCGGGGCGGCGCTCTCGGCGGGCGCCTCCTCGGCCGGAGCCGCGGCCTCGGGCTGCGGCTCGGGCTGTGCCACCGGGGCCTCGGCCGCGGGCGCGGTCTCGGGCACCGTCACCACGGCCGCCTCGGCGCCCGCGGGGGAACCGGCCGGCGCCGACACCTTCCGGGTCGCACGACGGCGCGTACGGCCCTTGGGTGCCGCCTCCTCGGCGGACTCGGCCTGCGGTGCCGGAACCACCTGGTCCTCGACGGCCGCGGGCTCGGCCAGGGCCTCGGCGGCCGGCTCCGGACGCACGGGACGCGACGCCGCCTCCTCGGCGGTGACCTCCTGTGCGGTCGGCGCCTCGGCGGCCACCGTCGTCGGGGCCTCTTCCTGCGCGGCCTCGGGCTGCGGGGCCTCCTCCCGAGGAGCCTTCACGGCCCGCTCCGCCTTCGGAGCGCCCGCCGGAGCCGAGGCCCGGCGGCTCGCCCGGCGCCGCGTGCGGCCACGTGTGGCCGCCGCCTCCGCCTCGGCGACGCTGCTGTACAGCTCCTCGTCGGGGGCGAAGTCGGGCGCGGGCAGCGCGACGGGCTCGGCGACCTCGGCGGCCACCTCGACGGCCGTCTCGACCTCCGGCTCGACGGCCTCGCCGGTCTCCACGGCCACGGCGGCGGTCTCGTGCACGTGCTCCTGCACGTCACCGCCCCGGCCGCGCTTCTTGCGCTTGCCGCCACCGCCGCCGGCGGCGGTCGGCTGCTCCATGTGCACGATGACACCGCGGCCGTTGCAGTGGACACAGGTCTCGGAGAAGGACTCCAGCAGGCCCTGGCCGACCCGCTTGCGGGTCATCTGCACCAGACCCAGCGAGGTCACCTCGGCCACCTGGTGCTTCGTACGGTCGCGGCCCAGGCACTCCAGCAGGCGGCGCAGCACCAGGTCGCGGTTGGACTCCAGGACCATGTCGATGAAGTCGATCACGATGATGCCGCCGAGGTCGCGCAGCCGCAGCTGGCGCACGATCTCCTCGGCCGCCTCCAGGTTGTTCCTGGTGACCGTCTCCTCCAGGTTGCCGCCCTGGCCGGTGAACTTGCCGGTGTTGACGTCGACGACGACCATCGCCTCGGTCCGGTCGATCACCAGCGAACCGCCGCTGGGCAGCCAGACCTTGCGGTCCAGGGCCTTGGCGAGCTGCTCGTCGATCCGGTAGGTGGCGAAGACGTCGACCTCGGAGGTCCACTTCTGCAGCCGGCCCGCGAGGTCCGGGGCCACGTGCGAGACGTACCCGTGGACCGTCTGCCAGGCCTCGTCACCGCTGACGACGACCTTGGAGAAGTCCTCGTTGAAGATGTCGCGCACGACCCGGACGGTCATGTCCGGCTCGCCGTACAGCAACGACGGGGCGTTGCCGTTCTTCGACTTCTTCTGGATGTCCTCCCACTGCGCCTGCAGCCGCTCGACGTCCCGGCGCAGCTCGTCCTCGCTCGCGCCCTCGGCGGCGGTGCGCACGATCACGCCCGCGTCCTCGGGGACGATCTTCTTGAGGATGGTCTTCAGCCGGGCCCGCTCGGTGTCGGGCAGCTTGCGGCTGATGCCGGTCATCGAGCCCTCGGGGACGTACACGAGGTAGCGGCCCGGCAGGGAGACCTGGCTGGTCAGACGCGCGCCCTTGTGCCCGATCGGGTCCTTCGTCACCTGGACGAGGACCGACTGGCCGGACTTCAGGGCGGACTCGATGCGGCGCGGGCCGTTGGCCATGCCCAGCGCCTCGAAGTTGACCTCACCGGCGTAGAGAACGGCGTTGCGTCCCTTGCCGATGTCGATGAACGCGGCCTCCATCGACGGCAGCACGTTCTGGACCTTGCCCAGGTAGACGTTGCCGACGTACGACGTCGCCTGCTCCTTGTTGACGTAGTGCTCGACGAGCACGCCGTCCTCCAGGACGCCGATCTGGGTGCGCTCGCCGTGCTGGCGCACGACCATCACGCGCTCGACGGCCTCACGGCGGGCCAGGAACTCGGCCTCGGTGATGATCGGAACACGCCGGCGGCCCTGCTCGCGCCCCTCGCGGCGGCGCTGCTTCTTGGCCTCCAGACGGGTCGAGCCCTTGATGGACTGCACCTCGTCGGACGGCTCGCTGGGCTTGCGCGGCTCGCGGACCTTGACGACCGTACGCTCGGGGTCGTCGGCGGACGGCTCGGTGTCGAGGGCGGTGTCACCGGCCCGGCGACGACGCCGGCGGCGGCGCCGGCTCCCGGCGCTGGAGGACGCGGCCTCGTCCCGGTCCTCCTCGGCGTCCTCTTCCTCCTGCTCGGCGGTGTCCTCGGCGTCCTGCGCGGCCTGCTCGGCGGCCAGTTCATCGGCCTCGGCGTCCGCGCCCTCGCCCTCGGCGGCGTCACCGCGGCGACGGCGACGGCCGCCACGACGGCGACGGCGGCGCGAGCCGGACTCCTCGAAGCCCTCGGCGCCCTCCGTCTCCTCGGCCTCCTCGCCCTCGGCGAGGTCCTCGACGGGCTCCTGGGCCTGCTCGGTCTCCTGGGGCTCGGCGGCCTGGACGGTCTCCGGCTCATCGGCGACGGCGGCGCCCCGGCGACGACGGCGGCGGCGCGGGCCGGTCTCGGCGCGCTCCTCCGCGTACTCCTCGGGCTCCTCGGGCTCCTCCGCCCCGGCGGCCTCGGCAGCCTCCGCGGCAGCCTGGGCGGCGGCGCGCTCGGGGGTCTGGAACTTCGGCTCGGTGAACACCGGCGCCTGGAAGACGGCGACGGCGGGCCGGGCGGGCCGACGCGGAGACTCACCCTCGGCGTCCCCGGACTCGGCGGCCGGCGCGGGCTGCGCGGGCTCGGAGAACCCGAACACGGGGCGCACGACCCGGCGCCGGGCACGACGCGGAGCGGCCTCCTCGACGGGGGCCGACGGGGCGGCGGGGGCGGGCTCGGGGGCGGGCGTGGCGGCGGGGACCTCCGGGGTCTGCGCGCCGGCACCGGCGGGCGCGGCCTCGGCTGCGGTCGGCTCGGCCTCGGCGACGGGAGCGGCGGCGGCCTCGGCGGGCGCGGACGCGCGGCGTGTGGCCCGGCGCCGGGTACGGCGCGGGGCGGCCTCCTCGGCGGCACCGCTCACCTCGGCGGCAGCGGGGGCCTCGGCGGCGGGGGCCGCCTCTGCGGCAGCGGCAGCGGCAGCCGGGGCTTCCTCGGTGGCGGCCTTCGGTGCCCCGGCGGGCGCGGACGCGCGGCGGGTGGCACGACGGCGGGTACGGCCGGCGGGCGCGGCCTCCTGGGCCGGGGTCGGCGTCTCGGCGGCGGCAGGCTCCTCCTGGGTCCGGCCGGCCTCGGCGGCCGCGGCCGCAGCGGAAGCGGGCGCGGCCTGCGCGGCGGTGGCCGGTACGACGGTCTCCGCGGCCTCGGCGGACACGGGCGCCCCGGCCGGCGCGGAAGCGCGGCGTGTGGCCCGGCGGCGCGGGCGGCCGGCGGGCGCGGCCTCGGCGGGAGCGGCGGGGACCGTGGCCTCGGCGGCCTCCTCCGTGGCGGCAGCGGCGGCGCTGGGAGCCTCCGGGGCTCCGGTGGCACCGGTCGGCGCGGACACGCTGCGCGTGGCGCGGCGGCGGGTACGGCGCGGGGCGGCCTCCTCGCCGACGACGACCTCGCCGCCCTCTGCGACGGCAGCGGGCTTCTCGGTCCCGGCGGCGGGCGTGGCCGGTACGACGGTCTCGACGGCCTCGGTGGCCGACGGCGCCCCCGCGGGCGCGGACGCACGGCGCGTGGCCCGACGGCGCGGACGGCCTGCGGGAGCGGCCTCCTCGGCGCCGGGCGCCGGGACGGGCTCTGCGGTCTCGGGGCTCTCCACGTCGGCCTCCACAGCCTCAACGGCCTCTTCGGCCTCGATTGCGGCTACGGCCTCGTCGGTGCCCTCCGCCGCAGCCACGGTGATCTCGTCGGAGTCCGCGGCCGGTATGGCCGGCACGGTCACCTCGGCGGGTGCCTCCGCGCCGGCGGGCGGGCCCGCCGGGCGGGAGGCGGCACGGCGACTCCTGCGCGGCGGCAGGGTGTCGCTCGGAGTGTTCGGTTCGGAACCCTCACGGGGTTCGGTCGGCTCGAGCATGCGGGCGTTTCTCCCGTCAGGCTCCCGGGCGCCGCGCCTGGTCCGGCGACGGTCTCGGTGGACCGTCCGCCGTTGACGTCCGCGGCCCGCGTGATCCGCGATGGCCGCCGTCCGGGGCGCGGGCGCCGCACGGGAGCACTCTGTGTCCTGTCTCGCCGGTTCCGTACGCCTTGTCGGTACGGCCTGGCGAAAGTCTTCTGGTCGGTGCGCTGCCCGACCCAGGTGGCTCCCGAGTACAAGGGCGGCGCTACGACGTCCGTCCCTACGCGGAACCTTCCGGCGTCGGCGCCGTCGCGGCGGCAGCCGGCTGGGCCGTCAGGGCCTCGGCTGCCTCGCGGTCGGGCGCGAGCGGGTCGGTCACCGTGCCGGTCTCTTCATCGAACAGCCCCTGCGCCAGCCTGGTCACCGCTGCGGGGACCGGCGGCGCCAGGTCGGCCACGGCGCGGAGACCGGACAGGACGTCGTCGGGTCGTACGGCAGGCGTCACGTGCCGAACAACCAGCCGCAGTATCGCACAGGGCTGGTCGCTAGGCCTATCAGCCGGTGAACCGTGCGTTTCCAGGCTCACCACGGCCGGGCGGGCGTCGAAGGTGCGGACGCCGTTCTTGGTCATCCGCTGCACCTCGACGGTCTCGGCCCTGGTGAAGGCCTCGACCGCGCGCTCGGCGTCGGCCGGGTCGACGCCGTCCAGCCGCAGCTCCCACACGGAGGCCGTGAGCCGGTCGGCGAGGCCCGAGGTCCGCGCCTCGACCGCCTCGATCACGTCGAGCCCGGCGGGCAGCGACTCGTCGAGGAGGACGCGCAGCGTCTCCGGGTCGCGCGGTGCGGTGAGCGCGATCTCCAGATACTCCGCCTCACTGCCCGTGCCGGTGGGTGCGGCATTGGCGTACGACACCTTCGGGTGGGGCGTGAACCCGGCCGAGTACGCCATGGGCACCTCGGCACGGCGCAGCGCCCGCTCGAAGGCGCGCTGGAAGTCTCGGTGGCTGGTGAACCTCAGGCGGCCGCGCTTGGTGTAGCGCAGTCGGATGCGCTGCACCGCGGGTGCGGGCGGCGGGCCTTCGGGCTGTCGCTTGCCCAGTGTCCTAGTCCTTCGTGAGTGCGGTCGTACTGCTACCAAGACTACGTGTCGCGGGCCCGTGAGGTTCCCGCCGGTCCATGGCGGCCGGCTGCCGGGGCTCGCCGAACAGCATCCGCCGGAAGTCCGCGCGGGCCTGTCGTACGGTGTCTCGGGCACTGGCCAGCGCCTCGCGCACGGCCCGGCCCGCCACGCGGGCGCCCTCGGCGACGGGCCGCAGGACCGCGTCCCGGACGACGTGGCCGACCGGGGTGAGGACGGTCCGGTACACCCAGCGCACCGGCTCCACGAAGATCCACCGGAAGAGGGTCCCGAGCGCCCGGCCGACGGCCCGCGAGATGCGTCCGGCGATCCGCCAGGCGTGCCCGAGGGCGTCCCCGATCTCCCGCGCCACGACGGCGAGGAACCGGCCGACGGGCGCGAGGACCCAGCGCCACAGCGCGAGGGCGGGCAGGACGAGGAGCACGCGCAGGGTCCAGTACAGGGCGACGCCGATACCCGTGGCGATCAGGCCCAGCAGCCACCCCAGCCCGCGTACGCACCGGGCGACGGCACGTCCGACGGGCGCGAGGATCCACTCGTACACCCATCGCGCGGGCACGACGAGCAGATACCGCACCAGCCGGGCGACGGCCGTGCACACGCCGATGCCCAGGGCGGCGAGCACGGCGCCGATGCCCTTGAGCAGCCGGGTGACCGCGTGCTCGACGGGCGTGAGCAGGCGCGCGTACACCCAGCCGAGCCCGGCGCCCGCCCCGCGCGCCAGCCACGCCAGGGCGTGCCCGACGGGCGTGAGCACGGACCGGTACAGCCACCCGGCCGGTACGACGACGAGGACGGTCCCGAGCCAGGCGAGCGCCTTGCCGACGGGGACCAGGACATAGCGCCACAGGCCCACGAACGGCCAGACGAACAGGGCCTTTCCGACCCACAGCAGCGCCCGGCCGAGCGGCCTGAACACGGTGTCCCGCAGAAACCTTCCGGTGACGACGAGCGCGTCCCACGCCATCCGCACCGGCACCACCAGCACCAGGACGAAAATCCGCAGGGGGACGCGGATCGCGACGGTGAGGCACCCTTCGGGCTGCCGGGGCCGGGGAGGCGGCTTGTGCAGTTCCATACCGGGGTAGACGCCGGGCCCGCCCGTTCGGATCCGGTCAGGTCGTGCGCGCCTTGTACGACTCCGGATAGCGCTCGGTGACCTTCACGGCCACGACCAGCAGCGCGATCGGGACGACCCAGTTGAACCAGTCGTCCTGGGCGGGGAAGCGGATGGCCAGCCAGGTCGAGAGCGTCATCAGGGCGAAGGCCGTGCCCCACACGACTGTCAGCACCTGGTTGATGTGCTTGAACACCGGTGAGTCCCACACGTCACGGGGCGTCGACTCGCGGGCGTACTGCGCGGTGAAGGGGTCGCCGAACAGCGATCCGAGCGCGACGACGGCCACCAGTCCGTTCGAGATGACCTGGGCGTACGTCTCCACCCAGAGGAGCTGCCCGCGGGCCAGGGCCAGCCCGAGGACCGTGAGCACGGCGAAGAACACGATGCCGGTCATGTCGAGGATGCGGAGTGTGCCGCGCAGCATGTCCCCTCCCGACAGGACGATCGAGGCGACCAGTGCGGCGAGGGCCGCGTACTCCCAGGTACTCGGGCTCGCGACCACGCCGAAGATGATCCAGGGGGCGAACGAGAGGAAGACGCCGCCCATGCTGACGGGCTTCTTGGCCGGGGCCCTCGCCGCCGTCTGCTGCACCATGGGAGCTCCTTCCGTCGGGCGTCGGCGGTTCGTCACGGCAGGTCCTGTTCGGTCCAGATCGTCTTGCCCGTCGCGGTGTAGCGCGTGCCCCAGTGGTGGGTCATCTGGGCGATGATGAACAGGCCCCGGCCTCCCTCGTCATCGCTCGCGGCGTGCCGCAGATTGGGCGAGGTGTGGCCGGTGTCGGAGACCTCACAGGTCAGGGTCCGGTCGCGGATCAGGCGTACCTGGATCGGGCCGCCGGCATAGCGGATGGCGTTGGTGACCAGTTCGCTGACGATGAGTTCGGTGGTGAACGCCAGGTCGTCCAGCCCCCAGTCGCCGAGCTGCTTGCTGACGGCGGTGCGGATGGTCGCCACCCCCGCCGGGTCCGCGAGCAGTGCCCACTCGGCGAACTGGTTCCGGTCGAGCCGGCGGGTGCGGACCGTGAGCAGCGTCGCGTCCACGTCCACCGCCCCGGGCAGCAGGGTGGCCACCGCCCTGTCGCACAGCGCCGCCAGGGACGCGCCTGCGCCCTCGAAGCACTGGGACAGCTGCGCGAGCCCGGCGGCACGGTCGTCGGCCGCCTGCAGGAGGCCGTCCGTAAAGAGGGCGAGGAGGCTGCCCGGCGCCAGGTCCGCCTCCGTGCTCCGGTAGGGCGGGCCGGCGACGCCCAACGGCGGTCCGGGCGGCAGCTGAAGAGGGTCGACCACGCCCCCGTACGGCGCGACGACCGCCAGCACCGACTCCCCGGCCCGCGCCAGGCTGCACGTTCCCGAGACCGGGTCGTACACCGCGTACAGGCAGCTCACGCCCAGGGCCGCGTCGGGCTGCTGCCGCCGGATGCCCGGGCCGGGGCCGCCGTCCTGCCCGGTCTGGTCGACCAGGTCGTCCAGGCGGGACAGCAGCTCGTCGGGGGCGAGGTCCAGCCGGGCCAGCACGCGCACCCCCGTGCGCAGGCGTCCCATGGTGGCCGCGGCGCGCATGCCGTGTCCGAGCACGTCCCCGACCACCAGTCCGACCCGGCTGCCGGACAGGGGGATGACGTCGTACCAGTCGCCGCCCACTCCGGAGCCGCTGTCGGCGGGCAGATAGCGGCTCGCCGAGTCCACGGCGGCGTGCGGCGGCAGGCGGCGCGGAAGCAGGCTCCGCTGGAGTTTGAGGGCCACGCTGTGACCACGGGTGACCACCGGCATCAGCAGCAGACCGATCAGCAGGGCGCCCAGGCCCAGGACCGTTACCCCGCCCGTCCTGCCGATCAGCGGCAGGTCGACGGTGGTCATGCCGTACCCGGGGTTCGCGTAGACGACGAAGGTGGCGTAGAGGAACAGCGAGGCCATGATCAGCCCGCCCAGTCCGGGCAGCAAGCCCTTGAAGACCAGGTCCCGGGTGCTGCGGTTGAGGATCTTGCGGTGGTACCAGACGCAGGCGAATCCGGTCAGTCCGTACTGGAACGCGATCGCGAGACCGACCGAGTCGATCGAGTCGGCCAGGACGTTCTGGCTGAACGACGCCAGCAGGCCGAACAGGGCGATCGAGGCCGCTCCCATGCCGACGGTCCCCCAGGTCGGGGTGAGGAACCTGCGGTGGACCCGGGCGAACCGGGAGGGGACCGCCTTGTGGACCGCCATCGAGAAGACGGTCCTGGCCAGGGGCAGGATGGTGGTCTCGGCGGAGGCCAGCGCCGAGGTCAGCACCATCAGGATCAGCAGTCTCGACAGCAGCAGGCCCGTGCCCTGGCTCCCGAACACGGCCTCGCCCAGCCCCGAGAGCACATCGTCGGAGTTGTGCGTGTTGCCGAGCCCGATGCCCGAGGTGCCGACTCCCGCGAAGGCCTGCGCCGACGTGGCCACCAGCCCGTACATGACCAGCAGCAGCACCGTGGACAGGACGGCGGCGCGGCCGGGGACGCGGGTGCTGTCGACGGTTTCCTCGTTGACCGAGAAGGCGGTGTCCCAGCCCCAGTAGATGAAGACGCCCGCGAGGAGGCCCGAGGTCAGGGCCGTCGCCGAGGGCACCCTGAAGGGGTTGAACCAGGACGCGGAGACATGGATCGCCGTCGCCGGGGGGTCGGTGTAGACCCTGATCAGCGCGGCGACGGCGAAAAGGACCAGCATCACCACTTCCAGGCACAGCAGCCAGCGCTGGACGGCCGACGAGACCTCGATGCCGACGTAGCAGATCACGGTCAGCGCGGCGATCCAGACCATGCCCGCCAGGGTGGTCCACAGCCGGCTGCCCGCCAGGCCGTCGAGGCCCACCAGCCGGAAGCCGTAGGCGGCGGCGATCGCGGCGAGGTTCGCCATGACGATGATGTTGGCGACGATGAGGCCCCAGCCGCCCATCCAGCCGGTGCGCGGCCCGAAGGCGCGGGTGGCCCAGGTGAAGGTGGTCCCGCAGTCGGCGTTGCTCGCGTTGAGCTCCCGGAAGGCGTACGCGACCAGGAGCATCGGGATGAACGCCAGCATGGTGACGATCGGGGCCTGCAGTCCGACCCCGGCCACGATGAGGCCCAGCGTGGCGGCCAGGCTGTACGCCGGGCCGGTGGACGCCAGGCCCATGGCCACCGAGGAGAACATGCCCAGGGCGTCGTTCTTGAGTCCCTTACGGCCGGCCGCCGTCCCGGGAGCGGGGCGGTCGGCGGACTCGGCGCCGCCAAAGTGCCTCACACTTGATTGCAACGCGGGGGCGCTCGCCTCCGCAACAGCGCAGGGCGGCGGCACACGCCGGAAACCCCCTGAGCCCCTCCGCGATGGGACGGGGCTCAGGTGGTCGCTTTCTCAGCAGTTCCTGTCAGTACCTGCTGGGAATGACGCAGAAGTCGATGTGGCTGAGGTCCGCGAACTTGCCGCTGGGGTTGATCGGGGCGTGGAGCGATCCGTCCATCGTGATGCCGGTCGGGAAGCCCGTCGTGCTGTCGTACGTGTAGACGTTGGCGCCGCCGGTCCCGCCCTTGGCGGTCACCTTGACCGCGGCGCGCTGGTCAGTGGCGGGGATGCTGAAGCTGAACACCTGCCCCGCCGTGGTGTCGGTGACGGTGAGCTGGAACGTTCCGTCGCCGGGAATCGAGACGGTTCCGGTGGTGGGATCCTCCACGCGGAACCCGGTCGCGCCCGCGGGGCAGGACACGGGCGGGTTGTCTTCGACTTCCACGGGCTGGACGCCCGCGTCGCTCGGGGGACCCGCCTGGGCCGACGCGGGGCCGGCGGCGACACCGAGCGCCGCGACCGCGGTCATACCGGCGCCGACGAGTCTCACCCCCCATCTCGCCCGTGCCGATCGCGTCTTTGCTGACGTTGCTCCTCGCATGACGAGCATTCCTCCTTTTCCTCGGATACCGGTGGTACCGGATCTCGGATGACTGAGCTCGCCAACATTCGCATGGTCAGACTGTCATTCCGCTTCACGACTCCTTTCCTTGGTCCGTTTGAGTGGACGAGCCGTCGGAATCCGTGCGCGGATACCGAAGGCCCCCCGGACCACGAGGTCCGGGGGGCCTTCACCGCCACGGCCGCGGTCAAGGAAGGCGGGCCGCGACCAACTGCACGAGAACCAGAATCGTGATCGCCACCACCAACCAGGCGGCCTCGTGCAGCACGCTGGTCAGCGTGTCACCGTTGATCACGCAGGCCAGTACACCTGCCAGGCCGATCGTGGCTTTGTGGCGGCTGCCACTCCTGCATACGACATTCTGAAGTGGGTGGACTTCGAGTACAGACAGTCCACCGAAACCCTGGATGGACATTGGCCTCCTTGGATACTTGGAGGGCGCACCCGAGGACTCTCATTTAAGGTCACCCGAGGGCATGACCTGCGGTGATACTCCGCTTTACCACACGGTACTAACAAATGGCGAAGCCACTCGATTGACACGCCCTTAAACTACGTGCCGTTTTTAGGAAATACCCTGTTCGCTAAGTGGCCAAGGGCACTAAAAGTGACGGTGGTGGCGCCGTGCACAGTGGTGTGGTGGCTGCGAGGTGACCGGTTGCGGGCGGGTGGGGGACGAGGTCTGTCCACCGCGGAAGGACGGCGGGGCGTCACGTGGGGCAGTGCCCCATGTCGTGTCGGGGGTGTCGCCGAGCGTGTAGTCGAGGGTGCCGCCCTCGCGTACGAAGGACTCCGGGAGCCAGGCCCTGGAGGAGGGGACGCCGTTGACTTTCAAGGCATGCACATAGGGCGTGTCCGCGTCCGCACCGGGCGCGTTGATCCTGATCGGCCGGCCGCCGTCACGGTGCACGGTGACAGCCGGGAACAGGGGGCTGGCCAGCACCAGTTCGGCCCGGCCCGGCACCTGTGGATACATCCCGAGTGCCGACCAGACGTACCAGGACGACAGGGTGCCCAGGTCGTCGTTGCCCACCTCGCCGTCGGGGCCGGGGCCCCACAGGGTGTTGACGGCGCGGCGGACCACGCTCTGGGTGCGGTAGGGGGCGCTCGCATAGACGTACACCCAGGGAGAGTTCAGGGACGGTTCGTTGCCCAGGAAGGCGTGCGGCTCGTCCGGCCCGGCGTTCAATGCGGTGAAGAAGTCGTCGAGCCGGGGAATGACCTTGCCGTTGCCGCCCATCGCCGCGAAGAGCCCGGCGAGGTCGTACGGCACCATCCACTCGTACTGGGCGGCGTTGCCCTCGACGTAGCCCTTGTTGTCGGCCGGCTTGAACCGCGACTCGAAGGAGCCGGTGCGGCTGCGTGGCTGAATCCAGGAGCCGGCGGGGTTGAACAGGTTCCGCCAGTTCTGCGCCCGCTTCATGAACGTCGCCTGGGTGCCGGTGTCGCCGAGCCGTCCGGCCAGTGCCGCGATTCCGAAGTCGGCGGTGGTGTATTCCAGGGTCGTCGACACGTCGTCGGGCAGGTATCCGAGTGACAGGTAGTCGGCGAGACCGGGCCGCTCGACGTAACGGGCGCCGGCGTTCTGGACGGTGGTCGCGCCCTTGACCATGGAGGCCAGGGCTGCCCCGGCGTCGAAGTCGGTGGCCCCGAAGGCGTACATGCTGGCGAGGATCGAGTGGTACGGGTCGCCGTTCATGACGCCCGCGAAGTCGTTGGCGACCGACCACCGGTCCCACACGTCACCGGCCTGGCGCGCCTGGTTGTACATGGACTGGGCGATGTCCGAGGCCACGTCCGGTGCGAGGAGGGCGATCAGCTGCGCCTCACAGCGGTATATGTCCCAGCCGGAGAAGTTGGCGTACTGGTGGTGGCCGCTGCGGGCTTTGTGGATCTGCCCGTCGAAACCGATGTACTGGCCGTTCACGTCGTCGAAGACATTGGGCTGGAGGAGTGAGTGGTAGAGGGCCGTATAGAAGGTCGTTCGCTGGATGTCGGTGCCGCCGGCGATCTCCATCTGGTGCAGCCGGGCGTTCCACTGTGCCCGGGTCTTCTCAGCGACGGTGTCGAACGACGCCGAGCCCTGCTCCCGCGCCGCGTTCTCGGCGGCGCCGGCCGTGCTCACGTACGACAGGCCGACCTTGACGCCCACGGTCTGTGACCGGGTGGTGTCGAAGGTGACATAGGCCCCCGCGGGCTGCACGCCGCCCTGCGTCTGCTTCCTGTTCCCGGCCTGCTTCGTGGTGTCCTTGGCCGGGGCTGTGCCGACCCTCGTGCCACCGGGCGAGACGATGCCGTCGCGCCATGTGCCGACGGCGGCGAAGGGCTGGTCGAAGACGGCCGAGAAATACACGCGGTAGCGGTTGCTGCTGCCGCAGAAGCCGCCGCCGGTGACATAGCCGGTGATGGCGCGGCGGGTCTTGTCTATGGTCGCTCGGGCGTCGGACGCGCCACGCAGGGAGCCGGAGAGATCGATGAGGAGGGATGCCGTACGGCCGGCCGGGTAGGTGAAGCGGCCGGCGCCGGAACGCTGGGTCGCGGTCAGCTCGACCTTCGTACCGGAGGCGAGCGTGACACCGTAGTAGCCGGGCCGCGCCGACTCGGCATCGTGCGAGAAGCCGTCCAGATAGGCGCCGGGCCCGGTGGCCGGCGACTCGGCCACCGAGCCCACGTGCGGCATGAAGGGCAGGTCCTGGGCGCCGGTGCAGCCGGCGCCGGAAAGGTGGGTCAGGCTGAAGCCGCGGATCTCATGGTCGGTGTAGGCGTAGCCGCCGGGCTGGGGACTGGGGGTGTCCGGGCTCCACTGCACCATGCCGAAGGGAGCGTCGGCGCCGGGGAAGGTGTTGCCTCCGTCGTAGCTGGTGCTGCCGGTCTTCTTCGTGCCGACGAAGGGGTTGACGTACTGGGTGAGGTCCTGCGGGATGCTGCCGGTCCCGTCATCGGTCGCTGCCCGGACGGGGGCCGTGGCAGCGGTCGGTATCCCGGCAGTGACGGCTATGGCCAGGAGTAAGCGGCCCCATCGCCACGACTTCGCCAGCAGGGGCATATGGAGCCTCCCTGACCACATCGACCCGGCAGCCACCCCGTCACCAGGAGTATCCATGAGTGGGCTGTGAGTGACCAAGCGGATGGGGCAAACGGGGCGGGGCGGTTCCTGCCCGGCGCGGGAGCGGTGACCCTGCCCGAGAGCTCGCGCGGCGAGCCGTTGTCACGTGAACGTTGGGCCACCTGGGGGATGTCACTGCGTCGATCACCGGGCAAGGCGGATTCCGATGCTCCGATCATCCCAGGAGGCATATGACAATGACGCACGAGCGGCAGCAGGAAACCCGATCCCGACTCACCACGTCCCGGCGCCGTCTGCTGGCCGCGGCCACCCTTGCGCCGGTCCTCACCGGCGTGCCGGACCGGGCCCGCGCCCTGTCCGGGGGCCGGGAGGGTCACGACCTGGTCGAACCGGTGATGACCAAGCTGGCGGACTGGGCAGACGTGGGCGAGGTTCTCGGCCGGCCCGGTGACATGCGGCGATTCATGTACCACACGGCCTTCCCGCGCCGGGACCTCACGGTCTTCTCCCATGGCGTTCGGATCGATCCCGCGCTCGCCCTGGGCACACACGTGTCCTTCGTCCGGTACGCAGACCACAGCACGCTCCTGATGGGCGACGTCGTGGTCACCGAACGCGAACTGCAGCGCTTCTGCGACGTCCTGCAGGAGCACGGGATCATGCTGACCGCCCTTCACAAGCACCTGCTCGCCCACGAGCCGGACTGCTGGTGGGTGCACGTGCACGCCCACGGTCACGATCCGGTCGCCGTCGCCCGCGGCCTGCACACCGCGTTCAAGTGCACCGGCACCCCGCCTGCCGAACCCGCCGCCTCTTCGCCGCCGGTCGACCTGGACTCCGCCGCCATCGACGCCGCCATGGGCGTCAAGGGCGCCGCTGACGGGGAGATCTACAAGTGCACCTACGTCCGTCGCGAGACGGTCGCCGACGGCCATGTGGTCCTGCCGCCGGGGCTGGGCGCCACCACCTCCGTCAACTTCCAGCCGCTCGGCGGCGGAAGAGCCGCCCTCAGCGGCGACCTGGCCCTGATCGCAAGCGAGGTCCAGCCCGCCCTCACGGCCCTGCGACGCGGCGGCATCGAACTGGTCGAGCTGCACCACCACAACCTGACTGACGAACCACGCCTGTTCTTCATCCACTACTGGGCCATCGGCGACGCCGTCAGGCTCGCCGAAGCCGTTCGCAAGGCCGTGAACACCACCAACGTCGTACCCATGCCCGGAGGAGTCGGTTAATGACCGCGGACAACGAGACACCCATCTGCCCGTTCGACTTCAGCGAAGCCCTGGATTTCGACCCTGCGCTCGCGAAGCTGATGCAACGCGGATCTCCCACGCGCATCCGGCTTCCCTACGGCGACGCGGATGCCTGGCTGATCACGGGCTTCGACGCCGTCAAACAGGTGACCACCGACCAGCGGTTCAGCAGGGCGGGCGTCATCGGCCGCGACTACCCCCGGATGACGCCGGAGCCCATCGTCTCGCCGGAATCCATCAACGTGATGGATCCCCCGCACAGCAGCCGCATCCGCCACCTGGCCTCGCAGGCCTTCACTCAGCAGCAAGTCGACAGCACGCGGCACCGGATCGTCCAGCTTGCGGACTTCCTGCTGGACGACATGGAGAAACAGGGACCGCCGGCGGATGTGGTCCAGCACCTTTCCGACAGGCTCCCCCAGCACGCCATCCTGGACCTCCTCGGTATCGCACCGGAGGACTGGTCCTGGGTCGAGGAGTCCGTGCACCAACTGCTCATCGTCGGCGCGGACAACAAGGAGGCCGCCACGAGAGCCAAGGCCGATCTGACGGCCTACTTCGAGAAACTCGCCGCACAACGACGGATCTCACCCGGCCCCGACCTCATCAGCGCGATGGCGGCGGCACGGGAAGGCGAGGAACAGCTCGACGACAAGGAACTGGCGGTCATGACGCTGACGCTGGCGCTCAGCGGCCAGGACACGGCGACCTGCCAGATCAGCAACATCACATACCTGCTCCTGACACGTCCCGAGCTGATGCAGCATCTCCGGCGCCGACCGGAGACCTTGACCGACGCCTTGCACGAATTGCTCCGCTACATCCCGTTCCGCAAAGGGGTCGGCATCCCCCGGGTGGCTCTGGAGGACGTGGAACTGGACGGTGCACACATCCGGGCAGGCGACTTCGTCCACGTGTCGTACCTGACGGCGAACCGCGACCCGGAACGCTACCCGGACCCGCACGTCATCGACCTCGACCGCCCAAGCGCTCCGCACATGACCTTCGGCTGGGGCGGACACCGGTGCATCGCGATGCCATTGGCGATGGCAGAGCTCGAAGCGGCCATCGGGCGGCTCGTGGAGAGATTCCCCGGCCTGCGGCTCGCGGTGCCGCCGGAGGAGGTGCGGTGGGACACGAAGACGATCAGGCGGTTTCCACTCGAACTACCGGTGACTTGGTAGAAGCGCCCAGGCGGCAGCGCGCAGAGGGATGGTGCATCGGGTCACTCGGCCGATGGGCACCGCCGGCAGGGACGCACGGTGCCGGCGTCCAGGCCGGCGGTGTGCTGCCCCGGGGCTCATCGCCGACCCTCGTTTTCCACCACGACGCCCGGATCACCCCTGGCCCGGCTCGACCGACGCCCCGTCCCAGGTGAACCGGTAGCGGTCGCGTTCCCGGTCGAAGGTGACACCGATGTCGACGCCGCCGACGCCGTAGTTCTGCCGCAGGCACTCGATGACGGCGGCGGCGGCGACTTCCTCCTGGTAGTCCGTGAGCATGGGTACGTCCCAGTCGTCCACCCGCACCAGCAGGGCGTCGGCTCCCCCTCTGAGGGCGTCGAGCTGCTCGGCCACCAGTCCGACGCCGAACGCCATCCACCTGTCGTCCGCCGGCGTGAGCCCCTGCGCAGGCAGCCACCAGACGGCCGAGTCGTCGATTCTGCGCGCCTCGCGCGGCGGCTCGTCCAGGGGCTGGACGTCAAGGGTGACGCGGGCGACGAGCCCCCACGGGCCGATGCGTCTCTTGTACGTGTGTGTGACTGCCACGGGTTTGTCTGTGCGGGTGTGGATGAACAGGTCAGCCGTCCGCTCCCAGGCGTCGGCGAAGAGGCTCCGGCAGCGGTTACGGGCGTCCGGCCGGCAACTGAGGCCCGGCCTCCACGATCCTGCCATCGAGTACGGCGGAGTACGTCGACCGTGCCCGTTCGGTGACGTCCGCCATGTCCACGACCGGCCGAAGCGGGCGCCGGGTCGGCGTTCCTGATCTGCGCCCACCCATGATGTGGCCTCGACGAGAGCGAAAGTCAGATCCGCCGGACCGCGTCCGTGATGCCTCCGGGGCACGCGAGCGTCGCGATGTCCCATCCGGCGCGTCCGGCCCCGGCCCGGTAGGCGCTTTCGTAGAAGGCGAGGACGGCGGCACGGGGATCGCTCTCGACGCGGGCCGCGTCGTAGCGCAGCACGGCCAGGTGGTTGTCGCCGCGCGTGACCCACCGCGCGGACACGGGGTTGAGCGGCTCCCCGGCCAGGCCGGCGGGTTCGGGGGCGGTGTAGGAGTAGAAGGCGGGCTCGGGGAAGGTGTCGTCGCCGAACCAGAAGCCGAAGCTGATCACTTCCCTGGAGTACGCCTCCCGAGTCACCGGGTCCGCCTGCCGAGGCTGGTCGGTCTGTCGCCCGGAGAACCGGCTGTGGGCGATGTCGAAGGTGTGCCAGAAGTGGTGCACCGGGCTGCTCTTTCCCGAGTAACCCGCCGCGAACTCCTCCAGCACGGACGCCACCTGGCTCAGGATCCGCCAGTAGCGGTTGGCGGCCAGCGGATCGTAGGTCGCGTGCTCGGTGTCCTGGGCGAACGGCCGGCCGGCGTCGGGCAGGTCGAAGGGCCTGGGAATGGCGATGTCCACCCGGACGCCCAGCGCGGTCAGGGCAGCAAGGGTCGCGTCGTGGAAGGACGCCACGGACTGGCCCAGAAGCGGGAAGGACCGCTCTTCGCCGTCCAGCGTCGCGACGATGAGCCGGTGGTCGACGAAGTCGAAGTCGATCGTGAAGATCGGATTCCCGTCGACCAGACCCATCGGACGCGTGGTGATGCCCCGTCCCGTGACATGGAACGGGACGTTCCACCAGTGGTTGCGCCGGGTGCTCGCCGCCAGGCGGATCTTGCCGACGATCTGTTCGAAGCGGTGCAGGGTCTCCTTGGTGTCCCGCCACTCCGTCAACGGCATCGGTGGGAAAAGCTCCATCACGGTCCCATGATGACCTGGTGGGCGGCGTCCGGCACCCGCGCCGGGGGCCGGAGGCATCTGCTCAGCCAGGCTGCCCTTCATCTGCCCTGCAGAACAGCGCTGCGAGGACTGACGCCCGAACCGCGCGGCCCACTCCCCACCGTCCGCCTTGGCAAGGCTCATCGGCCGCAGCGGTTCCGGCACGCAAGTCCACACATCACCCAGCGAGGGCCTCTGCGTTCCCTGCCGCACGAGGCCCGACCGGCTACTTGTTGACCACAGTCAGAGGCAGCAGCTTCTTGCCCGTCGGACCGCCTGGATGTTCGTGTCCATGGCGGCCATACACCAACGGGGTCATATCCGCTACGGCGCTGGTCACGGCGAAGCGAACGAGGACGCGCATAGCAACTGACCGCGCACCGTACTCAGTTGAGGCCGAGTGGACCGACGCGGACTTAGCCCTCTTGGACGACCTGAATAAGGCTGAAGCGCTCTTACCCGACGACGCCCCACGGGCCCTGCTGTCTGTACGGCTGTCCGTGCTCACCGACGACACGACGTCACCCGTCCGTCAGGAACTCGACCTCCGGAAGCTGGCCCTGGACCGCGGCAGCCGAGTCGTCGGCGTGGCCAGCGACCTGAACGTGTCGGCTACGAAGGTTCCGCCGTGGAAGCGCAAGGAACTCGGCGACTGGCTGAACACAACAGGGCGCCGGAGTTCGACGAGATCCTTTTCTGGAAGCTGGACCGTTTCGTGCGGCGGCTCAGTGACCTCAGCACCATGATCGACTGGTGCCTGAAGTACGGGAAGAACCTCGTCTCCAAGAACGACTCGATCGACCTGACCACCACAGCCGGGAAGATCATGGTCACGATCATCGGTGGCATCGCCGAGATCGAGGCTGCCAATACGAGCACGCGCGTCCCAAGCCTGTGGAACTACGTCAAGACACAGACTGACTGGCTGGTGGGCAAGCCCGCGTACGGCTATCAAACGGCGGAGAACAAGGACGGCAGGGTCGTTCTCGTCATCGGCCAGGAGGCGCGCCGGGCACTGCACTGGTGTCGCAACGCCGCCATGAGGCCGAAGCCCGCTTCCGCTCGGCGCATGGCCAAGGTGCGTCCTTGTTCAGGTCACCCGAGGTCATTTCGGCGGTGCCGGGGTCGTTGACGCGGTGGCAGATACGGCCGCCGAGCTGGGCGCGACTTTGGAAGATCGCGTATGCGGGTGGGTGCTGATCAGGGAGACGCTGACCTGGGTGTTTCCAGTGCAGTCGCCGCGACCCCCTCGACCGTCGGCCGACCACCACCACGGCACCACTTCAGGGATCGATTCCCCGGCCGCGGGCGAGGTTCGGCTACCACTACAGGGTAAAGCGGTCATAAAATCTGCATGAACGGGAGCAAACGGACATAAAACGGAATAAAGTAAGCACTGTGCAGTCAAGGGGTGCATCACCGGGACAGCCCCGACGCCAGGAGAACTCAATGACCTACGGAACGATGGCCGCTCCCGAGTCCAACCCCCGCGCCAACGCCGCTTTGGCTGCAGACTGCGAGGTGTGCAACGGCTGGGGAACCGTGATCACTTCCCAGGGGCGGCACGAACTGTGCCAGGACTGCCAGTCCCCCACCGAACGCGAGTGCCACGACAGCAGCTGATTGCAGGGGGTGTTAAGTCCATGCCTGCATTCTGGATCAACAGCCACACCCCACTCTTCCGGACCGCCAAACACCTTACGGAGCGACTTTGGCCGGGAGCTGCTTTGGCGCGAGTGATCACGGCCCCGTAGGCTTCCGGCGCGTCGGGCAGTCAGTGGAACTGCAACGCCCCGCACCGGGACCACCGCGCACCCCTAGTGAGGCGGCGCGGCGGCGACCGGCCGGCGCCGCCGCGCTTGGCACGGCCCCCCGGGTCTTGATCCGATCTACTGGTGTAGGCAACCGGGTGGAAAAGGGTGCGCGGTGGCCCCGGTGCGGGGCGTTGGGGGTCTAGCTGCTGTTGCGGCTTTCCCTTCCTGAGGCCGGATCGTGGTGGCGGTGGCGTGGGGGCCGGGCGCGGCCGTTGATGCGCTTGGGCGGAGGGTGCGGCGGCCGGGTTGGCGAGCGAGTCACCGAACGCCAACGAGCCCCCTCCCGATCAGGCAAGGGGGCTCGCGGGGCCAGGCAGGGTCGCGCACAGACGCGGAATGTGCCTCAGACCCACTCCACCTCGGAGACGATGTGCCGGGTACTGCTGGGGCCCGGCAGCGGCGTCCCCGAGGACGCCAGTGGCAGGGACAGGCGAGGGACCGAAGCGCCGACCGCAGCCAGCGCAGCAGCCGCCTCCTCCTCGCTCACCCCCGCCAGCGCCTCAATCACCCGATCGAGTGCCTCGTTCACCTCAGTGCGCGTGACCACTCGAAGCGGGTGCCTGACCTGCGTTCTTGACCGTCAGCGGCAGCAACTTCTTGCCGGTCGGGCCGATTTGTATGGCCGTGTCCATCTGCGGGCAGACGCCGCAGTCGAAGCACGGGGTCCAGCGGCAGTCCTCGACCTCTGTTTCGTCGAGTGCGTCCTGCCAGTCCTCCCAGAGCCAGTCCTTGTCCAGGCCGGAGTCGAGGTGGTCCCAGGGCAGGACCTCCTCGTAGGTGCGCTCGCGGGTGGTGTACCAGTCGACGTCCACGCCGTAGGGGGCGAGAGCCTTGGCGGCGCAGGCCATCCAGCGGTCGTAGGAGAAGTGCTCACGCCAGCCGTCGAAGCGGCCGCCGTCGTCGTACACCGCGCGGATCACCGCGCCGATACGGCGGTCGCCGCGGGAGAGGAGGCCCTCGACGATGCCCGGCTTGCCGTCGTGGTAGCGGAAGCCGATCGAGCGGCCGTACTTCTTGTCGCCGCGGATCTTGTCGCGGAGCTTGGCCAGGCGGGCGTCCGTCTCCTCCGCCGAGAGCTGCGGCGCCCACTGGAAGGGGGTGTGGGGCTTGGGGACGAAGCCGCCGATCGAGACCGTGCAGCGGATGTCGTTGGAGCCCGAAACCTCGCGGCCCTTCTGGATGACGTGCGTCGCCATGTCGGCGATCTGCAGGACGTCGTCGTCGGTCTCCGTGGGCAGGCCGCACATGAAGTACAGCTTCACCTGGCGCCAGCCGTTGCCGTAGGCCGTGGCGACGGTGCGGATGAGGTCCTCCTCGGACACCATCTTGTTGATGACCTTGCGCATGCGCTCCGAGCCGCCTTCGGGGGCGAAGGTCAGACCGGAGCGGCGGCCGTTGCGCGTCAGCTCGTTCGCCAGGTCCACGTTGAAGGCGTCCACGCGCGTGGAGGGGAGGGACAGGCCGATCTTGTCGTCCTCGTACCGGTCCGCCAGGCCCTTGGCGATGTCGCCGATCTCCGAGTGGTCCGCCGAGGACAGGGAGAGCAGGCCCACCTCCTCGAAGCCCGTCGCCTTGAGGCCCTTGTCGACCATCTCGCCGATGCCCGTGATCGAGCGCTCGCGCACCGGGCGGGTGATCATGCCGGCCTGGCAGAAGCGGCACCCGCGCGTGCAGCCGCGGAAGATCTCCACCGACATGCGCTCGTGGACCGTCTCGGCCAGGGGGACGAGGGGCTGCTTGGGGTACGGCCACTCGTCCAGGTCCATGACCGTGTGCTTGGAGACGCGCCACGGGACGCCCGACTTGTTGGGGACCACGCGGGCGATACGGCCGTCGGGAAGGTACTCGACGTCGTAGAAGGCCGGGATGTAGACCCCGCCGGTCTTCGCCAGGCGGAAGAGGACCTCCTCGCGGCCGCCGGGGCAGCCCTCGGCCTTCCACTCGCGGATGATCCGGGTCATGTCCAGCACGGCCTGCTCGCCGTCGCCGATGATCGCCGCGTCGATGAAGTCGGCGATCGGCTCGGGGTTGAAGGCCGCGTGGCCGCCGGCCAGGACGATCGGGTCGTCGATGGTGCGGTCCTTGGACTCCAGGGGGATCCCGGCGAGGTCCAGGGCCGTGAGCATGTTCGTGTAGCCCAGCTCCGTGGAGAAGGACAGGCCGAACACGTCGAAGGCCTTGACCGGGCGGTGGGTGTCCACGGTGAACTGCGGGACGCCGTGCTCGCGCATCAGCGCCTCCAGGTCCGGCCACACGCTGTACGTGCGCTCGGCGAGGACGCCCTCCTGCTCGTTGAGGACCTCGTAGAGGATCATGACGCCCTGGTTGGGCAGACCCACCTCGTACGCGTCCGGGTACATGAGCGCCCAGCGGACGTCGCACTCGTCCCACGGCTTGACCGTGGAGTTGAGCTCTCCGCCGACGTACTGGATGGGCTTCTGCACATGCGGGAGCAGTGCTTCGAGCTGCGGGAACACCGACTCGGCGGCTTCGGCAGGCATCTCGCGAACCTTCGTGAGCTGACAGGGGTGACCATCAAGCGTAACCCGCCCGGCGGACTCCCCCGTACGCTCAGCCGGAGACCCCTCCCTCGCGCGCTCAGCCGGACGCCGCGGACCCGATCTCCCTCCACAGTCCGGGCAGCTCCGCCTCGGCCTGCGCCGCCCGTCCCTCCTCGCGCCCGTACAGCACCCCGTACGTGAACGTGCTCTCCCCCGCCGCGTGGGCCACCGCGGACA
Source organism: Streptomyces sp. NPDC053069 (assembly GCF_044546895.1). Classification (NCBI taxonomy): domain Bacteria; kingdom Bacillati; phylum Actinomycetota; class Actinomycetes; order Kitasatosporales; family Streptomycetaceae; genus Streptomyces; species Streptomyces sp. NPDC053069. Next base: position 474,039 of record NZ_JBITZN010000006.1, on the reverse strand, counting down.
GCTCGCGCAGGGTCAGCCGGGTCATGACGCTGTCCTGGTGGTCGCCGAGCAGGGTGGTCAGGGACTTCATTCCCCTGGTCAGGGAGCGGGCCGGTGCTCCGAGGGCCGGGGTGGCCGCCTCGGCCGCGTACCGGGTGCGCTTGGCCTTCTTGCGGGCCTCGTGCACGGCGATGTCGCGGTTCTCGCCGGGCGGGGTGGCGATCGCCTGCTCGATCAGGGCGGACAGGGTCGCCAGGTCCTCGTCCACGGCCTTGGCGAGGACCTTCTCCGGCTGTTTCCCGGCGGCCTTCCGCAGGGGTGGCTCGGTGAGCAGGGCGTCCAGGGTGTCCAGCAGGGTCAGGTAGCGGCGGGAGTCCAGGACGCCGGTGACACGGGCGTGTGCCCCGCCGTGCCGGTCCTCGGCCCAGGCGGTGAGGCGTTCGTGGACCGGGCCGGCGACCAGGTCGGACGGGAGGGCGTCGAGGGCGGCCGTCAGGCGTTCGGCCATCACCTCCTGGTCGCGGTCGAGGCCCAGCTCGCCCGCGAGCCACTTCAGCTCGGCCCCGACGGGGTCGGTGACGGCGCGGTCGAGGACGGAGCCGAAGCTGCGCAGGGTGCTGCGGGCCCGGCGGGTGGCGACCCGCATGCGGTGCACGGAGTCGGGCACGTCCCGGCGGACGGCGGGGTCCAGCTCGACCAGGGCGTCCCGCTGGGCGCGCAGATAGGCGAGGACGTGGTCGCCGGCGGTCTGCGGCGGCGCGGGCTCGTTCTTCCTGCGCCGGCGTCCTGCGGCCTCTTGCGTGGCGGTCTGTTCCAGGGCGCGGGCGAGCTTCGACGGCGACGCCGAGGGGCGCACCCCCGCCTTGCGCAGCCGTTTCTCCACCAGGTCCAGGAAGGCGGGGTCGCCGTCGTCGGCCAGTTCCACCTCGATCTCGGTCCACTGGGCGGCCCCGCCCCCGCCGGTGAGCCGCTCGGCGGTGACGGCGTCGACACTCGCCTCGGCCAGCAGGGTGCCGTCGGCGCTGACGAGGTGGCGCACATCGCGGGCGGAGCGCAGCCGGACCAGCGGCACCAGTTCGGCGTCCCGGACTCGGGAGCGCACCAGGGCGCCGATCTCCTCGGGGACGGTGTCGGAGAGCGGGGCCCGGATCTCGTCCCGCACGCCGGGAGCGACGGGGAACTTCAGATGCCAGCCGGCGTCGGAGCCGCCGGTGCGGCGGCGCAGGGTGAGGGAGGCGGCGGCCAGGCGTTCGTCGGCGGTGTCGTAGTAGGTGGCGTCGAGTTCCACCAGGCCCTTGTCCAGGACGGCCGCCACGCCGCCGACGCCGGTCAGGTCGGGCAGCCCACTGTCGTCGGACTCGTACTTGCGCTCGATCTCGCGTTTCGCATCCGCCATGAATTGAATCTAGTGGGCCGCGGTGCGGCGCGGCAGAGGTCATCCCGGGTGAATGGCCGGAAAACTCCCGTCATCCACCCGGTGAACCATCACCCGGACTCGCGGCCCGAACCCGCCGGAGACCTATGCCGACATGGGTCTCTGCACCTTGATCGACTGCAGCAGTCCCACGGCCACCCAGACCGCGAACATCGACGAGCCGCCGTAGGACACGAACGGCAGGGGCAGACCGGTGACCGGCATGATGCCGAGGGTCATGCCGATGTTCTCGAAGGACTGGAAGGCGAACCAGGCGACGATCCCGGCGGCCACGATGGTCCCGTACAGCTCGGTGGAGTCACGGGCGATGCGGCAGGCGCGCCACAGCACCACGCCCAGCAGGAAGATGATGAAGCCCGCGCCGAGGAAGCCCAGCTCCTCCCCCGCCACCGTGAAGACGAAGTCCGTCTGCTGCTCGGGCACGAACTGGCCGGTGGTCTGCGAGCCGTGGAAGAGGCCGGCGCCGGTCAGGCCGCCGGAGCCGATGGCGATACGGGCCTGGTTGGTGTTGTAGCCGACGCCCGCGGGGTCCAGGTCCGGGTTGGCGAAGGCGGCGAAGCGGTTGATCTGGTACTCGTCCAGGATGTGCAGCTGCCAGATGGCGACACAGCCCAGCACACCGGCGATGAGCAGGCCGAAGACCCAGCGGTTGGAGGCGCCGGAGGCGAGCAGCACGCCCAGGATGATGGCCACCATGGCCAGGACCGTGCCGAGGTCGGGCATGAGCAGCACGATCAGGATCGGCACGGCCGCGAGGCCGAGTGACTGCACGACCGTGCGGTGGTCGGGGTACGGCTTGTCCCCGGCGTCGACCCGGGCCGCCAGTATCATCGCCATGCCCAGGATGATCGTGATCTTCACGAACTCGGCGGGCTGGAGCGAGAAGCCGCCGCCGAACACGATCCAGTTGCGGCTGCCGTTGATGGTGGCGCCGACCGGGGTGAGCACCAGCAGCACCCCGAACAGCGAGATGCCGTAGAGGATCGGCACGGCGTTGCGCAGGGCGCGGTGGCCGAGCCAGATCGTGCCGATCATCAGGGCGAACCCGATGCCCAGGTTCATCAGGTGGCGGATCAGGAAGTAGTACGGGTCGCCCTGGTTGATCTCGGTGCGGTTGCGGGTCGCGGAGTACACCAGCAGCGAGCCCAGCAGGGACAGCCCGGTGGCCGCGAACAGGATCGGCCAGTCGAGCCGGCGGGTGAGCGAGTCACGGGCGAAGATCCTGGTCCAGCCGGCCCGCTCGGGGCCGTACCCGGAGACGGAGAAGCTGTTCGCGCCGGTCATGAGGGCATCCTCCGGCTTCCCCTCGTGCCGTTCCTGCGTGGCCGTCTGCGGGTGTCGCGGTTGCGCGTGGTGGGCGAGGGCGAGGTGGCGGGCTGCTGGTCGTCCCCGTTGCTGGGGTTGTCCTGCTGGGCCTTCTCGGTGTCCTTGGCGGGGTCGCCGGTGACCTTGGGGTTGATGATCGTGCCGTCCTTGCGGACCTTCGGCAGGCCCTTCTGCGGCGTGGGCAGCAGCGCCTTCTTCTTGTCGATGGAACCGTCGCCCTGGACGCCGTAGAGCGCGCTGTAGATGTTGCGCACGGCCTCACCGGCGGAACCGGAACCGGTACCGGCCTGGGAGATCGTCATGATCACCGAGTAGTCCTTGGAGTACGTGGCCAGCCAGCCTGTGGTCTGCTTGCCGTAGACCTCCGCCGTACCGGTCTTGCCGTGCAGCGGGATCTTGTTCTGCGGCCAGCCGCCGAACTTCCATGCGGCGGTACCTCGGGTGATGACGCCCGCGAAGGCGTCGTCCATGCCCTTGAGGGTGGCCTGGCTGACGGGCAGCTTGCGCTGCACCCTGGGCTTGATCTCCCGGACGGTCTTGCCGTCGGCGCTGATGATCGCCTTGCCGATGGTCGGGTAGTACTCGGTGCCGCCGTTGGCTACGGCGCCGTAGATCATCGCCTCCTGGATCGGCGTGACGAGGGTGTCGCCCTGGCCGATGGAGTAGTTGATCTCGTCGCCCTCACGCATCTTGTTGCCTTCGAGGCAGTTCTCGTAGGCGATCTTCTCGACGTAGGAGCCGTCCTTCTTGCCGCTCTTGCACCAGGCGTCCTTGTTGGCCTTCCAGTAGTCGAGCTTCCACTGGCGGTCGGGGACACGGCCGCGGACCTCGTTGGGGAGGTCGATGCCGGTCTCCTTGCCGAGGCCGAACTGGTGGGCGGTCTTGAAGAAGTAGTCCTTCGGCTGGCCCTTCTTGGGGTTGATGCCGCCGTCCCTCTTCCACTCCCTGTCCGCGAGGCCGTAGAAGACGGTGTCGCAGGAGACCTCCAGGGCGCGTCCGAGGGAGATGTCGCCGAAGTTCTCGCCCTCGAAGTTCTTGAAGACCTGGCCGCCGACCGAGTACGAACTGGTGCACGGGTAGCCGCCGTCCCAGGCGTAGCCGGCGTTGACCGCGGCGGCCGTGGAGACCACCTTGAACGTGGAGCCGGGTGCGGCCTGGCCCTGTATGGCCCGGTTGAGCAGCGGGTAGTCGGAGTCCTTGCCGGTGAGGGCCTTGTAGTCCTTGGCGGAGATGCCGCCCACCCACACGTTCGGGTCGTAGGTGGGTGCCGAGGCCATCGCGACGATCCGGCCGGTCTTGGCCTCCATGACGATGACGGCGCCGGAGTCGGCCTTGTAGTTCTCGCCGGTGATCTTGTCGTACGTTCCGCGGGCGGCCTTCATCGCCTTGTCGAGTTCGTACTCGGCGACGCGCTGCACCCGGGAGTCGATGCTGGTGACCAGGTTCGAACCGGGCTCGGCGGCATCCGACTTGGCCTTGCCGATGACCCGGCCGAGGTTGTCCACCTCATAGCGGGTGACGCCGGCCTTGCCGCGCAGCTCCTTGTCGTACTGCCGCTCCAGGCCGGAGCGGCCGACCATGTCGGAGCGCAGATAGGGCGAGTCGGTGTCCTTGGCCTTCTGGATCTCGGCGTCGGTGACGGGCGAGAGATAGCCGAGCACCTGCGCGGTGTTGGACTTGCCCGGCCCCGGGTAGCGGCGCACGGCCTCGGGCTCGGCGGTGATGCCGGGGAAGTCCTCGGAGCGCTCGCGGATCTGCAGGGCCTGCTTGGGGGTGGCCTCGTCGGTGATCGGGATCGGCTGGTACGGCGAGCCGTTCCAGCACGGCTGGGGGGTCTTGGCGTCGCACAGCCGGACCTTCTGGATGACCTCCTCGGGCTTTATGCCGAGGACGCCGGCCAGCTTGGTGAGGACCGCCCTGCCGTCGTCCTTCTGCTTGAGCAGGTCGGTACGGGAGGCGGAGACGACCAGGCGGGTCTCGTTGTCGGCGAGGGGCACGCCGCGGGCGTCCAGGATGTCGCCGCGCACGGCGGGGTCGACGACCTGCTGGACGTGGTTGCCGGAGGCCTCCTTCTGGTACTGGGCGCCCTCGCGGATCTGCAGGTACCAGAGCCGGCCGCCGAGCGTGCCGAGGAGGGAGAGGACGAGGATCTGGATCACGACGAGCCGGATCTGCACCCGTGGGGTCCGACCGGTCTCGGGGATGTTGGTCACTGCGGTTGTCTCCCCCTCTCAGTGCGCAGATGCGAGGACATGGACGCTTGATGAACGACCGGCCGGTGAGCCCGCGTTCCGCGAAGGCTGACCCGTTCGGGTGAACTCGTGGGCACTCACAGCCGCTTGACCCCCTTGATCCGGCCGACCCGTGCGGAGCGGGTGCGGGCCTTGGCCTTCAGCGCGCCGAGGCCGCCGCGCTGGCTGCCGATGCGCAGGCCGGTGCCGGAGGAGAGCCAGCCGGTGGAGATGTCGCCGGCCTTGGTGGCGGGGCCGGTCTCGGCGAGCGGGTCGTTGTCGGAACGGCGCGCCAGCCACATGATCCCGGGGACCACGAACGGAGCGAGCAGCAGGTCGTACAGGGCCGCCGAGAACAGCAGCCCGGGCAGGCCGACATGGCGGGCGGCGGTGTCGCCGACCAGCGCGCCGACGCCCGCGTACAGCAGCGTGGAGCCGATGGCGGCGGCGACCACGACGGCCATCGGGCCGGTCGCCGACTTCAGGCGGCCGTTCTCCGGCCTGATGAGCCCGGCGAAGTAGCCGGTGACGCACAGCACGAGGGCGTAGCGGCCGGCCGCGTGGTCGGCGGGCGGCGCGAGGTCGGCGAGCAGACCGGCGCCGAAGCCGACGAGGGCGCCGCCGACATGGCCGTACACCATGGCCAGGCCGAGGACGGTGAGCAGCAGCAGGTCGGGGACGGCGCCCGGCAGATGCAGGCGGGCGAGGACGCTCACCTGGATCACCAGGGCCACGACGACCAGCGCGGAGGAGAGCAGGATCCGGTTGACACGCATGGGGATTCAGCTCCTACTGCTGTTCGTCGTTGGCGGTCGCGTCGGCGGACGGGTTGACGGTGACCGTCACCGTCGGCGTCGGAACCGGCTTGGGCTTGGCCGGCAGGACTTCGTCACGCGGGTCCTTCTTCGGGGCCTGGACGACCACACCGACGATGTCCAGCTTGGTGAAGCCGACGTACGGGGTGACGTAGATCGTGCGGGTGAGGCCGCCGTTGGAGGGCTCGACGCGGGAGATCACGCCGACCGGCACGCCGGGCACGAAGGGCCGGTCGGCCTCCGAGCCGAAGGTGACGAGCCGGTCGCCCTTCTTCACCTCCGCCTTGCCGTTGAGCAGTTCCACGCGCAGCGGGCGGTCGCCCTGCCCGGAGGCGAAGCCGAGTTCGTCGCTGCCCTCCATGCGGGTGCCGACGGTGAAGTCGGGGTCGTTGGCGAGCAGCACGGTGGAGGTGTCGGGGCCGACCGTGGTGACCCGGCCGACGAGCCCGTCGCCGTTGAGAACGGTCATGTCGCGCTTGATGCCGTCGTTGGCGCCGGCGTCGATGGTGATGGTCCAGGAGAAGCCCTGCGCCGCTCCTATGGCGATGACCTGGGCGCCCTTGATGCCGTACTGGCCCTCGCCGGCGATCTTCAGCATCCTGTCGAGCTGGCCCAGGCGACTGCGGTTGCGGTCGTCGCTGCCGAGTTTCGCCTTGAGGGCCGCGTTCTCCTTCTCCAGGGCGGCGAGCCGGTCGTGCCGGCTGCCGGAGTCCCGGATCGCCGACACGGCGTTGCCGACCGGGTCGACCGCCGAGGACAGCCCGTTCTCGACCGGGCCGAACACCGCGGCCGCGGCCTGCCGGGCACCCTCGACCGGGGAGTTCCTGCCCCCGCGGATGTCCACCGTGATCAGCGCGAATGCGATGGCAACCAGCAGGACCAGGAGCAGCCGGCTCTCTTTCGTGTCCCTCACGTGCGGCGGCCGTGCCCTTCCTCAATAGGAATTCGGGAGCCCCTTTGCGGGCGCGATACGCGAAACGCAAGCCCGAGGGGCCATTTGTGGGAGCTTATGCCTCTCATCAACGATCCGCCGCACGAGCGGAGAACCTCTCGTACGGCGGAATCGAAGTGTCAGGTCATCTGCGGGGCTGGGCGTCCAGGACCTGCTGCAGCGCCTCGAACTCCTCGACGCACTTGCCGGAGCCGAGCGCGACGCTGTCCAGCGGGTCCTCGGCGATGTGGATCGGCATGCCGGTCTCCCGCCGCAGCCGCTCGTCGAGCCCGCGCAGCAGGGCTCCGCCGCCGGTCAGAACGATTCCTCGGTCCATGATGTCGCCGGACAGCTCCGGCGGGCACTTGTCGAGGGTCGTCTTGACCGCGTCCACGATCGCGTTGACGGGCTCCTCGATCGCCTTGCGGACCTCGGCGGCCGAGATCACGACCGTCTTCGGCAGCCCGGAGACCAGGTCCCGGCCGCGGACTTCGGTGTGCTCGTCGGCGTCGAGGTCGTACGCGGAACCGATCGTGATCTTGATCTGCTCGGCCGTGCGCTCACCCAGCAGAAGGCTGTACTCCTTCTTGATGTACTGGATGATCGCGTTGTCCAGTTCGTCGCCCGCGACCCGGATGGACTGCGCGGTGACGATGCCGCCGAGCGAGATGACCGCGACCTCCGTGGTGCCGCCGCCGATGTCCACCACCATGTTGCCGGTGGCCTCGTGGACCGGCAGGCCGGAGCCGATGGCGGCCGCCATGGGCTCCTCGATGATGTGCACCTGGCGGGCACCGGCCTGGGAGGACGCCTCGATCACGGCGCGGCGCTCGACACCCGTGATGCCCGAGGGCACACAGACGACGACCCGCGGACGGGCGAGATACCGCCGCTTGTGGATCTTCAGGATGAAGTAGCGGAGCATCCGCTCGGTGATCTCGAAGTCGGCGATCACGCCGTCCTTCAGCGGGCGGACGGCCACGATGTTGCCCGGCGTCCGGCCGATCATCTTCTTCGCTTCGGCACCGACCGCGAGGATCCCACCGGTGTTGGTGTTGATCGCGACGACGGACGGTTCGTTGAGGACGATTCCGCGACCCCTGACGTACACCAGCGTGTTGGCGGTCCCGAGGTCGACAGCCATGTCACGGCCGATGAACGACATTGAGTTCCCCATCCGGATTCATCTGGCCTTCCCGAGCTTTTGAGGGCATGTCAGGACGGCGAGGCGGGTGCTGTGACGTGAAGGCTTCCATCGTAAACGCGCCTGCACGGACACTGCGCGAGGGTCTCCGCCATTGTCACCAGATGGCGGGCCGCCCCGCTTGTGGAGACGGTCCAACGGAGGCACGCGTTCCCCCGATCGGCAAGGCATATGCCAAGGGACGGCCGGAAATGTACGGCCGTCCCTGGTCGGGCACCAGCGGGCGGAGCTGACGTCCCCTCAGAAAAATTACCGAAAACTAAAGCACCCGCAGTTCACGCCCGGCCCGGGAAGAAGATTTTCACCTCGCGCTCGGCGGACTCCTCGGAGTCCGAGGCGTGGATCAGGTTCTCGCGGACGATCACGCCGTAGTCGCCGCGGATGGAGCCGGGCGCGGCGGCGATCGGGTCGGTCGGCCCGGCGAGCGCGCGCACGCCCTCGATGACCCGCTCGCCCTCGACGATCAGCGCGACGACCGGGCCGGAGGACATGAACTCGACCAGCGGCTCGTAGAAGGGCTTGCCCTTGTGCTCGCCGTAGTGCTGCTCCAGGGTCTCCTGGTCCAGGGTGCGCAGTTCCAGCGCGGTGATCTGCCAGCCGGCCTTGCGCTCGATACGGCTGATGATCTCGCCGGTCAGGCCTCGACGGACGGCGTCGGGCTTGAGGAGGACGAGGGTGCGCTGGCTCACGGGAGGACTCCTTACGACTGGCGTGTGCGGTGGGACGAGGTTACAGGGCGTGTCGGGACGCCCGTTACGCAGCGTCAGCTGTGGAGGATCCGGACTCCGCCTGCGCGGCGAATCTGGCCTTCGCCTCGTCCACCTTTCTGCCGAAGTGCACCGACGCCCACCACAGCGCCGCGAACACCGCGCCCATGAAGTACATGGTCGGGACGAAGACACCGGAGGCGATCAGCGCGATCTGCAGCGCCCAGCCGAGGGCCACCCCGCCGGGCCGGGTCACCATGCCGCACAGCAGCACGCACAGCAGCATGGCGATGCCGCTGACCAGCCACACCGTGGACATGGACAGGCCCGGGTCCTTCATGGCGACGAGCCCGGCGAACCCGATGACGAAGAACTCGCCGATCAGGGTCGATGCACAGAGCGTACGCATCTACGATCCTCAGCCCTTCCCCAGCAGCAGCCGGGCCTCGCCGACGGTGATGACGGAACCGGTGACCAGCACGCCGCCGCCCGCGAACTCGCCCTCCTCCTCGGCCAGCGTGATCGCCGCCTCCAGGGCGTCCGGCAGCCGCGGCTCGACCTGCACCCTCTCCTCGCCGAACACCTCCACGGCGATCGCGGCCAGCTCGTCCGCGTCCATGGCCCGCGGGGTGGAGTTCTGCGTGACGACGACCTCGGCGAAGATCGGCTCGAAGGCCTCCAGCAGACCCCGTACGTTCTTGTCGCCGCTCGCGCCCACGACACCGATCAGCCGGCTGAAGTCGAACGCCTCCTGTACGGCCTCCGCGGTGGCGCGGGCGCCCGCCGGGTTGTGCGCCGCGTCGAGCACGATCGTCGGCGAGCGCCGTACGACCTCCAGGCGGCCCGGGGAGGACACGGCCGCGAAGGCCTTGCGGACGGTGTCGATGTCGAGCGGATCCGGGCGCTGCGCGCCGACGCCGAAGAACGCCTCGACGGCGGCGAGGGCCACGGCCGCGTTGTGTGCCTGGTGGGCGCCGTGCAGCGGGAGATACACCTCGGGGTACTCGCCGCCCAGGCCGCGCAGCGTGAGCAGCTGCCCGCCGACGGCGATCTGCCGGGCCACGACCCCGAACTCCAGCCCCTCGCGGGCGACCGTGGCGTCCACCTCGACGGCCTTCTTCAGCAGCACCTGCGCCGCGTCCACCGGCTGCTGGGCCAGGATCACGGTCGCGTCCTGCTTGATGATGCCGCTCTTCTCACCGGCGATCTCGGCGGGCGTCTCGCCCAGGCGGTCGGTGTGGTCCAGGTCGATGGGGGTGATCACGGCGACGTCGCCGTCGATGACGTTGGTGGCGTCCCAGGAGCCGCCCATGCCCACCTCCACGACGGCCACGTCGACGGGGGCGTCCGCGAACGCGGCGTACGCCATGCCGGTGAGGACCTCGAAGAAGGAGAGCCGGTACTCCTGCTGTCCGTCCACCATCTCGACGTACGGCTTGATGTCGTCGTAGGTCTCGATGAACCGCTCGGCGGAGATGGGCGCGCCGTCCAGGCTGATCCGCTCGGTGATCGACTGCACGTGCGGGCTGGTGTAGCGGCCGGTGCGCAGTTCGAAGGCGCCGAGCAGGGCCTCGATCATGCGGGCGGTGGAGGTCTTGCCGTTGGTGCCCGTGATGTGGATCGAGGGGTACGAGCGCTGGGGCTCGCCGAGGACGTCCATCAGCGCGGAGATCCTGCTGACCGAGGGCTCCAGCTTGGTCTCGCCCCAGCGGGTGGCCAGGTCCGCCTCGACCTCGCGCAGCGCCCGGTCGACCTCCGGGTCCTCCGGCCGCGCGGGCACGTCGGCGTGCGGCTGCCCGCCCTGGGTGCGCAGGGTTCGGCTGCCGGCCTCGATCACCGCGAGGTCGGGGTCGCGGGTCGTCTCGGCTTCGATGATCTCGTCGAAGCTGTCGAGGGGGTCGGGGGTGTCGCTGGTGCCGGGGTGGTCGCTCACGGTGCCAGTCTACGGAGCGGAGGTGACAACGGACCGGTTCGGGGTGGTTGCTCGCGATTGCCGGGTGCGGGTGCGCGGGGGCTGTCGCGCCGTTCCCCGCGCCCCCAGGGGTCGCAGTCGCCGTCGGCCTCTCGGCGCCGGAGCCGCGGGCGGTCGTGCCTCCCGGCGAGCAGCGCCCCGTCCCGGGCACACGAAGGCCCCGGTGCCTGAAAAGCTCCGGGGCCTTCATCGCCGTACGACCGCTACGCCGGCGGCAGCTTCTCCAGCTGGGCGGTGAGGCGGGCGATGTCCTCCTCGGCCTTGGACAGGCGCGTGCGGATCTTGTCCACCACGTGGTCCGGAGCCTTCGCGAGGAACGCCTCGTTGCCGAGCTTGGCCGTGGCCTGGGCCTTCTCCTTCTCGGCGGCGGCCAGGTCCTTCGCGAGGCGCTTGCGCTCGGCGGCCACGTCGATCGTGCCGGAGAGGTCGAGGGCGACCTCGGCGCCGGCGACCGGGAGGGTGGCCGTGGCCGTGAAGGAGTCACCCTCCGGCTGCAGACGCAGCAGCTGGCGGATGGCGGCCTCGTGCGGGGCGAGGGCCGTGCCGTCGAGGGTCAGGCGGGCCGGGACGCGCTGGCCCGGCTGCAGGCCCTGGTCGGCGCGGAAGCGACGGACCTCGGTGATGACCGACTGGAGGGTCTCGATCTCCTTCTCGGCCGCACGGTCCCGGAAGCCGCTGTCCTTCGGCCACTCGGCGACGACGACGGACTCGCCGCCCGTGAGGGTGGTCCAGAGGGTCTCGGTGACGAACGGGACCACCGGGTGGAGGAGCTTGAGGGTGACGTCGAGGACCTCGCCGAGGACCCGCTTGCTGACCTCGGCCGGCTCGCCGCCCGCCTGGAAGACGGTCTTGGACAGCTCGACGTACCAGTCGAAGACCTCGTCCCACGCGAAGTGGAAGAGCGTGTCCGACAGCTTGGCGAACTGGAAGTCGTCGTAGTAGGCGTCGACTTCGGCGACGACCGAGTTCAGGCGGGAGAGGATCCAGCGGTCCGTCGCCGACATCGCGGACGGGTCCGGCAGCGGGCCCTCCACCGTCGCGCCGTTCATCAGGGCGAAACGGGTGGCGTTCCAGATCTTGTTGGCGAAGTTGCGGGAGCCCTGGACCCAGTCCTCGCCGATCGGGACGTCGACGCCCGGGTTCGCGCCTCGGGCCAGGGTGAACCTGAGTGCGTCGCTGCCGTACTTGTCCATCCAGTCCAGCGGGTTGACCGCGTTGCCGAAGGACTTCGACATCTTCTTGCCGAACTGGTCGCGAACCATGCCGTGCAGGGCGATGGTGTGGAACGGCGGGGTGCCGTCCATCGCGTACAGGCCGAACATCATCATCCGGGCGACCCAGAAGAAGAGGATGTCGTAGCCGGTGACCAGGACGGAGTTCGGGTAGAACTTCGCGAGCGACTCGGTCTGTTCGGGCCAGCCCAGCGTGGAGAACGGCCACAGGCCGGAGGAGAACCAGGTGTCGAGGACGTCGGTGTCCTGGTGCCAGCCCTCGCCGGTCGGCGGCTCCTCGTCGGGGCCGACGCAGACGACTTCACCGTTCGGCCCGTACCAGACGGGGATCCGGTGACCCCACCACAGCTGGCGCGAGATGCACCAGTCGTGGAGGTTGTCGACCCAGTCGAAGTAGCGCTTCTCCATCTCCTGCGGATGGATCTTGACGCGGCCGTCGCGGACGGCGTCGCCCGCCGCCTTCGCCAGCGGGCCGACCTTGACCCACCACTGCATCGACAGGCGCGGCTCGATGGTGGTCTTGCAGCGCGAGCAGTGGCCGACGGAGTGGACGTACGGCCGCTTCTCGGCGACGATCCGGCCCTCGGCGCGCAGCGCGGCGACGATGGCGGAGCGGGCCTCCAGCCGGTCCAGGCCCTGGAAGGGGCCGTGCGCGGTGATGACGGCGTGCTCGTCCATGATCGTGATGGACGGCAGGTCGTGCCGCTGGCCGATCTCGAAGTCGTTCGGGTCGTGGGCCGGGGTGACCTTGACGGCGCCGGTGCCGAACTCGGGGTCGACATGGGTGTCGGCGACAACCGGGATGGAACGGTCGGTCAGCGGGAGCCTGATGAGCTTGCCGACCAGGTGCTTGTACCGCTCGTCGTCCGGGTGGACGGCGACGGCGGTGTCACCGAGCATGGTCTCGGCGCGGGTGGTGGCGACGACGATGGCGTCGTCCCCGTCCCCGTACTTCATGGAGACGAGCTCGCCGTCGTCGTCCTGGTACTCGACCTCGATGTCCGAGATGGCCGTCAGACAGCGCGGGCACCAGTTGATGATGCGCTCGGCGCGGTAGATCAGCTCGTCGTCGTGGAGGCGCTTGAAGATGGTCTGGACGGCCTGGGAGAGCCCCTCGTCCATGGTGAACCGCTCACGCGACCAGGCGACGCCGTCACCGAGGCGGCGCATCTGACCGGAGATCTGCCCGCCGGACTCGCCCTTCCACTGCCAGACGCGCTCGACGAAGGCCTCGCGGCCGAGGTCGTGCCGGGACTTGCCCTCCTTGCCCAGCTCCCTCTCGACGACGTTCTGCGTGGCGATACCGGCGTGGTCCATGCCGGGCTGCCACAGCGTCTCGAAGCCCTGCATGCGCTTGCGGCGGGTCAGCGCGTCGATGAGGGTGTGCTCGAAGGCGTGGCCCAGGTGCAGGCTGCCCGTGACGTTCGGCGGCGGGATGACGATCGTGTACGGCGGCTTGTCGCTCTTCTCGTCCGCCTCGAAGTAACCGCGCTCTACCCAGCGCTCGTACAGCGGCCCCTCTACATCGGCCGGCGCGTACTGGGTCGGCAGTTCGGTGTCGGGCGCGGGTGGCTGCTGCTGAGCGTTCTCGGTCACGGGGGTCAGTTTAGAGGTGTCACGGGGTGGTCCCGAAACGCGTTTGTTCTGTAACGGTGCGGCCCCCGGTGCCATGCGTTTCCCGGGCCTGGGCCAGGATGTTCGGAACACATAAGCATCTGGAGGGGAACCCAGAGATGAGCAACAACCAGCCGGGCCCGTACGGCGGGCCGCCCCAGCAGCCGGGTCCGTACGGCCAGCCGGGGCAGCCTGGGCCGTACGGCCAGCCGGGGCCCTACGGCCAGCCGGGCCAGCCGGGCCAGCCCGGCCCGTACGGCCAGCAGCCGCAGGCTCCGCAGCCCGGCTACGGCTACCCCCAGCAGGCGCCTGCGGGCCCGCCGCAGCCCGGGTACGGCTACCCGCAGCAGGGCGTGCCGCAGCAGCCGAACCCGTACGGCCAGCAGCCGGGTCCCTACGGCCAGCAGCCGTACGGCATGCCGCAGCCGCCGCAGGCCGGCGGGAGCAAGAAGAAGACGGGCCTGATCATCGGCTCGGTGGCCGTGGTGGCGGCCGTGGCGGTGGCGGGGTACTTGCTCTTCAGCGGGAGCAGCAACGGCGTGGCGGATGACGGGCCGCACAAGCTGACGGCGCCGGAGGCGGTCATCAACGGGACGTACACGAAGCAGGCGAGCTCCAACTCCTCGGATCCCAGCGGCGCCGGTAAATCGGACTTCGAGAAGTGGGGGGTGAAGAACCCCACGGAGGTGAGCGCCAAGTACCAGAACGGCAAGGGCCTGACCATGAAGGCTCTCGGCTTCCACGGCGTGTACGGGACCGTCGCCGACCCGGAGACGGTCGTCGACGGCTTGTTCGCCAAGGCCAAGGCGGAGTCCGAGAAGGACCAGAGTGGTTCCGACACCAAGGGCAAGCTGATCGGCAGCCCCGAGACCGTCCACCCGGCAGGGTTCTCCAACGGCGTCATGAAGTGCCAGATGGCTCAGATCGACACCAGCGGCTCGTCGAACTCGGAGTCGGGGGTGCCCAAGACCATGCAGGTGCCGATCTGCATCTGGGGCGACCACAGCACGGTCGTCACCGTCACGTCGTTCAGCGTCGCCTCTCTCGCCTCCGGCCAGGGCGGCTCGATGAGCGACGCCGCTGAGCTCACGGCCAAGCTGCGCAACGACGTCCGCAAACCAATCTGACCGCAAACCAATCTGACCGCTGCAAAACGCGAATTGCACACACGAGGGGCTCTGGCTCGTTAGACCAGAGCCCCTTGATGCAGGGACGCTTAGTTCGCCACTTCAGCCACACAGGAGCTCAGCGGTCAAATCGCATAACGTTTAGCGAGCCCCTAGCTGCTGAGGCACTGGACCGGCACCTGCACTACCTGCCGCCGGCGAGGTCTGGTCTGATCACAGCCTCGAAGCCATCCTGGATAGCCCAATTCACCGGGGCTGAACCCGCGGCAGTTCGGCAAATTGGTCACTGCGATGCGGTGGCCGGTTATAAAAGGCAGGCGCTCCAGGTCGTGGTGCACCAGGACCCGGCGGACGGTCGAGACGGAAAGGCCCAGGATCGGACCTATACGAGCCGGAGTCCGATGCGGACTCGCGGCGACCATCTCGCCACCGATGTGATCCCGCCGGTCCGCGGCCGCGTCTGCCAGCCCGCCGCGGGTCGGATGCACCCGATCGCCCGGCGCAGACACGACACGACATCGCCCGGGCGCCTATCCCTGGGGAGCGAGCGCCGTTTGCGTGAGCGCATGGCTTCCGACGTCCGCTGGGAACGGCGGGTCGACATCCACGAAGCGTTCCTCAAACTCGCCTGCTACCTGATCATCCGCCGACAACTCGGCTCATGTGTTGGCTGTTGTAGCAGCGCTCACCAACGGACCGGCCCCCTCGTGCACCACCGTTCGTAGTTGCCGCCATTCTTCGCGAGGCAAACTTCAATATCAAGTTCCACAGATTCGGGCAGGTTCTTGCTTACGACATTGCAGTGCCCTTCGCCACCGTTATTATAATTCCTGATAAGTACAGCGTCGTCGGAAGACCTGAGTATGCGAGACAAAACCGCATAGCCATCCTTCTCCAGGTCGCACGATTCCAAGAGGTCGCCGTTTTCCGTCCACCGACCTATACCCCCATAAGGCGAACCATCATCGGTGTACACCCACGCCCCACTCCCACCAGCGGAGGCACTCCCGGAGAACGAAACGATACTCACTGCAGCCATAAAGCCTGCAGCAGCAAAGCGCCCTATCGCCTTCACTTAACCCCTCACAATCTTCAGGTGTCAAACAACCTCTTGATCATCTCACGAAAGACAGACTCGCTTCTGTGAAACTGAAGTACTGTGAGGTGGATCACCAATTAAGCGGATCGACGGGAGTTGGATTAGCACATCTGCCGAGGCCACCCTCTTACTTGGATTGACTGGGCCCTGCGGGAATCACGCCGCTGATCTTGGATCAACGGGCACGGCCGCACGACGGAATAGCCAACGCATCTGATGAGACGCTGTTCGCAGCAAGCATCTACGCTCTGGTCAGCAGGTGCGCTTGACGCGTTTCTTTCATCCTGCTCCGGCTTGTCGAAGTCAGCCGTACGCCAAATGATCCGCTCCAGAGCCGGAGTGTGAGACCGCCTGTAGTGAAAAGCCGACCCTCATCGACTGAACAACACCCGCCGGTGTCCCGTCATCCGCATCATCCTCGACACCACCCATCTCAGGGCGATACAGGTCGTATCGGACGCCAACGGACTGCTCTGACCCTGCCTCTCCGCTGGCAACGTCCGAGAGAGCGAAGGGCTGAAGCCTATGAGGGGGGTCATCAAACGCGACATGACGCCAATCTGGTCGCTACCTCAAGCCGCAGAATCTGCACGCGGAGGCATACCCCACCCGAACCTGCAGAAATGTCGCCATTAATACTAACTATGTAGATAGTGACGGAGAGGGCGCCGGCGCCCTCTCCGTCGTACTGGACGGGCTACGCCGACTTCTGCTCCCCCGACCCCCGCCCCCGCGAATCGCGGGGGATCAGCGTGGGGTTGACGTTGGAGAGGACCACGTCCGCCGTGATGACCACGCGGGCCACGTCCTTGCGGGACGGGACCTCGTACATGACGCCCTGGAGGACTTCCTCCATGATGGCGCGGAGGCCTCGGGCGCCGGTCTGGCGGAGGATGGCCTGGTCGGCGATGGCTTCCAGGGCCTCGCGTTCGAAGTCCAGCTCCACGCCGTCGAGTTCGAAGAGGCGCTGGTACTGCTTCACGAGCGCGTTGCGGGGTTCCACCAGGATCTTCAGCAACGCCTCGCGGTCCAGGTTGTGGACCGAGGTGATCACGGGCAGGCGGCCGATGAATTCCGGGATCATGCCGAACTTGACCAGGTCCTCCGGCATGACGTCCTCGAAGACGTCCTTGGACTCCAGCTCGCGCTTGGAGAGGATCGTGGCTCCGAAGCCGATGCCCTTCGCGCCCGCGCGGGCCTCGATGATCTTCTCCAGGCCGGCGAAGGCGCCGCCCACGATGAACAGGACGTTCGTCGTGTCGATCTGGATGAATTCCTGGTGGGGGTGCTTGCGGCCGCCCTGGGGCGGGACCGAGGCCGTGGTGCCCTCCAGGATCTTCAGGAGGGCCTGCTGAACGCCTTCGCCCGATACGTCGCGCGTGATCGACGGGTTCTCGCTCTTCCTCGCGACCTTGTCGATCTCGTCGATGTAGATGATCCCGGTCTCGGCCTTCTTGACGTCGTAGTCCGCCGCCTGGATCAGCTTCAGCAGGATGTTCTCGACGTCCTCGCCCACGTAACCCGCCTCCGTGAGCGCCGTCGCGTCGGCGATCGCGAAGGGCACGTTCAGCATGCGTGCCAGGGTCTGCGCGAGGAGGGTCTTGCCGGAGCCCGTTGGGCCCAGCAGGAGGATGTTGGACTTTGCCAGCTCAATGGCGTCGTCACGGCCGCCCGGACCGCCGTTCTCGCCCGCCTGGACCCGTTTGTAGTGGTTGTACACCGCGACGGAGAGCGCCTTCTTGGCTGCTTCCTGGCCGACCACGTAGCCCTCGAGGAACTCGTAGATCTCGCGGGGCTTCGGGAGTTCCTCCCAGCGCACCTCGCTCGTCTCGGCGAGCTCCTCCTCGATGATCTCGTTGCAGAGGTCGATGCACTCGTCGCAGATGTACACACCGGGCCCTGCGATGAGCTTCTTGACCTGCTTCTGGCTCTTGCCGCAGAACGAGCACTTGAGCAGATCGCCGCCGTCACCGATGCGTGCCACGGTGTGCTTCCCCTTCGCCTGGGAGACGCCTGGACGCTTTCGAATCCAGCGGCTCCTGGTGCTGCCTTATGTCCGACGGTACCTTGCCGGGCCCGGTGTTCGGGCCCCTCTTGGCAGGGTTCACTTTGACGTGCACCGTGCCAAGAGGGGCAAAGAGCGTGCCGCTCCGCGTCAGCGGACCGCGGCGTTGTTCAGCTTGCGGGTGGAGATGATCTGGTCGACGAGGCCGTACTGCAGCGCCTCCTCGGCCGTGAGGATCTTGTCGCGCTCGATGTCCTCGCGGATCTTCTCGATCGGCTGGTTCGAGTGCTTGGCCAGCATGTCCTCCAGCTGCTCACGCATCCGGGTGAACTCGTTGGCGATGATCTCCAGGTCGGAGAGCTGACCGCGGCCGGTGGAGCCCGCCGGCTGGTGGATCAGCACGCGGGAGTTCGGCAGCGCCATGCGCTTGCCGGGCGTACCGGCGGCGAGCAGGATGGCCGCGGCGGAGGCCGCCTGGCCCATGCAGACCGTCTGGATGTCGGGCTTCACGAACTGCATCGTGTCGTAGATCGCCGTCAGGGCGGTCATGTCGCCACCGGGGCTGTTGATGTAGATCGAGATGTCCCGGTCCGGGTCCATCGACTCCAGGCACAGCAGCTGCGCCATGACGTCGTTGGCGGAGGCGTCGTCGATCTGGACGCCGAGGAAGATCACGCGCTCCTCGAAGAGCTTCGCGTACGGGTCGTACTCGCGGATGCCCTGGGAGGTGCGCTCGACGAAGCGCGGGATGACGTAGCGGCTGTCGGGGCGGGGCCCTTCGTACATGCCGCTGGCGGCGCCGGGGAAGTTGCTCATGGGGTTCACCGTCCTGGTGGCGTTCGGGGGGCTGGTGTCTCGGCGGTGCGTGGCGTGGCCGGGCCGGTCAGGCACCGGTGCCGCCGCCTCCCGGAACACCCGAGGCATGCGTGATGATCTCGTCAATGAGACCGTACTCCTTGGCCTCTTCCGGGGTGAACCAGCGGTCGCGGTCGCCGTCGCGGATGATCGTCTCGACGGACTGGCCGGAGTGCAGCGCGGTCAGCTCGGACATGGTCTTCTTGGTGCGCAGCAGGTACTGGGCCTGGATCTTGATGTCCGAGACCGTACCGCCCAGGCCCGCGGAGCCCTGGTGCATCATGATGTCGGTGTGCGGCAGGGCGAAGCGCTTGCCGGCGGTGCCGCCGGTGAGCAGGAACTGGCCCATCGAGGCCGCCATGCCCATACCGATCGTGACGACGTCGTTCGGGATGTACTGCATGGTGTCGTAGATCGCCATGCCGGCCGTCACCGAGCCGCCGGGGCTGTTGATGTAGAGGAAGATGTCCTTGTCCGGATCGGCGGCGAGGAGCAGCAGCTGCGCGGTGATCTTGTTGGCGATGTCGTCGTCAACCTGCTGGCCGAGGAAGATGATCCGCTCGCCGAGCAGCCGGTTGTAGACCTGGTCGCCGAGGCCACCACCGATGGAAGGCTCGCCGGCGGCGGAGGGCATCAGATTCGTCACGTATCCACCTGCTCGTCTTACGACGGCGCCGGGCCGTCTCATTGTTCTGCCTTTCATGGACCCTAACGCGAGGGTCCCTTCGGGGAATCCCGGGAATGCGGGTGTTCGCCGGGGGCGTAGCGCGTGGGGCTCCACCGGATGCAGGGCGCGGTTTGCGGGGACTGGTGCGCCTGGTCGTCGGGCTGCGGGTGCGTGGGGGGCGTGCGCGCAGTTCCCCGCGCCCCTTGAGGTTGGTCAGCCGCCCGGCAACGCAAACGGGCCCCGGGGATGGTCCCCAGGGCCCGCTGTACGTGCCTTACCGGCGCCGCAGGGCTGCTCAGCCCTCGGCGTTCTCCTCGGAGGTCTCCGACGCCTCTGCGGCCTCGGTCTCCTCCTCCTCGTCGTCCAGGTCGACGATCTCGCCGTTGGTGTCCTTCACCGTGGCGGCCTCGACCACGACGGCCAGGGCCTTGCCGCGGGCGACCTCGCCGACCAGGAGCGGCACCTGGCCGCCCTCGACGACGGCCTGGGCGAACTGGTCGGGGGACATGCCGGAGGAGGCCGCACGCCGCATGAGGTGCTCGGTGAGCTCCTCCTGGTTGACGTTGAGGTTCTCCTTCTTGACCAGCTCGTCGAGGACGAACTGGGTCTTGATGCCCTTGACCGCGGCCTCGCGGGTCTCGGTGTCGAACTCCTCGGCGGTCTTGCCCTGGATCTCCAGGTACTTGTCGAGGGTGAGGCCCATCTGGCCGAGCTGGTGGTGCTCCAGGTTGTGCTTGCGGGTGTTGATCTCGTCCTCGAGCAGCTTCTCGGGGACCGGGACCTCGACCAGCTCGAGGAGCTTCTCCAGGACGCGCTCCTGGGCCTGGGTGGCCTGGTCGAACTGCTTCATGTTCGCGAGGCGCTTGCGGCTGTCGGCCTTGAGCTCGTCCAGGGTGTCGAACTCGGAGGCGAGCTGCGCGAACTCGTCGTCCAGCTCGGGCAGTTCACGGGCGGCGACCTGGGTGACCTTGACGGTGACCTCGGCCTCCTTGCCCGCGGCGGAGCCGCCCTTCAGCTCGGAGGTGAAGGTGGCCTCCTCGCCGGCGGACAGGCCCTTGACGGCGTCGTCGATGCCGTCGAGGAGCTCACCGGAGCCGATGGTGTAGGAGACGCCGTTGGCGATGCCGTCCTCCAGCACCTCGCCGTCGACCTTGGCCTCCAGGTCGATGGTGACGACGTCGCCGTCCTCGGCGGCGCGCTCGACCGGGGAGGTGGAGGCGAAGCGCTCGCGCAGCTGCTCGACCGACTTCTCGACGTCCTCGTCGGTGACCTCGACGGCGTCGACCTCGACCTCGATACCGGAGTAGTCCGGGATCTCCAGGGCCGGGCGGACGTCGACCTCGGCGGTGAAGTTCAGCGTCTCGCCGTCCTTCAGCTCGGTGATGTCGACCTCGGGCTGGCCCAGCGGGCTCAGCTCGGCCTCGTTGACCGCCTCGGTGTAGAACTTCGGCAGCGCGTCGTTGACGGCCTCCTCCAGCACCGCACCGCGGCCGAACCGCTGGTCGATGACGCGGGCCGGGATCTTGCCCTTGCGGAAGCCCTTCACCGTGACCTGCTGGTTGATCTTCTTGTACGCCGCGTCGAGGCTGTCCTTGAGCTCCTCGAAGGGCACCTCGACAGTGAGCCGAACCCGGGTCGGGTTCAGGGTCTCCACGGCGCTCTTCACGGTTCGGTCTCCTTGTGGCTGACTTCTTGGGTTCTGCCGGAGCCAGACTGGTCCGGCGGATTTCGCCGCCCGGAGGAGTTCGTAGGCCGAGTGGGCCGGGACACACGGGCGCGCAGCTTGCATAGTAACCGCAGCCGGTCAGCGCCCCAAAAGGCGATCATCACGTGCCGTCGAGCCGGTGGTCGGGGTGGCGGGATTTGAACCCACGGCCTTCCGCTCCCAAAGCGGACGCGCTACCAAGCTGCGCCACACCCCGTCTGGTGCGACACGTAGGGTACATGCCCCGGACGATCGCGTCGGCCGCATTACCGGAGACGGCACGCGCGAGGGCTCCGGAACCAACTCGTTGGCCTCGGCGGCGGGCGACCCGCTACGATGCCTCCAGTGCCGCGGTCACCGACCTGCGGCGCAGTGTTGCGGGCGTAGCTCAATGGTAGAGCCCTAGTCTTCCAAACTAGCTACGCGGGTTCGATTCCCGTCGCCCGCTCTTCACGCCGAAGGCCCAGGTGAGAGGGTGTTTTCCTCTCCCTGGGCCTTCGGCCGTCCCGGGATCCGCCCAGCACTCCGTGTCGATGCGTCGATGTATCGATGCGTCGATGTATCGATCGTTCGGCCTGAATCCTGGCGTTCGACCTAGAGCCTGGGCTGATTGAACATGTTGCCGTTCGAGCAGCTGTTGGCGTGGACGGGGACGTAGTCGGTCAGGATGGGCAGCACCGACACCCCTGCGCCTTCCAGTCCGCAGACGGATGCCGGCGCGAAGGTCCAGTTGGGGGTCGACTCGTTGTCCGCATGGGCGGGAGCGGCCATGGCCATGGCTGCCAAGGCCAGCGTGGCGGTCGTGATGATCTTTCGCATGCTCGCTCCAACGACCATGAGAATCACCGGACACGGCTCACCATGGGCGTGTCCCCCGGGTGCCCGAATCGGTCAGGGGCTCTGGAGGGTGTTCACGTCCACGCTGTAGACCGAGCGCAGGCCGTAGGGGACGTAGAGGGCGTCTCCATGGAGGACCGGTTGCGCGCCGGTGTCTCCGGTGAAGGGTTCGAGGCCGGTGCCGCGGCCGGGCACGCTGTGGACCTCCTTGCCGCTGCGGCGGTCCAGGGCGGCGAGGCGGCCGCCCGGGGAGGCGATGAGGACGTAGTCGCCGGAGACCAGGGGCGAGCCGGGGCGTTCGATGGAGGAGTGGGCGTCCCACAGGGTGCGGCCGGTGGCCGGGGCGACGGCGCGGATCTCGCCGCTGTCGAGGACGAAGTAGAGGGTGCCGCCGGCCAGGGTGGGCGTGGCGGCCCAGGGCACGGCGCGGTCCAGCGGTACGACGCGGCGCGAGCGGTCGGCGAGGTCCAGCAGGGTGATGCGACGGTAGGGAGGAATCGTGGTCGCCTCCGGCCCCACGGGGGAGTCCGGGGAGGTGACAAGGACCAGGCGGCCGCCGGTCTGGCCGGCCAAGGTGAAGGG
Organism: Streptomyces sp. NPDC053069; assembly: GCF_044546895.1. Taxonomy (NCBI): domain Bacteria; kingdom Bacillati; phylum Actinomycetota; class Actinomycetes; order Kitasatosporales; family Streptomycetaceae; genus Streptomyces; species Streptomyces sp. NPDC053069. Next base: position 451,716 of record NZ_JBITZN010000006.1, on the reverse strand, counting down.
GCCGTCCACCCGGGTGGCCCAGCGGGCCGTGCCGTGGGCGGGGTCGAGCCGGGCGACCGTGGTGTACGTGCTGTCGTCGTCGACGCACACGAGATAGCCGTTGCCGGCCACGCTGCGGACCTGGCAGTTGCCGTACTCGGGCATGGTGCGTGTCCAGCGGGGGGTCCCGTGGGCGGGGTCCAGCAGGGAGTAGGTTCTGCCGCTCTCGCCGTAGGTGACGATCGGGCCGTCGGACGTGATGGCCACCGTGCCGTCCACGGTGGTGGGCTTCTCCTCGCCGACGGGCTTGTTCCAGCGGACCTTCCCGGTGCGGGCGTCGACGGCCTGGAAGACGAAGCGGCTGTTCTCGGCCGAGCGGGGCTTGCTGTCGGCGACGGTGTAGACGTCGTGTCCGTGCGTGCCGATCACCCCGCTGTCGGGGTAGCTGCCGCCCCCGTTGTTCCGGTCGGGGTGGTCGGCCTCCGGGAGGCTCCACGCGATCTTGCCGGTGGCCAGCGAGAAGCGAACGGCCTTGAGGCCGTCTCCGGCGCAGACCAGCCCGCCGTCGAGCGCGGCACAGGAGGTGAACGACCCACCGGCGGTGGTTGCCCTGTCGGTCTCCCGGGCCTGCCAGGCGTGCCACCCGGCGGGCAGGTCGCCGCGCGAGCCGTCCGCGCCCCCGGTCAGCCGCAGCGCGGCCGCGGAGGCCGTCGCCGCGAGCACCAGTGCGCCCGCCGCCGATGCCAGCCAGAGCCTGCGGCGCCGCACACGCGGCCGTACGGGCTCGGTGTGCGGCTGTGCGGGCTGCAGGCGCGGTTCGGGCAGGCGGCCCTCGCGGAGCAGGTGGAGGAGCTCGTCGGAGGTCGGCCGGGACTTGGGGTGCTTTTCCAGGCAGAGCCGGATGAAAGGGAGCAGATCGCCGGGCAGTCCGTCGAGGTCCGGCTCGCCCTCGACGACCTTCGTGGCCGTCTCCCAGTAGCCGGCGCTGTCGAAGAGCCCGCGCCCGGTGGCCGCGTACCCGAGGACCGCACCCAGGGAGAAGACGTCGGTGGCGGGACCGACCTCGTGCGGCGAGGTGAACTGCTCGGGGGACATGAAGGGCGGGGTGCCCATCACCCGGCCCGTCTGGGTGAGGGCGTCGGCGGCGGTGGACTCGGCGGCGCGCGAGACGCCGAAGTCGATGACGCGCGGGCCGTCCGCGGCGAGCATGACGTTGGCCGGTTTCAGGTCCCGGTGGACGACTCCGGCACGGTGGATGTCACGCAGTGCCTCGGCGAGGCCGGCGGCGAGTTCGCGCAGCCGGTGCGGCGGGAGCGGACCGTGGCGCCGGACATGGGTGCCGAGGTCCTCGCCGGGGATGTAGAGCGTGGCCATCCAGGGGCGCGGGGCGTCGGCGTCCGCGTCCACCACGGGGGCCGTGAAGGCGCCGCTGACCTGACGCGCGGCGGCCACCTCGCGGCTGAACCGGATGCGGAACTCGTCGTCGTCGGCGTACTGGCCGTGGACGACCTTGACCGCGAGCCGGCGGCCGGAGGCGGACCGGGCGAGATACACCACGCCCATGCCGCCGCTGCCCAGGCGGTCCTCGATCCGGTAGCCGCCGATCTCCGCCGGATCCGTCTCGCGCAGCGCCATACTCCTGAGGTCCCCCGTTGCTTCAGTTGTTCAGCACGTTCTGCTCCGGTCGCCCCGCACCGGTCAGAACTTGATCGAGCTGATGGAGTCCGCTATCGAGTTCAGGAAGCGGTCGATGGACGGGGCCATGCCGGTCGAGGCGAGGAAGAAGCCGAAGAGGATCGCGACGATCGCGGGTCCTGCCTTGATGTTCCCCCCTCGCAGCAGCACTACAAGGATGATCGCCAACAGCAGCACCACAGACAGTGAAATGGCCACAACTGATCACACCCTCGGTCGGTCCGCTCTCCCGGCCCGGAGGTACGGTCCGCGCACCCCCGCCAGAACCATCGTGCCACCAACCCGGCCGGGCTATGCGGCCCATGACGCAACGTGGGGCGCGGGCTCGGCACGAGGGGCGCGCCGGACAGTAATTCGAGGAGGCCTCCGCGGACGACTGCTCGGGATATTGCGCGACTTCGTTTCGCTGCGCACACACCATCTGCGCAGGTAATTCGAATTGACCGCACAGGCGTGACATATGCACCAATTGGCTTGGATTAATCGGACAACAGGGACGAACAGGCGGCCTACTGTGTGCCCATCATCACGCAGGTGCGGACGTCAAGTTCGGTAAATCGGGGGTATACGAAGCCGCTAACCAGGAATGCCTGCGGGAGTTTTACGAAATCCCACACACGACGCTAGGGTGCCTCAGATGTTTGACGCCGCCTCGCTCCCCGGCCAGAACCGCAGGCCGCTCCCCCCGGCACAGCCGCCGGCGGACGGAGCAGCCGGTCCGCACACCCCGATGGGTACGCAGGAGCGGCAGCCCCCGGTGGACAGACCGGGCAAACAGCGCGACGCGTTCTTCGACAACGTCAAGTACCTGGCGATCGTCCTGGTGGCGGTGGGCCACTCCTGGGCTCCGGTGAAGAGCGACAGCCGGATCCTCGAAGGCCTGTACGACGTGGTGTACACCTTCCACATGCCGGCGTTCATCATCATCTCCGGCTACTTCTCCCGCAGTTTCGATCTGCGGCCGGACCGCCTGAAGCGTCTGATCACCGGTGTCGCCGTGCCGTACGTCCTGTTCCAGGCGGCCTACTCGCTGTTCCGGCGCTACGTCGGCCATGTCACCGACCAGCCGTTCAACCTCTTCTCCCCCTGGTACCTGACCTGGTTCCTGTGCGCGCTGTTCGTCTGGCGCCTGCTCAGCCCCCTGTGGAAGCTGGTGCGCTGGCCGGTGCCGGTCGCGCTGGGGGTCGCCATGCTCGGCTCGGTCTCCGCGGGCACGGAAAGCGGTCTCGACCTCGGTCGTGTCCTGCAGTTCCTGCCCTGTTTCGTGCTGGGCCTCAGCCTGAAGCCCGAGCACTTCACCGCGCTGCGCCGCAGGTGGGTGCGGATCGCGTCGGTACCGGTGGTGGCAGCGGCACTGGCCGTCGGCTGGTGGAGCGCACCGCGCATGGACGTCGGCTGGTTCTACCGGGAGAGCGCCGCGCAGGACCTGGGTGCACCCTGGTGGGCCGGGCCGCTCATGACGCTGGCACTGTTCGGCTGCTCCCTGCTGCTGACCGCGTGCTTCTTCGCCTGGGTGCCGCGCCGCAGGATGTGGTTCACCGCTCTCGGAGCGGGCACGCTGTACGGCTATCTGCTCCACGGCTTCGTGGTGAAGGGCTGTCTCTACGCGGGCGGTTTCGACTTCGCCCAGCGGTACGGCGTGCTCGGCTCGGCCGCGGTCACCGTCCTCGCGGCCGCCGCCGTCACGCTGCTGTGCACCCGGCCGGTGCAGCGGGTGTTCCGCTTCGCGATGGAGCCGAGGCTGGAGTGGGCGTTCGAGCAGGACGCGGCCGAACTGGCCCGCGAGCGCCAGAAGAAGGAACGCGAGAAGGTCAGCGTCTAGTACCCGGCTCCTCCGGACCGAGCAGTGCGCGCATTCGTGCGTACTTCTCGGTCAGGCGTTTCCGGGTCGGCTCGTCCAGGGCCGCGAGCCGCTCCGGGTCGGCGTTGTGCGCCAGGTCGGCCTGCTTCACCAGCCGGGCGCCCTCCGTGGCGAGGATCCGCCGTGCGTACGCCTGCGGCCCCTCCCCCGGCCGCTTGGTGAGGGCGTCCACGATGGCCTTGGTCCGCGCGCTCAGCGCCGCCTGTGCGAGCCACTCCCGGGACAGTGCGTCGTCCTCTACGGAGTCGTGCAGCCAGGCCGCCGCGATCTGCTCGGCGTCCCCGCCCCGCGCCCGCACCCCCGCGGCGACGGCGGCGAGATGCTCGGCATACGGCCGCCCCGCCTTGTCGGTCTGTCCTGCATGGGCGGCACGGGCGAGAGCCTCGACCTCGGCGAGCGTGAGCTGTGTCATCGGCCCAGTGTCTCGCGAAGCCGCCCGTGACCGCGCCGTGGACGAGTCGTGGACGAGCGGTGGGACGTACGGCCCCTGCCCGGGCAGTCCCTCCCGGCGGAGCAGGCGCACGGCCTCAGCGGGCGGGTCCCGACGCCTGGCGGCAGATCAGGAGGAGGGCCCTGTCGTCGTTGACGTCCTTCGCGACCGCCTCGATGAGGTGCCAGGCGGCGCCGTGGAAGCCGCCGGCGACATAGCGGTCGGCCTCGCCGGTGAGGCGGTCGATGCCCTCGACGATGTCGCGGTCGGAGGTCTCCACCAGACCGTCCGTGAACAGCATCAGGACGTCGCCGGGGCGCAGGGAGCCCTTCACCGGGTCGAACTGCGCGCCGTCGTACACGCCGAGCAGCGGGCCCTCGGCGGCCTTCTCCTCCCAGCGTCCGCTGCCCGCGCTCAGCTGCAGGCCCGGGGGGTGGCCGGCGGAGTACAGCTCGTAGTCGCCGGAGTCCAGGTCCAGGACCAGGTGGATGGAGGTGGCGAAGCCCTCCTCCCAGTCCTGGCGCAGGAGGTAGCCGTTGGCGGCGGGGAGGAAGGCGTGCGGGGGCAGGGAACCGAGGAGGCCGCCGAAGGCGCCGGAGAGCAGCAGGGCGCGCGATCCCGCGTCCATGCCCTTGCCGGACACGTCCGTGAGGACGACCTCCAGGGTCCGGCCGCCGTTGGTACGGGCCGCGACGACGAAGTCGCCGGAGAAGGACTGGCCGCCGGCCGGGCGCAGCGCCATCTCGTGATGCCAGCCCTGCGGCAGCTTGGGCAGCTTGCTCTGCACCCGGATCCGCTCGCGCAGGTCGAACAGCATGGTGCCGCCGCGCCGCCAGGGCACGCCGACCCGGCTGCGGAACTGGGCCGTGAGCAGGCCGAAGAAACCGCAGGCCGCCACGACCAGGACGACGCCCGGGGTGACCCGGGAGGGGCCCTCGGTGTAGGGGCCGAGCCGTACCGACTCCACGATCAGCGCGGTGGCCCCCGCCGCGTACAGGCCGAGCAGGCTCGCCGGGCGCAGCAGCAGACCGCCCGCGACGATCGGCAGCACCAGCGTGGCCGGGGAGCACCACACCGAGTCGGCCAGCGTCATGGCCATGAGGACCGGGATGGCGAGCAGCAGTCCGGCGAACGCGATCCAGTCGGAACCGTCGCCGCGGAAGTAGTCCACGGCGCTTCTGCGCAGGCCGACGCGGACCCGGTGCCACTGCATCTTCCACCGGGCCGTGAACGTCTCGGCCTTCGCGCGCCGCCCTCGTCCTGCTGCCATTAGTCCGGGACCCTATCCATCGGACCGGCTGCTTGGCACGGGAGGTCCCACTTGTCCCTCGTGCGAGGCCCAACTTCATGGTTCGCCGGGTCGTTCGTCCCGCAGTGAACGGCACGCGGGGCCATCGCGCCGCCGGCGGGGAGAAATTCACTGGCTCGTCCCGCAATGCCCTGATAGGCATGGCTCATGGGGACTGACCGCGGGACCGAGCCGAAGACACTGCGCCCTGAGGAGTTCGACCGGTGGTGGGACCACCTGGTCCGTGCGTTCGGGGGCGGGCCCGCCTCGCCCGAAGAGCGCGAACTGGACAAATCCGTCACCGAGTTCGACCGCTCCCTGGCCGTCTGGGACGCGGACGCGATCGTCGGTACGTCCGGGGCCTTCAGCTTCCGGATGACCGTGCCGGGCGGAGCGGTGGTGCCCACGGCCGGCGTGACCATGGTCAGCGTGGCGGCGACGCACCGGCGGCGCGGGATCCTGACGGCGATGATGCGGCGGCTGCTGGACGACGCGCACGCCAAGGGCGAGCCACTGGCGGCCCTGTTCGCCTCCGAACCCGCCATCTACGGCCGCTTCGGCTTCGGCACGGCGACCTTCCAGATCAACGCCGAGATCGACACCGGCCGGGTCGGCCTGACCCTGCCCGCGGGCACCGACGAGGTTCGGGTGCGCTACGCCCCGCCCGCCGCGGTCCTGGCGGAGTGCGAGGCGGTGTACGCGGCGCTGGTGCCCCGCCGCCCCGGCATGCTGGCCCGGCAGCCCGGCTGGGAGCAGGTCGGCCTGCTCGACCCGGAGAGCGACCGGAACGGGGCGTCGGCCCTGCAGTGCGTGGTCGCCGAACGGGACGGGGAGGTCACCGGGTACGCCCGCTTCCGCACCAAGACGGGCTGGGGGCCGAGCGGGCACGACGGGACGGTGACCCTTGAGGACCTGGCCGCCCTCGATCCGGCGACCGGGGCCGCGCTGTGGCGTTTCCTGTTCGGCATCGACCTGATGACGACACTGCAGGTGCGGGGGCGGCCGGTCGACGAGGCCTGGCAGCACCTGGTCTCCGACATCCGCCGCTGCCGGCCACGGCTGCGGGACGCCGGACACCTCCGTCTCGTGGACGTGGGCACGTCCCTGCCGGCGCGTACGTATCTGGCGCCCGTGGACGTCGTACTGGACGTCGAGGACACCTTCTGCCCCTGGAACGCGGGGCGCTGGCGGCTCACCGGGGACGCCAAGGGGGCGTCCTGCGAGCGCACCTCCGATGCGGCCGAGCTGGCGCTGTCCGTACGGGAGTTGGGCGCGGCCTATCTCGGCGGGGTCTCCCTGCTGTCGCTGGCGGGCGCCGGACGGGTGCGGGAGCTTCGGCCGGGGGCGCTGGCACAGGCGTCGGTGGCGTTCGGATCAGCGGTGGCCCCGTGGCTGCCGCACGGCTTCTAGGGCCTGTGGCAGACCCCGCGGCTGCGACAGGATCCGGCGGACAGGTCCTGGGTCCCCGGTGTCATCGTTTCTGACAGGCGGGACACCAGAAGAGGTTGCGGGCGGCGAGGTCGGCGGTGCGGACACCGGTGCCGCAGATGTGGCAGGGCAGGGTGGCGCGGCGGTAGACGTACACCTCGCCGCCGTGGTCGTCCACGCGCGGCGGCCGGCCCATGGCCTGCGGGGTGTGCTCGGGCCGTACGGTGTCGATCCGGTTGTTCCGCACGCCCTCGCGCATCAGCGCGACGAGGTCGCACCAGAGGGCGTCCCACTCGGCCGGTGTGATGTCCCTGCCTGCCCGGTACGGGTCGATGCCGTGCCGGAAGAGGACCTCGGCGCGGTAGACGTTGCCGACGCCGGCGACGATCTTCTGGTCCATGAGCAGCGCGGCGATCGTCGTACGACTGCGGGAGATCCTCCGGTACGCCGCGGTGGGGTCGGCGTCCCCACGGAGCGGGTCGGGGCCGAGACGGGCGTGTATCGCGCGCTTCTCCTCGTCCGTGATCAGCGCGCAGGTGGTGGGGCCGCGGAGGTCGACGTACGACGTGTCGTGCGCGAGCCGGAGCCGGACGGTGTCGGTCGGTGGGGGCGCGGGGGCGTCCCCGAAGCCGACCTTGCCGAACAGGCCGAGGTGGATGTGGACCCAGTCGGTGTCCCGGAAGCGCAGGAAGAGGTGCTTGCCGTGGGCTTCGGTGGCCGTCAGCTCGGCGCGGTCCAGGAGGGCGGCGGCGTCGGAGAACTTGCCCTGGGGGCTGGTGACGCGGGGGGCCGTGCCGCGGAAGCGGGCGGCGTAGTCCTGGGCCAGCCGATGGATGGTGTGCCCTTCCGGCACGGCGGGGGTGTCCTTTCGGGTCCTCTTCGCCCGCCCGCCCACCCGGCTCGGTCGACCGAGGGACGAACGAGCGGGCCGGGCGGGGCGGACCAGCCGGCGGAGGCTACTGCTCGGGGTGGTGGGCGGGGATCGGCGGGAGGTCGCCGGTCGTCTCGTACGCCGACAGCATGTCGATCCGGCGGATGTGCCGCTCGTCACCGGAGAAGGGGGTGTTCAGGAACACCTCGACGAACTTCGTCGCCTCCTCGGTGCTGTGCATACGCGCCCCCACGGCGACCACGTTGGCGTTGTTGTGCTGCCGCCCCAGCGCCGCCGTCTCCTCGCTCCAGGCCAGCGCGGCCCGCACGCCCTTCACCTTGTTCGCCGCGATCTGCTCCCCGTTGCCGGAGCCGCCGATCACGATGCCGAGGGCGTCGGGGTCCGCACCCGCCTTCTCCGCGGCGCGCAGACAGAAGGGCGGGTAGTCGTCCTGGGCGTCGTAGATGTGCGGCCCGCAGTCGACGGGCTCATGACCCGCCGCCTTGAGCCAGTCGACGAGGTGGTTCTTGAGTTCGTAGCCCGCATGGTCGGAGCCGAGATACACGCGCATGCAATGAGTGTGACACGCCTCTTTGGGGGCAGCAGCCTCGGGTGGCGGCGCCACAAAATGTGCCAAAAATGTGAGCCGGGCCATAGAACCTCAAGGGAACCTCAAGTAACGATACGGATTCAGAGGTTCCCGAATTCGTTCGCCTCGGATTCACTGGACCGACTCGTACACCGCTCATACGAGCTGCTCCTCCTGGCGTAAAGGAAATCCGTCCATGACCCCTGGTTCGGGCCTCCAAGCAGGACTCAAGAACCGCCATCTGTCGATGATCGCGATCGGTGGTGTGATCGGAGCCGGCCTCTTCGTCGGTTCCAGCTCCGGCATCGCCACCGCGGGACCCGGCATCCTCCTGTCGTACGCCCTCGTCGGCACCCTCGTCGTCCTCGTCATGCGAATGCTCGGCGAGATGTCGGCCGCCAACCCCACCTCCGGCTCCTTCTCCGCGCACGCCGACCGTGCCCTCGGCCGCTGGGCCGGCTTCTCCATCGGCTGGCTGTACTGGTTCTTCTGGGTCGTCGTGCTGGCCGTCGAGGCCACCGCCGGCGCCGGGATCCTCCACGGCTGGGTCCCGAACGTGCCGCAGTGGGCCTGGGCGCTCATCGTGATGATCGTGCTGACCGCGACCAACCTGGTCTCCGTCGGCTCCTACGGCGAGTTCGAGTTCTGGTTCGCCGGCATCAAGGTCGTGGCGATCGGCGCGTTCATCGTCATCGGTCTGCTGGCCGTGTTCGGCGTCCTGCCGGGCGCACACGCCGACAAGGCGTCCTTCGGCAACCTGACGAACCACGGCGGCTTCCTGCCACACGGCCCCGGCGCCATCCTCACCGGTGTGCTGCTCGTCGTCTTCTCCTTCATGGGCAGCGAGATCGCGACCCTGGCGGCCGGCGAGTCGGAGGACCCGCAGCGCGCGGTCACCAAGTCCACCAACAGCATCATCTGGCGCATCGGCGTCTTCTACCTGGGCTCGATCCTGGTCGTCGTCTCGCTGCTGCCGTGGAACGACCCGTCCATCAAGAAGGACGGCTCCTACGTCGCCGCGCTGGACTCGCTCGGCATCGCCCACGCCGGCGAGATCATGAACGTCATCGTGCTGACCTCGGTGCTGTCCTGTCTCAACTCGGGCCTCTACACCGCCTCCCGCATGGCGTTCTCGCTGGGCCAGCGCGGCGACGCCCCGAAGGCGTTCGCCCGCACCACCTCCCGCGGTGTGCCGATGACGGCGATTCTCGCCTCGGTCGTCTTCGGTTTCGTGGCGGTGTTCTTCAACTACGCCTACCCGAAGACCGTGTTCCTCTTCCTGGTCAACTCCAGTGGCGCGGTCGCGCTGTTCGTGTGGCTGGTCATCTGCTTCTCGCAGCTGCGGATGCGGAAGATCATCCAGCGGGAGGCGCCGGAGAAGCTCATCGTGAAGATGTGGCTCTACCCGTACCTGACCTGGGTCACGGCCGCCTTCATCGTCGGCGTCCTCGGCTACATGCTGACCGACACCGAGGGCGAGAGCAGCGGCCGTACGACCGTGCTGCTGTCGGTGGGTGTGGCGGCGGTCGTGGTGCTGATCGCCGTGGTGAAGCAGAAGGTCCAGGCGAACCGCCCGGTCCCGGCCGCCGAGGCCCCGGCCGACAAGGTCTCCGTCGGCTGATCCGCCCTCCGGCTGAACATGGCCGCATAACCTGACGGCACTTGTCAGGTTATGCGGCCATGCTGCATGCCATGACCTACGTGGACGAGCACCTGGACCTGACCCTCCTGCGCCCCGGCGACGCCGGTTACGACGACGAACTCGCCGGTTTCCAGCTCGGTTTCGCGCAGCGGCCCGCCGTGATCGTGCCCGCCCGCTCGGCGGCCGACGTGGTGGCCGCCGTACGGTACGCGGCGGCCCAGGGGCTGCCCGTCGGGGTGCAGGCGACCGGGCACGGGCTGCCCGGCGGTTACGACGGCGGAATGCTCGTCACCACGCGGCGGATGAACGGGATCGGCGTGGATCCCGGGGCCCGTACCGTCCGGGTGCAGGCCGGGGTGCGCTGGGGACAGGTGGTCGCGGCCACCGAGCCGTACGGGCTGGCGCCGCTGAACGGTTCGGCGCCGAGCGTGGGCGCGGTGTCGTACACCCTGGGCGGCGGACTGGGCATCCTCGCCCGTGAGTTCGGGTACGCGGCCGACCATGTGCGCTGGCTGGAGGTCGTCACCGCCGACGGTGAGCTGCGCCGGGTCGGCCCGGAGTCCGATCCCGAGCTGTACTGGGCGCTGCTCGGTGCCGGGCAGAATCTGGGGATCGTCACCGAGCTGGAGATCGGGCTCGTGCCGGTGCGCACCCTGTACGGCGGCTCGCTCGCCTTCGACGGAGGCGTGGTGGACCCGGCGGCGGTGCTGCGGGCCTACGAGGCCTGGACACGGACCGTGCCGGACGGGCTGACCTCGTCCTTCGCCGCCGTACCGTACCCGGACCTGCCCGCGTTGCCCCCGCATCTGCGCGGCACGTACGTCGTCTCGATCCGGGTCGCCTGGACCGGCACCGACGGTGAGCGGATCGTGGCCCCGCTCCGGGAGATCGGCCCGCTGCTGTCGGACTCGCTGCGCGCGATGCCGTACGCCGAGAGCCACACCATCCACAGCGACCCCGACTTCCCGCACGCCTACTACGGGGACAGCGCGGTACTGCGGGACCTGGACGTCGAGCGGGCCGGTGACCTTCTGAGGGCGACCGGGCCGGGGGCGGGCCCGATGTGCGTGGTGCAGATCAACCACCTGGGCGGCGCGCTCGCCCGGCCGGCGCCGAACGCGGTGCCGTACCGCGAGGGGCGGTTCCTGGTGCGGTTGCTGACGGCCGGGGAGCGTGAGCAGGCGCGGGCCGTGCTGGACCCGGCGTTCGCGCTGCTGGCCGAGGACACCCTCGGCCGCTCACTCAACTTCGCCTTCGGGGCCGGGGACAGGAACACCGGGCTGTACGGCCCCGAAACGCGCAAGAGGCTCGCCCGGGTCAAGCAGACCCATGACCCGGCGAACCTCTTCCGCAGGAACTACGGCGTCTAGTGTCGGGGCACTAGCGCTTGTTCGCGAACTTCCAGGCGGTGGGCAGCGCGCCCATCGCCAGGGCGGCCTTGAGGGCGTCGCCGATCAGGAACGGGGTGAGGCCGAGCGCGACGGCCTGGGAGAGGGGCAGGTGGCCGGCGAGGGCCAGGTAGGGCACGCCGACGGCGTAGATGATCGCCTCGCCGAGGATCATCGTGGCCGCCATGCGCAGCGGCGAGCGGTCGGCGCCGCGCCGGGCCAGGGCGCCGACGGCCGCCGAGGCGAGCAGCATGCCGAGGAGGTAGCCGAAGGAGAGCGAGGCCGCACCGGAGGTGCCGCCCGCGAACCACGGCACTCCCGCGACACCGGCGAGCACGTACAGGGCGAGGGACAGGAAGCCGCGGCGGGCGCCGAGCGCGGTGCCGACGAGCAGCGCGGCGAAGGTCTGGCCGGTCACCGGCACCGGGGACCCGGGCACCGGGAGGGCGACCTGGGCCGCGAGCCCGGTGAGCACGGCGCCGCCGACGACGAGGGCCGCGTCGCGGACGCGGGATGCGGGGAGCAGGTCGGCGAGGACTGCGCCGGGGCGAGCGGTGGCGGTGGCGGTGCTCATGGGGACTCCGCGGGTGACGGGAACATGCTCGGACACGGTGACGCTATCCCAGCCGCCTCGGGTCGATCACCGTCAGCGCTCGACAAATGGCGGAACGAGAGCTTGGTGGGCTCCGGACAAAGAGTGCGGGTTACACCGATCAGGGCGTGACACTGGTCACTGAGGCAGGGGCGTGTCGCTCACTCGGGGGCGCACCGTGAGAACTGTGGAGTCCCACCAAAGGAATCCTGCCAAAGGAATCCGGGTCGTCTGGCCGGATCCAGCTTCCTGCCCTACTCTTCCAGCCATGGTTGCCCAGGCCCGGTACTTCACCTCGCGTCGCTATGTCGACCTGCGACGCCAGGGCACGGCCACCTGTCGCCGCCCGGGGTAGGGGCGGGCTTCGCGGCGCGCCTCGCCTTTCCGAGACGTGTCGGCCCCGCTTCCGAGGACGGTCCTCCATGCCCCGTACCGCGGTATCCACCCTTGTCTCCCCCGTTCCGCGTGCCGCCGACAGCGACCGGCGGCGCACCAGCGCCAGCGTCGTGCTGCGGTCCGTGCTGGAGCACGGGCCGGTGGCGCGCAGCACCATCGCCCGGCTGACCGGGCTGTCGCCCGCGTCGGTGACCGAGCACTGTGCCCGGCTCAGCGGACTCGGCCTGATCCGGGAGTCCGCCGCGCCCCGCCGCTCGAACGGGGTGGGCCGGCCGCACGTGCCCGTCGATCTGGACGACACGGGGTTCCTCGTCGGCGGGGTGCATGTGGCCGTGCCGTACACGACCGTCGCACTGCTGGATCTGCGCGGCCGGGTGGTGGCCCGGCGGGAGCTGAAGCACGAGCGGACCGATGCGGGGTGGGTGCTGGCCCGGGCCGCCGAGGGGCTTTGCGAGCTGCTCGCCGGGGTGCCGGGCCGGCGGCCGCTGGGGGTCGGGGTGGCGGTCGGCGGCTGGGTGGACCGGGAGACGGGCAGCGTGGTCGAGCACGAGCTGCTGGGCTGGCGCGAGGTGCCGGTACGGGAACTGCTCGGCGCCCGCACCGGACTGCCGGTTCATGTGGACGGGCATGCGCGGGCGTTGGTGAACGGGGAGCGGCTGTTCGGGCGGGCCCGGGGCAGCCGGAGCGTGCTGCACCTGTTCGTGGGCAATGTGGTCGACGCGGCCTTCGCCACCAACGACGAGGTGCACCACGGGCCGCGTTCGGCGGCCGGGGCGATCGCGCATCTGCCGGTGCCGGGCGGCACCGAGCCGTGCGCGTGCGGCCGTAGCGGCTGCCTCCAAGGGGAGCTGAGCGAGCGGACGTTGTGCCGGCGGGCCCGGGCGGCCGGGGTGATCGACTCGGCGAACCCGATGCATGTGGTGGCCGCGGCGGCGGCCGGGGACACGGTGGCCCGGCGGCTGCTGGTGGAGCGGGCGCGGGCCACCGGGCGGGCGGCCGGGCTGCTGCTGGACGTGCTCAATCCGGAGACGGTCGTGGTGACCGAGGTGGGCACGATCCACTTCGAGGACTGCCTTGCCGCGCTGCGGGAAGCGGCCGGAAAGAGCCGTGCGGCGGCCGTGATACCGACGAGTTTCCCGGCGGCCGTACTCGCCGTGGCAGGCGGATCCGTGGTTTTGGACGTCCTCTACCGGGACCCGTGGGGCACGTCGCCCGAATCGAATTAATTCAGAAACTCGGAATGTTGACAGGGGCTGAACATGGCCGGGAACATCCTGTTCATGAGCTGTCGCACCTTCTGTTGCTGACGCGCCGACGCGCCTCGGAGCGCGTGTCTCCCTGCGTGAATTCCCCTCTTCCCGCCCGGAATTCCGCATGTCTTCCTGCTTTCCCCGCATGCAGAAATCACGGAGTCCTCCCATGCACCGTCGTGTCTTTCTCACCTCCCTGCTGGGCGCGTCCGCCGCCGTCGGCCTCAGCGGCTGCGCCAAGGGCGACGCCTCCGCCGACACCAGCGGCGCCGCGACCAGGCCGCTCGCCGACAAGGTCCCGGCCGGCACCAGCCTGAAGATCGCCTCCTACCAAGGTGTGCAGCAGCTGCAGTTCAAGCTGGCGAAGCTGCCCCAGCTGCCGTTCGCGGTGTCGGACTGGCTGAACATCGGCGCCGGTCCGGATGTCATCAACGCCTTCCGCGCCACGTCGCTGGACCTCGCGAACAACGCGGGCATCCCGCCGATCCAGGCGCACTACCAGGGCTTCGACGCGAAGATCGTGGCGATCGACATCACCCGCAAACCCAACTATCGCTTCGCCACCAGGCCCGGCAGCGACATCCGCGCGGTCGGTGACTTCAAGGGCAGGCGGCTCGCGTTCTCGCAGGGGCAGGCGCAGGGTGTCGTCCTGCTGCGGGCGCTGAAGCAGGCGGGCCTGTCGTACGACGAGGTGAAGCTCGTCCCGCTGACCAGCAACCAGTTCCTGACCGCGCTGCAGTCCGGGCAGGTCGACGTGGCCCCGCTCCCCAACAACCAGGTGCCCGCGTATCTGAAGCAGTACGAGGCCAAGGGCGCCCGCACCGTCTCCACCGACGTGGTCGACCTGCTGAACCTGCTGTGGGCCCCGCAGTCGGTGCTGAACGACCCCGCGAAGGCCGCCGCGATCGCCGCGTACATCCCGCAGTGGGCCAAGGGCCAGGTGTGGCAGTACGAGCACCCGGACGTGTGGAACGAGGAGTTCTACGTCAAGACGCAGAACCTGACCCTCCAGCAGGCACAGGGCATCACCAGGCTCGCCAACAAGCCTCTCTTCCCGCCCAGTTGGGACGAGGCGATCAAGTGGGAGCAGGAGACGGCCGATCTGCTCGCCGAGGGCGGCTTCGTGAAGAAGTTCGACGTCTCCTCGCTCTTCGACCACCGCTTCGAGCCGATCGCCGCCAAGGCCGTACCCGAGGAGTACCGGAAATGAGCGCCGTGACCACGACGACGACCGCCGTCGCGGCGGCGGAGGCCGGGGAGCTGCCCCAGGTCCGCCGGCGCCGCCGCCTGTCCCCCGGCCGCCGGCTGCCCGCCGCCCGGCTGATCGGCCCTCTCGCCGTCCTCGCCCTGTGGGCCGCCGCCTCCGCCGCCGGAGCGCTCGACACCGGTGCGATACCGGCGCCCTGGACGGTGCTGAGGACCGCCGGCCACCTGTGGACCGACGGCACGCTGTCCACGGACGTCCTGACCTCGCTGACCCGGGCCGGATACGGCTTCGCGATCGGTCTCACCGCCGGCGTGCTGCTCGCGCTCGCCTCCGGGCTCAGCCGGACCGGGGAGGCGCTGATCGACGGGACCGTGCAGCTCAACCGGGCGATCCCGCCCCTCGGTCTGATCCCGCTGTTCATCCTCTGGCTGGGCATCGGCGAAACGTTCAAGATCGCCATCATCGCGATCGTCGTCTACATCCCGATCTATCTGAACACGCACGCCGCGCTCTCCGGTATCGACGGCCGCTACGTCGAGCTCGCGGAGGTGCAGGGCCTGTCGCGGCTCGCCTTCGTCCGCAAGGTCGTCGTCCCCGGCGCACTGCCCGGATTCTTCGTGGGGCTCCGGCTCGGCGTGACCGGCTCCTGGCTGGGGCTGGTGGTGCTGGAGCAGATCAACGCCACCAACGGGCTCGGCTACCTGATGTTCCAGGCGCAGAACTACGGCCAGTCCGACGTCATCCTGGTCGGCTTGCTGATCTACGGCGTCTTCGGCCTGGTCTCCGACAGCGTGGTCCGTCTGATCGAACGGAGGGTGCTGTCGTGGCGCCGCACACTGAGCAACTGACCCGGCCGGCCGTCCGGCTCCGCGGCCTGACCAGGTCCTTCGAGGGCCGTACGGTCCTCGACGGCATCGACCTCGACCTGCCCACGGGCCAGTTCACGGCCCTGCTCGGGCACAGCGGCTCGGGCAAGTCCACCCTGCTGCGGGCGGTCGCGGGCCTGGACCACGGGGTGACGGGCAGCGGGCGGCTCGCCGCGCCGGAGCGGGTCTCGGTGGTCTTCCAGGACTCCCGGCTGCTGCCCTGGCACCGGGTCCTGGACAACGTCGTCCTCGGCCTGGACGGCAAGGACGCCGCGGAACGCGGCCGTGCCGCCCTCGCGGAGGTCGGTCTCAAGGGCCGCGAGCGGGCCTGGCCGGGCGAGCTGTCCGGCGGCGAGGCCCAGCGGGCCGCGCTCGCCCGCTCCCTGGTCCGCGAACCGGAACTCCTGCTGGCGGACGAGCCGTTCGGTGCGCTGGACGCGCTGACCCGGATCAGGATGCACAACCTGCTGCGCGCCCTGTGGCAGCGCCACCGCCCGTCCGTGCTCCTGGTCACCCACGACGTCGACGAGGCGATCGCGCTCGCCGACCGCGTCCTCGTCCTCGACCGGGGACGGATCGGCCTCGACCTGGCCGTCGACCGCACAGCGCACGCACACGGCGAGTACCGGACACGACTGCTGACCGCACTGGGCGTCACGGAGGACCACCGGTGACACGGAGAAAGCTGCACCTGAACGCGTTCCTGATGAACACCGGGCACCACGAGGCCTCGTGGCGGCTTCCGGAGAGCGACCCGTACGCGCACGTCGATCTGCAGCACCATGTGCGGCTCGCGCGGATCGCCGAGCGCGGCACCTTCGACTCGCTGTTCCTCGCCGACGGCCCCCAGCTGTGGAGCAACCTCGCCCAGCGCCCGGCCGGTGCCCTGGAACCGCTCACCCTGCTGACCGCGCTGGCGACGGCCACGGAGCACATCGGCCTGATCGCCACCGCCTCCACGTCCTACAACTCCCCCTACAACCTGGCCCGCAGGTTCGCCTCGCTGGACATCATCAGCGGCGGCCGGGCCGGGTGGAACATCGTCACCACGGCGGGAGCGGAGGCCGCCCGGAACTTCGGGCTCGCCGCGGAGCCCGCGCACGCCGAGCGGTACGCCCGTGCCGCCGAGTTCCTCGACGTGGCGCGGAAGCTGTGGGACAGCTGGGAGGACGACACGGTCGTCGCCGACAAGGCAGCCGGTGTCTGGGGCGACGACAGCAAGATTCACCCGGCCCGGCACCAGGGCACGTACTTCGGTGTCGCCGGCGCCCTCAACGTCCCCCGTAGCCCCCAGGGCCACCCGCTCCTGGTGCAGGCGGGGTCGAGCGAGGACGGCAGGGCCTTCGCCGCCCGGTACGCGGAGGCGGTCTTCACCGCCCAGCAGACCCTCACCGACGCCCAGGCCTTCTACGCCGACCTCAAGTCCCGCGCCGAGCGGGCCGGACGCGACCCCGAGCACATCAAGGTGCTGCCCGGGATCGTGCCCGTCCTCGGGTCGACGGAGGCGGAGGCACGGGCGGCCGAGCAGCTGCTGGAGGACCACATCGTGTACGAGCACGGGGTGGTCCGGCTGGAGAGCCTGCTGCAACTCCCCCAGGGCACACTGGAGTTGGACGCCCAGCTGCCCGCCGACCTGCCGCCCGAGTCCGCCGTCGAGGGCGCCAAGAGCCGCTACACACTCGTCGTGGAGCTGGCCCGGCGCGAGCGGCTCACCGTCCGCCGGCTGATCGCACGGCTCGGCGGCGGGCGCGGCCACCTCACCTTCGCCGGGACGCCCGAGCAGGTCGCCGACGAGATCGAGACCTGGTTCACCCGGGGCGCGGCAGACGGCTTCAACATCATGCCGGCCGTGCTGCCCTCCGGCCTGGAGGCGTTCGTCGAGCACGTCGTACCGGTGCTGCGCGCCCGCGGTCTGTTCCGCGACGCGTACGGCCCCCGCCAGACCCTCCGGGAGCGCTACGGCCTCCCCCGCCCCGCCAACCAGTACCTGACCCCGGCCTTCACCTAGAGAGGACCCGCACATGTCCATCGAGATCACCAAGGTCACCGCCCGCATCGGCGCCCGCGTCTCCGGCGTCGACATCACCCGCCCGCTCGCCCCGAAGGAGGTCGCCGCGATCCGCGAGGCCCTGAACGTCCACAAGGCGCTCGTCTTCGACGCGGGTGCCGCCGGAGATTTCGACGACGCCGGCCAGCAGGCCTTCGCCCGCCACTTCGGCGATCTGACCACCGCCCATCCGACGGTCGGCGCGGTGGACGGCGCCCCGAACGTGCTGCCCGTGGACAGCGAGCGGGGCCGCGCCAACCACTGGCACACCGACGTCACCTTCGTCCTCAACCCGCCGCAGGCCAGCACCCTGCGTTCGATCACGGTCCCGCCGTACGGCGGCGAGACACTGATCGCGAACGCGGCGGCCGCCTACCGGGACCTGCCCGAGCCGCTGCGCCGCCTCGCCGACACCCTGTGGGCCGAGCACACCAACGACTACGACTACGCCGTACCGGACGAGGAGATCGACGAGGAGAAGGCGGCCCAGCGGGCCCAGTTCACGTCCATCACGTACCGCACCGCCCATCCGGTCGTCCGGGTGCATCCGCTGACCGGGGAGCGGGGGCTGTTCATCGGCGGGTTCGCGCAGCGGATCGTGGGCCTGTCGGCCGGCGAGTCCCGCAAGATCCTGGACCTCCTGCAGGGGTACGTCACCCGCCCGGAGAACATCCTGCGCCACCGCTGGGCGGAGAACGAGCTCGTCCTCTTCGACAACCGGATCACCCAGCACTACGCCGTCGACAACTACGACGGACAGCCGCGGCGCCTGCACCGGGTGACCGTCGCCGGTGACGTCCCGGCCGGCATCGACGGCAAGGAGAGCTACTCGATCGAGGGTGACGCCTCGCACTACACGCCGGTGGCCGCGTGATCGCTCGGTGACTCTGCGTACAGCGGATGTCCGGATACTGGACGGCCCCTTCGCCTGAGCGGACGGGCCGCCCAGACTGGCGGGGTTTTACCCGCCCATTGCCCGGGGGAGAGCCGCGCCCAATGCCCAGCAGCAGCACGACCACCGAGACGCCGCCGCAGCAACAGTCCGGCGGCTCCCTCTCCCACGGCCTCAAGCAGCGCCATCTGTCGATGATCGCCCTCGGCGGGGTGATCGGCGCGGGTCTGTTCGTCGGCTCCGGCGCGGGCATCGCCGCCGCCGGCCCGTCGATCGTCGTCGCCTACACGATCTCCGGCCTCCTGGTGATGCTGGTGATGCGGATGCTCGGCGAGATGTCCGCCGCGTATCCGTCGTCCGGTTCCTTCTCGGCGCATGCCGAGCGGGCGATCGGTCCCTGGGCGGGCTTCGCCGCCGGCTGGTCGTTCTGGGTGCTGCTGTGCACGGCCGTCGGCCTGGAAGGCATGGGCGCCGCACACATCGTGTCCGGCTGGCTGCCCGGCACCCCCGAGTGGCTCTGGGTCGCACTGTTCATGGTCGTCTTCTGCGGCACGAACCTGGCGGCCGTGAAGAACTTCGGCGAGTTCGAGTTCTGGTTCGCCGCACTGAAGGTCGGCGCGATCTCCCTCTTCCTGATCCTCGGCGTGCTGGCGATCACCGGCGTGCTGCCCGGCACGGACGCCCCCGGCACCGCGCACCTGACCCACTTCCTCCCGCACGGCGGAAACGGCCTGATCATCGGCCTGCTCGCGTCCGTCTTCGCCTACGGCGGCCTGGAGACGGTCACCATCGCGGCGGCCGAGTCGGAGAACCCGGTCAAGGGCGTGGCCCTGGCCGTCCGTACGGCGATGTGGCGCATCGCCCTCTTCTACATCGGCTCCATGGCGGTGGTGGTCACCCTGGTCCCGTGGGACTCCGAGGACGTCGTGGCGAAGGGCCCCTACGTCGCCACGCTGGACCACCTCGGCATCCCCGGCGCCGGCCAGCTGATGAACGTGGTCGTCCTGGTGGCCCTGCTCTCCGCCATGAACGCCAACATCTACGGCTCCTCGCGCATCGCCTACTCGCTGGTCGAGCGCGGCCAGGGCCCGAAGGTGCTGGCGAAGCTCTCCGGCGGGGTTCCCCGGATCGCCGTCCTGACCTCCTGTGTGCTGGGATTCGTCTGCGTGCTGCTCAGCTACTGGCGGCCGGACGACGTCTTCAAGTGGCTGCTGAACATGATCGGTGCGGTCATCCTGGTCGTCTGGATGTTCATCGCGGTCTCCCAGCTGCTGCTGCGCCGCCGTATCGAGCGCGAGGCTCCCGGGAAGCTGGTCGTGCGCATGTGGGCGTTCCCGTGGCTGACCTGGGTGGCGCTGGCCGGCATGGTCACGATCTTCGCCCTGATGGCCCGCGAGCCGGACACCCGGATCCAGCTGTACTCCACCGGCGCGATGACCCTGTTCCTGGCCGCGGCCGGCTACGCCTGGCAGCGGGCGCGCGCCCGGCGCTGACACCGCCGGAGACCGGCGAGGCCCCCACGTGCGACACGTGGGGGCCTTTCTGTCGTCCGCTCTGCTGCCCGGCCACTCTTGTTGCTGGTGTGCACTTGCAAGATAGTTGCAATAAGGTGGACGTCCTGCCTCGTGATCGTCTTCTCACCCTTCACGGCGGCAGACGGAGAAACGGAAAGCCCCCGTGAGGACGTGACTCACGGGGGCTTTCCCAGTCGGTGACCTGTCCGGTGACCTACAGGTTGCTGAAGTCGGGGCCCTTGGTGCGGGTCCGCTTGATCTCGTAGAAGCCCGGCACCGAGGCGACCGCGAGCGTGCCGTCCCACAGGCGGGCCGCCTCCTCGCCCTTCGGGGCCGGGGTGACCACCGGGCCGAAGAAGGCGATCTGCTCGCCGTCGGGGCCCGGGACCGCGATGACCGGGGTGCCGACGTCCTGGCCGACCTTCTCGATGCCCTCCTTGTGGGAGGCGCGCAGTTCCGTGTCGTAGGTGTCCTTGTCGATGAACCCGATCAGGTCGGCGGGCAGGTCCGCGTCGGCGAGGGCGGCGGCGATGCTGTCGCGGTTCACGCCGAGGCCCTCGTTGTGGAAGCGGGTGCCGAGCGCGGTGTAGAGCCTGCCGACCACCTCGTCGCCGTGCAGCTGCTGGGCCGCGATCGCCACCCGTACCGGCCCCCAGGTCCTGCCCCCGGGCCGCATGTTCTCGGCGTACTCCTCGGGCAGTTCGTCCAGCCTGTTCTCGTTGAGCACCGCCAGGCTCATCACATGCCAGCGGACCTCGATGTCGCGGACCTTCTCCACTTCCAGGACCCAACGGGAGGTCATCCAGGCCCAGGGGCACACCGGGTCGAACCAGAAGTCGACGGGGGTCTTGTCCGACATGTCTCTCCTCAAGGGGAACGCTTTTCCAGGCAAACACCCGTGTCCGCCCGGCCATTCCCCGGTGCTGCCCGTCAGGGGCACATGGCAGGATCGGTGCTGTTCAGCCGTCATCCACGCGATCACAAGGGAGTGCCGCCCGTGCCCGGTGAGAATCTGTCCCGCGACGAGGCCCGGGAGCGGGCCGCTCTGCTGTCCGTCGACGGGTACGACGTGTCCCTGGACCTCAGGTCCGCCGTCGGCGACGGGGACGGCGAGCCGCGCACGTTCCGCTCGGTGACCACGATCCGCTTCCGCTGCAACGAGCCGGGCGCGGCGAGCTTCGCCGATCTGGTCGCGCCGAGCGTGACCGCCGTGTCGCTGAACGGCCGTGACCTGGACCCCAGCGAGGTCTTCGACGGCTCGCGGATCACGCTGGAGGACCTGGCCGCCGAGAACGAGCTGGTGGTGGACGCCCAGTGCGCCTACTCGCGCACCGGCGAGGGCCTGCACCGCTTCGTCGACCCCGAGGACGGCGAGGTGTACCTCTACACCCAGTACGAGCCCGCCGACGCCCGCCGGGTCTTCGCCGACTTCGAGCAGCCGGACCTGAAGGCGCCGTACCGCTTCGAGGTGCGGGCGCCCGAGGGCTGGACGGTGTGGAGCAACGGCGCGGGTGAACTGGCCGACGGCGTGTGGCGGTTCGCGGAGACCAAGCCGATCTCGACGTACATCACCTGTGTGGTGGCGGGCCCGTACCACTACGTGACCGACTCCTACACCCGCAGGTTCGAGGACGGCACCGAGCTGGAGATCCCGCTCGGCGCGATGTGCCGCAAGGGGCTCGCCCCGCACTTCGACGCCGACGACGTCTTCCTGGTCACCAAGCAGGGCCTGGACTTCTTCCACGACCACTTCGACTACCCGTACCCGTTCGGGAAGTACGACCAGGCGTTCGTGCCCGAGTACAACCTGGGCGCGATGGAGAACCCGGGTCTGGTGACCTTCCGTGAGGAGTACATCTTCCGCGGGAAGGTGACGCAGGCGTCGTACGAGGGCCGGGCCAACGTCATCCTGCACGAGATGGCGCACATGTGGTTCGGCGACCTGGTCACCATGGAGTGGTGGGACGACCTGTGGCTGAAGGAGTCCTTCGCGGACTTCATGGGCACCTTCGCGAACGTCGGCGCGACCCGCTTCAAGGACGCGTGGATCACCTTCGCCAACCGCCGCAAGGCCTGGGCGTACCGCGCGGACCAGCTGCCGTCCACGCATCCGATCACGGCGGACATCCGTGACCTGGAGGACGCCAAGCTGAACTTCGACGGCATCACCTACGCCAAGGGCGCCTCGGTGCTCAAGCAGCTGGTGGCGTACGTCGGCCAGGACGCGTTCCTGGAGGGCGCCCGCCGCTACTTCAAGCGCCACGCGTACGGCAACACGCGCCTGGGCGACCTGCTGTCGGTGCTGGGCGAGACCAGCGGCCGGGACATGAGCGCGTGGGCCCGCTCCTGGCTGCAGACCGCCGGGGTCAACTCGCTGACGCCGCAGGTGCTGCTGGACGCGCAGGGCCGGGTGGCCGAGCTGGCGGTGGTGCAGGAGGCGGCCCCCATCGCCCCGGCGGAGCACCCCGAGGAGCGTCCGCACCGGGTCGCGGTGGGCCTGTACCGGCGGACGCCCGAGGGCGCGCTGGAGCGCTACGCGCGCGTGGAGACGGATGTGGAGGGCCCCCGCACGGTCGTCGCGGACCTGGCGGGTGCCGAGGCCCCGGAGCTGGTCCTGGTCAACGACGACGACCTGACGTACTGCAAGATCCGCTTCGACGACGTCTCGCTGGCCACCCTCAAGGAGCACCTGGGCGCGCTGACCGACCCGCTGGCCCGTGCCCTGTGCTGGTCGGCGCTGTGGAACCTGACCCGGGACGCGCTGCTGCCGGCACGGGACTTCGTGGATCTGGTGCTGCGGTTCGCGGGCCGCGAGTCCGACATCGGGGTGCTGCAGATGCTGCACGCGTGGGCGAACTCGGCGCTGGTGCACTATGCGGCGCCGGAGTGGCGGGAGACCGGCGGGGAACTGCTCGCCGAGGGCGCGCTGCGGGAGCTGCGGGCGGCCGGGGCGGGCAGTGAGCACCAGCTGGCCTGGGCCCGTTTCTTCGCGACCGTGGCCTCCGCCGAGCCGGACCTGAAGCTGCTGCGCGAGCTGCTGGACGGCACATCCACGGTCGAGGGCCTGGAGGTGGACCAGGAGCTGCGCTGGGCGTTCCTGGAGCCGCTGGCCGCGCACGGGGTGGCGGACGAGTCGGTGCTGGCGGCCGAGCTGGCCCGCGACGACACGGCGTCCGGCAAGCGGCACCAGGTGCGCTGCCTGGCCGCCCGTCCCTCGGCCGCGGTGAAGGCACAGGCGTGGGCGCAGGTGGTGGAGTCCGACGCCCTCTCCAACGCCCTGGTGGAGGCGACGATCGCGGGCTTCGGCCAGCCCTCGCAGCGGGAGCTGACCGCGCCGTACGCGGAGAAGTACTTCGCGGCGATCGAGCGGCTGTGGCGGGAGCGGTCCATCCAGATCGGCATGGACGTCGTACGCGGCCTGTTCCCGGCGCTGCAGGACCGCCCGGAGACGCTTCGGGCGACGGACGCGTGGCTGGACGCGCACCGGGACGCGGCGCCGGCGCTGCGCCGGCTGGTGCTGGAGGCGCGGGACGACCTGGCGCGGGCGCTGCGCGCCCAGGAGTGCGATGCGACGTCCGTCGGCCACTGAGCCTTGGCCTGAGCTTTCCCGGCCGGTGACCGTTACGAAATTCGGGCAAGAGTAGCCGTAACCCCTGGTCCGCACCCGATCGGACCAGGGGTTTTGCTTCCCTACTCGGCATCCGAACACCTGACCTTTAGTCCCGGCTTGTCCGCATTTCTCGACGGGCGTGTAACAGCGGTTACAGCGGGTACCGGGCGCGGGAATCCCGACGCCATGAACAACACCCCGCTCTCCCCCCGCCCCCTCCGTCACCTCTCCGAGGTCCACCGCCGCGTCCTGACGGCGGCTCAACTCCGGGCCCACGGTGTGACGACGGCCGAGCTGACCGAGCAGTGCCGCCCCGGCGGCCCCTGGCAGCTGCTGCTGCCGAACGTGGTCCTGCTGCACCCCGGACCGCCGACGAGCGAGGAGCGTCTGCACGGGGCGCTGCTGTACGCGGCCCGCGAGTCCACGCCGGGTGTCCCGGCCCAGCCGACGGCGGAGGAACCGCACCGCCCGGTCTACGCGGAGGCGATGATCACGGGCCTGGCCGCCCTCACCCTCCACGGCTTCTCGACCACCCCGCCGCTGCTCTCCCTGGACCACGTCGACGTGCTGGTCCCGCGGCTGCGCCGGCTGCGTTCCGCGGGCTACGTCCGGGTCCTGCGCACGCCCTCGCTGCCCAAGCCGCGCGCGGTGACGGGCCTGCCGGTGGCGCCGGTGCCGCGGGCGCTGGCGGACGCGGTGGCGGAGCTGACGGACGCGCAGGCGGTACGGCGGCTGCTGACCGAGGCGGTGCGCGGCGGCCACTGCGAACCCGCCTCGATCGTACGGGAGTTGACCCACGCCAAACTGCTGAACCGCCCCCACGTGGTGGACGCGGTGGACGCGCTCGTGGCGGAGGGCCGCTCGATCGCCGAGGACCGGCTGTACCGGATGGTCACCGAGTACGGGCTGCCCGACCCGGTCTGGAACGTCGACCTGCGCCTGCCCGGCGGCCCGCACCTCGGCGGCGTGGACGCGTACTGGCCCGACCAGGCGGTGGCGGTGGAGCTGGACACCCGCGCGACCCGGCAGGGCCACCAGCAGGACGACGACGCGCTGTGGTCGGAGTACGCCCGCAAGCGCGAGCACCTGGAACGCCTGGGGATCACGGTCGTGTACATCACCCCGAAGAAGCTGCGGGACGGGTTGGAGCAGCAGGCGGCGGTGGTGCGTACCGCCCTGATGGCGTCGGCCGACCGCGACCCGGCCGCCTATGTCGTGGTGCTTCCCCGGTAGTGACGGCCGGGGAGGACACCAGGAGGGGAGAGGAGGGGCCACCGGGCCGCACCGGTGGCCCCTCCTCGTGCGTGCCGCCTCCCGGCAACTTCTGCTGCGCCGCCCGGGTGAGCGTTCACCGGAACGGACCAGCACGGCGGGCGGGGCCGGGCGGGTCCGCGATAGGAGGGGACTCATGAGACAGTCCCGAACAGCGGCGGGTGCCTGCTCCCTCCTCCTGGCGGCTGCCTGCGCCTTCGCCGACCCCGCGACGGCAGAAGTGGCACCCGCGGCCACCGGCTACGTGGCCCTCGGCGACTCCTACTCGGCCGGTGTCGGAGCCGGCGACTACCTGTCCTCCGGCAAGGAGTGCAAGCGCAGCGCCCGGGCGTACCCGGCCCTGTGGGCCGAGGCCCATGCGCCGTCGTCGTTCGCCTTCGCCGCCTGCAACGGCGCCCGGACCACCGACGTCCTCGCCGACCAGCTCGGACACCTCAGCGCGCGCACGGGCCTGGTCACCCTCACCGTCGGCGGCAGCGACTCGGGCTTCGCCGGGGTCATGACGACCTGCGCGCTGGGCGGCGACACCCGGTGCCTGTCCGCCGTCTCCCGGGCCCGCACCTCGATGGACGGGACGCTCGCGCGCAACCTCGACCGTCTCTACACCGCGATCAGGGACCGGGCGCCCGCCGCCCATGTCGTGGTGCTGGGCTATCCGCACCTGTACCACCTGAGGGGCGCCTGCCGCATGGGCCTCGCGGACAAGGACCGCGCCGCCGTCAACGGCGCCGTGGACCACCTCAACGAGGTGATCGCCCGAGGCGCCGTCGGCCACGGCTTCACCTTCGCCGATGTCACCGCCGCCTTCGCCGGCCATGAGATCTGCTCGGCCAGCCCCTGGCTGCACGGCGTCGACGTGCCGGCGATCACCGAGTCGTACCACCCCACGGCCCCGGGCCAGTCCCTCGGCTACCTCCCGGTCCTCACCCGGGTGTCCTGACCTGGGTTCCCGGCCGCTACCGCGGCTCGGGCAGCGTCGGCAGCTGTGCGGTGCTCATGTGAACGCCGTCCAGCAGCGCGGCGTACGCCGCGATCATGCGCGTCCGGCTGAAGCGCTCGCGGCTCGCCGCCAGTGCCGGGGCGAGGCCGGCGCGGCCGGCGACCGCCGCCGTCCAGGCCCGCGCGACGGCGTCGGGGTCCTGCGGGGTCACGAAACCGTGGCCCCGGACGATCTCCGCGCTGTCGCCCACGTCCGTCGTCACGGGCACGGCGCCGCACATCATGCCCTCGATCAGGCACAGCGGTGCCGCCTCCCCCGAGGCGGAGGTCAGCGCGACGACGTCGGCGCCGGCGTAGACGGTCTCCATGTCGCGGCGCACACCGAGCAGGCGAATCCTTTCTGCAAGCTGCCGGTCCGCGCCGAACGCGCCCTCGATGTCGGACCACAGCGCCGGGTTCGTGTCGCTCATGCCCGCACCGCACATCAGGACGTGCCCCTCGGGCTCGCGGGCGAGCCAGGCGCGGGCGGCACGCAGGAGGAGCGGGATGTTCTTCATCGGGGCATAGCGGGCCGCGAAGACGACCACCGGGGCGGCGGCCGGGATGCCCAGGGACACCCGGAACGCCAGCCGGGCCGCCGGGTCCGGGCGGAAGCGGAGCAGGTCGACGCCGTTGGGGATGACATGCAGCAGCCGGCCCGGGATGCCGGCGGCCTCGTAGGCGGCCCGGGTGGACTCGGCGCAGCACACGCACGCGGCCACCGTGCCGTCGGCGATGGCGGCCTTCAGCTCGTCCAGCGCCGGGCCCTGGTTCTCCGGGTCCGAGCGGTGCAGGCAGACCACGACCGGGCGGCGGGGCAGACCGGCCCGGTTCAGCAGGGCCAGCGGCTGCTCCTTCAGGGAGAGGATCACATCGGCCCCGGCCATCGCCCGGGCCGTCTCGGCCATCTCGGGCCCGCTGAAAACGTTCGCCGCCAGAGCCCCGTCCACCAGTCCGGCGCTGCGGCCGAGCGAGGTGACGCCGATCCCGTCGGCGGTCAGCGCCCGGTAGCAGGCGTCGTCCTCCATGCGCTGCCGGGTGGCCTCGCGCCGGACCTCGCCGTGGATGCTGAGTACCCGGTGGGACTGGCCGCCCTCGGCCAGTCCCCGTATGACGTCGCTGTGCACGATCCGGGCTCCTCCGGAGAAGAAACCCTCGTAGACCGACAGCACCCGCAGTCCGCGCCCGTGCCGCACGCGACCACCCGCCTTGCATAAATGATCGAGAAGATCGAGCCATCCCCGTCCAAAGCGGGTTAGCCGATATGAGGCGGTACGGACATTGCGTACGGGTTAACACGGAATGTCGTGCATGAAACGGCGGCTAACAGAATTCCCCTTCGATCACGGGGTCCGCGTCCCCCGACCAGTCACCGTTGAAATTCAGCGCCAGGGAATGCCGGCCGTCGGCCGTCGCCACCGCCGCCGAGGCGGAGCCATGGATCCCTCCGCCGTGCCCCCAGACATGAACGCCGCAGGTCAGCCGGGTGTCCATGAGGCCGAGGCCATAGCGCGTGTCCGGGATGCCCTTGGCCTCGACGGTGGTCTTCATTTCCTTCAGCTGCTCGGGCGGCAGCAGCTTTCCGCGGAGCAGGGCGCTGTAGAAGCGGTCGAGGTCGGCGGAGTCCGAGATCATTTCACCCGCGGCGGAGGCGAACGAGGGGTTGAGGGTCGTGACGTCGTACGTCGGGCTGTCCGGATCGGTGAATTTCGAATAGGCACGGCTGCTCGGCCGCGGCACGGTGACCTTCGTACCGGGCAGGGAGGTGGCCCTCAGATGCAGTGGGCCGAGGATGCGGCGCTCGATCTCGGTCGCGTACGGGTGTCCCGTGACCTTCTCGATCACCATGCCCGCCACGACGAAGTTGGTGTTCGAGTAGCGCCAGGACGTGCCCGGCGCGAAGGACGGCTCGTGCCGCATCGCGACCGCCACCAGTTCGCGCGGGCGGACGGTGTCGTAGCGGTGCCGGGCGAAGCCCGCCGGGGTGAAGTAGTCACGGGCGAAGTCCGCGTCCTCGGTGTAGTCGGCGATGCCGCTGGTGTGGTTCAGCAGCTGCCGGACGGTGATGTGCCGGCCGTCGTGACCGTGCCCGTGGACGACGCCGGGCAGCCGCCTGTCCACCGTGTCGTCCAGGGACAGCCGGCCCTCCGCCTCCAGCTGGAGCAGGACGGTGGCGACGAAGGTCTTGGTGATGCTGCCGACGCGGTAGCGGTCGGCGGTGGACCGCGGCTCGCCCGTGCGCAGGTCGCCCACGCCGGCGGTGGTGGACCAGTTGCCGTGGGCGTCCCTCGCGGTGGCGGTCACTCCGGGAACACCGGCCGCGACGGCCGCCTCGACGGCCTTGCGGGTGGCGGTGTGCCCGTCGTCGAGACGGGCGCCGGTGGTGGCGGCGGCCGGTGCCGCCAGGGCCGCCGAGACGAGCAGGGCGGTGGCGCCCACCAGGGTCGTGCGTACGCGCATGTCTTCCCCCAACCTGGAATGTTCGGTCCGGTCGGGAAGGAGAACCTGCGTCGGATGCGCGAAGGTTGCCGTGCTGTACCCCAGTTGAGTGAATTTCAGCCCTTCTTCAGTACCAGCTCGGTGTTCCGGTCGGCCTCGCTGCCCGCGAGGGTCTTGTTGGCGCCGGGGGCGTTGTAGGCCAGCTCGCGGTAGAGGGCGGCGAGGCCGGTCTGGGACAGGTCGGCGTAGTCGGTGCGGTGCGGGGCGGCGGACTCGATCAGGGTGGTGAACACGGAGATCGTGCCGTCCTTGTTGTCGGCCAGCTCGATGATGCGGGCCAGGTGGGGGTAGTCGATGTGGGAGGCGGTGGAGATCTCCCAGAAGGACCGGCCGCCGAAGCCCTGGTGCGGGGTGATGACGTTCCTGTGGACGTGGCCGTTCACCCAGGCCAGGACACGGGCGTGGGCGGAGAGGACGGAGAGCACCTCGGCGCCGGTGTGCCGCTTCTCACCGGGGCGGGCCGGGTCGGGGCGGGTGTTGTTCATGCTCGTGCTGGTGTGGTGGCTGAAGACGACGGCGTAGGAGTCCTTGTTGCCCTTGAGCGTCCGCTCCAGCCACTTGAGCTGGGCGGTGCCGATCGAGCCGTTGTAGTGGCCGCCGGGATCGGTGGTGTCGAGGCTGATGCCGATGACGTCCTCGGAGATGCGGAAGGCGTAGTACTGGGTGCCCGCGTCGAGGTTCGCCGAGGAGTAGCCGTGGCCGGCCGGGCCGTGGCCCTGGTGGGCCGGGTCCAGGTGGGCCTTGAGGTAGTCGGCCTGGGTGTACGGGGCGCGCCTGTCGTCCGGGGTGACCGAGCGCATGGACCGGGCGTGGGCCTTGAGGAAGTCCCGGTAGCCGGTGCCCTTGGGGTCGGTGGCGTTGTTGATGCTCGCCAGGAGCTTCTTCGCGTCGGCGGCCGGGACATCCATCAGCTTCCTGCCGCCGATGGCCGCCTCGGCGAGGTAGGGGTCGCCGTGGGAGCCGTACGCGCCGAGCGGGAGGGCGTCGTGGTTGCCGACGGTGGAGTACCAGGGCAGATCGAGGCCGGGGCTGTTCACCTCGCGGATCGCGGCGGCCAGGAAGCCCTGCAGGTGCGGGAAGCCGAGCGCCTTGTCGCCGTCGCGGACGGCGGAGCCGGGCTGCCAGTACAGCTTCAGGCCGCTGTTCTGCACGCCCTCGTAGTGCCTGGGGTCTCCGGAGTTGGGGGTGATACGGCCACCGCTCATCACCTTCATGAACCACTCCAGCTCGGAGTGGGCGTTGTTGTCGGTGTTGTCGCCGGTGGTCATGACGAAGTGGAGCGGGGCGCCGGTGACGGGGGCGCCGCGCAGCGCGTTGACCCGCTCGACGAGCGAGACGG
Source organism: Streptomyces sp. NPDC053069 (assembly GCF_044546895.1). Classification (NCBI taxonomy): domain Bacteria; kingdom Bacillati; phylum Actinomycetota; class Actinomycetes; order Kitasatosporales; family Streptomycetaceae; genus Streptomyces; species Streptomyces sp. NPDC053069. The sequence continues at coordinate 422,083 of NZ_JBITZN010000006.1, read as the reverse complement.
CGCCGGGCACGGTGAGCGCCTCGTGCGGGCGCCAGGAGTGCTGGTCGGCCGCGCGCAGGAACTCCCAGCGCAGGGGATGCTGGACGTCCATCAGGTGCAGGTCCGTGAACTGGACGAACGCGGCAAGGGCCGTACGGCGGTCGGCGCGGCCGGACTTGGCGGCGGCCAGCTCGCTGCGCACCACCCGCTTCCAGCCGGGGCCGTCGCCCAGACGCCGGTAGCCGGAGCTGTTCCGGGGCGCGGCGACGGAGGCGAGGGTGGTGCCCTTGGTGTAGGGGGCGGGCGAGGCGGAGGTGGAGACCTTCCGGGAGGCGGCGACGGGCGCCTCGGTGGAGGAGGTGGTGGCGGCCTGGCTGTCGGTGGGGCGCAGGGCGTAGCCGACGCCCGCGGAGAGCGAGACGGCTCCGGCGGCGGCGAGGACGGTACGGCGGTTGACCCCCAGAGCGGAGGCGGCGACAGAGCGTATGCGCGACATGGCGCGATCTCCCGGGTGCGAACGCGTCGGCAGTGGTCACGGGCCGTCGCTCGCGCGAACGCCCCGCTCACTGTGGATGCTTGGCACCCGGGATGACCTGCGCGTGAACGCGGCGGCAACGTGCAGCGCCGATCACCGTACGTGGATCACGGGGTACGGGACGCGGTCACGGAGTGGATTGCGCATGGCCGGGGCGCGGTTACTCCTCGTTCATCTCGCGGGGTAGGAGACGGGCTCCGGCGGCGAGATGGCCGTCCGTGGGACGCTCCCGCCACAGCCGCAGCGCGACGTCGACCAGGCGCACCCGGTTCAGGTCCAAGACGGCCGAAAGGTCCTGCCATGCGGCGAAATCGGTGGAGCCGCCGACCTCGTACCGGAGTTCACCGCCGGTGACCTCTCCTTCATAGAGGAGACGCAGGGCGTGGTGGTCGGTGGCGCGCCGCAGCCCCCGGCGGGCGAAGAGATGGTGCCGTGAGTCCACGCCGAGGAGACCGGTCACCTCGATGCGGTAGCCGGTCTCCTCGGTGACCTCGCGGCGGACCGTGTCGTACGGATCCTCGCCGTGCTCCATGCCGCCGCCGGGCAGCACCCACTCGGGGGTTCCGTCGGGGGATGGTGAACGAGCGAGCAGGATCCGTCCGTCCCGGACGCACACGGCGTAGGCCGCCACCCTCAAGTTCCGTCGCATTCCTGGACGTTAGCGCGCAGGGGCAGGGCGGCCGGAACCCACAGGGCCTCCTGTGCGGCAACCGCGCGAAGGCGTTCCCGGCATTACGCGCGCTCGAAGGAGAGTTGACCCATAGCGGGTTTTCCCTATACCTCCATATCGATTCGGTCAACGGTCACCAAAATTCCGTCCCTTGGGTAAAGCTGAGCGCCCTCGTTCGCTCGCTTCTTCACCTGAGGGATGCCGATGACCGAAATACCCGAGCGCACCCCCCGCCCCAGACGCCTGGCCCGCACAGCCGTCGCCGTGGGCGTGGTGGCCGCCCTGTCCGCGGCCGGGCCGATACCCCTGGCTCTCGCTGCGGACGCTCCCCCCTCCGGTGTCAAGTCCGCCCAGAAAAAGCTGGGTCCGGACGACGCCGGTCTGCTCGCCGAGGCCAAGGCCGACGGCGACAAGAACGTCACGATGATGATCGCGACGGCCCCCGGGCAGACCGAGCAGGTCGCCAAGGAGCTGGACGCGGTCCAGGGCGGCTCGGTGGGCCGTACCTACGACAAGGTCGGCTATGTCCGCGCCACCGTGCCGACGGCCCGGGCGGACTCGGCCATCGCCGCCGCCGCGAAGCTCTCCTCGGTCCACGCCATCGACCTCAAGCAGGAGATACCGCTCGACGACCCGTCCCCGAACGGCACCAAGTCCGGGAGCACGGCGTCCCCTTACCCCGGCCCCGGCAAGGGCACCCCCGCCGCGAACCCGTACAACCCCTCCTTCGAGACCGGTGCCGTCGAGTTCGTCAAGGAGCACCCGAAGGCGGACGGCCGCGGCATCACCATCGGCATCCTCGACTCCGGCGTCGACCTCGGCCACCCGGCCCTGCAGAAGACCACCACCGGCGAGCGGAAGATCGTCGACTGGGTGACCGCGACCGACCCGATCGCCGACGGTGACCAGACCTGGCGTCCGATGGTCACCGCGGTCTCCGGGCCCAGCTTCTCCTACGGCGGCGCGACCTGGACGGCGCCTTCCGGCTCGTACGGGATCAGCACCTTCAAGGAGTCCGCCACCACGGGCGGCGACGAGAAGGGCGACCTGAACCGGGACGGCGACACGACCGACAGCTGGGGCGTGCTGTACGACCCGGCGGCCGGCACGGTCACCGTCGACCTGGACAACAACCACGACTTCACCGACGACACGCCGATGAAGCCGTACAAGGACGGCTACCAGGTCGGTTACTTCGGCACCGACGACCCGAAGACCGACGTGGCCGAGCGGGTGCCGTTCGTCGTGCAGATCCGCAAGGACGTGCCGATGGACCCCTACGGCGGGACCTGGGTCGGCAAGAAGGCGGACTTCGTCAACATCGGGGTCATCGAGTCCGAGCACGGCACGCACGTCGCGGGCATCACGGCCGCCAACGGCCTGTTCGGCGGGAGGATGAACGGCGCTGCCCCGGGCGCGAAGCTCGTCTCCTCGCGCGCCTGCACCTGGACCGGCGGCTGCACCAACGTCGCCCTCACCGAGGGCATGATCGACCTGGTCACCAACCGGGGCGTCGACATCGTCAACATGTCGATCGGCGGCCTGCCGGCCCTGAACGACGGCAACAACGCACGCGCCGAGCTGTACACCCGGCTCATCGACACCTACGGCGTCCAGCTGGTGATCTCCGCGGGCAACTCCGGGCCCGGCGCCAACACCATCGGCGACCCCGGCCTGGCCGACAAGGTGATCTCGGTCGGCGCGGCCGTCTCCAAGGAGACCTGGGCCGCGAACTACGGCTCGGTCGTGGAGAAGAAGTACCAGATGATGCCCTTCTCCTCGCGCGGCCCGCGGGAGGACGGCGGCTTCACCCCGACCCTGGTCGCGCCCGGTGCCGCGATCAACACCACCCAGACCTGGCTGCCCGGCTCCCCGGTGGCCGAGGCGGGCTACTCGCTGCCGGCCGGCTACTCCATGCTCCAGGGCACCTCGATGGCCTCCCCGCAGGCGACGGGAGCGTCCGCGCTGCTGCTGAGCGCCGCCAGGGAGAAGGGCATCGACCTGACGCCCGCCAAGCTGCGCACGGCACTGACCTCGACCGCCGACCACATCAAGGGTGTGCAGGCGTACGAGGAGGGCGCGGGCCGCATCAACATCGTGGACGCGTGGGACGCGATCCGCGACGACGCGACCGCGCACGACTACACCGTGAAGGCCCCGGTCGACACCGCGCTCGACCAGGCGCTGAAGACCCCGGGCTTCGGCACCGGTCTGTACGACCGCGAGGGCGGTCTGAAGGCCGGCCAGAAGAAGACGTACGACGTCACGATCACCCGTACGTCCGGCCCGGACAAGGCCGTTTGGCACACGCTGCACTTCGAGAACAACGCGGGTGACACCTTCCGTCTCCTCGGCTCACCCCTGGTGAAGCTGCCGCTGAACCAGCCGGTGACCGTCAAGGTCCAGGCCGCGCCGAGGTCCGCGGGCATCAAGAGCGCGATCCTGGAGGTCGACGACCTGTTCACCGAGGGCGTCGACAAGCAGATCCTGACCACGGTCGTGGTGTCGACCCCGGTCGAGTACACCTACTCCGCGTCGAGTTCGGTGCAGCGCAACAGCACGCAGTCGTACTTCCTGAACGTGCCCGCGGGCGCCAAGTCCCTCGAGGTCGCGATCGGCGGGCTGAAGGACAAGAGCCAGACCCGGTTCATCGCCATCCACCCGTACGGCACCCCGGTGGACAACACCGGCACCCCGTACTGCTACCCGAACTATCTGGACGGCAACGGCTGCAAGCCCGACGTGCGCTCCTACGCCGACCCGCAGCCCGGCGTCTGGGAGGTGGAGGTCGAGTCCCGGCGTACGTCCCCGCTGCTGGACAACCCGTACACGCTGGACGTCTCCGTCCTCGGGGCGGCCTTCGACCCGGCGACGGTGACCGTGCCCGAGGCGAAGGTCGGCACGCCGGCCACCGCCGCCTGGAAGGTCACGAACGCGTACGCGGCCCTGGACGGCAAGCTGGCCGGTGGCCCGCTCGGCTCCGCCAGGACGACCCGCCCGTCCCTCAAGCAGGGCGAGAAGCAGACCACCACGGTGGACGTCCCGGCCGGCGCCAAGTCCCTGGACGTGGCGATCGGCAACGTCTCCGACGCGGCCGCCGACCTCGACCTGACCGTGTACGACGCGAGCGGCAAGCAGGTCGCCCAGTCCGCCGACGGCGACTCGGAGGAGTCGGTGTCCGTGCCGTCCCCGGCCGCCGGGACGTACACCATCGAGGTCGTCGGCTACTCGGTCCCGTCGGGTGCCACCGACTACGACTACCGGGACGTGTTCTTCTCCCCCACGCTCGGCACGGTCACGGTGGACGACTCGGCCCCGGTCGGGCTCGGCACCGGCGACTCCGCCACGGTCACCGGTCGGGTCACGGCCGCCGCCGAGGCACCGGCCGGCCGTGAGTTCTTCGGCCGGGTCCAGCTGGTGAATGCGCGCGGCACGGTCGCGGGCGTCGGCAGCGTGAAGATCGGCAAGGTCACGCCGTAACGGGCGGGTCAGGCTGAGGGGCGGGTGTCCGGGGGGACACCCGCCCCTCTTCGTCACGGGGGCGGGCCGCCCACGCCGGGACGGCGTCCACCGGCCGTGCTCATGCGTCGCCGTGCCACAGAGGTGTACGTCACACCGCCGTGTGGCCGCGAGCCGGACGGGCAGGGACGGGACAGCACAGCTTGCGGCCCGGGCGCCCAGCGGAGGGAATATCTCCAGCTCAGCGCGGTGTCCGACGGACACAGGGAACCGTCCGGCGGGTGATCGTGTCCCACTCTTCGGGCACGCCTCGCAAAGAATTGGACAGGTGGACCGGGGTCGGCCGCATGATGGAAAAGCCCCGGTCATGCACGAGACACAAAGAGGGAGTCACTGTGAGGGTCGGAATCGTCGGAGCCACCGGTCAGGTCGGCACGGTCATGCGCAGGATCCTCACGGAACGCGACTTCCCGGTGACGCAGCTGCGCCTGTTCGCCTCGGCCCGCTCGGCCGGGACCGTGCTGGACGGGGTGACGGTGGAGGACGCGGCGACCGCCGACTACACCGGCCTGGACATCGTGCTCTTCTCCGCCGGCGGCGCGACCTCCAAGGCGCTGGCCGAAAAGGTCGCCTCCCAGGGCGCCGTGGTGATCGACAACTCCTCCGCCTGGCGCCGGGACCCGGACGTACCCCTGGTGGTCTCCGAGGTGAACCCGCACGCGGTCGCCGACCGCCCCAAGGGCATCATCGCCAACCCGAACTGCACGACGATGGCCGCGATGCCGGTCCTGAAGCCGCTGCACGAGGAAGCGGGCCTCGAAGCGCTCGTCGTCGCCACGTACCAGGCGGTGTCCGGTTCGGGTCTCGCGGGCGTGGCCGAGCTGCACGGCCAGGTGCAGAAGGTCGCCGCCGAGGCCGACAAGCTCACCCACGACGGCCGGGCGGTCGACTTCCCCGAGCCGAACGTCTACCAGCGCACCATCGCCTTCAACGTGCTCCCGCTGGCGGGCTCGATCGTCGACGACGGTCTGCACGAGACCGACGAGGAGCAGAAGCTGCGCAACGAGTCCCGCAAGATCCTGGAGATCCCCGCCCTGAAGGTCTCCGGCACGTGTGTGCGCGTCCCGGTCTTCTCCGGCCACTCCCTCCAGGTCAACGCCCGTTTCGCCCGCCCGGTCAGCCCGGAGCGCGCGACCGAGCTGCTCGCGAAGGCGCCGGGCGTCGCCCTGTCCGACATCCCGACCCCGCTGCAGGCGGCCGGCCAGGACCCGTCGTACGTCGGCCGCATCCGCCGTGACGAGACGGTGGACAACGGCCTCGCCCTGTTCATCTCCAACGACAACCTCCGCAAGGGCGCCGCGCTGAACGCGGTCCAGATCGCGGAGCTGGTGGCGGCGGAGCTGTCCGCGAAGTAGGTCGTCCGCGGGCAAGGGGCGGTCACGGTCACGTGGCCGCCCCTTGCGCACGCCGGCCCCGGTCCCGCCGCACCTCGTACAGAAAGCACCCGTACTCGACCGCCCGCACATGCACCACCGCCACCTCCGGATCGCTGAAGGCGTCCGTGAAGGCGTCCGCGAAGGCCCCGTCGCGGTTCTCCGCGGGCTCCACCAGGCGGCCGCCCAGGATCCGGCCGTCGGCTGCATAGCGGCGCAGTACGCGGTGGGCGTTCGTGAAGGGCAGGGCGGCGGTGCCGGACGGGCCCGGGCAGTCCTCCGCGTGGATGAAGACCGGGCCCTGCTCGTCGTACGCGCCGGGAGCGGCGCCCGTCTCGGCGGCCCAGCGGCGCAGCGGCGCGTACGAGACCAGGGCGATCGTCTCGCCGGGCTCACTGCGGCGCAGGCAGCAGCGCAGCGGGGCGCCGCCCTCCGCGTCGGTGAAGGGGGTCATGGGGCGCCCGGCGTCATCGGCGGCCCGCAGCTCCTTCAGGACCCGGGGCGGGACGGGGCGCGGGGTGTGTGTCGTCGTCATGGGTCCAGCGTCCTGCCGCGGCGCCCCGCTGACCGGCGGGAACCGGACATCGCGTTCCCTATGGGTCCCATGGAAGGATGGCGGAACCGACACATAACGAGGAGATGACCGCGTGCCTGGCACAAACCTGACTCGCGAAGAGGCGCAGCAGCGGGCCGAGCTGCTCACCGTTGACTCGTACGAGATCGATCTCGACCTCTCCGGTGCGCAGGAGGGCGGCACCTACCGGTCCGTGACCACGGTGCGCTTCGACGTCGCCCGCACGGGCGCGGAGTCGTTCATCGACCTGGTGGCCCCGGCCGTCCACGAGGTGGTCCTCAACGGCGACCAGCTGGACCCCGCCGAGGTCTTCAAGGACTCGCGGATCGCCCTGCCGGGGCTGCTGGAGGGGCGCAACGTCCTGCGCGTCGTCGCGGACTGCGCCTACACCAACACCGGCGAGGGTCTGCACCGCTTCATCGACCCCGTCGACGAGCAGGCCTACCTCTACACCCAGTTCGAGGTCCCGGATGCCCGCCGCGTCTTCGCCTCCTTCGAGCAGCCGGACCTGAAGGCCACCTTCCAGTTCACCGTGAAGGCGCCCGAGGGCTGGACGGTGATCTCGAACTCGCCGACGCCCGAGCCCAAGGACAACGTCTGGGCGTTCGAGCCGACCCCGCGCATCTCGTCGTACATCACGGCGCTGATCGTCGGCCCCTACCACTCGGTGCACAGCGTGTACGAGAAGGACGGGCAGAGCGTGCCGCTGGGCATCTACTGCCGTCCGTCCCTCGCCGAGTTCCTGGACTCGGACGCGATCTTCGAGGTGACCCGGCAGGGCTTCGACTGGTTCCAGGAGAAGTTCGACTACGCGTACCCCTTCGCGAAGTACGACCAGCTGTTCGTGCCGGAGTTCAACGCGGGCGCGATGGAGAACGCGGGTGCGGTGACCATCCGGGACCAGTACGTCTTCCGGTCCAAGGTGACCGACGCGGCGTACGAGGTGCGGGCCGAGACCATCCTGCACGAGCTGGCCCACATGTGGTTCGGCGACCTCGTCACGATGGAGTGGTGGAACGACCTGTGGCTGAACGAGTCGTTCGCCACCTACACCTCCATCGCCTGCCAGGCCGCCGCGCCCGGCTCCCGCTGGCCGCACTCGTGGACCACGTTCGCCAACTCGATGAAGACCTGGGCGTACCGGCAGGACCAGCTGCCGTCCACGCACCCGATCATGGCGGACATCCGCGACCTGGACGACGTCCTCGTCAACTTCGACGGCATCACGTACGCCAAGGGCGCGAGCGTGCTGAAGCAGCTCGTCGCGTACGTCGGCGAGGACGAGTTCTTCAAGGGCGTGCAGGCGTACTTCAAGGCGCATGCGTTCGGCAACACGCGCCTGTCCGACCTGCTCGGCGCGCTGGAGGAGACCTCCGGACGTGATCTGAAGACGTGGTCGAAGAAGTGGCTGCAGACGGCGGGCATCAACGTCCTCCGCCCGGAGCTCCAGACGGACGCCGAGGGTGTCATCACCTCCTTCGCCGTCCGCCAGGAGGCCCCGGAGCTGCCCGCCGGCGCCAAGGGCGAGCCGGTCCTGCGCCCGCACCGCATCGCGATCGGCCTCTACGACCTCGACGCCGGCTCCGGCAAGCTGGTGCGCACCGAGCGCATCGAGCTGGACGTCGACGGTGAGCTGACGGCCGTACCGCAGCTGACGGGCAAGCGCCGCCCGGCGGTCGTCCTGCTCAACGACGACGACCTGTCGTACGCCAAGGTCCGGCTGGACGAGGAGTCGCTGAAGACGGTCACCGAGCACCTCGGCGACTTCGAGCAGTCCCTGCCGCGCGCCCTGTGCTGGGCGTCGGCCTGGGACATGACCCGCGACGGGGAGCTGGCCACCCGCGACTACCTGTCCCTGGTGCTGTCCGGCATCGCCAAGGAGTCGGACATCGGTGTCGTCCAGTCGCTGCACCGCCAGGTCAAGCTCGCCATCGACCTGTACGCCGACCCGGCCGCCCGCGAGTCGCTGCTGACCCGCTGGACCGACGCCACGCTGGCCCACCTGCGTGCGGCCGAGCCGGCGAGCGACCACCAGCTGGCCTGGGCCCGTGCCTTCGCGGCGACCGCCCGCACCCCCGAGCAGCTGGACCTGCTGGAGGCGCTGCTGGACGGCACCCAGACCGTCGAGGGCCTGGCCGTGGACACCGAGCTGCGCTGGGCGTTCGTGGAGCGGCTGGCGGCGGTCGGCCGCTTCGACGAGGCGGAGATCGCGGCCGAGTACGAGCGGGACAAGACCGCGGCCGGTGAGCGGCACGCGGCCACCGCCCGCGCGGCCCGCCCGACGACGGAGGCCAAGGCGGAGGCCTGGGCCTCGGTCGTCGACTCCGACAAGCTGCCGAACGCCGTGCAGGAGGCCGTGATCGGCGGCTTCGTCCAGACCGACCAGCGCGAGCTGCTCGCGCCGTACGCGGACCGCTACTTCGAGGTCGTCAAGGACATCTGGGACGCGCGCTCGCACGAGATCGCCCAGCAGATCGCCATCGGCCTCTACCCGGCGGTCCAGGTCTCCGAGGAGACCCTGGCCAAGACGGACGCCTGGCTGGCCGCAGCCGAGCCGAACGCGGCCCTGCGCCGCCTGGTCTCGGAGTCCCGCGCGGGCATCGAACGCGCGCTGAAGGCCCAGGCGGCGGACGCCGCGACGGCCGAGTAGTCACGCACCCGAGGGGCGCCCGGCAGCACGCCGGGCGCCCCTTTCGCCGTCCTGGTCACTGCCCTGGTCACGGCGGGTCGTCTCGGTGAGTTCCCGTACGCGTCCGGTCCGGCGTGACCCGGGCCCCGGCCGCCGCCCGTAGGGCTTCGAGTACGTGTGCCACCGCCCGCCCCGTCTCCCCGCCCCTGCGCACCGCCGCCGTCACATGCCGCACCGGGCCGTCCGGGCCGAGGTCGCGCATGAGGACGCCGGCCCGGCGGACCGCCGCCATCCGTGGGACCAGGGCCACCCCCATGCCCGCCTCCACCATGGCCAGGATCGCGGTCCAGCCGGAGGCCGAGTGGCCCTGGTGGGGGCTGAAGCCGGCCGCCTCGCAGGCGCGGCGGGTGATGTCGGACCAGGGGCCGCTGCCGCCGAAGATCCAGGGTTCGGCGGCCAGGTCGGTGAGGGTCGGGGCGGGGGCCGTGGCCAGGGGGTGGCCGGGGGGCAGGGCGATGTCCAGGGGGTCGGTGAGCAGGGGGACCCGGGTGAAGCGGGGATCGGCCGCGCTGGGCGCCGACGCCGCGAGAGACAGGGCCAGGTCGACCTCTCCGGCGGCCAGCAGGTCGTAGGCCTCGGCGGCCTCCGCCTCCCGTATGCGGACGGTCACCCCGGGGTGCGTGTCGCGCAGGGCCCGTACGGCCGGTACGACCAGGGCGGGGACCGCGGTGGAGAAGGCGCCCACCCGTACCTCCCCCGCCTCCCCCTGGCGGTACGCCGCCAACGCCGCCTCCGTACGCTCCAGTTGCTCGAAGACCGGCTCGGCGTGGACCAGCACCAGGCGCGCCGCGTCGGTGAGCCGGACCCCGCGGCCCCGCGCCTCCAGCAGGGGTACGCCCAGCTGCCGGGCGAGGTTGGTGAGCTGCTGGGAGACCGCGGACGGGGTCATGTGCAGGGCCTCGGCCGTCGCGGTCACCGTCCCGCGCTCGCGCAGGGTGCGCAGGATCTGCAGCTTCCGGATGTCCCACTCGGCCATGCGGGCACGCTACCTGCCGGTCTCCCGTGCGACCGGATTCACCGTGCTCCAGTCCTCCTTGCCGCGCCCCTCGGCCAGCGCCGTGGAGAAGAGGCTGAGCACGCCGTCGAGGAGGGGATGGTGGCGCTGTCCCGTCGCGTCGGCCATGCGGGCCGCGTAGGCGAGGTCCTTGTGGGCCCACTCGGCCGAGAAGTTGACGGGCTCGGGCGGAGTGAGGTGACTGTCCCAGGCGAGCCGGGTGACCACGCCTCCGGGGCGGTCCAGCAGGGCCTCGCCGACCTGGCGCGTGTCCAGCCCCGCCGCCTCGGCCAGCCGCAGGGCCTCACCGAAGCCGGCCAGGTGGACGGCCTGGAGGGCGTTGAGGATGAGCTTGAAGCGGGTGCCCGCGCCGGCCGGCCCGAAGTGCCGTACGTCCCGGGCGATCGCGTCGAACACGGGCCGCAGCGCGGGCAGTCCGTCCGGGTCGCCGCCCGCGAGGAGCACCAGGGTGCCGGTGCGGGCCCCGGCGGCGCCTCCGGTGAGCGGCATGTCGTAGAAGGTACGGCCGCCCTGCGCGCAGAGCCCGGCCAGTTCCTCGATCCAGGCGACCGACAGCGTGGCGGAGGCGATGAGTACGGCGTTGCGGCGGGCGCCGGCCAGGATGCCGGCCGGGCCCTGCCACACCTCGCGGGAGGAGGCGTCGTCGGCGGTCACCTCGAAGACGACGTCGGCGTGGGACGCGGCCTCGGCGGGAGTGGCCGCCACCCGCGCGCCCGCGTCGGCCAGTTCGGCGGCCCGCTGCGGGCTGCGGTTCCAGACGGTCACGGTGTGCCCGTGCTTCAGCAGGTTCTCGGCCATGCCCCGGCCCATGATGCCGAGCCCCACCACGGCGACCTCTGCCATCTCCGGCTCCTCACATTCGGTCATGTCGTTCGGTGTCCCCCAGTCTGCGCGGCGGACCCCGCCCCGGGGACGCCCGCCGAAGAGGGGCCCTGGCAGGGCCCCGCACCGGCACCGCCGTGATCGTCATACTCGGTGGGTGGACATCGACAAGGCACCGGGACTGGGCGAGTTCCTGCGGATACGGCGGGCCAGGGTCACGCCCGAGCAGGCCGGGCTGCCGGCCACCACCGGCCGGCGGCGCACGGCGGGCCTGCGCCGGGAGGAGGTGGCGCTGCTCGCGGGCGTGAGCATCGAGTACTACCGGCGGCTGGAGCAGGGCAAGCAGCACCGGCCGGGGCCCGCCGTACTGGAGGCGGTGGCCCGGGTGCTGCGGCTGGACGAGGACGAGCGACGGCACCTGTTCGAGCTGGCGCAGGCCCCCGACACCCCGGCACCCTCCGGGGCCCCGGAGCGTGCGCTGCGCCCGGACGTGCTGCGCATGCTCGACATCGTCGACCCCTGTCCGGCGTACGTCCTCAGCCGCGCGAACGACCTGCTCGCCGCCAACCCGCGAGGCCTGCGGCTGCTCCCGGGCATCGAGGAGTGGCCCGGGCCGCGCCGCAACACCGCCCGCTACACCTTCCTGCACCCGGCCGCGCGCCGGCTGTACGGCAACTGGGAGGAGGTCGCCGCGGCCACCGTCGCCCATCTGCGCGCGGCGGCCGGCCGTCATCCGGACGCGCCGGACGTCACCGGCGTGGTCGGCGAACTGGTCGTCAAGAGCGAGGAGTTCGCCGCTCTGTGGCAGCGGTACGAGGTGCGCAGCCGGACCAACGGCCGCAAGCACTTCACCCATCCCGCCACCGGCACCATGACCTTGAGCTACGAGGCGTACGAGGTCGCCCGCACCGACGGCCACCGGCTGATCGTGTACCAGGCCGAGCCGGGCAGCCCGGACCACGACGCCATGATCCTGCTGGGACACGCCGGCAACACCGCCGCCGTCAGCGCCGGGAGCCGGCGCCCAGGATGACCCCGCCCAGGATCAGCGCGGTCGACAGCAGTTGCGGCAGGCCCGTCGTCTCGCCGAGCACGGCCCAGGACAGCAGGGCCACACAGACCGGCTGAAGGTGGTAGACGATGCCCGCACGGGTCGCGCCGATCAGGGTGACGGCCTTGTTCCAGGCGAAGAAGGCGAGCGCGGAGGAGGCCACGCCGACGTAGAGGAGGGGCAGGATTGTGCCGGGGGTGGGGTGGAAGGACCCCTGCACGGTCACACTCACCGCCTGTGCGGGCAGCAGCAGGACCGTGCCGGTCAGGAACGTGGCGAACAGGAAGCCGGTGCCCGAGAGCCCGGCGGGCCGGCGGCGCAGCAGTGCGCTGTAACCGGCGAAGCAGCAGGCCGCGGCGATCATCCACAGGTCGCCGGGCGAGAAGTCCGCTCCGCCGCCGAGCAGCAGGGCCACGCCCGCGCAGGCGATGAGCAGCCCGGTGGTGCGCCGCGCGCCGAGCCGTACGCCGCCCAGCCGTTCGCAGACCGCCATCAGCACCGGCGAGGCGGCCATGATCATGCCCATGGTGGCGGCGGGGGTGGTCAGTCCGGCCTGGTTGACGAGGGTGTTGTAGACGGCCACGCCGAGGAGGGAGGCGAGCAGAATGTAGCCGGCGTGACGGCGCAGCAGGGCCCGCCGGCGCCAGGCCTCCCGCGCACCGAAGGGCGCTACGGCGAGGAGGGCGATCACCCAGCGCCAGAAGGCGTGCTGGACGGGCGGGACGCTGTCGTGCAGGCCGCGTGAGGTGACGAAGCTGCCCGACCAGACGACCGTGGCGAGCGCGGCGCAGGCGAGGCCGAGCAGGGGGGCGGCGGCCTGGCGCGGGCGGCGGGCGGCGGCCGGGGCGACGGTGGTGGGGGTCCGGTGCGGGACGGCTGTCACAGAGGTCCTTTCGGCGAGGTTCCGGTGCTGTGTGCCCTACCGTCGCAGCGGACGATCGGTCAGGTCCATCGAAAGTTTCCGACGGTTCTTTTCAGAGAAACTGAACGATGTGGGGCGGCTTCTGCGCTGGCCCGCCAGCGTCGCGCCGAAGGCCAGCGCCATGCCCGTCACCTGCACCGGGGTGAGCGTCTGGCCGAGGGCCGCCCAGCCGACGACGGCCGCGGTCAGCGGGGAGAGCGGGCCGAGGAGGGCGACCTGGGGGGCGCTGAGCCGGCCGATGCCGCGGAACCAGAGCCAGTACGCCACCGCCGTGTTGGCCAGCGCGAGGTAGGCGTAGCCGCCGACGGCCGGGGTGTCCAGGGCGGGCGGGGTGCCCTCGGCCAGGAGAGCGACGGGCGCGATGAGCAGGCCGCCCGCGGTGAGCTGCCAGCCGGTGAGCGCCAGCGGGCCGACCCCGTCCGGGCGGCCCCACCGCTTGGTCAGGACCGTACCGGCGGCCATCGAGGCGGTGGCGGCGACGGCCGCGAGCAGGCCGACGGCGTCGAGCGTCCCGGTGCCCTGGAGGACGACGAGGCTGACGCCGAGCGCGGCGACGACGCCGGTGACGAGCGTGCGCGGAGCCGGTCGCTGCCCGAGCAGCAGCGCCGAGAGGCCGACGACGAACAGCGGCTGAACCGAGCCGACGACGGCGGCCATACCACCGGGCAGCCGGTACGCCGACACGAACAGCAGCGGGAAGAAGGCACCGATGTTCAGCGCGCCGAGCACCGCCGACCGCCACCACCAGCCGCCGCGCGGCAGCACCCGGGTCACCGCCAGCAGGACGAGTCCGGCGGGCAGGGCCCGCAGCAGCGCCGTGAACAGGGGGCGGTCCGGCGGCAGGAGTTCCGTGGTGACCGCGTAGGTGGTTCCCCAGGAGACCGGGGCGAACGCGGTGAGCAGGACGGTGGCGGATCGCCTCATGCCCGGACCCCTTCCGGGCCGGCAGTGACGGCAGCGGACGCGGCGGCCGGGACAGCGGCCCGGGCCGGGGCGGGGGCGACGGTGCGGGCCACCGGCGCCGGCAGGGGTGCCGCCTCGGCCGGCAGCGGGCGTACCGCCTCCGGCGGCAGGTGGCGTTCCGTGCGGATCAGGAGGGCGGCGGCCGCCGCCGAGGTCAGGACGAGCACGGCCCACGGTGCCCGGCCGTCCAGCGCGAGCAGGGCCGTGAACAGGGAGGGCGCCACCGCCTTCGCGAGCGACCAGGACATCTGGTACGCCGCCAGATACCGTCCGCGCACCGCCTCGGGTGCCGTCTCGACCGCGAGCACCTGGGCGGCGGGGCTGTGGATCAGCTCGCCGAGGGTGTAGACGACGACCACGGTGACCACGGCGCCGCCCAGGACCGCGGCCGACGTCGGCCGCACGGTGCCGAGCACGATCTGTGCGGTGAAGGCGGTCGCGAACAGGGCCCCGCCCAGCGCCGCCGCCCGGGTGCGCCGGGCACCGGCCCGGCGGACCCGCGCACCGACGCCGACCCCGGCCACCGCGCACAGCACGGTGTTGAGGGTGAACGCGGCACCGGTGAGCACCGAGGGACCGTGCAGCCACTCCACCATGAACAGCGGGAAGAGGACCGACAGGGCCGAATAGCTCAGTGCGTTCAGGAAGTTGGCGCCGGTGACGACCAGGAAGGGCCGGTCGGCGAGGACGAGCCGGTAGCCGGCGCCCGCCCGGTGCGGGACCGGGGCCTCCCCGGTCGTACGCACCGGCCGCAGGGGCCGCAGCAGCAGCGCGGCGAGCGCGAAGGAGAGGGCGTTGCCCCAGGCCGCGTACGTGTAACCGGCACTGCCCGCCAGGGAGATGACCAGCGTCGCCAGCAGCGCACCCGCCCCGCTTCCGGCGTTCTGCAGCGCGCGCGTCGACGCCTGCAGCCGGTCCCGCCCCGCCCCGCGCGCCACCTCACCGATCAGGGACTGCTGTACGGCGGGGAAGGCCCGGTCGGCGGCGGCCGTGACCAGGGCCACGGCCGCGAAGGCGGCGAGGGAGCGGGCGAAGGGGTAGAGGGCGAAGCCGGCGACCCGGACGCCGTACAGCGCGTACAGCACGCGCTTGGCGCCGTATCGGTCCACCGCCGTCCCGGCGAGCGGGAGTACGGCGATGCCCGCGAGGCCGGTGGCGGTGAGCACGGCGCCCACGACCGTGAAGGACAGCCCGGTCACGGCGTGGAAGAAGACCAGCGTGAACGGGACGTACATACCGGTGCCGACGCCGTTGACGGCGGCGGTGAGCGGCAGGGCCCGTTCACCCGGGATGCGCTCACTCTTTCGTGTCTCCATGCCTGCTCCCTTGAAGTAGCTTGGTGAAAAGTAGCTTAGCACTAAGCGACTTTCCATCAAGCTACTTTCTTGCTGACGACTGTCCGGGAGGCGATACTCGGACCATGAGTGCAGGCAAGGATCCCGTCGACGCGATCGTCGACCAGTGGGCGGCCGTGCGGCCCGACCTCGACTACCGGGCGATGGAGGTCTTCGGGCGGATCTACCGCCTCTCCCGGGCCATGGGCGACCGTATGGAGAAGGCGTACCAGCCGTACGGCATCTCCCGCGGCGAGTTCGACGTCCTCGCGACCCTGCGCCGCGCCGGCGAGCCGTACACACTCTCGCCGCGGCAGCTGTCGGCCACCCTGATGCTCACCACCGGCGGGATGACCGGCCGTCTCGACAAGCTGGAGAAGGCCGGACTGCTGCGCCGCTCCCCCGACCCGCACGACCGCCGGGGGCTGAAGGTGACGCTGACCGAGAAGGGGCTGGACGTCATCGACCGGGCGGTCGGCGCGGGCCTCGCGGTGCAGACCCAGGCCCTGTCACTCCTCGACGACGAACAGGTCGGCCAACTGACCGACCTGCTGAGGGAGTTGCTCGCCGGAACCCTGGAGGCGCCGCACTAACCGCCGACGTGCGCGGCGACCGCCGCCTCGATGTCCGCCCGGGCGGCCGAGTCGGCGGCCCAGGCCGCGTACCCGTCGGGGCGGACCAGCACGGTCGTACGGCGGTCGCTCGCCCAGTGCGCCACGGCCAGCCGGTCCGCGCGGGCGGGGTCCGCCGCGTACGGCTCGGCGGTGATCAGCACGAACCGGCCCCCGCGCAGCGCCTCGTGCAGCCGGCCGCCGCCGGCCAGGGCGACGTCCGGGACGCGGGCGCCGGTCAGAGGGTGGGCGCCGCGCGGCGCGGGGTAGCGGTAGCCGATGCCGGTGATCTGGGCGGCGACCGCGCGCCGGGCGGGGCCGACGGCGTTCAGGAACGCGGTGAGCGCGGCGCGGGCCGCGAGGGCCCAGGGACGCTTGGCCATGGCGAGACGGACGATCCCGCCGCTGCTGTGCAGCACTGCCCGGCCCACGGGGTGCCGCTCGGCCTGGTAGGTGTCGAGCAGGGCGGGATCCGCGTGCCCGGTGACGACCGTGGCCAGCTTCCAGCTCAGGTTGGCCGCGTCCTGCAGCCCGGTGTTCATGCCCTGACCGCCGGCCGGGGTGTGCACGTGGGCGGCGTCTCCGGCCAGGAAGACCCGCCCGACCCGGTAGGCGGGCGCCTGCCGTTCGTCGCTGTGGAAGCGGGACATCCAGCGGGCGTCGTGCATCCCGAAGTCCCGGCCCAGGGCGAGGCGGGTGATCTCCTGGATCTCGGCCAGGTCCAGCGGCTCGGTGTCGGGGACATTGCGGCCGCGGTGCCAGCCGATCACCCGGTAGTAGCCGTCGCCGAACGGCGCGAGGAAGGCGAAGGCGTCACCGACGGCGTTGACGGTGAGCAGGGCCGGCGGCTTCTCGGCGAGCCGGACATCGGCGAGGACCACCGACCGGATCACCGACTTGCCCGGGAAGGGCAGCCCGATCGCGTCCCGTACGGCACTGCGCATGCCGTCGGTGCCGACGACATACGCCGCGCGCAGGGTCTCCGTGCGCCCCTCGGGGCCGCGCACCTCGACGCTCACCCCGTCCGCGTCCTGGGTGAGCCCGGTCAGCTCGGTCTCGTGACGGAAGTCGGCGCCCGCCTCGACCGCGCGCCGCTCCAGGGCCTTCTCGACCTCGTACTGCGGCAGGACGAGGAGGTGACGGAAGCGGGAGGGGAGGGCGGCGAGGTCCACGGTGAGCCGGCCGAAGAGACGGAGGCGGTCGAGGGGCCGGCCCACGGCCTCCAGATCGTCGGCGACACCGCGCGCGTCGAGCTGCTCCAGGGTGCGGGCGTGCAGCACGAAGGCGCGGGAGAGGTTGCTGACGGTGTGGGGGCGCTTTTCGAGGACGGTGACCGGGACGCCGGCGGCGGCGAGGTCACCGGCGAGGAGCAGGCCGGTGGGGCCGGAGCCGACGACGATGATGTTTCCCTTGGTGCCGTTCATGGTGACCTCCTGGGTGCCAACGCCTGTTGGTCAACGTGTGTTGGTCAACGCTTGTTGGCAACGCTAGGACCGGGCTGCGGAGGAAGTCAACACTTGTTGGCACACAGTTGTTGGCCTACGCTCGTTGGCATGACCGGCAGCACCAGGACCACCCAGGCACGCCGCTCGGATGCCACCCGTACCGCCATCCTCGACGCCGCCCGCGAGCGGTTCGCCGCCGACGGCTACGAGCGGGCCACCATCCGGGCCATCGCCAAGGACGCGCGCATCGACCCGTCGATGGTCATGCGCTACTACGGCAGCAAGGAGGGACTGTTCGCGGCGGCCGTCGCGCTGGATCTGCGGCTGCCCGATCTGGCGGGGGTGCCGAAGGACGAGGTCGGGCGGGAGCTGGTGGGCCACTTCCTCGGCCTGTGGGAGGAGAACGAGGAGCTGACGGCCGTCCTCCGGGTCGGCGTCACCAACCCGGCCGGAGCCGAACGGATGCAGGGCATCTTCCGGGACCAGCTGCTGCCGGTGGCCCGGCAGGTGTGCCCCGACCCCGAGCAGGCCCCCGCCCGGGCGGCGCTGTGTGCCGCCCAGCTGCTCGGGCTGGCCCTGACCCGCTACGTGCTGCGCCTGCCACCGGCCCGGGAGCTGACCCACGAGGAACTGCTGGCCTGGCTGGGGCCGACCGTCCAGCGGTATCTGACGGCGCCCAGTCCCTGAGCCGCACCGCCACCACCCCGACGCCCCCGAGCGCACCGCCGCGGCACCGGACGAACGGGTGCCCGGGCTCAGCCGGTGGAGGTGCGGGCCGGGGACGGCGTCGGGGCGGGCCATGGCTCGGCGTCCGGCTCCGGATGGCCCGAGGGCACCGACTCCGGCCGGGCGTCGGCGCAGTCCAGGCGGCACATGGCCGCCTCGTCCGGGGTACCGGGGGCCGCCTGGTAGACCACCATCCGCTGGCCGCCCGTCCGGGCCAGCCGCATGACCTCGTAGGTCAGGGTCATCGGTCCGACCTTCGGATGCCGGAAGGACTTTTGCCCACCGCCCCGCTCGCACACGTCGTACCGCTCCCACAGCCGCGCGAACTCCGGTGACTTCAGCACCAGTTCGCCGACGAGCGCGGTCAGCTCGGGGTCGTCCGGATCGGCCCCGGCGACGGCCCGCAGATGCGCCACCGAGAGCGCGACCGTCTCCTCCCACGGCTCGTAGAGCGTCCGGCCGACCGGGTGGAGGAAGAGATAGCGGGTCAGGTTGCGCTGGTCCTGCGGCCAGTCCCAGAGTCCGGGCAGCAGTCGCCGGGCGGGCGGGTTCGCGGCCAGTACGCGGTTGTAGCGGCTCACCACATAGGCGGGGAGCGGGCGCACCGACTCCAGCATGCGCAGCACCGAGTCGCGGACGGTGTTGTCGGACGAGGCGGGCAGCTCGGCGATCCGGCCGGAGGCCAACTCCACCAGCTCGTGCAGGCGTTCGTAACCGTCGCCGCGCAGTCGCAGGGCACGGCCGATGGCGTCCACGACGGCGGGCGAGGGATTGGTCTCCCGGCCGCGCTCCAGGCGGATGTAGTAGTCGACACTCACCCCGGCCAGCGCGGCCAGTTCCTCCCTGCGCAGTCCGGGAGTGCGGCGCAGGCCCGCGCCGACCGGGAGGCCGACGTCCTCCGGGCGGACCTGCGCCCTGCGGGCCTTGAGATATCTGCCGAGCTCGGTGCCCCGTGCGTCTGCTGCTGCCATTCGGCCCATTGTGGCAGGCGGGCCGGGAAGGTGGGGGGCCCTGTCAGGGCCTGGAACGCCGCACCCCGGGAACAGCCCGGTCTGCCGGACGGCCGCGTGGCGACGGAGAGTTGTTCCTGCAGCGGGCGGCCCGGCCGCCGGGGCCCAGGGGGTGCGAGGCACAGGACCGCGGCCCCCGCGGACCGGAGCCGCCCGCCCACTCCCCTGACCCCGCGTCAATCACCCCTTGCCCAAAGGAGTTCACCATGCGGTCCACCCCTTCCCTTTCCGCGTCCGCGTCCTCGTCCTCGTCCACCGCGTCGGCCCACGGGCACGGCCAGGAGTCGTCGGTGCCCGCACTCCGGCGACGGCATCCGCACCGGTCCCGACCAGCCGCGCCGCCCGCCGACGCGCCCGCCGTGCCGCGGCGCGGCGGCGTCGCACTGATCGCTTCGCTGCTCGGCTTCACGGTGATCACCATCGACGTCTCGGCCGTGAACATCGCCCTGCCCGCGATAGGCAAGTCCCTCAGCGGCGGGATGGCCGGACTGCAGTGGGTGGTGGACGCGTACACGCTGATGTTCGCGGCCCTGATGCTCTCCGCCGGCGCCCTCGCCGACCGCGCCGGCGCCCGCCGCGCCTACGCCTGGGGCGTCGCCCTGTTCACCCTGGCCTCCCTCGGCTGCGCGCTCGCGCCGGGCATCGGCGTGCTCGTCGGCGCGCGCGTGGCGCAGGGCGGGGCCGCCGCTGTGGTGCTGCCGGCCTCGCTGGCGCTGATCCGGCACTCCTACGAGGACGCCCGGGAGCGTGCCCGCGCCATCGCGCTGTGGACGGTCGGCGGCTCGGTGGCGATGGCCGCGGGCCCGGTACTGGGCGGGCTGCTCACCGACTCGGCCGGCTGGCGGGCGGTCTTTCTGCTCAACCTCCCGGTGGGCGCGGTGATCCTGGGCCTGCTGGTCCGCGTGCCGCGCTCCCCGCGCCGGCCTGCCGCGCTGGACGGCGGCGGCCAGCTCACCGCCGTACTGGCCCTGGCCGGGCTTGCCTTCGCGGTGATCGAGGGCGGCCACCAGGGCTGGACCAGCGGCCCGGTGCCGGCCGCCGCCGCGATCGCCGTCGTCTCCGGGTACGCCTTCCGCGTGGTGGAGGCCCGGCACCGCCGGCCCATGGTCCCGCTGGACATGCTGACGGACCGCCGGGTGGCCGTCCCGCTGGCGGTCGGCTTCGCCGTCAACGCCGCCTTCTACGGCGGGATCTTCCTGCTCGGGCTGTACTACCAGCAGCTGCGCGGGATGTCGGGGATCACGGCCGGGCTGATGTTCGTCCCGATGTCGGCGGTGGTGACGGCGACCAACCTGGTGTCGCCACGGCTGGCGGAGCGGATCGGGCGGCGGCCGGTGATCGTCGCCGGACAGCTGATCTTCACCGGAGCGATGCTGGCGATGCTGCCGCTGGCCGCGCACACCCCGGTGTGGCTGGTGCTGGTCCTGCTGCTGCCGCTGAGCATCGGCGGGGCGCTCGTGGTGCCCGCGCTGACCGCGCTGCTGATGGACGCCGTCCCGGGAGAGCGCGCGGGGACCGCGTCGGGGCTGCTCAACTCGTTCCGCCAGACCGGTGGCGCGCTCGCCGTCGCTCTCTTCGGCAGCCTGCTCTCCGGCGCCGACGGCGGCTTCTCCCTTCCGGGCATGCGCGTCGGCCTGCTCGCCGTCGCCGGCCTCCTCCTCGCCACCACCGCGTTCTCCCGCCTCCTCCTGCCCCGTGGCTGACCTGCGGCCATGGGCCCGCGCCGGAGGCAAAAACGCCGGGGGCACCGTCCTCACCGCGGTACGGCATCACGCGCGTACCGGTGGGAGGACAGGTGCCCCCGGCGATCGAAGCGGTGTCCGGTCAGGCCTTGGCCGCCGACTTCGCCCTGGACGAGGGGGTGGTGACCCTGGCCTTGGACCTGTCCAGCGCCATCACCAGTCCGGTGATGACCACGAACAGCGCGATCGGAAGCAGCACGTAGAGGCCCAGCGTCTGGATGACGCTCAGGCCATGGCCGGGGTCGTCGCCGTCGTCGCGGGTCAGCGCGAGCGCGGGGGACGACATGAGCAGCATCATCAGCGTCGTACCGGCGGCCAGGGCGCCGGCGCGCAGGGCGTTCTTCTTGTCCACGATCTCAAGTTAGCGAATCACCCGGAAGGCCGCGCGGGCGGGGTCCTGTACCGGGCGTTCACCCACCCCTGAGCTGCGTGAACACATCGAGCAGGGCGCGCAGCCGGGGCGCTGCCGTCAGCTCCTCCAGCGGCACCGGCCGGCCCTCGCGGTCCGCGATCGGCAGCCGCCAGTTCGGGTACTGGTCCCAGGTTCCCGGCAGGTTCTGCGGGCGGCGGTCCCCGACACCGTCCGGGAGCCAGATGCCGATCAGCCGGGCGGGGGTGCGCAGCAGGAAGCGGTGGACGGCGCGGATCTCCTCCTCCTCGTCGGTGCCGGGCGGCCCGGCGGCCGTCAGGTCCAGCAGGCCGAGGCTGCCGAGCAGGGCGAGCCACTCGGCGGTGTCGGCGACGGCCTCGGCGCGTTCCTCGGCGGCCGGGCGGGTGAGCAGGCCGAGGCGGTCGCGCAGGTCGACGTGGTCGCCGGTGAGCCGGGCGGCGGTGGGCGGCAGATCGTGCGTGGTGGCGGTGGCCAGGCAGTCGGCGCGCCAGCGGTCGGGCGGCAGCGGGCGTCCGTCGCCCTCCCAGTCGCGTTCGAACCACAGCACCGAGGTACCGAGGACCCCGCGCCGTTGCAGGGTCTCGCGGACGCCGGGCTCGACGGTGCCGAGGTCCTCGCCGATGACGACGGCTCCGGCGCGGGTGGCCTCCAGGGCGAGGATCGCGAGCATGGCGTCGGCGTCGTAGCGGACGTACGTGCCGCCGGTGGGCGGGCTGCCCTGAGGGACCCACCACAGCCGGAACAGGCCCATGACGTGGTCGATGCGCAGCGCGCCGGCGTAGCGGAAGAGGGCGCGCAGGAGGTCGCGGTAGGCGCTGTATCCGGAGCCGGCGAGGCGGTCGGGGCGCCAGGGCGGCAGGCCCCAGTCCTGGCCGCGGGCGTTGAAGGCGTCGGGCGGGGCGCCGACGGACATGCCGGCGGCGAACACGTCCTGCTGCGCCCAGGCGTCGGCGCCGGCCGGGTGCACGCCGACGGCGAGGTCGTGCACGATCCCGACCCGCATGCCGGCCTCACGGGCGGCGCGCTGGGCGGTGCGCAGCTGGCCGTCGGTGAGCCAGGCGAGACGGGCGTGGAACTCGATCCGGTCGGCGAGCTCGGCGCGGGCGCGGGCGGTGGCGGCCGAGCGGGGGTCGCGCAGGCCCTCGGGCCAGGTGTGCCAGTCGGGGCCATGGGTCTCGGCGAGGGCGTACCAGGTGGCGTGGTCGTCGAGGGCCTGGCCGTGGGCGGCGCGGAAGTCGTCGTAGGCGGCCCGGCGGCCGGGGCCCAGGGGGACGGCGAGGACCAGTTCCAGTGCCTCCCGCTTCAGCTCCCACACCGCGTCGCGGTCGATGAGGGCGCCCTTGTCCAGGACGGCGGCGCGCAGCCGCTCGGCCCGCTCCAGCGGCCCGCTCAGCCGCCCGCGGTCCGCGATGTACGCGTACTCGGGGATGTCCTCGATCCGCAGGTGCACGGGGTCGGGGAAGCGGCGGGAGGAGGGGCGGTACGGGGAGGGGTCGGTGGGGGCGCCGGGTACGGCCGCGTGCAGCGGGTTGACCTGCACGAATCCGGCGCCGGCGGTGCGTCCGGCCCAGCCGGCCAGCTCGGCGAGGTCACCGAGGTCGCCCATGCCCCAGGAGCGGCGGGAGAGCAGGGAGTACAGCTGGACGAGGAGGCCGTGGGAGCGGCCGGGCGGGGCGGGCAGCCGGTCGGGGGCGACGACGAGGTGGGCATGGCCGGTGCGGCCGTCGGGGGCGGTGGCGGTGACGCGGTGCACGCCGAGCGGGAGGTTCCAGGTCCCGTCCCGCTCCTGACCCTCCTCGGTCCGCACCCGCAGGCGGGTGCCGGGCGGCAGCGCAGCGAGGGCTGCGGAGCCCTGCGGGTCGCCGGACCAGTGCACGACCGTCGGCGGCAGCAGGCGCTCGCGCAGTGCGCGTTCGCGGGCGGCGAGCGCGGTGCGTACGGCGTCGGGTCCGGCCGCGTCGACGTCGAGGGCGGCCAGCGCGGCGACCACGGCGGAGGCGGGGACCGGGACGTCGCGGCCCGGGGCGGGGCTGTAGGAGGTGGCGACCCCGTGCAGCTCGGCGAGCCGGGACAGTTCCGCGTCCGCGAGGTCCTCGAACGCCGCGGCCATCTACAACCCCGCGCCGAAGCCGTCGGACTCGCTGGTCAGCGGGGTGGCCTCGGCGAGCGGCGGCTCGCTGGTCAGGGGCTCGGCGTCGGGCAGGGGCGGTTCGCTGGTCAGCGGGGCCTGGGCGCTGGCGCCCTCCGCGCTGAAGACGCACAGCGGTGCCTCGGCGGTCGTGGCGGACGGCTCCGCCACGGGTTTGCACTGGGCCGGGATCGAGAGTCGAGCGGGTGCGGCCACGGGGGTCTCCTCGGGGTGGGTCGATCGGTCGCGTCGGATGATGCGCCTTTGAACGGGTTACGGCAGGCCTACCCCGTGACGGCGTCCGCACTCGCGGCCGTTTTCGGGCGCACCGGCAGCTGGAGACCCAGTCGGTGAGCCCCGACGCTTCTTCTCCGTGGGGGAGCGACCGGCCGCGGAGCACCCGCAGCCGTCGCACGACAACCACCGCGCCCCCTGAGGGGCGCAGAAAACACCGGCCCGTATCTCAGGCGGAGATGCCGTCGATCCGGGCCAGGGCATCATCCGCACCATAGGGCTGCAGATAGGGCAACCACCGCGGATCCCGATGCCCGGTACCGATGATCCGCCAGGCGAGCCCGGTCGGCGGAGCCGGCTTGTGCCGCAGCCGCCACCCGAGTTCGACGAGGTGACGGTCGGCCTTGACGTGGTTGCAGCGGCGGCAGGAGGCCACCACGTTGTCCCAGCGGTGTTGGCCCCCGCGGCTGCGCGGGATGACGTGGTCGACGCTGGTTGCGACGCCACCGCAGTACATGCACCGGCCCCCGTCGCGGGCGAAGAGCGCGCGGCGGGTGAGAGGAACGGGCCCCCGGTAGGGAACCCGTACGAATCGCTTGAGCCGGACCACGCTGGGTGCGGGGACTGTGACGGTTGCGCTGTGCATATAGGCGCCGGATTCCTCCAGGGAGACAGCCTTGTTCTCCAGGACGAGGACGAGCGCGCGGCGGAGCGGTACGACGCCGAGCGGCTCGTACGACGCGTTGAGGACCAGGACATGCGGCACGGGTGCCTCCTTGGGCGTCGGCGGCGCGTGGCTCGCGCCGGGACGATCTGCAGTCAGTCTCCCCTCATGCCTGGTGGAAGCGCCACCATGTCCCGGTAACGGGCTGGGAGTGTTTTCGACCACACCCGATTCATCCCCCGGATCATGGCCGGTTCAAGCCAGGTGAGCCCTGTCTCTCCTGCGCCCCTCCTTGGCGGATCCGCGCGGGGCACACACAATGCCCCGTTAGTGTGGTGGTCCTGTCCGTCCGGTGACCTTTTCGTGACCTTGAAGACCGTGACCGCCCCGCCGGTACGGACCGCGCAGCACCTTGGAGGTACCTGCCGTGTCGTCCTTGCCCGCCGTCCTGCTGGCCGCCGGTGCGTCGCCGACCCCGTCCCCTTCCCCCTCGCAGTCGACGCCGACCGTGCCGTCGTTCCAGGACGCCCAGCAGAGCGCGACGAACGCGGCGAGCTGGGTCGAGCAGAACTGGTCGACGTGGCTCGCGATGGGACTGCAGATCCTGCTGATCGTGGTCGTGGCGGTGGCACTGCGCGCGGCGGTGCGCCGGGCGATAACCAAGCTGATAGACCGGATGGGCCGCACCGTACAGGCCGTGGACGGCACGGCGCTGGGCGGGCTGCTGGTCAACGCCGAGCGGCGGCGGCAGCGGTCGGCGGCGATAGGTTCCGTGCTGCGGTCGGTGGCGAGCTTCCTGATCCTCGGTACGGCCGCGCTGATGGTGCTGTCCACCTTCAAGATCAATCTTGCGCCGCTGCTGGCGTCGGCCGGTGTGGCCGGTGTGGCGATCGGTTTCGGCGCGCGGAACCTGGTCACCGACTTCCTCTCCGGTGTGTTCATGATCCTGGAGGACCAGTACGGCGTCGGTGACGTGATCGACGCCGGGGTGGCCACCGGTGAGGTGATCGAGGTCGGCCTGCGCGTGACCAAGCTGCGCGGCGCGGACGGCGAGATCTGGTACGTCCGCAACGGCGAGGTCAAGCGGATCGGCAACCTCTCCCAGGGCTGGGCGACGGCGGGCGTGGACGTCACCGTGAAGGCGTCCGAGGACCTGGACCGGGTCAAGGCCACCCTCGACGACGTCGCCGAACACCTGAGCAAGGAAGAGCCCTGGAACGAACTGCTCTGGGGCCCGGTCGAGGTGCTCGGACTGGACTCCCTCCTGATCGACTCCATGGTGGTGCGGGTCTCGGCGAAGACGATGCCGGGCAAGGCGCTGACGGTCGAGCGCGAGCTGCGCTGGCGGATCAAGCGGGCGTTCGACCGGGCGAGCATCCGGATCGTGGGCGGTGCGACGTCGGTCGAGGACGCGGAGGACATCCCCGACCCCGCGGCCTCGGTGGCGGCCCCGTCGGTCTTCGCCAACGCGGACTCGCCGCAGGCGGCCGCGACGACACCGATCACTCCGCAGCGGGCGACGCCCCCGGGCAAGTAACGGAACGGTTCGGCACACACCAAGACCGCCCAACCGCTCCTCCTCCCCGGCCCCGAGACAACAACTCCGTCACCTCGGGGCCGCTGTCTATTGACGCCCCCTTCCTCCTGGGCTTACGTTCCTCGCACCGCGATAGGAAACTTTCCTAACAGTGATCTTCCCGCGGCCGGTGATCAAGGCTGGACGCCGTGCCGGGGTCACTGAAAAGCTGGGTGGCTGGAAAGGCAGGTGTCGAACTCCATGGCAGGAACCGCCGGTACGCCGGGCACCCCGCGCGTGCTGCGCGCCATGAACGACCGTGCCGCACTGGACCTCCTGCTGGAGCACGGACCGCTCTCGCGCACCCGGATCGGCAAACTCACCGGCCTGTCCAAGCCCACCGCCTCGCAGTTGCTGGCCCGCCTGGAGGCGGCCGGCCTGGTCCGGGTGACCGGCACCAGCGAGGGCCGGCCGGGCCCCAGCGCCCAGCTGTACGCCGTCAACCCCGCGGCCGCGCACGCCGCCGGGCTCGACGTCACCCCGGACCGCATCCGCGCCGCCGTCGCCGACATCACCGGCCGGACGGTGGGCGAGTTCGAGCTGCCCACACCGGGGCGGCGCCCGGCGCAGCCCGTCGTACAGCAGGTCACCGGCGCGCTCGACGGCGCCGTGAAGGCCGCCGGTCTCACCCGGTCCGACGTGCACCGGCTGGTCATCGGCACCCCGGGCGCCTTCGACCCGAACACCGGCCGGCTGCGCTACGCCTCCCATCTGCCGGGCTGGCACTCCCCCACCCTGCTCGGCGAACTCGCGGCGGCACTCCCCATGCCCGTCGAGTACGAGAACGACGTCAACCTCGTCGCCCTCGCGGAACAGCGGCTCGGGGCCGCCCGGGGCCACGGCGACTTCGTGCTGCTGTGGAACGAGGAAGGGCTCGGCGCCGCCCTGGTCCTCGGCGGCCGGCTGCACCGCGGCTGGACCGGCGGCGCCGGCGAGGTCGGCTTCCTGCCGGTGCCCGGCACACCGCTGGTGCGCCAGGTGGCCAGGACCAACAGCGGTGGCTACCAGGAGCTGGCCGGCTCGCAGGCCGTGCCGAAGCTGGCCCGCGAACTCGGCATCGAGGACGTGCCCTCCGGGCCGTGCACGGAGGTCGCCGCCGAACTCGTCGCCCGTGCCGCCGACCACGCGAGCGGCCCCTACCGGAAGCTGCTCCAGAGCTACGCGACGCGGCTCGCCATCGGCCTGGCCTCGCTCGTCTCCGTCCTCGACCCCGAACTCGTCGTCCTCAGCGGCTCCGCGCTGACGGCCGGCGGCGAGGTGCTGCGCACCCTCGTCCAGGCCGAGCTGGAGGAGCTGGCCGCGGCCCGCCCCCGGCTGGTCGTCGGCGACGTCCAGGAACACCCCGTACTGCGCGGCGCGCTGGAGTCCGCGCTCGTCACCACCCGCGACGAGGTCTTCGACACCTCGCGCTAGAGCGCCCCCTCTTTCCCGACCCCGTCCCCCTGGGAGACCTCGCCATGCCCGAAGTCATACCTTCCGCTGCCCGAAAAGCGGCCTTTGCCGTGGCTGCGTCGCTCGCCTTTTTCGCCACCGCCTGCACCGGGCAGTCGGGCTCCGGCGCCACGGACGACGCCTCGCAGGACACGACGATCAACTTCTGGCACGCCTGGAGCGCGCCGAACGAGGTGAAGGCCGTCAAGTCGCTGGTCGCCGGCTTCGAGAAGGCGCACCCCAACATCCACGTGCACATCGTCGGCAACATGACCGACGACAAGATCAATCAGGCGCTGCGGTCCGGGGGTGACCAGGCGCCGGATGTGATCTCCTCCTTCACCACCAACAACGTCGGCAGGTTCTGTTCCTCCGGAGCGCTGGTCGATCTCACTCCCTTCTTCAAGAAGTCGGGCATCGATCCGCAGGCGACCTTCCCGAAGCCGATGAACGAGTACACCCGGTTCGACGGCAACCGCTGCACCGCACCGCTGCTCGGTGACGCGTACGGGCTCTACTACAACAAGACGGCGTTCGAGAAAGCGGATATCGCGCACCCGCCGAAGACGTGGTCCGAATTCGAGGCGGACGCCAAGAAGCTGACCGTCCCGCAGGGCGACAGCTACCAGCAGCTCGGCTTCATGCCGGACTACCACGGCTGGGAATCCACCACCGAGCACTACTTCGGGCAGTTCTCGCCGACGTACTTCGACAAGAACGGAAAGTCGAACCTCGCCAAGGATCCGGCGTTCCGGAAGGGCTTCGAGCTGCAGAAGCGGCTCGTGGACGAACTCGGCGGATTCCAGAAGCTGGAGAAGTTCCGGTCGACGCTCGGTGACGAGTGGGGTCCCCGGCACCCCTTCCACACCGGTCAGGTCGCCATGCAGCTCGACGGCGAATGGCGGCTCGGCATGGCCGAGCAGGCCAGGCCGAAGTTCGAGATCGGCGTCGCCCCGCTGCCCGTCCCCGACGACCAGGTGAGCCAGTACGGCAAGGGCTACATCACCGGCACCGTCGCGGGCATCGCCGCCACCAGCCACAAGCAGAACGCCGCCTGGGAGTTCCTCAAGTACATCACCACGGACACCGACGCCGTGGTCGGCTTCGCCAACGACATCCACAACGTGCCCTCGACCTTGGCCGCGCTGAAGTCTCCGAAGCTGACGTACGACCCGCGTTTCAAGACCTTCCTCGACATCGCCGCCAATCCGAACTCCACCACCACGCCCGCCTCCCTCAACGGCGGTGTGTACCTGGTGACGATCCAGCAGTTCGGTTACGACTACGAGAGCGGCAAGGTGAAGGATCTGAAGGCCGGTCTGCAGCGGACGGCCGCGCAGATCGACACGGACATCGCGCAGGCGAAGTAGCCGATGCGTACGGTCACTCCGGCGTCGAAACGCCTGCGCTCGGCGCTTCGCACGGCCGCCTTCATGTCGCCCTGGCTGATCGGTTTCGCGGTGTTCTTCGCGTATCCGCTGATCTCGACGGTCTATTTCTCGTTCATGCACTACGACGGGTTCCGGCCGCCGACGTGGAGCGGCGGGAAGAACTGGACGTACGTCTTCGAGCACTACCCGCTCTTCTGGCCGGCCCTGCGCAACACGCTGTGGCTGGTGGTGGTGATGGTGTCGTTGCGGGTCGTCTTCGGGCTCGGCATCGGACTGCTCATCACCAGGATCAAGACCGGTACGGGGGTCTTCCGCACCCTGTTCTACCTGCCGTATCTCGCCCCGCCGGTCGCGGCGACCATGGCCTTCGCCTTTCTCCTCAACCCCGGCACCGGACCGGTGGACGCCGTCCTGGAGAAGGCCGGCATCCCGGCGCCGGGCTGGTTCGGCGACCCCGCCTGGGCCAAGCCGGCCCTCACCCTGCTGGCGTTGTGGGGCATCGGCGACCTGATGGTCGTCTTCATGGCCGCGCTGCTGGACGTGCCGGCCGAGCAGTACGAAGCGGCCGAACTGGACGGGGCGTCGGCGTGGCAGCGGTTCCGGTACGTCACCCTCCCGAACATCTCCCCGATCGTGATGTTCGCGGTCGTCACCGGCGTGATCCAGACCATGCAGTACTACACCCAGCCGCTGATCGCCGGAAAGGTCGCCTCCGGGGTGATCCAGGGCGCGGGCACCCAGTTCGAACCCGGCTACCCCGACAAGTCCACGCTCACCCTCCCCCAGCTCGTCTACAACCTCGGCTTCCAGCGCTTCGACTACGGCTCGGCCTGTGTGGTGGCCCTGGTGCTGTTCGCACTGTCGATGGTGTTCACCGCACTGCTGATGCGGCGCCGGGGCGGTCTCATCCAGGCAGGTGACTGACGTATGACCCGCCGCAAGGCGCATCTCGAATGGATAGCGGTCCACTCCCTCGGCGTCGCCGCCGCCCTGTTCTTCACCCTCCCCTTCGTGTTCGTTCTGCTGACCTCGCTGATGAGCGACACCCAGGCACTCAGCCGCGATCTGGTCCCGCACACCTGGGAGTGGGGCAACTACACGAAGGTCTTCCACACGCCCGGCTTTCTGACCTGGTGGAGGAACACGCTGATCTACGCCGGGCTCGGCACCGTGCTCACCGTCGTCTCCTCGGTCCCGGTGGCGTACGCGCTCGCCAAGTTCCGCTTCCGGGGCCGCAATCTGTCGCTCATGCTGGTCATCTCGATGATGATGCTGCCCCCGCAGGTGGTCGTCATCCCGATGTACCTGTTCTGGGCGAAGCAGCTGGACCTGTCCGGAACGCTGTGGCCGCTGATCATCCCGATGGCGTTCGGCGACGCGTTCTCCGTCTTCCTGCTGCGCCAGTTCCTGATGACGATCCCGAACGAGTACCTGGACGCGGCCAAGGTCGACGGCTGCGGAGACCTCAGGACCCTGCTCAGGATCGTGCTGCCGATGGCCAGGCCGGGCATCTCCGCTGTCGCCCTCTTCCAGTTCTTCTACGCCTGGAACGACTACTTCGGTCCGCAGATCTACGCGTCCGAGAACCCCGGCGCCTGGACCCTGTCCTACGGCCTGGAGTCCTTCAAGGGCGCCCACCACACCGACTGGAACCTCACCATGGCCGCGACGGTGCTGGTCATGGCCCCCGTGATCCTCGTGTTCTTCTTCGCCCAGAAGGCGTTCGTGGAAGGCGTCACGCTCACCGGAGTGAAGGGTTAACCCGTATATGAAACTCACCGTGGTCGGCGGAGGCTCGACCTACACCCCCGAACTCGTCGACGGCTTCGCGCGCCTCAGGGACACCCTGCCCGTCGAGGAGCTGGTCCTCGTGGACCCGGCCGCCGAACGCCTGGAACTGGTCGGCGGCCTGGCCCGGCGCATCTTCGCCAAGCAGGGCCACGGCGGCCGGATCGTCACCACCGCCGACCTCGACGCGGGCGTCGACGGCGCCGACGCCGTGCTGCTCCAGCTGCGCGTCGGCGGGCAGGCGGCCCGGCAGCAGGACGAGACCTGGCCGCTGGAGTGCGGCTGCATCGGTCAGGAGACCACCGGCGCGGGCGGCCTCGCCAAGGCGCTGCGCACGGTACCGGTGGTCCTGGACATCGCCGAACGGGTCCGTCGTACCAACCCGCGCGCCTGGATCATCGACTTCACCAATCCGGTCGGCATCGTCACCCGCGCCCTGCTCCAGGCGGGGCACCGGGCGGTCGGGCTGTGCAACGTGGCGATCGGCTTCCAGCGGAAGTTCGCGGGGCTGCTCGGCGTGACCCCGGCGGATGTGCACCTCGCCCATGTGGGGCTCAACCACCTCACGTGGGAGACCGGTGTGCGCCTGGGCGGCCCCGAGGGCGACGACGTCCTGCCGAAGCTCCTCGCCGACCACGGCGACGCGATCGCCGACGACCTGCGCCTCCCGCGCCCCCTGCTGGACCGCCTGGGCGTGATCCCCTCCTACTACCTGCGCTACTACTACGCCCACGACGACGTCGTCCGCGAACTGCGCACCAAGCCGTCCCGCGCCGCCGAAGTGGCAGCCATGGAGCGTGAATTGCTGGCGATGTACGGCGACCCGGCGCTGGACGAGAAGCCGGCGCTGCTCGCCCGGCGCGGCGGCGCCTACTACTCGGAGGCGGCCGTGGACCTGGCGGCCGCGCTGCTCGGCGGCGGGGGCAGCCCGTACCAGGTGGTGAACGCGGTCAACCGGGGCACGCTGCCCTTCCTGCCCGACGACGCGGTGATCGAGGTCCAGGCGGCGGTCGGCCCGAACGGTCCGGTGCCGCTGCCGGTACCGGAGCCGGACCCGCTGTTCACCGGGCTGATCGCGAACGTGACGGCGTACGAGGAACTGGCGCTGGAGGCGGCGCTGCGCGGCGGCCGCGACCGTGTCTTCCGCGCCCTGCTCGCCCACCCGCTGATCGGCCAGTACGGCTACGCCGACACCCTGACCGACCAGTTGATCGCGCACAACCGGGAGCACCTCGCGTGGGCCTGACCTCGACCGTGCTTGCGGTGGACGCGGGCAACAGCAAGACCGACGTGGCCGTGGTCACCGCCGCCGGGGAGGTGCTGGCCACGGCCCGCGGCGGTGGCTTCCGCCCGCCCTCGGTGGGCGTGCCGGCGGCGCTGGACGCGCTGGCCGAACCGGTCGCGCGGGCCTTCGCGGATGCGGGTGTCACCTCGGTGGCGCATGTGTCGGCCTGCCTGGCCAACGCGGATCTCCCCGTGGAGGAGGAGCGGTTGGCGACCGCGCTGGCGGCACGGGGCTGGGGCGCGTCGGTGGAGGTCCGCAACGACACCTTCGCGATCCTGCGGGCGGGCGTCGCCGAGCCGCGCGGGGTGGCCGTGGTGTGCGGGGCGGGCATCAACTGCGTCGGCATGCGCCCCGACGGCCGTACCGCGCGCTTCCCGGCCCTCGGCCGTATCTCAGGTGACTGGGGCGGGGGCTGGGGCCTGGCCGAGGAGGCGCTGTGGCACGCGGCCCGCGCGGAGGACGGCCGGGGCGGGCCGACGGCCCTGGCCCGCACCCTGCCGGCGCACTTCGGCCTGCCGACGATGTACGCGCTGATCGAGGCGCTGCACCTGGAGCACATCGACCACGACCGGCGGCACGAGCTGACTCCGGTGCTGTTCACGACGGCCGCCGGAGGCGACGCGGTGGCCCGCGCGATCGTCGCCCGGCTCGCGGAGGAGGTCGCGGTGATGGCCACGGTGGCGCTGACCCGCCTGGAGCTGCTGGACGAGGAGACGCCGGTCCTGCTCGGCGGCAGCGTCCTGGCGGCCGGCCACGCGCTGCTCGACGACGGCATCCACGCCCTGCTGACGGCCCGCGCCCCGAAGGCCGGCGTCCGCGTGGTGACGGCCCGCCCGGTCCTGGGCGCGGCGCTGCTGGGCCTGGACCGGCTGGGCGCAGGAGCGGCGGCGCGGGAGCGGGCGCGGGGGTACTGGGAGCTGTCCGGAAAACGCCACTGACCGGAAAAAGCGGGTTTGTTCACAAGATCGCCCGGAGTCCGTGGAGTCCGGGCACCGGCACGGCTAGCTTCACGCAGGTCTGCACCAACCGCCTAGGGAAGGACAGCCTGTGTTCCGACGTACAGCTGCCGCCGGCCTGGCCGCGATCGCGGCGCTCGTGGGACTCGCAGCACACCCCGCGAGCGCCGCGCCGAAGGCGGGCGCGGACCCGGCCGCGCTGAAGGACCTGACCCTGACGTCGTCGAGCAACGGCCGCCGCCTCGACGTCCAGAACGGCAACACCGGCGACGGCGTCTTCCTCGTCACCAACTCCGCCCCGGGCCACCACCAGAAGTGGAGCGCGAACCTCACCGGCACCGACGGCTCCTTCACCCTCGTCAACAACGACACGGGCAAGTGCGCGGACGCCGGTCTGCCGCTCAGACAGCAGTCCTGTGACGGCCGGACCACGGAACGCTGGTTCTTCCAGCCGGTCACCGGCGCCCCCGGCGCGTTCATGATCCGCAACGACCGGGACGGCACGTGTCTGGACGTCTGGTACGACGCCCAGTACGACGACGCCTGGACCGACACCTACGACTGCAACGGCAGCCGGGCCCAGCAGTGGCGGCTGCCCGCCGCCGCCCAGGACGCCGCCGTCGCCGCGGCCGTCGACCACGCGGCGGCGCGCTGTGTGAAGGACACCTCCAGCTGCTCCTGGCGCACCCGGTCCCAGGCCCCGGCGGCGCCGCTGCCCAGGAAGTGCGTCTCGCCGGTCTGGTACAACGGCACCTCCGCGCCGGTGCCGTGGACGTTCACCATGAACAAGCACACCGGCTGGACCTCGACGCTCGGCTTCACCTTCGGCACGGCGCTCGGCGCCGGCGGGGCCTCCCCGGTCACCGCCCAGGTCAGCCAGCAGATCACCGGCAGCGTCTCGCAGAACCTCGTCGAGGACCTCGGCAACAGCCTCACCGTGACGGTGCCGCCGCGGCAGTACGGCTGGGTCGCCCTGTCGGAGCTGGCGACGAAGGTCACCGGCACCTGGACGTTCGACGTGAACGGGTACGCCTGGACCGCCGACGACACCCTGACGGTCCCGCTGCGCACCGACGACCAGGGCGGCGCCAGCATCTATCTCGCGCAGACCAGCGACACCTTCACCAGCTGCGACCGCGCCAACTGAGCCACCGGTAGGGCGAAACGGTTCCTCGGCCCGGCACTCACCCGCCGGACCGGGGAACCGATCCGCCCGGACCGGCGTGTTCCTTCGCAGGGGGTGGTGCGCCGGGCACTGCGCGCCGCCGGGCACACTGCGATCCGATCAAGATCCAGTGAAGGCCGGTGCGGATGCCGGTCCGTGCGGTGATACTTGGCGGCGAACGGATGACCATGGGGGAGGTCAAGTGACACACCCGCCGAAGAGCACGGCACCGCCGGTGGCGGGCCCCGGTGTGCCCGCCGCCCCCGGCATCCCCGCGCAGCCCGCCCGGCCGGCATCCGTGGTCCCCCCCGTACCGCCCGCCCGCCGGACCGCCTTCGCCGAGGGTGTCGACCGGCTGCGGGCCGCGGCGACCACCGAGCCGGGGCGGCTGCGGATCATCGGGGCCGTGCTGGCGCTGCTGGTCGTGGCGTTCGGTGCGGTCACCGCCTGGCAGGCCAGTGAGCGGGCGGCCGCCGCCGACGACGTGCTGCACCGCAGCCAGCCGCTCAGTTCGGGTGCCGCCGACATCTACCGGTCGCTGGCGGACGCCAACACGGCCGCCTCCAGCGGGTTCCTGGCGGGCGGCCAGGAGACGGCCGCCGCCCGGGACCGGTACGAGAAGGACATCCGGACCGCCGCCGCGGGGCTGGTGACCGCCGCCGCCAACGCCGAGCCGGGCTCGGCCTCCGAGGCGACCATCGCCAAGCTGAACAAGCTGCTGCCCGAGTACAAGGGGCTCGTCGAGCGCGCCCGGACGTACAACCGGCAGGGGTATCCGGTCGGCGGCGCCTATCTGCGCTACGCCAACGAGAAGATGCAGCAGGAGATGCTCCCGGCGGCGGAGGATCTCTACACCAAGGAGAACGCCCGGCTCGACGCCGACTACGCGGACGCGACGCCGTATCCGTGGATCGCCATCGCGCTCGGTGTGCTCGCGCTGGCCGCGCTCGGCTGGGCCCAGCAGCGCATGTACCGGCGGACGAACCGGGTGCTCAACCACGGTCTGGTCGCGGCCAGCGCCGCCACCACGGTCGCCCTGCTGTGGCTGGTCGTCGGCCACGCGGTGGCCCGCTCGGAGCTGAACGGCTCCTACGACCACGGCATCCGTTCGCTGACCGTGCTGCACGACGCCCGGATCGCCTCCCTGAAGGCACGCGGGAACGAGAACCTGAGCCTGGTCGCGCGCGGCGCCGAGACGATCACGGTGGGCGGAAGGACGTACGACGCCTACTACTACGACTTCGACAAGGACATGGCCGTGCTCGGCAAGGGCCTGACCGGGGCGGAGAAACTCGCCGACGACCAGGGCGGCCGTACTCCGGTGAAGGCGGCCGAGGGGAACATGGCGGTGTGGAAGCAGCGCCACACCTCCGCCCGCACCGAGGACGAGAACGGCAACTACCAGCAGGCGCTGGACAAGGTCATCGGTGCCAGCGGCGCCACCGGTGAGTGCTTCGACAGCGTCGACCGCAACCTCGCCCGGGCCATCGACCATGAGCAGGGCGAGTTCCAGCGGGCCGCCGGTGACGGGCGGGACGCGATGACGGGGCTGCCGGTGGGCGCGGCCGTGCTCACGGTGCTCGGCGCGGCCGGCGCGCTGGCCGGTATCGGGCGCAGACTCTCGGAGTACCGGTGACAGGGGGCATGACGATGTACGCGGCACGTGTACGGGCCTCCCTGCGGGGCTGGGGCGGGGTCGGCGCGATGGCGGTGCTGTGCGCGCTGGCGCTGATGTTCGTCCTGCTGCTGCCGTGCACCCAGAAGGCACCGGCCCAGGGCAGGCCCGCCGGACAGCCGGTGGCCGCCGCACTCCAGGCCCGCGCCGGGGACTGCAAGGACTCCGAGGCCCATGACCGGACGCTGTCGCCGTCCGGCGCCGACGGGCCGACCATCGACGCGATCAAGGCCCGTACGGGCGCCAGGCGCAAGCTGATCGTCGGTGTCGACCAGAACAGCTACCACTGGGGCTACCGCAACCCGAACACCGAGGGCGCGGAGCTGGAGGGCTTCGACATCGACCTGGCGCACCGGATCGCACAGGACCTCCTCGGCGACCCGGACGCGGTGCAGTTCAAGGCGATACCGACCAGCCAGCGGATCTCCGCGATCCAGGACGGGCGGGTGGACATGGTCGTCCGGACCATGACGATCACCTGTGAGCGGCTGCAGCAGGTCGCGTTCTCCGCGCCCTACTTCAAGACCGGCCAACAGGTGCTGGCACCCAAGTCGTCGTCCATCACGGGCTACAACAGCACCCTGGCGCACAAGAGGGTCTGCACGGCGGCCGGTTCGACGGCGTACATCAAGCTGGACGCCGACCGGAAGAGCGGCGCCCTGCCCGCCTCCACGGACATCGCCGGCACCGTGCCGAACCAGCTGGACTGCCTGGTCCGGCTGCAACTCGGCGAGGCGGACGCGGTGGTGACCGACGGTGCGCTCGCCGCCAGCCAGGCCGCGCAGGACCCGACCGTCGAACTGAAGGGCGGGGCCTTCACCACCGAGTACTACGGCGTGGCGATGAAGAAGGACGCCTCCGATCTGGTACGCCGGGTCAATCGCGTTCTGGTGGACTACCGCGCCAACGGCTGGCAGGCGTCGTACAACACGTGGCTGTCGGCGACACTGGGGAAGGACCCGGCCGCGTCGAAGCCGCCCGCGCCGCGGTATCTGCGGACGAGTTGAGCCACATCCGACCGGAAGACCGGAACACTGAAACGCAGCGAGAGGTGATCGATGGGCGTCACGGACCCCGCCGGGCCGGTGATGGACCGGGACGAGGTGGACCGTGCGCTGGCGCGGCTCGGCCAGGAGCACGAGGCGATCGAGACCTCGCTGCTGGCACTGCAGGACCACGCGGGCCGCAGACTCCTCGAAGGCGCCGAACTGGCCGGTGTGACCAGGGAACGCTGGCAGGCCACGGAGGCGCGGATCACCCTGCTGTGGGGATACTTCGACGCCTACGCGGACGCGCTGCGCTCCGCCCGCGAGATCCGCGCCCGGCGCCGCTGGTCCAGCCGTGAGGACCTGCAGGAGCTGACCGAGCTGCTGCGCGGGCAGTCCGTGACCGTCGCCGGGAACGGCCGGCTCAGCGAGTCCTTCTCGCTGGCCACGCTGGTGGACCGGATGAACGAGCTGTACGCGTCCAGCCTGGACCTCGTCGTCGCCGCCGACGCGGTGTGGTCGGCGCTGCCCGCGCGGATCGATCTGCTCGCCGCGGAACTCCAGCGCACCCGGACGCTCGCGCACTCCGTCGGCGTCCGCCCCGGCGAGCACCCGGCGGGTGACGACCTGGAGCGGATCACGCGCACCCTGACCAGGCTGCGGGAGGACGTCGTCGCGGACCCGCTCGCCTTCTGGGTGCCGGCCGAGGGCAGTTCGGCGCCGGGCGGCGGCCGGCCGGACACCACGGTGTACGACCGTGAGGCGCGCGCCCTGGAGGACGTGCGCCGGGAGATCGACGCGGTGCTGACGGTCCGGCAGGACGCGGAGGCGCGGCTGATCCGGCTGCGGGACGTGCTCTCGCGCGCGGACCGCACCCTCGCCGAGGCCCGCACCGCGCGCGGCGAGGTGCTGGCGAAGATCGCGGCGACCGAGGTGCCGGTGGTCAGCGGCCCGCCGACGGTGCTGCAGGAACAGCTGGCGACGGCGGCCGAGTACCGGCGGCAGGCCCAGTGGCACCGGCTCTCCCCGCTCCTCGAATCCCTGGAGCAGAAGGCCGAGGACGAACTGCTGCGCGCCCGCGAGTCGTTGACCGCGGTCACCGCACCGCTCGCGGTCCGCGCCGAACTGCGCGGTCGGCTGGACGCGTACCGGGCGAAGGTGGCCCGGCACGGGCTCGCCGAGGACCCGTTCCTGGTCGAGCGGTACGACGCGGCCCGGCGGATGCTGTGGAGCGCACCCTGCGACCTGCGCGTGGCCGAACAGGCCGTGCTGCGCTACCAGCAGCTGGCGGCCGAGCTGCTCGGCACGGGCGCGCCCGAGGACCGTAAGGGGGAGCAGTCATGAGTCAGCCGGGGCAGAGCTGTCAGCGGCCGGACTGCGAGGGGTCGTACGAGGACGTCGGCGGCGGTGAGCTGTACTGCGACACCTGCGGCCTGGCACCGGTGGTGTCGTCGGCCGGGGGTGCCCCCTCCGGGGGAGGCATGGTCGGCTCGCAGCCCACCGGGCTCACCAAGGCCGCGGCGGACAGCAGCAGTTCCGGCAGCAGCTCGCGTACGTCCTCACAGTCGTCGAAGTCCCGCCGCTCGGTGTCCGGCCGGCTCTCCCGGTCCCTGTCGGGCCGGTCCAGCGGGCGCTCGGTGTCGGTGCGCAGCTCCGGCTCCTCCTCCGGCGCATCCACGCGCGGGCGGCTCGGCGCCGGGCTGGTGAACGTGCCGCAGGTGCCCCGGCCCGACCCGCGCGCGATGGTGCTGGAGAACCCGGAGGTGCCCGAGCGGAAGCGGTTCTGCTCGCGCTCGGCCTGCGGGGCGCCGGTGGGCCGGGCCAGGGGCGACCGGCCGGGGCGCACGGAAGGTTTCTGCACCAAGTGCGGGCACCCGTATTCCTTCGTGCCGAAACTGAAGGCCGGGGACGTGGTGCACGGGCAGTACGAGGTCGCCGGCTGTCTCGCCCACGGCGGCCTCGGCTGGATCTACCTCGCCGTGGACCGGGCCGTCTCCGACCGGTGGGTGGTGCTCAAGGGCCTGCTGGACACCGGTGACCAGGACGCGATGGCGGCGGCGATCTCCGAGCGGCGCTTCCTCGCGGAGATCGAGCACGCCAACATCGTGCGGATCTACAACTTCGTGGAGCACCTCGACCAGCGCACCGGCTCCCTCGACGGCTACATCGTCATGGAGTACGTCGGCGGCAAGTCACTGAAGGAAATCGCCAACGCCCGCCGCACGCCGGACGGCCGGCGCGATCCACTGCCGGTGGAGCAGGCGTGCGCGTACGGCATCGAGGCGCTGGAGGCCCTCGGCCACCTGCACAGCCGTAACCTCCTCTACTGCGACTTCAAGGTCGACAACGCCATCCAGACCGAGGACCAGCTCAAGCTGATCGACATGGGCGCGGTGCGCCGCATGGACGACGAGGAGTCGGCGATCTACGGCACGGTCGGCTACCAGGCGCCGGAGGTCGCCGAGGTGGGCCCGTCGGTGGCGAGCGACCTGTACACGGTGGGCCGTACGCTCGCGGTGCTGACCTTCGACTTCCAGGGCTACACCAACGTCTACGTCGACTCCCTGCCCGACCCCGAGAGCATCGACGTCTTCCGCCGCTACGAGTCCTTCTACCGGTTCCTGGTCCGCGCCACCGACCCCGACCCCGCCCGCCGGTTCGCCTCCGCACAGGAGATGGCCGAGCAGCTGACCGGCGTACTGCGCGAGGTGGTCTCGCTGCAGACGGGACAGGCCCGGCCCGCGCTGTCGACACTGTTCGGCCCGGAGGTGAAGGTCGTCGACCGGGAGTTGTTCCCCCGGCTGGACGGGGACGTGTCCTGGCTGGGGGCGCGGCCCCTGTCGTCCAGGGCCGCACCCGCCGGCCCCGCACTCTCCCCGCCCGCCCTCGTCAGACCCGTCGACACGCCCGCCACCGCACTCGCCCTGCCGGTCCCGCTGGTCGACCCGGGCGACCCCAGCGCGGGTTTCCTGGCCGGTCTGCTGGCCTCCGCGCCGGCCGAGCTGATCAGCGCGCTCGACGCGGCGCCCGCGCGGACCGTGGAGACCCGGCTCCGGCAGATCCGCGCCCGGCTGGAGAGCGGCGACCACGAGGCCGCGCTGATGAGCCTGGCCACCCTGGACGAGGAACGGCCCGACGACTGGCGGGTGGTGTGGTACCGGGGTGTTGCCGCCCTGGTCACCGGCGACTTCGAGGGCGCCGCGCTCGCCTTCGACGCGATCTACGACGCCTTCCCCGGGGAGGCCGCGCCCAAGCTCGCGCTCGGCCTGTGCGCGGAGGTGCTGGGCCAGCTGGACAACGCGGCCGAGTACTACCACCTGGTGTGGACGACCGACCCCAGCTATGTGAGCGCCGCCTTCGGGCTCGCCCGGGTGCAGCTCGCGGCCGGGAACCGGCAGGGTGCCGTGCGGACCCTGGAGTCGGTGCCGGAGTCCTCCATCCACTACACGGCCGCCCGGGTCGCCGCCGTCCGGGCGCGGCTCAG
This sequence comes from Streptomyces sp. NPDC053069, assembly GCF_044546895.1. Lineage (NCBI taxonomy): Bacteria > Bacillati > Actinomycetota > Actinomycetes > Kitasatosporales > Streptomycetaceae > Streptomyces > Streptomyces sp. NPDC053069. The sequence continues at coordinate 381,949 of NZ_JBITZN010000006.1, read as the reverse complement.
ACAGCGCACCGCGGCCGCCGCTGACGTACCGTTCCTGGACGACCTGACGGCCGCCGCCGGGCAGGTCGAGGCGCTGGACGCGTACGGCCTGGACCTGGCGCGGCGTGAACAGCTGGCCGCGGAAGTGCTCGGCTCGGCGCTGGACTGGATACTCTCCGGGGGCCAGGGCACCCGGCAAGCCTCCGGCGGACGGGTGCTGTTGGGCAGCGGTCTGGACGAGCGGGGCCTCCGCTTCGGCCTGGAGCGCGCCTACCGCACGCTGGCCCGGCTGGCGCGCAGCGGCGAGGAGAGGATCGAACTGGTGGAACGGGCGAACCGTTACCGCCCCCGGACGTGGGTGTAGTTGATGTCGCAGATGCCCCAGCAGGCCGCACTGTCGAAGTGCCCGAGCTGCGCGGAGCCCGTCGAGTCGGGCGACCTCTTCTGCGGAGCGTGCGGGTACGACCTCTCCGTCGTACCCGCGCCGCCGCAGGACCATCCGACGCTCACCATGACCGGCTCCGCGGCCGGCTCCCTCGGGGACGGCGTGGACTGGCCCGCCCCCGAGCCGGAGAGCTCCGGCACCCCGCCGGCGGTGCATCTGCCGGCCGACCTGCCCGGCACCGACTCCGGCGGCACACCGCTGCCCGAGCACGAGTCCGGTCCGCAGGGTGGTGCGGGGCAGCAAGCCGGTTCCGGGGTGCGCTTCGACCGGCCCGAGGAACCCGAGGAGTACCCGCTGCAGGCACCCGATCCGCGCGTGGCCGAGAGCCCCGAGAACACCGCCGCGCCCGAGGAGCCGGCACAGCTGTGCGTGGCCTGCCGGGCCGGCCGGGTGGACAGCGACGGCTACTGCGAGAACTGCGGGCACGCCCAGCCCCGTGAACGCGACCACGTGGAGCGCGAGTCGGGCCCGGTGGCGGCCGTCAGCGACCGGGGCCTGCGCCACCACCGCAACGAGGACGCCTTCACCGTCGGCCGGACCACGCTGCCCGACGGCACCCCGGCCGTCCTCGCGATCGTCTGCGACGGCGTGTCCTCCGCCACCCGCCCCGACGACGCGTCGTCGGCCGCGTCCCAGGCCGCCGGTGACAGCCTGCTGGCCGCACTGCCGCGGGGCACGCATCCGCAGACGGCGATGCACGAGGCGATCGTCGCCGCCGCGCAGGCCGTCAACGCGCTCGCCGAGGAACCCGCCACGGCCCGCGAGCACGCCCCGCACCAGAACGCCCCGGCCTGCACGATCGTCGGCGCGGTGGTCGCCGCCGGACTGCTGGTCGTCGGCTGGGTCGGTGACAGCCGCGTCTACTGGGTGCCCGACGACCGCGGCGCGCCCGCGGCCCGGCTCACCGAGGACGACTCCTGGGCCGCGCAGATGGTCGCCGCCGGCCTGATGAGCGAGGCCGAGGCGTACGCCGACGAACGCGCCCACGCGATCACCGGCTGGCTCGGTGCGGACGCCTACGAACTGGAGCCGCACACCGCGTCCTTCAAGCCGGACCGCTCCGGCGTCGTGGTGGTGTGCACCGACGGCCTGTGGAACTACGCCGAGACGGCCGAGGAGATGTCCGAGGTCGTCCCCCCGGACGCGGCCGCGCGCCCGCTGCACAGCGCCCGGGTGCTGGTCGGCCACGCCCTGGACGGCGGGGGCCACGACAACGTAACAGTGGCCGTCGTGCCGTTCCCGGCACCGCCCCAGGGGGCAGGATCGGCCTGAGGCCGCGGACGCGGGGAGCCTCGAAGGACCGGAGGGGACCGGTCCTGTCACAGCCGTCGCCCTGCCGGCAGGGCGGTCTAGGGGGATTTGAGTACGCATGGCCAATTTCGCGAAGTCGCAGGTGCCGCAGTTCTCGGTGGACGTCTACCAGAACGAGTACCTGCCCGAGGGCGGGCGCGAGGTCAACGCCGTCGTCACCGTGACGGCGACCGGCGGCGGCACCATCGGCAGCACCGTGGCTCCGGTGTACCGGCAGGGCCACGGCCCGTCCGCCGCAGTGGCGGTCATGGTCGACTGCTCCGGCTCCATGGACTACCCGCCGACCAAGATGCGGGGCGCCCGGGACGCCACGGCCGCCGCGATCGACGCCCTGCGCGACGGCACGCACTTCTCGGTGATCGGCGGCACGCATGTGGCCAAGGAGGTCTATCCGGGTGGCGGACGGCTCGCGGTCGCCGACGCCGCCACCCGCGAGCAGGCCAAGCAGGCGCTGCGCCGGCTGAGCGCGGGCGGCGGTACGGCCATCGGCACCTGGCTGCGCCTGGCGGACCGGCTGCTGAACTCGGCGGACGTCACCATCCGGCACGGCATCCTGCTCACCGACGGCCGCAACGAACACGAGTCGCCTCAGGATCTGAGGGCCACGCTGGAGGCCTGTGCCGGACGGTTCACCTGTGACGCGCGGGGTGTGGGCACCGACTGGGAAGTGAAAGAAGTCACAGGGATCGCCTCCGCGCTGCTCGGCACGGCCGACATCGTCGCCGACCCGGCCGGTCTCGCCGCCGACTTCAGGCGGATGATGGAGACGGCGATGGGCAAGGAGGTCGCCGACGTCTCGCTCAGGGTGTGGACGCCGGTCGGCACGAGCATCCGCTTCGTCAAGCAAGTGGCGCCCTCCGTCGAGGACTTGACCGCCCGCCGCACCGAGGCCGGACCGCGTGCCGGGGACTACCCGACGGGGTCCTGGGGCGACGAGTCCCGCGACTACCACCTGTGCGTTCAGGTCCCGCCGGCCGGCCTGGGCCAGGAAATGCTCGCCGCCCGGGTCTCGCTGGTCGTGCCACAACCGGACGGATCGGTACAGAACCTGGGCGCCCAGGGCCTGGTGCGGGCCGTGTGGACCGACGACATGACGGCCTCGACCTCGATCAACCCCCAAGTCGCCCACTACACCGGGCAGGCCGAACTGGCACAAGCCATCCAGCAAGGCCTCGACCTTCGCAAAGCGGGCAATTTCGATGGAGCAACGGCCAAACTGGGGCGCGCCGTTCAGCTCGCCAACGCCTCCGGGAACGCCGATACTGCGAAACTGCTTGCGAAGGTGGTGGACGTGGTCGATGCCGCGACAGGTACTGTGCGGTTGAAGACGAGGGTCGCGGAGGCGGACGAGATGACTCTGGAGACCCGGTCCACAAAGACTGTTCGTGTAAAGAAGTGACCCAGTAGAACATCCGGAGAAGGGGAAGCGCCGACATGCCGACCTGCCCGAACGGACACCAGTCGGGTTCCGACGACTGGTGCGAGGTCTGCGGTCACCGCATGGCCGGTGCCGTACCTCCACCCCCTCCGCCGCCCCCGCCCGCGGGTGGCTACGGCTTCCCGCCCCCGCAGGGCGGCCCGGCCGGCGGACGCCCGCCGGCTGCGTCGGCCCCGGAGCCGGAGCTGTGCCCGCAGTGCCGTACGCCCCGCGAGGGCGGCGCGCCCTTCTGCGAGGAGTGCCGGTGGAACTTCCTGACCAACACGGCCACCTCGTACACCCCGGCCGCGCCGCGCTCACCGCAGCCGCGGTTCCAGCCGCCGAGCGCGACGTACGGCGGCGGTGACGGGTACGAGTACCAGGGCTCGCGGCCCTCGCAGGTGAACCGGCCCGCCGAACCGATCCCGTCCTTCGGCAGCGAGCCGTCGGGCCCGACGCCGTTCGGCGGCGACCGCGGCCCGTCGGGACCGCCGGCCTCCCCCGGCCCCTCGGGTCCGGGCGGTCCTTCCGGTCCCTCCGGCTTCGGCGGCCCGGGTCGGGGCCCCGGCGGTCCGTCCGGTTTCGGCGGCGGTCCGGGGCAGGGTCAGGGGCCCGGTGGTCCTGGCGCTCCTGGTGCTCCTGGTGGTGCCGGTCCTGGTGGTTTCGGTGCTCCCTCCGGCTTCGGCGGCGGGCAGGGGCAGGGCCCCGGCCCCGGTGGTCCCGCCGGTCCGCCGCCCTTCGGTCGTGAGCCGTCCGGTCCCGGCGGCCCCACTCCGCCCGCGCCGACCCAGGGCGGCCCCGGCGCGCCCGGCCCCTCGGGCTTCGGCGACCCCTCGCGTCCGGTGCCCCCGCCGCCCGGCCCCACGCCGCCCGCGGGTCCCGGTGCCGGTCCCGGCGGTGCCCCGCAGGCGTACCAGCAGTCCGGTCCGCCCGCGCCGCCCGCGTTCCCGCACGAGACCGGCCGGCCCCCGGCCGGCGGCCCGCCGTTCGGCGGGGGTGACGACGACTGGGTGATCTCCCCGCCGTCGTCCGCCAACCCCGCGGGACCGGGGCAGCCGCAGGGTCCCGGCGGCGGCCCGGCCGGCGGATACGGCTACCCGCAGCCCGGCGCCACGCAGGCGCCGCCCGGCGGCCCCGGCTTCCCGCACCAGCCCGCGGGACCGGCCACCTGGACGGCGACCATCGGCCCGGACCGCGCGTACTTCATGGCGATGATGCACCGCTCGGGCCCCGAGGCCGCGGGTCTGAACCTGCCCGCGTACTCGCCCGAGCAGCAGCGCACGCTCAGCGGCAACCAGATCACCATCGGCCGTCGCCGGCACTCCACCGGCGACACCCCCGACATCGACCTGTCGGTGCCGCCGGAGGACCCGGGCGTCTCGCACCAGCACGCGGTACTGGTGCAGCAGCCGGACGGCAGCTGGGCGGTCGTCGACCAGAACTCGACCAACGGCACCACGGTCAACATGTCCGAGGAACCGATCCAGCCGTTCGTGCCGGTTCCGCTGCAGGACGGCGACCGGGTGCACGTGGGCGCCTGGACGACGATCACCATCCGCCGGGGCTGAGCGCCACGGCGGGACGGGTCACGGCAGGGACCAGGCGTACGGCCCCTCCGGCTCGTCCAGCCACGCCCAGGTGTGCTCGCCGGCGACCGTGACGCCGTACCGTTCGCGCTCCGGCATGCCCTCGCGCTCCCACAGCGCGTAGGCCTCGTGGGGGTCGAGGGTGCCCCGGGTCAGGGCGAGCAGGAAGCGGAACGTCTCCTGCTCGCGGGCCCGGCCCGGCAGCCCGGCGAGCGACACGCCCTCCGGCTGCGCCCGGCCCTCGCCGCGTAGCGGTACGAAGTAGGCGGCCGAGGACAGGAAACGGCCCTCGGCGTGCGCCGCGTCCCGCACCGTGAGCGCGAGCAGACCGGTGGCCAGTGGGGTCAGGATCCGGACGCCGGGGCGGCACTGGGCGAGCCAGGCGCGCGGGACCGTGGACAGCTCGCAGGTGGCGATGATCCGGTCGAAGGGGGCGCGTTCGGGGACCCCGCGCGCGCCGTCGCCGGTGACGACGGCCGGGTGGAATCCGGCCGCGTCCAGATGCCGGCGGGCCGACTCGGTGATCTCCGGTTCCAGGTCGATGCTGGTGACCAGGTCGTCGTCGCCGAGCCGGTGGGCGAGCAGGGCGGCGTTGTAGCCGGTGCCGGCGCCCACCTCCAGGACCCGGTTGCCGTCCTCGACCTCCAGCGCGACCAGCATCAGGGCCATCAGGGAGGGCTGGCTGCTGGAGGAGACCAGCTCACCGTCGCGCAGCCGGGTGGCGAGCGGTACGTCCGCGTAGGCGCCGCGTACCCAGCGGGCGCGGGCCTCGGGGTCGGGGCTCTCTCCCCAGCGGCGCTCATAGCCGCGTGCACCGGCGACGTAGTAGTACGGCACGAACAGGTGCCGGGGCACCGCCGCGAACGTCTCCCGCCACACCGGGTCCCCGGCGAAGACCCCGTCGGCGTCGATCTCCCGCACCAGCGCGGCCCGCGCGACGGCGGCCAGGCGGTCGGTCTCGGTGTCGTAGGCGCCCATGGGTCCACAGTAGGGGCGAGCCGGCCGGCGGGTCCTAAGGCTCGGGACCTCGGTCACCCGGTCTGAGACCATAGGGGACGTGAATGAGATTCGGCGCGGCACGCTTCAGGAGCAGACCTTCTACGAACAGGTCGGCGGGGAGGAGACCTTCCGTCGGCTGGTCCACCGTTTCTACGAGGGAGTCGCCGAGGACCCGTTCCTGCGGCCGATGTACCCCGAGGAGGACCTGGGCCCGGCCGAGGAGCGCCTCGCTCTGTTCCTGATGCAGTACTGGGGCGGCCCCACCACCTACAGCGACAACCGCGGCCACCCCCGGCTGCGCATGCGGCACGCCCCGTTCACCGTGGACCGTGCGGCGCACGACGCCTGGCTGCGGCACATGCGGGTGGCCGTCGACGAACTCGGCCTGTCCGAGGAGCACGAGACGACGCTGTGGAACTACCTGACGTACGCCGCCGCGTCGATGGTCAACACCCCGGACTGACGAACTGGAGCGCGGCCGGCCGCCGGCCGCTTCCCGCGGCGTGAAACCGGTGGCTCAGCGCACGCTGACACCCAGCGAGCCGAGCCCGGCCCGCCGTACCGCGACGGATCCGTAGGGGGTGCGCAGCCGGAGCCACGCCCCGGAGGAGAACAGCCCGGTGTCGGCCGGATCGGCGCCCGGCCTGAGGAAGCCCAGGGACTGGGCGGCATGCACGGCCCGCACCGGAAGCCCGGTCCGCCCGACCTCCCGGGACCAGATGTCCCGCCCGATCCGGTCCAGCTCCGCGCGGGTACGGCCGTCCGGCGCCAGTTCCTCCGTACGGGAACGGAACTCGGTGACCGCCGCGGCGACGGTCGCCCGCAGCGCGTCCGGGGCGGGCAGCCCCGGCTCGGCCTGCCATCCGCCGCGCGGCGGCAGCACCCCGGCCCACGGCGGACCGGTGACCGCGGCCGGTACGGCGGCCGTGGCCGCGCGCTCGTCCACGGACTCCAGGAGCTCACCGGCGGAGACGGTCACGTCGAGGGTGACGTCGAGCCCGTTCTCGTACGGCTTCGCCAGCCGTACCGCGCGTACGGCCAGCACCTCGAAGGACGGCGGGCGGCCGAAGACGGCGAGCGCCGTGCCGGCCGCCTGCAGGCGCACCGCGGCTCCACGGTCGTAGTGGAGCAGCCGGGAGAGGAAGGCGGCGAGGTCGGCCGCCTCCGTCTCGTCGGCCAGGTGCAGCACCGTCATGCGGCGACGGCCTCCTCGTCGGCGTCGTCCTGGTACTTCTCGAGGAACTCTCGCTCCTCGGCGGTGATCCGGCGCGGCCGCTGCCGCTCGAAGTCGAACGGCACCACGACGGTGCGGGCACGCACGTACACGGCCTCCTCGTCCTTCACCTCGTAGGAGACGGTGAAGGACGCGGCCTTGATCTCCGTGACCCACAGCTCGATGTCCACGGGCGTGGGCCGGTGGACGAGCTGCCGCTTGTAGTCGATCTCATGGCGCGCCACCACGGAACCCTGTTTGGACTCCGTGCCGCGGCGGGACAGGAAGTCGATACGGGCCTCCTCCAGGTAGCGGAGGAAGATCGCGTTGTTGACATGTCCGTACGCGTCCATGTCCGACCAGCGCAGCGGGCAGCGGTAGATGTGGCGCAAGATCGATCAGCCCCGGGTCAGCTTCTTGTAGGTGGCGCGGTGCGGACGCGCGGCGTCCGGCCCGAGCCGCTCGATCTTGTTCTTCTCGTACGACTCGAAGTTGCCCTCGAACCAGAACCACTTGGAGTCACCCTCGTAGGCGAGGATGTGCGTGGCGACGCGGTCGAGGAACCACCGGTCGTGGGAGACGACCACGGCGCAGCCGGGGAACTCCAGCAGCGCGTTCTCCAGGCTGCTGAGCGTCTCCACGTCCAGGTCGTTGGTGGGCTCGTCGAGGAGCAGCAGGTTGCCGCCCTGCTTGAGGGTCAGCGCCAGGTTGAGGCGGTTGCGCTCACCGCCGGAGAGGACACCGGCCGGCTTCTGCTGGTCCGGGCCCTTGAAGCCGAACGCGGACACGTACGCCCGGGACGGCATCTCGACCTGGCCGACGTTGATGTAGTCCAGCTCGTCGGAGACGACGGCCCACAGCGTCTTCTTGGGGTCGATGTTCGCGCGGCTCTGGTCGACGTAGGAGATCTTGACGGTGTCGCCGACCTTGATCGAACCGGAGTCGGGCTGCTCAAGACCCTGGATCATCTTGAACAGGGTCGTCTTGCCGGCGCCGTTCGGGCCGATGACACCGACGATGCCGTTGCGCGGCAGGGTAAAGCTCAGGTCGTCGATCAGGACCTTCTCACCGAAGGCCTTGCTGAGGTTGTCGACCTCGACGACGACGTTGCCCAGGCGCGGGCCCGGCGGGATCTGGATCTCCTCGAAGTCCAGCTTCCGCATCTTCTCGGCCTCGGCGGCCATCTCCTCGTACCGGGCGAGACGCGCCTTGGACTTGGCCTGCCGCCCCTTGGCGTTGGACCGCACCCACTCCAGCTCTTCCTTGAGCCGCTTCTGCCGCTTGGCGTCCTTCTGGCCCTCGACCTTGAGACGGGCGGCCTTGGTCTCCAGGTACTTGGAGTAGTTGCCCTCGTAGCCGTGCAGGCGCCCGCGGTCGACCTCGCAGATCCAGCCCGCGACGTTGTCCAGGAAGTACCGGTCGTGGGTGACGGCCACGACGGTGCCCGGGTACTTGGCCAGGTGCTGCTCCAGCCAGTTCACGGACTCGGCGTCGAGGTGGTTGGTGGGCTCGTCGAGGAGCAGCAGGTCGGGCTGCTCCAGCAGCAGCTTGCACAGCGCGACGCGGCGCTTCTCACCACCGGAGAGGTTGGTGACGGGCCAGTCGCCGGGCGGGCAGCCGAGGGCGTCCATGGCCTGCTCCAGCTGGGCGTCCAGGTCCCAGGCCTCGGCGTGGTCCAGCTCCTCCTGGAGCTTGCCCATCTCCTCCAGCAGCGCGTCGGAGTAGTCGGTCGCCATCAGCTCGGCGATCTCGTTGAACCGGTCGAGCTTGCCCTTGATCTCGGCGACACCCTCCTGGACGTTCTCCAGGACGGTCTTCTCCTCGTTGAGCGGGGGCTCCTGCAGCAGGATGCCGACGGTGTAGCCGGGCGAGAGGAAGGCGTCACCGTTGGACGGCTGCTCCAGCCCCGCCATGATCTTCAGCACGGTCGACTTACCGGCACCGTTCGGGCCGACGACGCCGATCTTCGCCCCCGGCAGGAAGTTCAGGGTGACGTCATCGAGGATCACCTTGTCGCCGTGCGCCTTGCGCGCCTTGCGCATGGTGTAAATGAACTCAGCCAAGAGAAACCGTCCGGCAGCTTGAAATCAGGCAGTGGGCAGATACACCCCATCTTGCCGTACGGCCACCCCTGGGCGGAAACCCGTTAGGTCGAGCGGCTCTGACCTGGGGTTTTGGTGGTGGCGACGGTGGCCTGTGCGTCGGTGGGCCGGCGTCAGGGGGCGCGGGTGATCGATTGGCGGTCGGTGCATGTGGAGCCCGGGTCCGCGCTCTTCGCCTGCCGGCCCTTGATCTCCACACGTGCGCCGGGCTCGATGGCGTCGTACACCCACTTCCCGGCTTCGGGTGCGAGGGCGATGGAGCCGGGCGGGGCGTCGTCGCCGATGCTGGCGAGACCGGCGGAGGGGTCCAGCGCCCACATCAGGAGCCGCTGGTGGTGACTGCGGTCGGTGAAGGTGATCGCCCACTGCTTGACGTCCGGATACTTGGTGATCACGTAGGGGCGCAGGGTGAGGGTGGGGTACTTGGCGGTGACGGTGACCGTCTTCTCGCCGATCGGGCAGTTCTTCTGCGGCGCGCTGATGGGGAACCTCCTGCCCTTGATGGTCAGGGTGTGGGCGTCCAGGTCGATCGTCACCCGCTGGACGGGTGCCGGGGACGGGGCCGGTGTGGGGGTGTGGGACACGGATGTCGCGGGGGGCGTGGCCGGCTTGGCGGAGGAGCCGAGGGCGCCGGAGGCGACGGTGGCGAGGGCCGCTGCCGCCAGCGCGCTGCTGGAGAGCACAACGCGTCGGCCGCGGCGGCGGCGTTGCGCCCGGCTCCTCACCTGGGCCCCCGTGGCCGGGGCCGGGGCCGCGCCGTGCGCGGCCAGGTCACGGAGCCGGGCGGACAGCTCCGCCTCGGTCAGGGGATGTGGTGGCGGCTGGTCAGACACAGGCTTCCTCCGTCGGGTGGGATTCCTCGCTCACCAGGTGAGCGGCGAGTGCGGAACGGCCGCGTGACAGCCGTGCCTTGACGGTGCCGACGGCCACGCCGGTCTCGGCAGCCACCTGCTCCACACTCAGATCGCACAGGTGGTGCAGCACGATCGCGGTCCGCTGGGCTTCGGGCAGGCGCCGCAGAGCGGCGACCAACGCCACGTGGTCCGGGCCGGGTTCGGGCACCGGCCGCTGCGCGGACTCGCCCCGCACCAGCTCCCACCAGCGGCGCGCCCGCCGCCGGCGGCTCAGCGCCAGACGGTGTGCCACCGTGCGGATCCACGCCTCGGGAACCCGGTCGCCGGTCAGGACGGACGAACGGCGGTCCCAGGCGCGTACGAACGCCTCCTGCACCACGTCCTGGGCTTCGGCGTAATCCCCCGTCAGGGCGTACAGCTGGCCGACCAGACGCGGGTAGGCAGCCGTGTAGAAGAGGTCGAACTCGTCCTCGGTCACCTTGTCGTGCTCTCTCTCACGGCGCGGGGCGCGCCGTGCGGGGCCGGTGCGGCGGGGGTCATGCGGTCGTGCTCTGCCCGGTGGCGCTGTGCGCGAGCCACTGCTTCCAGGTCAGGTTCCAGTCGCCGTAGCCGTTGCCGGCGGCGACGGTCGCCTTGTCGGCCCCGGTGACCGTGACGACGTCACCGACCCGTACCTGGTCGTAGAAGCGCCGGGCGGTGCCGTCGGTGGCCAGGCCGACACAGCCGTGGGTGACGTTGCGGTGTCCGGCCTCGGTGTCGGCCCGCGGGTTCTGGTGCACATACGTCCCCGACGTCGTCAGGTGCACGGCCCAGAAGTAGGTGCCGCGGTACTCCTTGCCCAGGCCCACGGTGCGGGAGTCCATGAGCACCTTGGACTGTTTGTCCATGACGACCATCGTCCCGTTCCAGGTGTCCAGGCCCGGCGCCCCGGTGGTGACCGGGATGCGCCTCGTCGTGTCGCCGGTGCGGACGGTCATCTCGTGCGTCCGCGCGTCGACCGTGGCGACCAGTGACCGGCCGATGGTGAAGTGCCGGACGCCGTGCGAACCGACACGCAGACCGACCTTGGTACCGGACTGCCAGTAGGTGGTACGGGGGCGGAAGTCGACGCGCTGCCCGTCCAGGAGGCTCTGGTCCTTCACCCAGCTCCACGCACCGGGCGTGCCGGACGAGGTCTGCACCCGCAGCCAGCTCTCCACGGCCTTGCGCTCGGCGGCGGGAACCGGCCGGGAGAAGGTCACGGATATCGGCATACCCACCCCCACCGTCTGCCCGTCGGCCACGTTCACCCGCGCCTGCGCCAGGACAGCGGGCTCCGGCACGGACGGAGCCGGACGCGCCTCGGACGCCCTGCCCGTGCCGTCCTTCCCGCCCTTGGCCTTCGCGGCCGCCGAGGGGGTCCGCGCACCTGGTGCATCGGCGACCGTACGCACGCCGGTACCCGCGTCCGCCGAGCAGCCGACGGCCGAGAGCAGGGCGATACAGGCCGTGGCAGCGGCGGCGAGACGGCCGGCGGTCCGACCGGCCGAACGGTCCAAATGCATGAGGTCCCCCCAAGTGAAGTGCGGTATCGCCTCCTATACGCACGGGCTCGGGGGGAGGTTGCATCCGACCGGCACTCTTTTCTGCTGCCGGTCGGCTCCGGATGCCGGGGCCGCCGTGCAGACCCGCCGGACCGTCAGTCGCCCGGCTGCTCGCGCTTGCGCAGCACCACCAGGACCGCCCCGCCGATCACCACGAACCCGATGGCCACACCGGCGATCAGCGGGGTGATCGCGGAGCCGCCCGTCGCGGCGAGGTCGGTGTCGGGTGCTGTGGTGCCGCCCGCCACCGTGGCGGGGCTGGGCTCGTTGTGGACCTTGGCCGTCTGCGTCGTGATCGCGCCCTGCGTCCGGCAGTCGAGGACGCCGGTGAAGCGGCGGCTGAAGCCGTGCGGCCCGGTGATCGTGAAGTCGTAGGCCTGGTCCTCCTGGAGCGGGACGGTCACCGTGCGGGAGGCGCCCGCGGGGACGGTGTGCTCGGCGCCCATCAGCTCGAAGGTGAAGGGCTTGTCGCCCTTGTTGGCCGCGACGATGTCCACGCCGCTCCCGGCACAGTCCTTGTGGGCCGACAGCTCCGGTATGGCACCCTCGGCGGCCCAGGTGGCGGTTGCGGTCGCGGAGACCGTGGACTCACTGGAGCCGGCCAGGATCTGGGTCTGGCTGCGGCTGTCGGAGGCGAAGGCACGGCCCACGGGCACGGTGGTCGACGCCTGCACGGTCAGCTGGGCGGTGCCGGCGGAGGCGTCCTCGGGGATGTGGAAGTACAGCCGGCTGCCGTCCTTCGCGGAGGTGATCGCCTTGCCGGTCTTGTCGGTGATCCGCACCCCGCTGGTGGCCTCGTCCGCCAGCGGGCTCACCGCGACCGTGCCCGCGTTGGTGTGCACGGTCACCGGTCCGAGCAGGCCGCCCGGCCGCCCGGAGACCGCGGGCGGGTCCAGGGTGAGCGAGGCCTGCGGTTCGCCGAGGTCGCGGGCGCTCTTCTGCAGGTAGTCGGCGAGCTTCTCGGCCTGCGGGTCGACGGCGTCGACCTTCGCTCCGTCGGAGTACCGCCAGATGGCCACCTGGGTGCCGGCCGCCGCGTCCTGCTCGGTCAGAGCGCCGGCGCCCGCCTGGCGGGCGAGCGCGGCGAGGTCGTTGACCTGGGGGTAGGAGTGCTGCAGGATCCAGCGGATCCGGCCGGCGTCCTTGTTGGCGCCCAGCGAGGTGCCGCTCCAGGGCGTCTCCTGGTAGTGGGCGTCGCGCTGGGTGGGGTTGTGGAGGTCGACGCAGTACGTCTGCAGGGTGCCGCCGCCGTCGACGGACATCTCGAACAGGCCGGCGTGCACATGCTGGTCGCCGCCGTCCTGGTGGATCACGGCCTCGCCGTAGGTCTTCAGACCGTTGATCGTGGCCGTCGCCCCGCCCTGGGTCTGCGGTCTCTCGTCGGCCGCTGCCGAACCGGCGCCGGACAGGACACCGGCCGCCACCAGACCGGACGCCGACGCGGCGGCGGCCACGCGGGCCGCTTGGGCGGAACGGCGGAGCCCACAGAACGCAGCAAGCACAGAATTCCCCTTCGAGCAGGACCCGTTGGACGTGGGGGACGGTCCCACCAGCAGAATCGGCAGCCCCTAGGGGCACGCCCGGCATCCTATGGATCAGGCGGAGCCTCTCCGGCCGGTCGGATGATCCGATGGGCGATCCGATCCGCAATCGTTATCGCCGGGACCGTCCATGAGCTGGGCATATCGACAAATCAACCCGTTCGTACCATCGCTGACGTCATGTCACCGCCATGGCTTGGGGCGCCCTTTGGGTCATTTCCTCGTCCGGTGTGCCGGCAGGCCCGGGTGGGGTCTCCCAGTTCGGCTCCGGCCGGTTCGCCGTCGCAGGTGTTTCCGGCCTGCCCGCGCGCTGGAAGACGGCCGTACCGCGAGAGAGGTCGTGGCCGATCGCCACGGCGTCGATGTCGGCGGAGGCCCACTGCTGTTGTCCGTCGCGCACCTCCGTGCGCACCTTCAGCCGGCCCTGTACGACCACCGGCTGGCCCACCTCGACGCACGCCGTCACGTTGACCGCGAGCTGGCGGTTGGCCCACACCGTGAAGAAGTTGGTGTGCCCGTCCGTCCAGACGCTCTTCGCCCGGTCCCAGTACCGCGCGGTCACCGCCAGCCGGAACCGGGCCGACTGACCCGCCGGTGTCTCCCGGTACACCGGCGCGGTCGCCACATTGCCCACCACACAGACGATCGTCTCGTTCATGTCCTCGCTCCCCTCCCCCGCCCGGCCCGGCATGGCCGGGCGGACACACGTACGGGCCCGTCCCGTACGGCTGCGTCTGCCGCGCCGGCACGTACGACCGCCGTACGTGCCCGCACGTCCCGCCGATCGCGCGCCGCTCCCGCCGTCCTCCGGCCGGTCCCGCCGTGCGATCGCCGCGAACCCAGACTGCCTCCGTCGGGCCGGGCCCGCTGAGCGCTGTGGACGACCATGCACCTGTGGAAAACCCCGCCACCTGCACGGGTGACGCCCGCCCCCGCCACCGCCTTCACCCCCGGTGACCGCATCCGCTCCTCGATCGGCCCGCCCACGGGCCCGTCGGCAGCCCCCTCGGCCGGCCCCGCAGCACCCGTGGGCCGGCCCCTCGGCTCCCCCTCGGCAGGCGCCCCCTCAGCAGGCCCCTCAGCAGGCCCATCGGCAGGCGCCCCCTCAGCAGGCCCTTCAGCCGACCCGCACCCCCGACCCGGTCCGCACGACCCGTGCGTACTGCTCCCGCACCTCCCGGTAGCGCAGCAGTTCCGCCGCCACCGGGTCGAGCACGCGGGCCCGGCCGCAGCCGGCGGCCGCCTCCCGCAGCCGCCGTTCCGCCTCCTGGCCGTAGCGCCGGGCCGGTCCTCTGGCCGCCATCCGGCAGCCCCACTCCACCAGCGGCCCGCCGATGATCCCGCACAGCATCAGCAGCACCGGGACCCCGAGGTTGGGCGCCATGACGCCGGCGATCTGGCCCGCCAGCCACACCCCGCCCACGATCTGCAGCAGCGTCATGGCCGCCTGGACCAGCACCGCGGCCGGCCACCAGCCGGGCCGCGGCGGCCGGCCCGGAGGCAGTCCGGCCCGCTCCGCCAGCTCGTCCAGCGCCTCCGACAGCCCCTGCGAGCCGCGTACGGCCGCCTCGCGCACCGCCTGCGCCCACGGCCCCGGCAGCCCGGCCGAGGCCCGGTCGGCCACCGTGCGGACCGCCTGCTCGACGCGCTGCCGTGCCGTGGCCTCCTCGTCGGCCTGCGTGCGCACCGCGTGGCGGCCCGTCGTGGAGTCGCCGCGCCCCTGGTACCAGCGCCACAGCCGCAGCCAGGGCGTGCCGCAGGCGCGGTTGGCGTTGCGCAGCCAGGCCCGCTCGGCGGCCTCGCCCGCCGCGGTGGCGCCCACCGCGTCCGCGAGCCGCGCCCCGAACTCCTCGCGCGCCTCCTCACTGAGGCCGACGCGCCGTTCGGCGGCGTAGACGGGCCGCAGTTCGGCCGCGGCGGCGTCCACGTCGGCCGCGACCCGGCGGGCCGCCGCGCCGCGCTCCGCGACGAACTGGCCGAGCGCCTCGCGCAGTTCGCCGACGCCCTCGCCGGTGAGCGCGGACAGCGCGAGCACGGTCGCGCCGGGCTCCCCGTGCTCGCCGAGCGCGACGCCGTCCTCGTCCAGCAGCCGCCGCATGTCGTCCAGGACCTGGTCGGCGGCGTCCCCGGGCAGCCGGTCGACCTGGTTGAGGACGACGAACATGACCTCGGCGTGGCCGGCCATGGGCCGCAGATAGCGCTCGTGCAGGATGGCGTCGGCGTACTTCTCCGGGTCGACCACCCAGATCACCGCGTCGACCAGCTTCAGGATCCGGTCGACCTGTTCGCGGTGCTGTACGGCGGCGGAGTCGTGGTCGGGCAGGTCGACCAGGACCAGCCCGCGCAGCTCCGCCTCGGTTTCCGGGTTGTGCACGGGGCGGCGGCGCAGCCGGCCCGGGATGCCCAGTCGGTCGATCAGGCCCGCCGCGCCGTCGCTCCAGCTGCACGCGATGGGGGCGGCCGTGGTGGGGCGCCGTACGCCGGTTTCCGAGATGGCCACGCCGGCGAGGGCGTTGAACAGCTGCGACTTGCCGCTGCCCGTGGCGCCCGCGATGGCGATGACGGTGTGCCGGCCGGAGAGCTTGCGGCGGGCGGCCGCCTCGTCCAGGACCCGGCCGGCCTCGGAGAGGGTGTGCTTGTCCAGCCGGGTGCGGGAGAGGCCGACGAGTTCGCGCAGGGCGTCGAGGCGGGAGCGCAGCGGGCCGTCGTACGCCAGGGGGGCGGGCGGGTTGTTGCCCAGGCCCCGGGTGGTGGTCTCCCGCTCTGCGGCGAGCGCGGCGGCCGCGGCGTCCGTGACACGCCGGGCGATGAGGCCGTCGTCCCATGTCTCCGTGGAGTCGGCGTCGGCGTCGGCACGGGCGTGGGTGCCGGGATCGGCGTCGGTGCCGGTGCCGGTCCCGGTGCCCGGCGTGCGTCGGGGGGTCGCCTCGTCACTGGGGCCGGGCTGCCGGGGCGTGCGGTGCGGCGGGCGGGAGCGCTGACCGCCACCCGCGTCGGCGTGCTTGGCGAGGCCGGCCCTGTCCCGGCCCGCGCCCTGATCCGCCACCCGCGCCTCGGCACCCTTCCCGAGCCCAGCCCTGCCGGTCCCCGTCACGCCCGCATCGGCACCCTTCCCGACCACAGCCCGGCCCGGCCCCGTCACGCCCCCGTCCGCCCCCTTCCCGAGGCCGGCCCCGTCCCGCCCCGCACCCTCCGCCTCGGCACCCTTCCCCAGCCCAGCCCTGCCCGGCCCCGTCACGCCCGCATCGGCACCCTTCCCGAGCCCACCCCAGCCCGACCCCCGCCCCGCACCGCCCCCATCCGCGCCCTTCCCCAGGCCGGCCCCGTCCCGCCCCGCACCCCGTCCCGTGGCGCCCGGGTCCGCGGGCTTGCCGAGCCCAGGCCTGCCCGGTGCCTTGTCCGTCACGCGCGCGTCGGTGCTCTTGTCCGGCACGCCCCCGCCCGCGCCCTGGTCCGTCACGCGCGCCTCGCGCTCGACGGCCGGTTCCGCCGGCACCGTGCGGATCTGTGACTCGGGGCCCGCGTCCGCCCCCGTCACGCGCGCGTGCCACCCCCGGTCACGGTCCTCGGCCTCGGACCCGACCCCGGACTCGGTCCCCAACCCGAACCCGGGCTCCGACATGAACCCGGCCCCCGACCCGAACCCCGACTCGGCCCCGGACTCGGCCACGGCCACGGCCCCGGGCCCGGACCCGGCACCGGCACCGGCACCGGACTCGCACTCGGACTCGGACTCGGCTGTGGCCGCGTCGCCGCCCCGGTCGTCGGCCTCGGCCGGGTTCTTCGGCGTGTCGGCGTCCGCCGTCGATGCGGGCGGTTCGGAATCCCTGCCCGCGCCCTCGGGCCGGTTCCCGGGGGCGGTGGCGGAGGTACCGCCCGGGGTGCCGTCCTCCGGTACGGCGCCGGCGTCGCCGGGCACGCCCGAGCTCGGGGGCGGCAGTTCCCCGAGCAGGTCGCCACGCTCCATTGGTCTCCTGACCTCGGCATCCAGGTGACCGCTGTGCTCGGTGCGCGCCGTGCGGTCGGTGTGCTCCATGTGGTCCTGATCAGTGGCGGCCGTCACCGGTCACCTCTCCTTCTGCAGTACGGACAGCGCGGCGATGAGTTCGGCCTGGGGTCCGGGGTTGACGCCGAGGGCGTCCAGCGGGGCGAGGCGCCGCTCGCGTTCGGCGTGCATGACCCGGTCGACGTACTCGGCCAGCAGGCGCGCCGCCCGGTCGCGCAGCCGCAGCGCGCCATGGGCGCCGAGCTTGTCGGCGAGCCCCTCGCCCACGTTGCGCGTGCGGCGCCCGCCCAGCAGCGAGGTGGCGACGACGGCGGCGACGACCTCGGGGTCGGGTGCGGATGTGCGCTCCAGTACCCGCACCTCGTCCTCCGCGTACTCCTCCAGCTCCCGCCGCCAGCGCCGTACGGCGAGGCCGATGCGGTGCTCGGCGCTCTCCGGGGAGCGGTCACGGCCGGCGAGGCCCGGGGCGCCGGCCGCGGGCTCGTGCCGCCAGGCCTCGTCGACCCGCTCGTCGGCGGCGGTGACGGAGCACAACAGCAGGGCGGCCAGGCTTTCCACGAGCGCGTCGAGGAGTTCCCCGGGGGTGCAGTCCAGGGGGAAGGCCCGCCAGCGCTTGAGCGCGTCCCCGGCGAGTACGGCGCCGGCCTGCAGACGGCCGCGCACCCGCGCGTGCTCGCCGTCGTAGGCGGTCTCCACGGCGGTGGTGAGCCGCACGGCGGCCGCGTACTGGGCGGCGACGGCGCCGGCCAGCTCGGGCATGCGCGACTTGAGCGAGTCGAGGAGGCCGTGAGCCGTGCGGGCGATCACCTGCTGCCGGGAGGCGGGGTCCTGGGCGTGGTGCACCAGCCAGGTCCTCAGGGGCGCGACGGCGGTGGCGGGCAGCAGTCCGGCGCCCCACGCGGACTCGGGCAGCTCGGGCACGGTGAAGCGGGGTACGTCGCCGAGCCCGGCCTTGGTGAGCAGGGCGCCGTACTGCCGGGAGACCTCCGAGACCACCTGGTGGGGCACCCGGTCCAGGACGGTGACGAGGGTGGCGTCGTACTCCTTGGCGGTGCGCAGCAGGTGCCAGGGGACGGCGTCGGCGTAGCGGGTCGCCGTCGTGACCATGATCCAGACGTCGGCGGCACAGATCAGCTCCGCCGCGAGGACACGGTTGTCGGCGATCAGCGAGTCGATGTCGGGGGCGTCGAGGAGGGCTAGCCCGCGCGGGATGGTCTCGGTGGTCTCGATGCGCAGCACGCGCGCGGGGGTCTCGCGGTCGGGCAGCAGCAGTTCGTCGACGGGGTCCTGCTGGTGCGCCCACACGCGCGTGAGCTCGGGGAGCACGCGCATCCCGCTGAACCAGTGATGGTCGTCCGGGTGGCAGACGAGAACCGGCGTC
The DNA here is from genome assembly GCF_044546895.1 of Streptomyces sp. NPDC053069. Lineage (NCBI taxonomy): Bacteria > Bacillati > Actinomycetota > Actinomycetes > Kitasatosporales > Streptomycetaceae > Streptomyces > Streptomyces sp. NPDC053069. Next base: position 363,532 of record NZ_JBITZN010000006.1, on the reverse strand, counting down.
CGGGTCGTCGGCCGCAGCACGCCCGCCTCGCTCACGCGCCGCCCGACGAGGGAGTTGACGAGCGTCGACTTGCCCGCGCCGGTGGAGCCGCCGACGACGGCGAGCAACGGCGCCTCGGGCTCTCGCAGACGGGGTACGAGATAGTCGTCGAGCTGCGCGAGGAGTTCGTCGCGGTTGGCACGCGCACGTGCGGCCCCGGGCAGGGGCAGCGGAAAGCGTGTGGCGGCGACACTGTCGCGCAGAGCGGAGAGTGTGTCGAGCAGCTGAGGCCTTACGTCCAAGGTCACCACATGCGAAGAATGCCCAATTTTAGGGGAATTCTGAAGCATATAGACATGTCTGCGCGCCGAGGGGACGGAACGGACGTAAGGAACCATTGGGACACGGGCACAGTCGAGGCATAACGAGTGCACAACACCCGGTGCGTCGGAGGCCAAAAGCGATGCACGAATCGCACCTGCCTGCGATTATCAGGACCGCTTCACCGAACCTCCACATCGAGCCACGGAGGGGAAGCGACAGGGTCAGGGAACCGGGAGCCCTATCCTTGTCCCCGGGCAACGTCAGGGATCAGCCCCTCGGGGCACCCGGCACGAGGCCACCACACCAGGCCCCCGTAGCTCAGTGGATAGAGCAGGCGCCTTCTAAGCGCTTGGCCGCAGGTTCGAGTCCTGCCGGGGGCGCCGGTTTCCGCCCTCCCCTCAGGGAGGGCGTTTTCGTCGTTCAGGCCGGCACCGAGGCGACACGGCCCGCACACAGAAGAGCGCCGGACCCTCCCCGGTGCTTGCGGGGACGATCCGGCGCGGTACGTCCGGGTCAGAGCGCCTTGCTGTTGCAGCCCATGTCCGAGCCGAGGTGGCTCTGCTGCGCGCCCGGGTTGCCTTCGCCGTTCAGCAGGTTGCCCGCCAGGCCGTTGACGGCGCCGACGCTGCCGAGCACATCGATGTTCATGTCGTGCGAGCGGCATTCGATGCCCTGCGTGACGTCGAGGTCGTGGCCCGGCTCACCGTGGGCGGAGGCGGGGCTGACACCGAAGGTGCCGACGCTGCCGAGGACGGCGCCCACGAGGACGGCCTTGTGAAACGTGCGCATTACTTCTCCGATGGTCTAGCGGATGCGATCTGCAGCAGATCGAGAAGGGGCGGCGGAGCGCGGCTGGGCGATCAGCCGAGGCGGGGAAGACCCAGCTGGCCGACGGGAGGCGCCGCGACCTGTCCGAGGCCGAGCCCGGGAACCTGCGGCGTGCCGGCCCCTGCGACCAGCGGGTTGACGAGCGGGTTGACCTGGGGGTTCACCTGGGGGTTCACCTGCGGGGCGACCTTCGGCGGGGCCTCCGTCGCGCCGAAGGTCTGGGGAACGGCGACCTGCGGGGCGACCCGCGGCATGACCTCCGGCGCGGACTGCGGGCTGACCTGGGGCATGACCTGTGCCGCCGGCTGCGGCGCGGCCGCCTGCTGGGGGGCGTACGGCGAGTTGGAGGCCTGCGCGGAGCCCAGGGACGTGGCCGTCGCGGCGGCGTAACCGGTCTGCTGCGGCGGCGCGGGCGGCGCGGGCGGAGGCGGCGGCATCACCGGCTGGGCATACGGCTGCGGAGCGGCGACCTGTGCGACGCCCCGCGAGTTGGCCGTCGCCGCGGCCTGCGGACCGCTCGGCGGGGGCGGCGGGTACTGAGGAGGCGCGTACTGCGGGGGCGCGTACTGGGGCACGGCGTACTGCGGAGGTGCGTACTGGGGCGGCGCGTACTGGGGCATGGCGTACTGCGGAGGTGCGTACTGCGGAGCCGCGTACGGGGGTGCGGGGTACTCGGGAGCCGGCGCTGGAGCGGCACCACCGCCGTATCCGACGGGAGTGTCGGCATGGCTGACGCCGGCGCCGATGGCGGACAAGCCGCCGGCCGCCGCTACGACGAGCGCGGCCTTGTGAATCTTGCGCATGGAACCCTCGGCCCTTCAATACCTGAACAGGGAAATCCGTTGTATTCGGTGCGGTCTCGTATGCACTCGGCCCGGTATTCGTATGGTCGTACTGCGCCGTTACGGGGGTAACTCCCGGGCCGCACACGGACTTACGCCAGAGCTGGCAGCGAACTCCCTTTACCCCTCCGTGATCCATGATCGCTGCCCTCTCCCAGCTGGCAACGACATTTCCCCCGCCCCGGTCACGGGACCCGGAAGTCCGTCACCCATTTGCCATTGACGGACGGACGCGTCGGGTCAGGATTGCAGGGGAGTCCGCAACGTCATACCGAGGCGCGCGCACCCCTGGGGCAAATGGGTGACCGGAGCCCGACAGCCGTATCCGGCTCGGCACTTGTGTCGTTCCCCACGAGGACAGAGCGATGGTCCATCGCAGCCGCCCAGGGCAGCAACCACAGCAACAGCTGCAGTGAGACACCAGTATTCCGACACGTTCCGTGCACAGGTCAATGAAGGGCCGAGGGTTCCATGCGCAAGCTTCAGCAAGTCGCGCTCGTCGTCGCAGCAGCCGGGGGTCTGTCCGCCGTCGGCGCCGGCCCCAGCTCCGCCGCGGCTCCCGCCTACAACGGTTACAACGGCGCTGCGCCGCCCCCCGTTTCGCAGCTGGACGCCCAGGCGGACTCGGCCACTTCCGCCCAGGCCAGCACGCAGAGCTATGGCGCCCCTCGGACACCGCAGGCCCCGCAGCGCGGCGCCGAGGTCACCCCGCAGGTCAACCCGACACTGAGCCCGTCGATCAGCCCGCAGATCAGCCCGCAGGCCACCCCGGGACAGGGCGGCGACTCCTCGTCCCTGCAGAGCAACCTCTTCCGCCCGTCCCAGGAGTGCAGCCCGCAGTCGCTGCTCAACGCGGCCGTCCCGGTCGCCGTGCTCGCCGCCGCCGACACTCACGGCATCGACTGCGGCCAGTCCAACATGCAGTCGAACGCCCTCGCCCACGCGACCGCGCACTAGGGCCTCTCCGCCCTCGGACCGGACTCCGCGCACCAGGACAACTCCCCCTGGGATAAGGGGAGAAGCCGGACATCGACGCCCAGCCACGGGCCCTTCGGGGATCGCCCCGAAGGGCCCGTCCGCATGCGTTGCGGCTTTCGGGTGCTTTTGCTCAGGGATCATGAAGTCGGCGCGTCGCTGTCCGTTTTGAGCTATTTCTGATTAACCTCCCGTAACTGTAAGAAGTCGATCTGTCACAGATCGCAATCAACTTCACTCCACCGGAGATGACATGCACAAGCTTCGCAAGGCTGCCGTCCTGGTCGCGGCCGTCGGCAGCATCGCCCTCATGAGCGGCACCGCCCACGCCGGCCAGGACGGCTGGGGAGGCAAGGGCGGCGAGAAGAGCGACAAGTTCAGCGTCCTGCAGAGCTCCAACTGCAAGTCGCACGACCTGAACCTGGACGTCCTCGGCGAGGTCGGCATCCTCAACGGCCTCCTGGGCAACGCGCTCAACGGCGAGGGCGACCCGGGTGCCCAGTCGACCCACATCGGCTCGACCATGGGCTGCAACAACAGCGCCTTCTGAGTACACGGTCGCACAGGCGACTAAAAGCGGGAAATAATACCGGCCCCGAGCTCCACACTCGGGGTCGGTTCCTTTTTGTGTGCGCATGGGCATTCAGAGTGACAGGAATTCCGAATTCGGCGCGTCGCCGATTGGCCTTGGTTATTTCGTATTAGCCTCCATAACCGTACGAAGTCGATCTGTCACGGATCGCATCCACTTCATCACCCCACCGGAGATGACATGCACAAGCTCCGCAAGGCTGCCGTCCTGGTCGCCGCCCTCGGGAGCATCGGGCTCCTGAGCGCCGGCGCCGCCCACGCCGACCAGGGCTGGCACAAGGGCGGCGACAGCGACCGCTTCAGCGTTCTGCAGAGCACCACCTGCAGGTCGCACGACGGCAATGTCGACGTCCTCGGAGAGGTCGGCATCGCCAACGGCCTGGGCGGCAACCTGCTGAACGGCGAGGGCAACCCGGGGGCGCAGCAGTCGTCCCTCGGCTCGACCATGGGCTGCAACAACGCGGTCGGAAAGTAAGCGAGAAAAGTCGGAAAATAAGCAGGAAATCAAGTAGGAATCTTTCCCCGGTGTCCCGGCCGCAGGTCGGGGCACCGGGGAATTCCATGTCACCGGAAGACCCCCGCGGTCACATGAAGTCGAAATGCCGGACCGGGAGCGATCCCGGTCCGGCATTTCTCTGATCGCCTGTCAGAAACGGATGTGGGGTTTCTTGAACTTCAGCTTCGGCGCCTGGGGCTTGTTGACCTGAGGCTTCTTGAAGCCCTTGGGCAGCTCCAGTTTGTTGGAGCAGTCCACAGCCGGCCCCACGTTCTTGGTTCCGCCGCCCAGCAGATCGTCGTCGGGGAACAGCACGCGCGGCCGGTCGGCGACCGCGCAGTCCCGCGTCTGCTTGATGGCGTGGGCGCCGCGCTTGTCGACGTCCGTCTCGCTCTTGCGCATGCAGATGGTGTCGCCCAGAACGGTGTTCCGGCAATCGCTCCTGGGTTCATCGGCGTGCGCGTGCGCGGCGCCGACGCAGATCACGGCGAGACTTCCGACGAGCCCCGAGACGGTCGCGATCTTCTGCCGAGTGAACATGGCTTGTGTTCCTTTGCATTGGAGGCCCGGACGCCGACGCCGTGGAACGGCGCGCACCCGGGCCTTGGAGAAAGCCGAACGTCGAACCAAGCGCCTTGACGCCTTGTCAGGCGCGTCCGGCGACGACACAGCCGCAGCCCGGACGCGCACCCTGAGGTGTCTGCCGCGCGTCCGGGCTGCCTTCGCCATGGGGTATTACTCAGCACACCGGCGAACAGTCCGAGTTGATCCAGGACAGGGACGTTCAGTTCGTACGATGTGCATGTCGTGCTCCAAAGGGGTGTCGATGCGCTACGACCGCAGCGCGCTCAACGTGCGCATCGAGACCTTGGGGTTCTTCTACTACTGCTGCTGCTGCTGACCGCTGTCGGTCGGAGCGGAGTACTGGCCGTAACCCTCCTCGCCCGTGGGGGCGTCCTTGTGGCCACCGTCACCCGGCTGGGGAGTGAAGTAACCGCCCCACGTGGCCACGGCGTTGGCCGACGAGTTGGCCACCGCGTTGATCTGCGGAGGGGTGTCGTCGTAGCCGCCGGCGAAGCTGACGCCGACGCCGAGGGTGGACAGACCCGCAACCGCCGCGGCTACGACTGCGGCGCGCTGAAACTTACGCATGGTTTGACCCTTTCTTACCCGGGCAGGAAGCCCTGGCTTGACTACTTAGTGTGAGCATATACACACAATCGGTAGCAATTTGGGATCTTTCCATACGTCGTGTCGGATTACGGCAGGAATTCCACCGGAAGGTCCGGCCCCAGGCTCACCCCAACAGGTCGGTCACGTCCGGCTTGTCACCCCTGTCGGGCGTCACACCCCTGCAGGTCACCTCGGGCCCGATCCGCATCGTCCCGTTGCCCAGGGCGGCGGGCAGCAACAGGGGCTGCATCGGCATGCAGTTCTCCTGGTGGGGCATGACCCCGTTCTCCGGCAGTTCGCCCTGGATCCTCTGGATGCAGCTGACGTTGCCCTGGAGGTCGCGCGTACAGACACCCGGACCGGCCATGGCGTACGGCTGGGCGAGACCGGCGCAGGTCACGGCGAGGCCGCCAACAAGCCCCGAAACGGCCGCGATCTTCTTCCTACTGAGCATGGGATGCGTTTCCTTTGTGAGGGGCGCCCGGACGCCGTGTGCCGCGAACCGGCAACGCCGGGCTCTGTCTTCGTCTTCGAGGTTCAGGCAACCGGCCCGGCGTGCACGGAACCCTTCGGGGGCTGACCCGAAGGGTTCCGCGGGAGGCGTCGCATGCGACGACGCCGTCGACCTCAGCCAGTGAAAGCGTTGTTGAACTGGCCGCAGGTGGTGTCCAGGGTCTGGGAGAGACCGAGCACGCCGATCGGGAGGTTGCCGTCGGCCACCGTCTGCGGGCTGCACTCCTGGTAGGGGCGGTAGAGGTCGTTCACCTCCAGCCCGCCGCCACCGTGAGCGTAGGCGGTACCGGCGGCGCCGCCGACCGCGGACAGACCGCCGGCCGCCACTGCTGCGATCACGACCTGCTGAAGCTTGCGCATGGAACCCTCGGCTCTTCTTGCTTGTACGTCGAGGCTGATTGCCTACCGTGACTGACTGAACACTAGCAGTAGCGATACTCGGTATTCCACTTTGGCGGATATCCGTGTCCCAAAGGGGACATGAGCGTGAATGCATTACCGGGTGATGACAACTGCCGCCGTACTGCAGCGGGTTGTCATTCGGTGCCCCAACACGAATGCCGGAAAAGGCAGTTGTATTAAGAGCAGGTCGGCTCCGCGGCCCGCATGCGATCGGGAGCGGGCACGGACAGTACGAGGTCGCGCAGCGCCTCGATGTACCGCCGGAGGTTCTTGTACGCGACGTCGGTGTCGGGGTAACGGCAAGCAAGCCACAGGCCTTCGTACAGCCGGTTGACCCACACGCACACCTGGTCGCCGTACGACACCCGGATCAGCGCGTACGCCTTCTGCCCGGTCCAGCGGTCCGCACCGGGGACGACGCGGGCGTCGACGTACGAGACGATCGAGTACAGGTCGGGCGAGGTCGGCCGGAAGTCCGCGCCGAGCAGGCGCAGTACGCGGGCCAGCGGAATGCGCGCCAGCGACCGGTTGGCCTGCAGCTCGGCGCGGACCGTGGCGAGCGCGGTGTCGAAGTCCCGTGCCGCGGGCACCTCGATGGGCGCGCCGCCGACGTACCAGCCCACGGAGTCCGACCAGGCGGATTTCACCCGGGTGTGGAACGGCACGACCGTGCGGTAGACCGGCTGTCCGCCGAGCTGGTGCACGATGAGGCTGGTCGCGGCCAGGACGCCCACCATGCTGCCGCCGTGGGGCCGGCAGTACGCCTCGAACGCGGCGGCGGCGTCCGCGTCGACGAGCGGCTCGCGCAGCAGCTGCTGGGCGGGCAGCGTGCCACCGGGCCGCAGCCCCAGGTCGACGGGAAAGTCCGGGAGTTTCCCGTCGCACCGGGCGATGAACTCCCGCCAGCGGTCGACGATCGTGTGCGTGTCGTCGATGCCGTCCGCGTTCGCCCGCTCCTGCTCGCAGAAGTCGACGTAACTGCCCACGGCGTGATCGGCCACGGACCGGCCCGTGAGGCCCGCCCGGTACAACTCGCCGATCTCGTCCGGGATGCGCTGCAGGGAGTAGGCGTCGACGTTGGTGTGGTCGAAGGCCAGGTACACGCTGGTGGAGTCCTCGCGGAGGACCGCCGCGTAGATGAGGTTCGGCCAGCCGAGCGCGTCCGCCGCGACGTCGAACCGGTTCTGCAGATACCGGACCAGGGTGTCCGCGTCGGTGAAGTCGCCGACCACCTCGCGGCGCAGCGACACGTCGTCCTCGTCGAGCGTGAACCGGTGCATGTCGTCACCGGCCCATCTGAAGCCGCTGCGCAGTGTCTCGTGCCGGAGCGTCCAGCCGCGCAACGCCCGTTCGAGCGCGGCGAGTTCGGCGTGGCCCGGCAGATCGAACGCCGCGCCGATCCAGGTCGGCACGAACAGTCCGCCCTCGCGCACCGACCGTGCGGTTCTGATGTGCGACTCCTGGATGTACGCCGGCGGCCGAGGATCCGGCGGGAGCACTGCCGCGGCGGCGACGGTCGCCGGGCCGAACGTCCACTCGACGAGCCGGCCGGGCCGGACTTCGCAGCGCTGAATGTCAGTAATTCGCACGGGAGCGTCTCCTTCGCAGAAGACACAGACTTGATCAAGGACCGGCCTGGATCGAGTGGCGGGTGCTGTGTCGCCGGCTTTTCAGCGGGACGTGTGACACCTCGAACGGCATAGCGAACGGGCTGAGGCACACGGGAAGTTGGCTGCCTCCCGTGTGCCGTCTGCCGGATGCGGCCTCACTCGTACCGGTAGATCCCGCTCACATCCTCCAGCTGGTCCGGCGTCACGTCCCACGGCGGCAGCCGCTCGTGCCGGGCCACGATCCGGCCGTGCTGGGCGTCGCGGGCGCCGGGCGGCTCGGCCGGGAGGTAGCGGTGCTCGCGGTGCCGCTGCTGCCAGCGGGTCCACTGCAGGTCGACGAAGGAGTGGTGCAGCCAGAAGACGGGGTCGTTGACGGACGCACCGCCGACCATCACTCCGCCCACCCAGCGGTGCACCCGGTTGTGGTTGTGCCAGGAGACGCTGCCCCGGCCCTGCCCCCACCCCTCCAGCTTGTTGCGGAATCCCCTGGTGACCGTCGAGTCCCAGGGTGACGTGTCGTAGACCGGGTCGGCCAGCGCCGACTCCAGGTCACGGGCGGTCGGCAGCTCGATCGGGTTGCGGGCGCGGCCGAGGTCGCGGGTGAGGTACTGCCGGTCGGTCACCCCCTCGGTGATCTTCCAGTGGCCCGATCGGTAGGCGAACGGACCGGTCATCACCTGCCGGTCCGAGCGCCGCCCGTTGCCGCCCATCAGATCGTCGGTCCACGGCAGCGAAGTGGCCGTGCGGTCGCGGGTCCAGTCCCAGTACGGCACCGTCACCGACGCGTCCACCCGGCGCAGCGCCCGCTCCAGTTCCAGCACGAGCTTGCGGTGCCAGGGCAGGAAGGAGGGCGTCATGTGGGCGGTGCGGAGCCCGCGTTCACCGTCGGGGGTGTTGTACTTGATGTGCATCCGTACGAACTCGTCGTACTCGCCGCGCCGTTTGACCTCCAGCAGGGCGTCCACGAACCGGCGCCGCTCGCTGCGGGTCAGCCTGCTGATGTTCTTACGCGTGTACGCCATGGCCGCCTCCCCCGTGCTCCGGTGCGCCGCCCATCGGTCCCGGTGCCAGGTCGCGCACCTGCTCGTCGGGACCCAGCTCGTCGACCGCTCCCCGGGCCGCGGCGAGCGGGGTCGCGTACGAGCGGTAGTGGTCGACCATGCTCAGCCAGCTGCCGTCGGCGCGGCGCATCAGGTGCAGGGGGCGGCCGTCGATCGTGACCGCCCACTGGGTGCCGGCGGCCCGGCCGGAGGTGCGGACCTCGACGCCCCGGATGTGGCGCCCCCGGTAGTTCTCGTCGAAGGCGCCGGCCTGCCTGCCGTCGTCCGGGGTGTGCTGGGGCCGTCCGCAGGCCGTGGCCACCGGGGCGAGCGCCACGCCGACGGCCGAGGCGAGCAGCCTCCGCGTCACGTCCCGCCGCGTTCTGTCCCGGGGCCGCGCTCCGCCCGCGACCGGCGTCCCGCGCTGCCCGCCTCCCGGCACTCCGCCGACGCCAAGAACCATCGTTCACTCCTCGTCCGGTCCGGTTGTCGATGCCGTAACCGACGGACGGCCCGGCCGGTCACCGACGTGCGGCCGGACCGGTGACCCGGGCACCGAGCCGGGCCTGCCGCGGCGGCCCTGCCGCGGCGCCGCGCGATCCGCCGCCGGCGGGAGTGATCAGCTGGTCGCGAAGCTCCGCCGACGGGTCTGTACTTGTCCGGGGTGCCGACCCGGAAGGCCGGCGTCCCGGCTCGCCGCTCACCACCACCGGCAGCAGCGCGAAGCCGCGGCTGCCGGCCACCGTCCGGGGCACGGACGCCGCCGGCAGGCGGGGAGCCCGTCCGGGCCGCGGCCCGCGCCGTCGTGCCGGGCCCCGGCCCGGACGGATCGGGACGGCACGGGGACGACCGCCCGGACCTCCGGCGCCGGCACCGGGACCGTCCCGCCGGGCCGGGCGGGACGGCCCGGGGCGGCGGGGCGGAACAGGCGCGTGTCGGCGGCGGCTGAGGTCACGGCGCGACCTTATCGGCACCGGACGGGACGGCCCGGTGCTCGCTCACCCGACCGGAGGACGGCGGCCTGCGCTCCACACGATCGAGGGACGTGCGGGCCGCGTCCGGACGGAGCGTCGTAAGGGCGCCCCTCGACCCTGGTATTCGGGGGCACCCACGACACTCGCCCCTGGGCCGCCGCTGCGGTACGGCCCAGGTCGGCGCCTCGTCAGGCGGCCGGCAGGTCACCTCGGTGACGGTGTCCTCGGCGGCCTGGACGCGGGTGGCGGCCTGATCGGCGGGGAGCCGGCCGTTGCCGGTGTGGCGCGTGGACCGCCCATGGACGTTCCTTTCACTGGTGCGTCGGATCGCCGGTACGACGGGTTCCTGAGCCCACCGTGGGATCACCCGGCGGCTTCGGCAACCGGTCGGGCTCATTCCGGTGAACCGCCCGTCCATTCGGGGCACGACATCCGCACCCGGGACCCATGGACCGTGCGGCAGAACGCGGTGCTGAGCGGCGGCTGAGGCCGCTCACCGTCGGGCGTGGGCGGGCAATCGGGTGAATTCTCCGGCATTCCACGCCTCTCGGTATCTTCGGGCCTTCATATCTCGTTCACAGTTCGCAGGTCGTGGCGAGTGTGAACGTGCGGCATCACGGTCCCCTGCGGCGACCCTGTGGAACCCGGCAATCGACAAGGCCGGATCAGCGGCCGACGCCGGCTTCCCCTTCCCGCCTGAGAGAAAGACAACGAGAGTGCGACAGACCCTGACCAAGGGATTGGTCGTGGCCGCCGCCGCGACAAGCGCCCTGACTCTGTCCGGCACATGGGCGTTCGCGGACTCCGGTCCGCAGGCGACAGGCGCGGACTCACACACGGTGCTGTCGGGCGATACGGCTGCCCAGCAGGCCGTCCCCGGTGAGTCAAGTGCCCTGAGGGCGATCGCTCGTGCGCAGGCCGCCGTGCGGCAGGCGCACCGGGAGGTGGGGTACACGGCCCCGGCTTCCGACAGCCCCACGACGAAGGCGAGCGACGAGGGCTCCAGCTACGGCTCGGACGACAGCTCCACCGCCGGCTCCGGTTACGGCGACGACGGGCCGGGTTACGGGTCCGACTGCCCCTGCTACGGCGAGGACACGCCCACGCCTCCCCCCACCAAGACGGTCCCGCCACCGCCCCGCAAGCACGCCCCGGCGCCCAAGCCCGTCCCCGTGAAGGCACCGCCCGTGAAGCGGACTCCGCCGCCCCCGGAGCTGGCCAAGACCGGCGCCGAGACCACCTCCGCAGCCATCGCCGCCAGCGGTGCGCTGCTGGCCGCCGGAACCGTCCTGTACCGGCGAGGCCGGGCCGCGGCCCGTCGGTAGTGCACCGGGTGCCGGACACCTCGTGCCCGGCACCCGTCGGCTCTGCTTCCGTTTGCTGCGCCATCCGAGCCGGCGGCGCAGGGGACGGACGGGCCTGCCCCGATGGGCCCCGGCTCACGCCCGTCCGTCGAGGGCGTCGAGCAACTCCGCCGACTGCGCTGACGCGACCTTGCGGGTGAAGAACATCCGGGAGGCCTCGATCGCCGGGAGATCGGCGAGCGTCCGCGTACCCGTGAGCAGCCGTTCCAGGTGGTGGAAGTTGGTGAAGTCGGCGGTGCCTCGCCCGGCCCGCGGCCGCAGGACCGGGTCCTCCACCTCCTCGCGCCAGCCGCTGTTCCAGACGAGCGTGTGGAAGAACATCTCGTCGGGCGCGTGCGTCGTACGGAACAGGTTCTTCCAGCGGGGGTCCTCCGCCTTGCCGAGCAGGTCCGCGACGCAGTCGGCGGTCAACGCCGTCCACTGGCTGCCCGCGACCGGCTCGATGTCACCGAACACCGAGGGCCTGCGCCGGGGGGTCAGCTCCGTGATCCCTCTGCGCAGCAGGGCGCGGGGCAGAGCGGTCGGCCCCGGTCCGGTCGGCACGGCGTCGAAACACCACCGCTTGAGGAGCCGGCGGGCGGTGGTCGCGTCGTCGAGCACCGTGGCGGCCCGGCAGTGCTGCCGGAACGGCGCCGAGGCGAGGTGTGCGGCGAATGCGCGCACCGGCCGGGCGGGGTAGCACTGCCCCGACAGCAGAACGATGTGGTCGGACGGCTGCGCGAGCTCCAGCGCCGTGCGGTACAGGGCGAGCGTCGCGCGGACGACCGAGAAACCTCCCCACCGGACGGCGACGCGGTCGCGGACGTACGTGGTGCGCGGCACCCCCGCGAAGTCGGCGGCGCGCGACCGTGCGTCCACGTGGACGACCACCGGGTACGGCGCCAGCCGCTCGGCCAGCCGCGCGAACAGCCGGGGCTCGGTGTGCGCGAGCACGGCAAATACCGGCATCGTTCTCTCCTTCCTCGGTCCACCGGCTTCTCCCCACGGTGATCGCGAGGCCATGGCTCGCGGCGCGGCTCGCTCGCGCGTGGGAGGGATGTCCCCCGTATGGCGCGTCGCCGAAGGCCGCACCGGCCGCCGTTGAACACCGCACCGGCGCCACCCGCTCAAGGCGGCGTGCGGGGCGCGCCGCGACGTCACACGGCGCGGTCGAGCGGCATCGTGAAACGCAGGGGCTGGAACATCTCGGCGTGGGCGCAGCCGACCCGGCTGCCGTGCAGCACGGCCCGTGCGCGGACCGCCTCGGCCCCCAGCTCGGTGCGGGTGCCGGTCTGTGAGGCGTGCGCTGCGAGGAGGGCGGTCTTCCGCTCGATCACCGCGCTGATGTCCACGCTGATGCCCGATGACAGCAGGGGGGACCGGGGAGACTCGTAGAGCAGTACGTTGTCCAGGCGCCGAGCGGCGATCCTGAGGGCCTGGTGCGTTCTGACGTGGTCCTGGTGGATGTCTTCGGGCAGATGCGCGTAGACCAGGTCGGGGGCCGCGTTCTCGATCTCCTCCTCAAGGCGGTCCACCAGCTCGCGCAGCGGCCCGAGCCGGCCGTCGGGCCGGTGCAGCATCACCGCCTTGGCGCCCAGGAGCTGTGCGGCGTGGTCCTGTTCGGCGGCGCGCACCACGGCGTCCCCGGCGAGGGCTCCGTCACTGACGACGACCATGGTGATCGAGGCGCCGTGCGCCGCGTGCCGCAAGAGGGCACCTCCACAGCCGAACTCGATGTCGTCCGGGTGAGCTCCGACCGCCAGCACTCTGTTCCACATAAGCGCCCCTCAGATGCGGCTGATGGTTCCTCAATGTCCTGATAGTACACATATGATGCTCTCCTAACACTTTCCTCACATACGCCCATCACACGCCCTCGTCACCGACCACACTCTCGTACCGAATGACATTGTTTTGTGAAGAATGCCTGATATAAGTAGTGGCCGATGAGAGCGACTGGGGGCTTCCGAAGGAGAGCCATGGGGCGGTCCACCAACGCGGTGTCTGGGCAGGCGCCCTCCTCCACGCCGTACAAGACGCTTCACCGCGAAGTCACACGGGTCCATGGGTACGGCGCGCTCTCCGTCTGTGTGGATCTCGTCGGGGCGGCGCTGCCCGTGCCGGCGGCGGTCCTCCAGGGCTGGGAACCGCGTGCGCTGCTTCTGGCCGCTGCCGCCGCCGCGTTGTGGCCGCTGATCGGGGTGGCGAGCAAGCGCTACGCGTCCGGGGTCGGCACCGACGCGGTCGATCTGCGGGCCGTCCTGAGGGACTGGCTGATCCTGGTCGGCGCCCTGGCCGTGCTGCGTGTGCTGTGCGGACCGGACAACGGCCCCATCGAGGCCTTCACCGCACTGCTGCCCGCGCTGGTGCTCACCGCGACCTGTCAGAAGGTGATCCGCCGCCGGCTGCGGGCCGCACGCAGGGACGCCCGCGTACTGCACCGCGTCCTGGTCATCGGCGAAGGCCCCCTGGTGGACGCCGTGGTCGCGCAGCTCGCCCAGCGCACCGACCACGGATACGTCATCGTCGGCGCCTGCGCGGTGGGCGGGCACCCGGTGTCCTCGGGTGTCACCGTGTGCGTACGGCTGGCCGGCGAAGCGCCGCAGCCACCGGAGACGGACGCGGCGGGAGTGCTCGGAGCCGTCGACGAACTGGCCGCCGACCTGGTCTTCGTGGCGGTGAGCCGCCACATGTCGGGCGAGCGGCTGCGCCGGCTGTCCTGGGCGCTGCACGACCGGGGCTGCCCCCTCGTCGTGCTGCCCGGCATCGTCGACGTCGCACGGCGCCGGCTGCGTGCCACCTCTGCCGCCGGGCTGACGATGCTGCACATCGCACCGCCCGCGCGCCGCGGGATCCCGGCCCTGTTCAAGACCGTCGTGGACCGGCTGGGCGCCCTGCTGCTGATCGTCCTTCTCTCCCCCCTGCTGCTCGGCGTGGCACTGGCGGTGCGGCTCGGCTCACCCGGTCCCGCCCTGTACCGGCAGACGCGCGTGGGCCGGTACAACACGCACTTCTCCATGTGGAAGTTCCGCACCATGGTGGTGGGCGCGGACCGGCTCAAGAGCGAGCTGGAAGAGGCGAACGAGAACGACGGGCACATGTTCAAGTTGCGCCGTGACCCGCGGATCACCCCCGTCGGACGCGTCCTGCGCCGCTACTCGCTCGACGAGCTTCCCCAGCTGTTCAACGTCCTGCTCGGCCACATGTCCCTGGTCGGACCGCGCCCTCCGCTGCCCGAGGAGGTCGTCAAGTACAACCCGGTGGAACGGCGCCGGCTCACCGTCAAACCGGGTCTGACGGGGCTGTGGCAGGTGAGCGGACGAGCGGACCTCTCCTGGAACGAGACCGTCGCGCTCGATCTGCGGTACATCGACAACTGGTCCCTGGCCGGGGACGTCAACGTGATGGCCCGCACCGTGCGAGCGGTACTGGACGGCCAGGGCGCCTACTGAAAGGTACAGCGTCATGGCAGCGACATGGTCCCTGCGCGGCTTCACCGGCGCCGGGTACGACAAGGGGCGTCCCCTGCTCGTCCAGGCCGCCTGGTTCGCCGTCCAGCACCTCGTCTTCGTCAAGTGGTGGTGCCCGGACCGCTGGCGTCCGCCGCTGCTGCGGGCCTTCGGCGCCCGCATCGGACAGCGGGTGCTGATCCGGCACGGGGTGCGGGTGCACTGGCCGTGGAAGCTGGACGTCGGCGACGACGTGTGGATCGGCGAGAGCGCCTGGATCATCAACCTCGAACCCGTCACCATCGGCAGCGACTGCTGCGTCTCGCAGAACGCGCTGCTGTGCACGGGCAGTCATCTGCGCCGTTCCCCCACGTTCGAGTACGACAACGGACCCGTCCGCCTGGAGCCGGGCAGCTGGGTCGCCGCGCGGGCGGTCGTCCTGCGCGGCGTCACCGTCGGTCAGGGCGCCGTGGTGGGCGCCGGTGCCGTGGCCCACCGGGACCTGGCACCGGGCACCGTCCTGACGGCGGGCGGCATGCAGGGGACGGCCGCGTCCGCGTCCATGAAGGAGGTCGGGGCATGAGAGTGGTCCAGGTGGTCACGCTCGTCAGCGACGACGGGACCTTCGGCGGCCCGCCGAGCGTGGCGCTCGCCCAGCTTCAGGAGCTGGCCGAACGCGGCCACGACGTACGGCTGGTGTCGTTGTGGCGGGGTGCGACGCCGGCTCCGCCGCGCCTCGGCGCCGTCCCCTTCCTCTCCCGCCGGGCGCGGACCGTCGTCCCGGGCCAGGGGTGCCTCGGCCTCATGCACCCCCTGCTGCTGTGGGATCTGTGGCGGGCCATGGGGCACGCCGACGCCGTGCACCTCCATGTGGGCAGGGACCTCGTGTCCCTGGCCGCGCTCACCGTCGCCCGGCTGCGGCGCGTCGACTTCGTCGTCCAGACGCACGGCATGGTCGAGCCCCGCACCGGTGCCCTCGCGCGCGTCTTCGACAGCGTCTACGTCCCCCTGCTGCGGCGGGCGCGCCGCTGCCTCGTGCTCACCGAGCGGGAACGGCGGGCCCTGCCCGCGGTGCTGGGCGCCGGGCACCCGCCGCTGGTGACGCTGGCCAACGGCATGGGCCTGTCCCCTCATGCAGGGCACGAGCAGGGGCGCGACCCGCATGAGGTGATCTTCCTCGCCCGGCTGCACCCGGGCAAACGCCCCGAGGTGTTCGTGGAGATGGCCGCCCTGGTGCACAAGGAGATCCCGGAGGCGCGGTTCACGCTCTACGGTGCCGACGAGGGATCGCTGGGGCAGGTGAACCAGCTCATCGCCGACCGGGGGCTGACCGATGTGGTGTGCTACGGCGGCCCGCTGGACCACTCCGCGGCGCTGGAGGCCTACCGCAGGGCCACCGTGTACGTGCTGCCCAGTCTTGTCGAGATGTTTCCCATGACCGTTCTGGAGGCGCTGGCCGAGGGAACGCCTGTCGTGTGCACGAGCAGCTGCGGCATCGCGGGCGAACTGGCGGACAGGCAGGCGGCGATGGTCACCGACGGCAGTCCGCAGGCGCTGGCCGAGGCGGTCGGCCGGCTGCTCACCGACGCAGCGCTGCGCCGCCGGCTGGTCGATGCCGGCCACCGGGCGATCAGGGAGGTCTTCTCCATCCGCGCGGTCGTGGACCGGCTGGAGGACATGTACCGGGACCGGTCCCGCAGGAGGTAGAGGACGGCACCGGCGGATCGGTGTCCCGCCGGGAGACCGTCCGCCGGCCGACAGGATCCGGCCGGCTCAGCGGGCCGAGGTGCCGGTCACCCTTGTGAGGATGTCCTCGAAGCGGGAGGCGGAGGCCTCCAGGGCGAACTCCCGCTCGGCCAGCACGCGGCTCTGCTTGCCCAGGGACGCGGCGTGTTCCGGGTCGGACAGGACGTCCTGGATCCAGGCGGCGGCACCCTCCAACGAGGATTCGTCCGGTGGGAAGACCGCCGAGCCGGCCTGCCGCAGCAGCCGGGCGGCCAGGTTGTCGGCGGGCATCAGGCCGAGCACCGGACGCCCGGCACACAGGTACGACAGGGTCTTCGACGGCACCGAGAACATCCCGGCGTCCGCTTCGAGGAGGACGACGAGTACGTCGCCCGTGCCCAGCACCTCGGACAGCCGTCGGTAGGGCTGGAACGGCAGCAGCGTCAGCTCGACCCCGCGGGCGGCGGCGGCCTCGGTGAGGACGGGCACGGCCGGGCCTTCGTTGACGACCACGAGGCGCACCCGCTCCCCCCGCTGCCGCAGGCGCTCCGCCAGCTGCACCAACAGCACGGGGTTGTGCTTCAGGCCCAGCGTGCCGGCGTAGAGCAGGGTTCTGACGTCGCTCAACCGCTGCTCGTCCGACCATGCGTTGGCCCTGGCCACCGGGACGATCTCATCCAGCGGCGCCCAGTTGGGGATCACCGTGACCTTGTCGGCGGTGCCCCACTGCCGGTGCACCTGCACGAAGGAGTCGGCGATCACCACGATGGCCGCGGCCTGCCGTGCCGCCCACTTCTCGGCGGCGCCGAACACCTTCGCCGCGACGCCCATCGCGCCCGCGACATCGGCGGCGGCGAAGCGCTGGAGCGCGACGGCGGTGATGTCCTGGTGCCACAGCACCCAGGGAATCCGCAGCCGCTTCAGGACCGCCGCGGTCACCGCGAGTACCGGAATCGGCAGGTTGGACAGGAGCGCCACCCCGGGCCTGGCCCGTGCGACCTGCCGGGCCAGCTCGACGCCCAGCCGGGTCTCCTGGCAGAGCCGGTGCGCATAGGCCTGTTTCCTCAGCACCGTGCGCTCCCCGATGGTGGCGAAGCGCAGGCCGGCGACGTCCGCCCCGAGGTCGCCCTTGCCGCTGAGATAGGCCGCGCAGGTCGAGTGGACCACCGCGTGCCCGCGGCGTGCCAGCTCCCGGCTGAGCTGGGCCTGGAAGGGATGACCGCTGTAGTCGTGTACGAAGATCCTCATCGGCTTGTCGCGTCCTCGCACCGTCGCCTCAGCCGTGCGAACGCTTCACCTGGTCGTAGACCCAGGCGTAGGTCCTCTCCAGGCCGTTGAGCAGGGGGACCGAGGGTTCCCAGCCGTAGATCTCGCGGATCAGGGTGTTGTCGGAGTTGCGGCCGCGCACGCCCTGCGGGGCGTCGAGCCGGTAGCTGCGTTCACAGCGGATGCCCGCGATCTGCTCGACCAGGTCGACGAGCTGGTTGATGGTCACGAGTTCCGAGGAGCCGAGGTTGACCGGTACGCCGCTGTCGCCGCGCATGATCATCCGGGTGCCGTGCAGACAGTCGTCGATGTACATGAAGGAGCGGGTCTGCTGTCCGTCGCCCCAGATCTCGATCCGGTGGTCGCCGGAGAGCACGGCCTCGGCCACCTTGCGGCACACCGCGGCCGGGGCCTTCTCCCGGCCGCCGGCCCATGTGCCGTGCGGGCCGTAGACGTTGTGGTAGCGGGCGACGCGGGTGGTGAACCCGTAGTCCTCCGCGTAGTGCCGGCACATGCGCTCCGAGAAGAGCTTCTCCCAGCCGTAGCCGTCCTCCGGCTGTGCCGGATAGGCGTCCTGTTCCTTCAGCGCGGTGACGTCCGGGTCCGTCTGCTTGCCGGCGGCGTAGACGCAGGCGGAGGAGGAGTAGAAGTAGCGCTCGGCACCGGCCTCGTGTGCGGCCTGCAGCATGTGGGTGCTGGTGAGCACCGACATCATGCACGCGGCCTTGTTGTTCTCGATGAAGCCCATGCCGCCCATGTCCGCGGCCAGCATGTACACCTGCCGGGCCCCCTGGACGCCGCTGCGCGCGCCGTCCAGGAGCGAGAGGTCCGCGATCACGTTCTCCGCGCCGTCGTGCACCTGGTACCAGTCACGCAAGGGCTTGATGTCGATGGAGCGGACCGTCAGCCCCTCGGCCAGGAGCGCATTCACGAGGTGTCCGCCGATGAATCCCCCGCCACCGGCTACGACGGCGTCGACCTGCTTGTTCATGGACAACTCCTCGGGTGAAGGGGGCCTATGGGGGGCCGGCTGTGCCATCACTTGGCATCCGCTCGCCCAGAGTATTGATGTTTGACCGATTTCCTCCGTATTGGCGCGCCTGAGGTGGTTTGCAAGATTGTGACGCTATATATCGGCCGGTGAGGTTCCCAGCCGAGGGGGACTGCGACACATGCCGGCAGGCGCGTCCGCCCCCCACCTCTCCCCCATCACTTCCTCACCCAGGAGGCCACCTGTGACCGGTCCGATCCCCTTCGACGACCGCTTCGACGAACGGGACCAGCTCCGTGAGCAACTGCGCCTGCTCCTGCGCTACCGCGTCGTGATGGCACTGGGAGTCCTCCTGGGACTGCTCGGCGGGCTGGCCGTGGCGCTGTACGGCGCCACCACCTACCGCGCCACCAGCGATGTCCTCGTCCGCGCCGACGCCGACCCCTTCGGCCCGGTCAGCGTGCCCGCCGACAACCAGATCAGCATGGGCACGGAGCAGCAGATCGCCGGCAGCACCGCCGTCGCCGTCCGTGCCGCGCGCGCCCTGGGACAGGCCGGCAGCCGGGCCTCGGCACTGCAGAACCATCTCCGGGTCACCAACCCTGCGAAGTCCCAGGTGCTCCGCTTCGAGTTCACCGCCGGCTCCCCGAAGCGCGCGGCGCGCGGCGTCAACGCCTTCGCCGAGGCCTATCTCGCCGACCGCAGGAGCCGTAACGACACGGCCGTACGGCGGACCATCCGCGGCCTGAATCAGCAGATCGCCAACCTGACCCGGCAGAAGAAGAAAAAGGACGCGGACGGCGCCGACGACTCCGCCCTGAACAGCGAGATCGCCGGCCTGCAAAAACGTGTGTCCGAGCTCAGCTCCCGCGACACCAGCGGCGGCGACGTCGTCCGCCCGGGCGCGGCACCCGCGCACCCCTCCGGCCCCGGGGTACGGACGCTGCTCGTCCTCGGACTGGCCGGCGGTGCCGTCCTGGCCGTCCTCCTGGCCTGGCTGCGCTCGGCCCTCGACAGCCGGGTGCGGTCGGCCCGCGAGGTCCAAGCCGCCCTGCGCGCACCGGTGCTGGCCACCCTGCCCCACTCCAGGCGCACCGGCGACACCCTGCTGACGGTCGACGGCACGGGCAGCGCCCGCGCCCAGGCCTACCGGTCCGTGGCCTTCCGCCTGGCGCAGACCGGCCTCTCGGAAGGTACCGGCCATCTCCTCGTGGTGTCCCCGCGGCGCAGCGACGCCGTCCAGGAGGTCGCCGCGAACCTGGCCGCCGCCTTCGCGGAGCACGGACGGCAGGTGGTGCTCGTGGACGCCGACCCCGAGGCACCCGGGCTCGCCGCACGCCTGCCGCTGCTGTCCGAGGCGGAGCACGCCCGGCAGCAGACACCCCTGCCCGACGGGGGCGTCCTGGTCGACGCCGGCGCCGCGGGACGGTTCGCCCTCTGCTCCAGCGGCAGCACCGGCCGGCCGCTCCACTACGAGCTGCGCGAGGTGCTGGAGAAGGTGTCGTCCGGCGCCGACTCCCCCACCGCGGTCATCGCCACCGGGCCCCTGCTGGAGCACCCCGGCGCGCTGCTGACCGCCGAACACCTCGGCAGTGTCCTGGTCGTCACCCGGGCCGGCACCCGCCGGGAGGACCTCAGGCAGGTGAGCGAACTCATCGACTGCTCCCGCGGACGCCTGCTGGGCGCCGTGGTGGACGCCGGACGCGCCCGCAAGGGGGTGCGCGCGGCGCTGCTCCGCCGTGTGAAGCCCCGCACCCCGGCCGAGACCGTCCTGCCGGCCACGCAGCCTTCCGGGCAGCACGACACGCTCACGGTCTCCCAGGGATGACGGCGCCCGGGACGGCCCCTCTCAGCACGTCCGGGGCCATCACCCGCAGCACGGTCGCCGCGGCCGCACGGGGAGGGCTGTGGGGTGCGGTCGGCAGCGCGACGAACGCCGTGTTCGCCTTCCTCTTCGTCGGCCTGGTCACCCGCGCGGTCGGAGCCCACGGCGCCGGAACCATCTTCACGGGCGTCGCCGTGTTCACCATCGCCAGCAATGTCTGCAAGCTCGGCGGCGACACCGGGCTCGTCCGCTTCATCCCCGGGGACCTCGCCCTCAACGGGGGCCGCTCGGTGGGCTCCCTGCTGCGCATGGCCGTGCTGCCCGCGGCGGCGGCCGCCACCGCCACCGCCCTGGTGCTGCTGCTGTGCCCCACGGTGGCGACATCGCTCCTGCCCTATCTGCCCCGCGCCGACGCGGTCGCCCTGATCCGGTTCTTCGGCCTGCTCCTGCCGGTCGCCACCGTCAGCCTGGTCCTGCTGGCCGCCGGCCAGGGATACAGCACCGTGGTGCCGTTCGTCTCCGTGGAGCAGATCGGCAAGCCCGTGCTCCGGGTGCTGATCGCGGTGCCGGTGGCGTACGCGGCCCCCGGGATGCTGTCCCTGGCGGCGGCCTGGCTGCTGCCGGCGCTGGCCGGTCTGGCGGCCGCGTGGCTCGGCCTGAACCGCTGCCGGGCCGGCCACGTCCCGGCGGCCCGGGTGGGCGGAGAGGCCGTCTCCTGGCGGGCCTTCTGGTCCTTCTGCGCGCCTCGCGCCGTCTCCTCGGTCTTCGACATCAGCTCGGTCTGGGTCGGGGTCATCCTGCTGTCGGCGCTGGCCACCGACGCCGAGGCGGGCATCTACACCGCCATCAGCCGTGTCGTCACCGCGGGCACCCTCCTCCAGCTCGCCGTCCGCCTGGCCGTCTCCCCGCAGCTCAGCCGACTCCTCGCGGTCGGCGAGACCGCCGAGGCCCACCATCTGCACCGCATCTCGACCTGCTGGGTCGCCCTCTTGTCCTGGCCGCTGTTCGTTCTCCTCGCCGACTTCCCCCGCACCGTCCTCTCCGTCTTCGGACCGGAGTTCACCAAGGGAGCGGCCGCCCTGGTCGTGATGTGCGCCGCCTCCATGGTCAATGTCGCGGTCGGCAGCGCACAGACCGTGCTCCTCATGGCGGGGAAGAGTTCGTGGCATCTGGCCTGCACGGCCGCGTCGTTCACGGTGCAGCTCGGCCTGGGCGTGTTCGCGGCGCCCCGCTGGGGCATTGTCGGCGCGGCCGTCTCCTGGGGCGCGGCCGTCATCGTGGAGAACCTCTCGGCCGCCCTGCTGGTCCGGCTGGGCCTCGGCTTCCCGACCGTGGCCGCCGGGTACCGGCGGGCTTTCGGTATCGCCCTGGCCGTCGCCGTGGTCCTGGCGGCCGTACGGATCCTGGCCGGTGACGCCCCTTCAGGGCTCGCGCTGGGACTTGTCTTCGGAACACCCGTATTGGGCGCTCTTCTGTGGTGGTACCGCGCGCCGCTGGGAGTGAGCGAACTGGTGCAGGTGCGGCACCGTCGCACCGTATGAGTGCATAAAACAGGGACTCAGGAAAACAAGCCTCTCGAATAATCGTAGTGCCATACGCGGGCTGTTACGATGCCAAAATCTCTCGCCCCTCCTGAAAGAACTGAATGAGGCACCATATTGATGCACAGGTACATCAAGGTCGATGCCGAGATGGAACAAGCGCTGACAGAGGTCACGAACGCTTTTCCGTTCCCCGACTATTTCTATCCGTGGCTGTGCGGTCACATCACCATCGCCCAGACCGTCCAGCGGTTTCTGAGGCCGGGGGCACGGATCCTTGACTTCGGAGCGGGCCCCGCGGACAAGACCGCGGTGCTCGCGGCGTTGGGCTACAAGTGCACCGCCGCCGACGACCTCCAGGACGACTGGCACAAGCGTGGCGACACCCGCCGGCGCATCCTGGACTTCTCCGAGAAGATGGGCATCGAGTACATCCAGCTCGACGGCGGTGCTCTCCCGGACACCGGGGACTTCGACATGGTGATGCTCCACGACGTGCTGGAACATCTCCACGACTCGCCGCGCGACCTGCTGATCGGCCTGCTGGAGCGGGTCCGCGACGACGGGTATCTGTTCGTCACCGTGCCCAACCACGTCAACCTGCGCAAGCGCCTGGACGTGCTGCGCGGCAGGACCAGCCACCCGCCGTACGAGCTGTACTACTGGTATCCCGGCGCCTGGCGCGGCCACGTGCGCGAGTACACCGAGGGCGACTGCCTGGCGCTGGCCAAGGCGCTGGGGCTGCAGGTGCGCGAGCTGGGCGGCACCCACCACATTCTGTCCAAGGTGCCGCCCCGGCTGCTGCGTGCCTATCTGGCCGTCAGCCGGTTCATTCCATCGACCCGGGACACATGGTCGATGGTCGCCCAGAAGCCCCCGGGGTGGGTGGCCAAGCCGGAGCTGGACGGCCAGGAATTGCGCGAGCTGACCGGACTGAAGTCGTGGGGCGAATTGGCCCACTGACCCTCGGGGCGACCGGAATATCTCCGCGGCCCCGGAAAGCGGAGATCCCGGCAGAATTCGACTGGAGCGTATTTGCTTCCGCGGTCCGCGTATGCGACGAACCCGGGTCTCGCCCGGTCATCCGACAGCAAGGCCCCCCACTCCTCAGTGAGGCTTCCGTTGAATCAGTCGTCCATCAGGGGGATCCGGATGCGGGACGATCGCGTCCGCAGTCTGCCCGCGGTCTGTGCCTGGGCCGTGGTGCTGGTCGTCCTGCTGCCGGTGCTGTTCCTCCGGCCGCAGGGCGGGCCGGTGCCGATGGCCCTTGTTCTGCAGGGCGTCGTCGTTGCGCACACCGGTGGAGCCCTCACCCGCGTGCTCACCGCGCCCAGGATCCGGCTGGTCGGTCTCGGATTCTGGATGTTCTCCTACATCTGGTTCGGCCTGGCCCCCCTGACGATGCTCAGCTCGGACACCTACCCCTGGCCCTACCGGGCCGGTGCGGACACCTCCCTCGCGGCCGTGGCGCTCGTCGAGCTGGGGCTGGTCGCCTACAGCGCCGGAACCGCCCTCGCCGCACGCCGGGAACACACGACTTCCGTACGCCGGGCCGCCTTCCGGCCGGGCGTGGTGGAACGGCTGCTGGCTCGTCGCCTCGCGCCCTGGCGCGTCCTCCTGCTGTGCGGCCTCGCGCTGGCACTGGCGGTGCTGCTGATTCCCCGCCAGCCGGGCGGAGTTGCCGTGTACTTCACCAGCCGCCAGGCCGTTCAGGAGACCGGCACCCCGGGCGACTCGGCGGAGTCCTTCCTGGAGCCGCTGCGCAGCTGGTCGCTGGCCGTGCCCGCCTTCTGGGCGCTGCTGGGCCTGCTGCGCCTGCCGCGCGTCCCGGGCGGGGACCGTCTGCTGCGCGGCGTCCGCCGGCTGCTGCTGCCGCTGCTCGTCGCAGTGAACATCGTCGTCAACAACCCGATCAGCAAGCCGAGGTTCTGGGCCGGGACGGTGCTGCTGACGCTGCTGTTCAGCGTGCCCCGGCTGTGCCGCCCCCGCGCCTCGCGTGCGATCGCCGTCGGCCTTCTCGCCATGGTGCTCGTCGTCTTCCCCTACTGCGACTACTTCCGCTACGACGACCGTCAGGCGGTCTCCGTCATCTCGCCGGCCGAGCAGTTCACGGCCAAGGGCGACTACGACGCCTTCCAGCAGCTGCAGACCGGCATCGACTACGTGCGGGAGAAGGGGTTTTCTCCCCGGTCGGCGCTCGGCCCGGTCCTCTTCATGGTGCCGCGATCGGTGTGGCCGGACAAACCCGAGGACACGGGTATCGCCTTGGCGCGATTTGCGGGCTACGACTTCTTCAACCTCTCCGCGCCCCTGTGGATCGAGAGTTACCGGCGGGCCGGAGCTCCCGCAGTGGTCGTCGTCTTCTGCCTGCTGGGCGCGGCAGGACGCCGCATGGACCAGACCCGGGAACGCCTGCGCGACCGGCCGGACACCCTGGCGGTTCTTCTGGTACCGGCCTTCGCGTTCTACCAGTTCGTCTTCCTGCGCGGCAGTCTGCTCGGCATCTCGGGCCCGATGTTGCTGACGATGACCATCCCGCTGCTCATCACGACCCCGGGCAGCCGGGTGTCCCGGCCCGCCCTCGGGGCGGTGCCGTCCGTGCCGGCGCCGGCTGTGCCTGCTCCCGCACCGGCACCGGCCCCTTCGCCGCGGTAGGCGTGCCCGCCGGCTGGCAGATCGGCATGCGGCCCCACACACCCTGCTGGGTGACACACCGTCAGAACTTGCTCGCGGTCCAACTTTTGAAATGTTCGCATTTGGTACTTTTATGTGGCGATATCGTACGCCGCTGGAAGTGAGCGAGCAGCCGGCCGCGTCATCGCCCTTCCGCCCCGCTCCCTTACGTCGAGGTGCCCCGTGCGTCACAGCAAGCCCCCCAAGAAGGCGGTCACCGGCTCGGCTGCCGCGGCCCTGATGTGTGCAGGCGCTCTGTTCGGCGCTCCCGCCGCAGCGGTGACGAGCGGGCAGCCGGCCACGCTCGGCGCCGATCCGCTGCCCACCTGGCAGACGAACGGCGTCGTCTGGTCCCTGGCGTACGCCCGCGGTGTCGTCTACGCCGGAGGCACCTTCGACACGGTCCGCCCGCCCGGCGCCAAGGCCGGCACCCGAACGGTCGTGCGGCACAACTTCGCCGCGTTCGACGCCGTGACCGGCAAACTGCTGCCCTGCGCCCCGTCCTTCCGGGACGGCGGCGGCCCGTACGTCACCGGCACGGTGCGGGCCCTGAAGGCCTCCCCCGACGGCCGGGTGCTGTACGTGGGCGGTCTGTTCCACCGCGTCGGGTCCACGGGAGTGGTCAACGCCGTAGCCATCAACACCTCCGACTGCTCCCTGCGCAAGGACTTCCGGCCCGTGGTGTCCGCAACCGTCCGGGCGATCGAGACGACCGGCAAAGAGGTGTACCTGGGCGGCGACTTCCACATGGTCGACGACCAGGTCAGGTACCGCGTCGCCGCCCTCACGCACAGCGGCTCCCTGCTGCCCTTCAAGGCGGACATCGACCTGTCGGTCCGTGCCTTGTCGGCCGTGCCCGCGCAGCGCGAGCTCCTGGTCGGAGGGGACTTCGTCTGGGTCAACGGCGACTTGGTCCGCTCCCTGGTCGCGCTGAACCCCACCACCGGAGCGACGGTCCACACCTATCCCGACTGGCTCCCGCCCGCTTCACGCGTCAAGACGATCGCCCGGGACGGCTCGCGCTTCTACATCGGGGCCGAAGGAGACGGACAAGGCGTCTTCGACGGACGTATCGCGGGCCGCCTCCGCAACAACACCATGGTGTGGAAGGACACCTGCCTCGGCGCCACCCAGGCCGTGCTGCCCGTCAAGGACGTTCTCTACAGCGCCTCCCACGCCCACGACTGCTCCAGGACACCCGGCGGCTTTCCCGAACAGGGAATCCGGCACACCCTCCTGGCCCAGTCGGTCACCGACCGGCACATCCTGCACTGGTTCCCCGACACCGACGGCGGACTCGGGGAAGGTGTGGGTCCCCGCACCCTGACCGCGGCTCGGGACACCCTCTGGGTCGGAGGCGAGTTCACGCAGGTCAACGGCCGGCCGCAACAAGGACTCACCCGCTTCGGCACGAGTGCCCCGAAGAGCGCGCCACAGGCCCCCGCGCTCACGCTCGCGTCCGTGAGCCCGGGAAAGGCCACCATCGGCTGGCATGCCGTGTGGGACCGCAACGTCGCACTCCTGACCTACCGGCTCTACCGGGACGGAAAGCTGATCTCCCGGCAGACCAAGTCCTCCACGCCCTGGCACCTGCCGGACATGAGCTACACCGACTCCGTGCCCGCCGGCGCACACCACCGGTACACGATCGAGGTCACGAACGGCACCCGCACCTCGCCCCGGTCCGCCCCGCTGCCCGTGACGGTGCCCGCCCCCGGCGGCCGGAAGAGCGGAGCCTGATCTGTGGAAGCGGCACGCACCGGGTATGCGCCCGGCGTCTGGGACCTGTTCCACATCGGGCACCTCAGCATCCTGCGGGAGGCGCGCCGGCACTGTGACCGCCTCGTGGCCGGGGTGGCGTCCGACGAGCTGACCTGGCGGCTGAAGGGCAGGCCACCGGTGATTCCGCTGGCCGAGCGCCTGGAGATCGTACGCAGTGTGCGGCACGTCGACGATGTCGTCGTGGAGACGCACGAGGACAAACTGCACGTCTGGCGGCAGGTGGGTTTCCACATCGTGTTCAAGGGCGACGACTGGAAGGGCACTCCCAAATGGAACGTCCTCGAACGCCGCTTCGCGAAGGTCGGTGTCGAAGTCGCCTACTTCCCCTACACCGTGCACACCTCCAGCACCCTATTGCGCAGGGCACTGGAGCTGATGCAGCTCACGGAACCACTTCACCAGGAAAGCGGCCATGAACAGGACATGAGCCATCAGGAGCGCACAGTACAGGACAAGGAAGAGACGGGGGCGGCCCAGAAATAGAAAGCAGGCGCAGGTCGTGCCGTAGTCGACCGGCAGGAGCAGCACGGACCTCAGCGCCGAGGCGGAACCCCCACCCCTTTCCGCCGCCGCCCGGCCCTTGAGCTGCTGCGTGAGAATGCCGGCGAAAAAGATCACCACCGCCGCCGTCTGGAACACCATGGGCGCCAGCAGAAAGAGCGGACTGGGAAGGGGGAAGAAACGGTAGAACGCCACCAGCACCACCAGATGCAGCGTGACGGTCCTGACGCAGTCCAGCACATGGTCCAGCCATTCCCCCGACAGGCTCGCGGAGCGCTGGCCACGCGCGAGCTGACCGTCCGCGGCATCCAGGGCGAAGCCCAGGGCGAGGGCCGCACCGACACAGACCGACATCACGGGCCCGGGACGCAGCAGGGCCACAGCCGCCAGGGCCGGAAAGGTGAACAGGGCACCGAGCACCGTCAGCTGATTGGGGGTCGCACCGGCCCAGGAGGCCAGCGCTGCCAGCACACGGCCGGCCGGGCGATTGACGAACCGACTGTAGACCGACACCCCCTTCGCCGATTTCTGTGCCGTCGCCAGCTGCCTCAACGCCTCCGCGAACTCGGGCATAACCCTCCTTGTGACATAAAAATCTAGAAAGGAAGGCAACTATGACAGAACAGGATGGTGAGAGGGCCCGCAATCGTCGGCGTATTCTGCGCGGCGGAACATCACTGCTGGTCGCGGCATCCCTGTCCGCCGGCAGTGCTTCCGCCAAAAGTGCGTCCCGCCGGGGCCCGTCCGCCAAGGAAGCACCGATCGGACCGATGTCCTCGGTCAACGTCGTCGATCTCGGTGCCGTGGGCGACGGACGCACCGACGACACCAAGGCTTTTGAAACCGCCTACGCGCTCGCGGCCGCCCGGGTCCGCGACGGGGTGGGCCGACTGGTGGTCGAGATTCCCGCCGGAGACTTCCTCATCACCCGTCCGCACGCCCTGCTGAACGGCGCCGCCCCGCCACGGCCCGCGAACGGGCTGCGCTTCGTCGGCGCGGGCAAGAACATGACCACCCTCGTCTTCCGCCCGGACACCGGCCCCGGCTCCTTTCTGTGCCGCAACGAGGACAGCTGGTCCAACCTCTCCTTCGAGCGCATGCAGTTCCGCTCCGCCACACCGGGCGCGTCCTTCTTCCGTTCCTACTCCACCGGACACGCCCAGGACTACCGGTTCTGGGAGTGCGAATGGCTCGGGGAATGGGAGTACGGGCTGGCCCTGGACGGGACGAACACCAACTCGGAGATGCTGTGGGAAGCCTGCACGGTCGCCGGCAGCTACCGGAAGGCGTTTCTGTACTCGGGCCTCACGGGGCACGCGCAGGAAAGGCCTGACGACCAGGACCAGTTCCTGAACTACTGGTTCACCGACATGAAGGTCGAATACGAGTGGGGCAACTTCCTGGAGTTCCCCTACGGCGGATCCATCACCTGCCGGGGCGGCTCCTACATCATCACCGGCAAGCGCCCCACGAGCACCGACGGGTACGGCACCACCAGCACCTTCTTCCGCTTCCCGGTCAGCGACCACCGCGACTCGGTGCAGCGTTTCCACGCCCAGGACATCCGGTTCGAGGTGCGCAACCCGGACGTGCGGATCATCGACTGCACGTGGAGCAGCGGGACGGTCCACTTCACCGACTGCGACGACACCTCCAACGCCTTCAAGGACTTCGCCCCCGAGGCCCGGCCGCACCGGTACACCGTGGGTTCCCGGGGGCCGCTGATCCGCTACGACTCCTGCCAGCTCGTGGGCCGGCACCAGTACCGGACGACCGTCCGGCAGGCCACCCAGCCGGCCGTCGTCCGCTACGACATGTGTCTGCTGCGGAGCCAGCCGCAGAGCGAGTTCGCCGTCACCGACGGCCCCCGCGCGACCCCGGCCCCCTTCGTACGCTTCACCGACTGCATCGACGCCGACCCCGCCGGCGTCAGGGCGGCACCGGCCGCGCCCGCCGCCCCGCCCGTGTCCCCCGGCGAGACCTCTTCCACGGACTGAACCCCGGCCGTCCGACCGCCGTTCGGCCTGTGGGGGCCCGGGACGTTCCGGGCCCCCACATCTGTGTACGGCGCGGTCGTGCGGCAGGGCCGGGCGTTGCCGGGCGCCGCCGTGTCAGTACTTGGTGGGCTTGACGCAGAAGTCGATACGGGTGATGAGCGGGTCCTTCCCGCTGGAGTCGGCCGGGGCGTGGAGCCCCGCGTCGGCCGCCGTGCCGTCGGGGAAGCCCGTCGAGCTGTCGTAGTTGTAGACCTTGGCGCCCGTGCTGCCCGTGACCGTGACCTGGACGGCGGAACGGTGCGCGGACGAGGGGATGCTGAAGCCGAACACCTCCCCCTGGGTGCCGTTGGTGACGGTGAGCTGGAGGCTTCCGTCGCCGGGGATCGCCACCGGTCCGGTCAGCGGATTGGTCACGCTGAACCCGGTTGCGCCCGCCGGGCAGGTCGGAGGGGGCGGGGGCGGGGTCGTCTGGCACGGCGTGCAGCCGGACGGGGGCGGCGTCGACGGCTGGCACGCCGAGCACCCTGGTGTGCCGTTCGACTGGCATGTCGTGCACGACGACGTGCCGGTCGTCGGGCAGGACTTGCACGCCGGCATCACCCGGTCAAGGGCGTGGGCCGACGCGGGGCCGGCGGCGATACCGAACGCCACGGTCGCGGTCAGGCCGGCGCCGACGAGCCGCGCACCCCAACTCCGCCCTCGTGCCTGCGTTCTCGTTCGGGCAGCTACTCGCATAACGAGTACTCCTCCTCAATGCTTGGGTACCTGACCTCGGATACCTGAACTCGCCCTGGCGAACTCTCACGCCATTTCCATTGGCAGTTCGAGCTTGACCAAGCGTCCGCCGCCGGGCGTCCCCACACTTGCACGAGTGGACTGCCGTTATGGATTACGACTCCTTTTCCTAGGCCATTTGAGCTTCAGTAAGGGCCTGAAGGGTGGAGCGCCCGCTTGTCGAATCCTGGGATCCGGTGCCGGATGTCTACTTTCGGAAAGCTTCTCGCCCCGTATCCCTCGACCCGGGATGTGCCATGCGTCTAAGGAAAAGCACCTCCAGAGCCGCCACCACGGCATGTGCGACGGTCCTCCTTGCCGCCGCCTCACTCACCACCGCGTCCGGCGCGCAGCCGCGCGACGAAAAGACCCTGACCGCCGCCCCGTTGGCGACCTGGCAGACGGACGGAATCGTCTGGTCCGTCGAGTACGCGCGCGGTGTCGTCTACGTCGGCGGCACCTTCGACAGCGTCCGCCCGCCCGGCGCCGAGCCCGGTGAGCGGGAGGTCGTCCGGAAGAACTTCGCGGCGTTCGACGCCGTGACGGGCAAACTGCTGCCGTGCGAGCACTCCTTCACCGGCGGTATGGACACGGTACGGGCCCTGAAGGCCTCGCCCGACGGCAAAGTGCTGTACGTCGGCGGATCGTTCGGTCACGTCGACCGCACGGGTGTGGCCAGTGCGGTCGCGCTCAACACGGCCGACTGTTCACTGCGCAAGGACTTCCGCCCCGCGATGGGCGCGCTCGTGCGGGCCATCGAGACCACCGGCAGGACGGTCTATCTGGGCGGTGAGTTCACCGTCGTCGACGGCCAGTCCAGGAAGCGCGTCGCGGCGTTCACCCCGAGCGGCTCGCTGCTGCCGTTCAGTGCCGACATCGACGAGCCGGTCCGTGCCGTCCTGGCCGCGCCCGATCGCGGCCAGGTCCTCGTCGGCGGCGACTTCCACAACGTCAACGGCCGTCCGGAGCAGTCGCTGGTCTCCCTGGATCCCGCAACCGGCGCGACCGTGCGGTCCTTTCCGGACTGGGTTCCGGAACGGTCCGCCGTGACGTCGCTGGCACGCAACGGCGACCACTTCTATCTGGGCGCCGAGGGCTCGGGGACGGGAATCTTCGACGGCCGTATCGCCGGCCGGCTGTCCGACGGAGCGATGGTCTGGAAGGACACCTGCCTGGGCGCCACCCAGGATGTCGTCGTGCACAAGGGCGTCCTGTACAGCGCTTCCCACGCCCACTACTGCGGGCTGACACCGGGCGGCTTCCCCGACGGGGCCCGTCGGCACTTCCTCGCGCAGTCGGCCGACGACAAGCGCATCCTGCACTGGTTCCCCGACACCGACGACGGCATCGGCGAGAAGGTGGGCCCGCGAACGCTCGTGATGGCGGGCGACATCCTGTGGGCGGGCGGTGAGTTCACCGCGGTCAACGGCACACCCCAGCAGGGCCTGACGCGCTTCGGGGCCGGTCCCCTCGACACGGCTCCCCAGGAGGCTCCCCGGCTCACGAGCGACGGCTCACGCACCGGGAAGGTCACACTGATCTGGCGCGCCTCCTGGGACAGGGACGACGCGGAGCTGACCTACCGGATCTACCGGGACGGGGTCCTCGTGGCCACGCGGAAGCAGCGGTCGGCCGAGTGGTACCGCCCGGAGATGTCGTACACGGACGAGGTCTCTCCCGGCTCTCAGCACCGCTATACGATCGCCGTCACCGACGGAAAGAACACCACGCCCCGGTCGGCGCCGCTCGACGTGACCGCGTTCGCCGCCAAGTGACCGGCCGGGGCCTGCTGAGGGGACGACGCCGAAGGGACGGCGCCCTCACGTGGTGATGGACTCCCTGCTCTGGCTGGGCACGAACGGCGTGGTGCCGATGCCGAGCAGTTCCCGGTACACCTCGCTCACCGCGTCCCTGGTCTGCTGGACGTCGTGGGCGGCGACCACGTGCGCGCGGCCCTGCGCACCCAGGGCCGCGCGCAGCGGCGTACGGCGCAGCAGCGCCGCCAGCGCCCGCGCCAGCGCGTCGGAGTCCTCCGGCGGCACCAGGCAGTGCGGCAGATGGCCGGGCGGCAGGCTCTCGCGCAGGCCGTCCACGTCCGTCACGAGGACCGGCCGGCCGCACGCCATGGCCTCCAGGGGGACGAGCGCCCGGCCCTCCCGGCGGGATGGCAGGACCACCACATCGGCGGCCCGGTACCAGGGGGCGGCGTCGGCTGCCGGGCCGGCGAACTCCACCGACGCGGGCGCCGCCGCGCGCAGTCGGCCCGCGTCCGGGCCGTCGCCGACCAGCACCAGCCGGGCGTCCGGCACCTGCCGTACGACGGCGGGCCAGGCCCGCAGGAGCACATCCTGGCCCTTCTGCCGGCACAGCCGTCCCACGCACACGACCAGGGGGCCCGCCGCGAACCGGGCGATGCTCCCCTCGGGCCGGAACCTGCGTGTGTCGACGCCGTCGGGGACCATGAGCCACTGGGCGGTGATGCCGTGCTGTTCCCCGGTACGCCGTTCCGCCTCGCTCACGCAGAGGACGCGCGCCGCCCACCGCGCCCCGAACTGCTCCCAGCGCACAGCGGCGTGGGCCTTGACACCGTCGACGGCCTCGAACGACCACGCGTGCGGCTGGAAGACGGTCGGGAGCCGGCCGCGCACCGCGAGCCGGGTGGCGAGCCCCGCCTTCGCGCCGTGCGCGTGCACCACGTCGGGACGCACCTCGCGCAGCACCCGGGCCAGCAGGGCCACTTCACCGGGGAGCCGGGGTCCGGGTGAGCGGGTCGCGTTCCACGGAAGCACCCTGCAGCCCTCGGCGCGCAGCGCGTCCGTCAGTGTGCCGCCGCGCGGGCAGGCGACACTGACATGCAGCCCCGCAGCGAGCTGAGCCACCGTCAGGTCCGTCACGAAACGTGCGACACCGCCCTCGACCGGCTGAGTGACGTGCAGGACGTTCGGCTCACGGGGAATGCGCATGACCGAGGCTTCCCTTCCGACGAAAAACTTGGAACCAGCGCAAAGCATCTAGTCCCTTTTTCTGCGGAGCCGTCAACCGTGTCGGAAGAATTCACCTGCTTGGACCTGCCACAGTCCGGCGTAATGCACCGATAATCCGACAAGCATTTCTGCGATGTCGTTCAGGATGTATGAGTTCCGGGGAAGTTGCGGTCAACGGAGTTTCCCGCGGCGCCCCTCTCTCGTTAGCCCAGCGGAAGCGAGAGAAAGGAACACAATGAAGAGTCTGAAGGCTGCCGCCATCGTTGTCGGCACCCTGGCCATGGCGGGCGCCGCGGCGCCGGCTTTCGCGGCGGACGTACCGGCGCAGGGCCTCATCGATGACGGGAAGACGGTTGCCCGGTCTCTCCCCCACGCGGCCGAGATGCCGACCGGCGCCCTGGCCAGCGATGTCAAGCACGCGGCGGACGGGGTGAAGAAGTCGGGTGTCGTCAAGACCCCCGTTCTGGGCGGCGCCCTGCCGAACCCCCTCAACGGCAAGCCGCCCGCCGCGCTTCCCGTCTTGAAGTAGAAGACGCATCCGCTGGGATTTCAGGCCGGCTCCGGGGTTCTCGGAGCCGGCCTTCCTCGTGTCCGGGAAAAGCAGATGGCGGCCCGCCGAGCGTCGGCGGGCCGCCAGGCTCCGGGCTGCTCAGAACAGCAGACCACCGGTGTAGGGAGCCAGCTGCGACTGGTCGACGCCCGCGGTGTTGCAGGCGGCGTAGTGCGAGTTCGGCGCGGCGACACCGGCACCGCCGAGGACGCCGACCGAGCCGTTGGACCACGGCGCGATGCAGCGGCCGTCGATGAGCGAGCCGTTGGAGACCAAGAGGCCCTGCTGAGGGGAGTTCACGACGACCGGGGACTCCGAGAAGCCGTTGCCGCCGGTGACGGTGGTGGTGTTGTCGGCCGCAGCGGTGCCACCGGCTGCCAGGACGAGGCCCGCTGCCAGGGCGGACAGGGCCGTAACCTTCTTACGCATGGATGCGCCTTTCGGATGGGAGGGGCAGGTCGGGCGGGCACGTCTGCCGACGTCCCCGCCCTGCTCCGGGATGGTTCGGAGCATGAAGGGGGCTCAGAAGAGCAGGCCACCCGTGTACGTGGCACGCTGCGACTGGTCGACGCCCGCGGTGTTGCAGGCGGCGTAGTGCGAGTTCGGCACGATGGTCGCGGCACCGCCGAGGACGCCGACAGCACCGTTGGACCAGGGCGCGACGCAGCGCAGGTCGACGAGCGTGCCGTTGGAGACGACGGCGCCCTGCTGCGGGGCGTTCACGACAACCGGGGACGACGAGAAGCCGTTGCCGCCGGTGACCGTCGTGCAGTTGTCGGCTGCGGCAGTGCCGGCGGCCGCGAGGACGACGCCCGCGGCGAGGGCGGAGATGGCCGTAACCTTGTTACGCATGGAGTGTCCTTTCCGGACTGCGAGGGGTTCACCTGCTCGGAATGACTCGAAGCAGGGGTCAGAAGAGCAGGCCGCCCTGGTAAGCGGCCTTCTGCGACTGGTCGACCGGCGCGGTGTTGCAGGCGGCGTAGTGCGAATTCGGCACGATGGTCGCGGCACCGCCGAGGACGCCGACGGCACCGTTGGACCACGGCGCGATGCAGCGGCCGTCGATGAGCGAGCCGTTGACGACAACCACGCCCTGCTGAGGGGCGTTCACGACGACCGGGGACTCCGAAAAGCCGTCACCACCAGTGACGTTGGTCGTGTTCGAGTGGGCGGAGGCAACGCCGGCGCTGCCGCAGAGCGCGCTAAGGGCGAGTGCTGTGACGACCGCGAACTTCCTGGTCAACTCGGTTCCTTCCTGGATTCACGGTAAGCCGCGCTTACATAGCAAGAAACCGAAATATGCGGCGAAAAGTCACGCGGACACCGGGCATACCGGGCGGATTCCACCGGATGGCGGAACGGTGCCGTGCGCCGATTCCTGGAGCCGCCCGAGGCCCGAAGTGAACGCCGACATGCGTCCGGCCCACTGGCAAGGAGGAATCCAGTGGGCCGGACAGGTTTGTGGCGTATGCGCGGCACGACATCGGCGCCGGGGTGGGTGCGCGGCACTGCGGTGCCGGGTCTCCGACGAGGGAACCGGATCAGAGTGTCAGAATCCTGGTCACGCCGACTCCTGACGGTTTCCGCGTCACCCCTGATTGAGGAGGCTACCGACCCCGGCACTGGTCGGCCCGTTCAACGGGTGGAGCTGAACCGATCCGGTTCCGAGCGGGTTCTTCACCGGAATAGCGGGCTTCTTGTTGGTGCTGCGCCCCATACCGTCCAGGTATACGCCGGAGATTTTCGCGGCCTTGTTCTTGCCGGTGACCGACGACGCCTGGCTCTCGTCGAACGCGCTGCCCTTGGTGAGGCTGCCCTGCTTGGCCACGCGCATCACGGTGTCGGCCGCGGGCACGAGCGCCGGAGTGACATCGGTCTGGGACATGAGGCCGAGCGGGCCGGTCGTTTCGCGAGCGGGCGCCTTCCCGGCGGCCGACGCGGCGACGGCGGAGCCACCCACGAGACTCGCGCCGATCGCCAATGCCGCAGTTGTGAAAACTGCCTTCTTCATGATTCACCTCACTTGAAGTTACCTCTGATCCGACAGACGCAGAACATAGCAGTCCGCAGTCCGCCAAAAGCGACGCACTACTCCATACGCATGAATGCCATGGGAGTGAAGGAGCGCATTCCCGGGTTTTATACAGAGGTATTCACATCTGGTCGGCGAATCGATTGATCGTATGGTGCTTCAAGCGTGGGAAAACTACGACACCACGTCCTTGCGGGCGAACCCGCGGAAGGCCAGGGCGATGAGCACGAGTGCGTAGCTCAGGGAGATCGCCGTCCCCTGGATCATGCCGGACCATTCGGGGTGCGGCTGGACGGTGTCGGCCCAGGCGAACTGCCAGTGCGCGGGCAGGAAGTCACGCCAGTGGCCGAGGGCGGTGACGGCGTCCAGGACATTGCCGACGATGGTCAGGCCGACCGCGCCGCCGACCGCGCCGAGCGGGGCGTCGGTCTTCGTCGACAGCCAGAACGCGAGCCCCGCGGTGACCAGCTGCGACACGAAGACGTACGCCACGGTCACCGCCAGGCGCTGCAGCGCCGTACCGGGATCCAGCGCACCGCCGGTGGGTATCTGCAGCGGCCCCCAGCCGTAGGCCGCCGTACCGACGGCGAGGGCGACCAGCGGGAGCAGGATCATCGCGGCGAGACTCAGCCCGAGCGCCACGACCAGCTTGGACCACAGCAGCCGGGCCCGCGGCACGGGCGCGGCGAGCAGATAGCGCAGGGAGGACCAGCTCGCCTCCGAGGCGACCGTGTCCCCGCAGAACAGGGCGACCGGGATGACCAGCAGAAAGCCGGCCGAGACGAACAGGTTCACGGCGGCGAAGTTCGCGCCGGAGGCGGTGGCCGTGTCCATCAGGGTGATCTGGTTGTTCCGGCCGCCCGGATCACCGCCGACGGCGAAGGCTATGAGCAGCACGAACGGCAGGAGGGTGAGGATCGCGCCCATGACCAGGGTGCGGCGCCGCTTGAGCTGGCGGACCAGCTCGACCCGCGGGGGCAGGGTGTGCCGCGTCCGGTAGCCGGAGGCGACCTCGGTGAGCGTGCTCATGCGGAACCTCCGATCAGGGTGAGGAAGGCGTCTTCCAGGCGGCGGTGCGGGCCGACCGAGGCGACGGGCACGTCCAGCCGCACCAGCTCCACGACCAGCCGCTCGGCCGTGCCGCCGGGTTCGAGCCGGATCAGCAGTCCGCCGTCGGCGCGCACGGCGGAGGCGACGCCGGGCAGTGCGGCCACCTTCTCCACGACCGGCTCCTCCACCGGGACGGCGGTGCCGACGAGCAGGGTGTCGCCGGAACCGACGATCTCGCCGACCGGACCGGCCTGGACCAGCCGGCCGCGGTCCATGACCACCAAGTGGGTGCAGGACTGCTCGACCTCGGCGAGGAGATGGCTGGAGACGATCACCGTACGGCCGGCGGCCGCGTAGCGGATCATCACCTCGCGCATCTCGCGTATCTGGGGCGGGTCGAGGCCGTTGGTGGGCTCGTCGAGGATGAGCAGGTCGGGCAGGCCGAGCATGGCCTGGGCGATGGCGAGGCGCTGGCGCATGCCCTGCGAGTAGGTGCGCACCGCACGGGCGAGCGCGTCGCCGAGCCCGGCGATCTGCAGGGCCTCGTCCAGGTGGGCGTCCTCGGGCGGGCGGCCGGTGGCCTGCCAGTACAGCTCCAGGTTCGCCCGGCCGGACAGATGCGGCAGGAAGCCCGCGCCCTCCACGAAGGCGCCGACCCGCGACAGCACGGGCGCGCCGGGCCGGACGGCGTGACCGAAGACGCGGATCTCGCCGTCGTCGGGGGTGATCAGGCCCATCAGCATGCGCAGGGTGGTGGTCTTGCCCGCGCCGTTGGGTCCGAGCAGGCCGAGCACCTGGCCCTTCTCGACGCGGAAGGACAGCTCACGCACCGCGTACCGGTCGGTGGACCTCGCGTACCGCTTGCTCAAGTCCCTGATGACCAGCGGGACTTCGGCCAGTCCGGGGTCGGGTGCGGGACCGGCCGTACGGCGGCGGGCGGTGACCAGCAGGGCGAGTGCGGCCCCCGCTGCGGCCACCGGCAGCCACCACACCCAGGCCGGCAGGGGCGCCGCGGCGGTGGCGACGGCCGGGGCCGTCGGCACGCTCAGGTCTCCCTTGAGGGAGACGGTGTAGGTGGCCGGGGCGGCCGGTGAGGCGTAGCCGAGGTCGGTGGAGGCGAGGACCAGGCGGAGCCGGTGGCCCTTCTGCACCTCGTGGTCGATCGCCGGGAGGGTGAGCGTGACGTCCCTGCCTGCCTTGGCGCCGGTCACTCGGAAGGGGGCGACGAGCTGGGAGGGCAGCACCTGCTGGGTGCCGTCGGGGCCGACGTCGTAGACCTTGCCGAACAGGACGGCGTCGTCGCGGGTCGAGGTGAGGTGGACCGTCGCGGTCGGGGTGCCGGTGATCTGCAGGTCGCGGGTGAGCGGGGCGGAGTCGAACTTCGCGTACTGACCGGGGAAGTCCAGGGAGACACCGAGACCGAGCGCGGACAGCTGGGTCAGGCCGCCCGAGCCGCCGAGGCCGGGCAGCGCGGAGACGCCGGGCGGGCTGGCGCCGGCCGGGTTGGCGATGTGCTGGGTGCCGCCGGTCAGGGCGACGGCGCGCGGGTGGTCGCGCAGGCCGGGGTAGGCGGTGGCGCTCGCGCCGCGCAGCTGGGCCGTGCCGTCGGTGGAGTTCACGCCTCCGGTGCGGGTGATCCGGAAGGCCGGGCCGGTGCCGGTGGTCTCGTCGCCCTTCAGATACCGGTCGAACCACGCATGCACGCGTGCCTCGCCCCGGCCGCTCTCCATGTCGCCGCCGTCATGACCGCCCGCGATCCAGTCGACGTCCACGGGGGCGCCGTTCGCCCGGATCGCCCGCTCGGCCGCGTCGGACTGGGCGAGGGTGAACAGGGAGTCCGTCTGGCCCTGCATGAGCAGCGTGGGCACCTTGATGCGGGAGCCGACGGCGGACGGTGAGCGGGCGCCGAGCAGCCGGCGGGCGGCCGCGTCCGGGACGCCGGACTCGGCGACCCTGTCGTACATCCGGCACAGCGCGGGCTCGAAGCGGGCGCAGCCGCCGCCGGTGTTGAAGAAGACACCGGTCCACAGCTTCTTGAAGACGCCGTTCGGGAACAGGGCGTCCGCGAGGTTCCAGTAGGTGATGGCCGGGGCGATGGCGTCGACCCGGTGGTCGTATCCCGCGGCGAGCAGCGAGACCGCGCCGCCGTAGGAGCCGCCGGCCATGCCCACGCGCGGGTCGCCCGGTTTGTCGAGCCGGACCTGGGGCTGCTTCGCCAGCCAGTCGATGAGCCGGGAGACGTCGGCGACCTCGCCCTTCGGGTCGTTGAGCCCGATCTTTCCCGTGGACCTGCCGAAGCCGCGCGCGGACCAGGTCAGCACCGCGTAGCCGTCCCGGGCGAGGTCCTCGGCCTGCTTGCGCAGGTCGTCCTTGGTGCCGCCGAAGCCGTGCGCCAGCATCACGGCCGGGCGGCGGCCGGCGGAGGGGGTGACGAAGTACGAGGTGTCGATGCGCACCCCGGCTGCCGTCGTCATGACCTGGTCGGTCCGGCGCACCGCGGGCGCGTCCCCGGATGCGGCGGCCGTCCAGGTGCCGGCGCCGGCGAGCACCACGACGGCGGCCGCGGCGGCCATCAGCCGCCGCGGCCCCTTGAGTACTTCTCGCAGCGCGGGGACGCGAAGATCCATGCCTCAACGGTACGGGCCACCGCTGACATCCGCCGGAGCCTGTGGGCTGAACCCCGGGCCCTTCCCCAGGAGTACGGGGCCGGTCCGGCGTACACCAGGCGCGGTACGGCAGCCTGTCGGCCGAACGCAGGCTTCCTACGCCACCGTTTCCTCGGCCTGGACGTCGTCCGGCAGGGAGACCAGCCAGCGGGTCTCGCGGCGGGGGCGGAGGTAGAAGGCCCAGTAGAGGGTGGCGACGGCGGTGATGCCGCCGGTCCACCACAGGTACGACGGGTCCTGCTCGACGAGGATGTAGACGAGCACCGCGACCAGCAGGACCGGCATGGCCGGCCACAGCGGCATCCGCCACGCCTGCTTGCCGCCGTGCGCCCCGCGGCGGGCCAGCAGCGCGGCGACCGCGACCAGCAGGTACAGGCCGGTGACGGCGACCCCGGTGACACCGTAGAGGGTGTCCAGGTTGACGAAGCAGAGGAAGGCGCCGGGGACACCGACGACGAGGGTGGCGACCCACGGGGAGCCGAACCGGCCGAGCTTGGCCAGGGCCTTGTTGACCGGCGCGGGCCAGGCCTTGTCGCGTGCGGAGGCGAACAGGACGCGGGAGTTCTGGATGACCATGACGATGCCCGCGTTGATGATCGCCAGGGCGACGCACAGGCTGACGAAGGTGCCGACGGCCGAGTTGCTCCAGGCGATGACCATGCTGCTGATGTCGCCGCCGGTCAGGCTCTTCAGGTCACCGGCGCCCACGGTGATCGCGGCGACCGGGACCAGGATGACCGCGCTGGAGATGACGAGCGTCGCGAGGACGGTGCGGGCGACGTTGCGGCGCGGGTTCTCCAGTTCCTCGGAGAGGTAGACGGCGGTGGAGAAGCCCTGGGTGACGAAGAGGGCGATGGCGAGGCCGGAGACGACCATCATGGCCGTGACGGGGTTGACGTGCGCGTGCTCACCGGCGACCTGCAGCGAGCCGAGGCTGCTCACCCCGCGGTGCGGGTGGCTGAAGCCGAGCACGGCCACCACGCCGGCGGCGACGACCTCCAGGACCAGGAAGATGCCGGTGATCCAGGCATTGGCGCGCAGGTCCAGCAGACCGGCGAGGGTGGCCGCGATCATCACGCCGGCGCCCGTGAAGGACGGGTCGAGGTGGATGACCGGGGCGAGGTAGTCGGCGGTGCCCATCGCGATGACCGGAGGGACGATCATCACGACGAGCAGCGACATCACGAAGGCCAGCCAGCCGGCGAGCCGTCCGGCCAGGGTGGAGACGATGGCGTACTCGCCGCCCGCGCTGGGGATGAGGGTGCCCAGCTCCGAGTAGCAGAACGCCACCGGGATACAGAGCAGCGCGCCGATGGCGATACAGAGCGCCGTCGCGGTGCCCAGGCTGGAGAACAGGTCGGGCACGATCACGAAGAGCGTGGAGGCGGGCGTCACGCACGAGAGGGTGAGCAGGGTGCCGCCGACCACGCCGATCGAACGCTTGAGCTTCTGGGGACTCTCGGGAGCGTCCGTGGCGGCTGTGTCGACAGGGCGGAGCGTGTCGGTCATGCGGCGGTTCCGATCGACTCGGGTGACTGAGGTGGGGGACGGGAGCGCTATCGCCTCCGGCGGATCGTCGTACGTTCACTCGTCCGCTCCCGGCGCTGCATAGAGAACCCCGACGAAAACCGCTGCGTCAATGCCCGTTTACCTTCGGAATCCGCACTTGAGGCGGCGCTCACGTCACATCAGATTCGTAGGCTGCGAAGCCCTATAGGGACATCCATCAAGCCTTATGGGTAAGTGACCTTGCTTTCAAAGGTCAACCGCCAAACGTTCCTTAGTCACCCGTTTCATCCCTCGTAAACGGGAACCGAAGCCAACGTGTCAAAAAAATGTCAGGCCGTCCGGAATCCGGACGGCCTGACGAAGGGCTGGCGGCCCTCAGTGGTTGCGCGGGAAGCCCAGGTCCACGCCCGCCGGGGCGTCGGCCGGGTCGGGCCAGCGGGTGGTGACGACCTTGCCGCGGGTGTAGAAGTGCGTGCCGTCGTTGCCGTAGATGTGGTGGTCGCCGAAGAGCGAGTCCTTCCAGCCGCCGAAGGAGTGGTAGCCGACGGGGACCGGGATCGGGACGTTCACGCCGACCATGCCCGCGTCGATCTCCAGCTGGAAGCGACGGGCCGCGCCGCCGTCCCGGGTGAAGATCGCGGTGCCGTTGCCGAACGGCGAGGCGTTGATGAGGTCCACGCCCTCCTCGTACGTGTCGACGCGCAGGACGCACAGCACCGGGCCGAAGATCTCGTCCTGGTAGGCCTTGGCACTGGTCGGCACCTTGTCCAGCAGCGAGATGCCGATCCAGTGGCCGTCCTCGAAGCCCTCGACGCTGTAACCGGTGCCGTCGAGCACGACCTCCGCCCCCTCGGCGGCGGCGCCCTCCACGTACGAGGCCACCTTGTCGCGGTGGGCGGCGGTGATCAGCGGACCCATCTCGGACGCCGGGTCGTTGCCCGGACCGATCTTGATCTTCTCGGCGCGTTCGCGGATCTTCTCCACCAGCGTGTCACCGATCGCGCCGACCGCGACGACGGCCGAGATCGCCATGCAGCGCTCGCCCGCGGAACCGTAGGCGGCGGACACCGCGGCGTCGGCCGCCGCGTCCAGGTCGGCGTCCGGCAGGACCAGCATGTGGTTCTTGGCGCCGCCGAGGGCCTGCACCCGCTTGCCGTTGGCGGAGGCGGTGGTGTGGATGTAGCGGGCGATCGGGGTCGAGCCGACGAAGGAGACGGCCTTGACGTCCGGGTGCTCCAGGAGGCGGTCGACGGCCACCTTGTCGCCGTGCACGACGTTGAACACGCCGTCGGGCAGACCGGCCTCCGACAGCAGCTCGGCGATCCGGACCGACGCCGACGGGTCCTTCTCGCTCGGCTTCAGCACGAACGTGTTGCCGCACGCGATGGCGATCGGGAACATCCACATCGGGACCATCGCCGGGAAGTTGAACGGCGTGATGCCGGCGACGACACCGAGCGGCTGGCGGATCGCGGCCACGTCGACCCGGCTGGCGACCTGCGTGGACAGCTCGCCCTTCAGCTGGACGTTGATGCCGCAGGCCAGGTCGACGATCTCCAGGCCGCGCGCGACCTCGCCGAGCGCGTCCGAGTGCACCTTGCCGTGCTCGGCGGTGATCAGCTCGGCGATCTCGTCGCGGTGGGCGTCCAGCAGCGCCCGGAACCGGAAGAGGATGGTGGTCCGCTGGGCCAGCGAGGACTGGCCCCAGCTCACGAAGGCGTCCTTGGCCGCCGCGACGGCCGCGTCCACCTCCTCGACCGACGCGAACGCGACCTTCGTGGTGACCGCGCCGGTCGCCGGGTCGGTGACCGGCCCGTACGTGCCCGACGCGCCTTCGACGGTCTTCCCGCCGATCCAGTGGTTGACGATCTTCGTCATGCCCAGAGACTCCTTATTACAGATGGCGGCGTCGGGTCGAGACGTGCCGTTCGTACAGCTCACGTGCCTTGACCGCGGACGGTCGGGTCGCGGTCTCGGCCACAGGAACATCCCACCAGGCCTGCGCGGGGGGCGCGCCCGACACAGTGTCGGACGTTTCGGTCTCCACGTAGACACATGTGGGAGTGTCGGCGGCCCGCGCCTCGGCGAGCGCCTCGCGCAGGTCCCGTACGGTCTTGGCGCGCAGCACCCGCATGCCGAGGCTGGCCGCGTTCGCGGCGAGGTCGACGGGCAGCGGGGCGCCGGTGAAGGCGCCGTCGTCCGAGGTGTAGCGGTAGGCGGTGCCGAACCGCTCGCCGCCCACCGACTCCGAGAGCCCGCCGATGGACGCGTACCCGTGGTTCTGCACCAGCAGGATCTTGATCGCGATGCCCTCCTGCACGGCGGTCACGATCTCCGTCGGCATCATCAGATACGTGCCGTCGCCGACCAGCGCCCACACGTTCCGCTCGGGCGCGGCGAGCTTCACGCCGAGCGCGGCCGGGATCTCGTAGCCCATGCAGGAGTAGCCGTACTCCAGGTGGTACTGGTCGTGCGACCGCGCCCGCCACAGCTTGTGCAGATCGCCGGGGAGCGAACCCGCCGCGTTGATGATGATGTCCGACTCGTCCACCAGGGCGTCCAGGGCGCCGACGACCTGCGGCTGGGTCGGCCGTACGTCGGCCTCCTCGGCCTCGAAGCAGGCGTCGA
Source organism: Streptomyces sp. NPDC053069 (assembly GCF_044546895.1). NCBI lineage: Bacteria > Bacillati > Actinomycetota > Actinomycetes > Kitasatosporales > Streptomycetaceae > Streptomyces > Streptomyces sp. NPDC053069. The sequence continues at coordinate 320,499 of NZ_JBITZN010000006.1, read as the reverse complement.
CGCGCTGCTCCCAGCGCTCCTTGTCCTCCGTGTACTCGGCGACGTACGACTCCGCCGCCTCGTGCCCGTGCATCACCAGTGCCTCGGTCAGCTCGCCCAGGCCGCTGCGGGCGTCCGCGATCAGCGGGAGTCCGGCCAGCTTGTGGCCGTCGAAGGGCGCGATGTTGAGGTTGAGGAAGCGGACGTCCGGGTGCTCGAAGAGGGTGCCGGAGGCCGTGGTGAAGTCGGTGTACCGGGTGCCGACGCCGATCACCAGGTCGGCCGTGCGGGCCAGCTCGTCGGCGGTCGCGGTGCCGGTGTGGCCGATGCCGCCGACGTCCTGCGGGTGGTCGTACCGGAGCGAGCCCTTGCCGGCCTGGGTGGAGGCGACCGGGATGCGGGTGGCCGAGGCGAACTCGGCGAGGGCCGCCTCGGCGCGGCTGTGGTGGACCCCGCCGCCCGCGATGATCAGAGGCCTCTTCGAGGCGCGGATCGCCCGCACCGCCTCGGCCAGCTCGGTCGGGTCCGCGCCCGGACGTCGTACGGTCCACACACGCTCGGCGAAGAACTCCTCCGGCCAGTCGAAGGCCTCCGCCTGCACGTCCTGCGGCATCGCGAGCGTGACCGCGCCCGTCTCCACCGGGTCGGTGAGGACCCGCATCGCCTGGAGGGCCGACGGGATCAACGCCTCCGGCCGGGTGATGCGGTCGAAGTACTTCGAGACCGGGCGCAGGGTGTCGTTCACCGACACATCACCCGCGTACGGCAGCTCCAGCTGCTGCAGGACCGGGTCGGCGGGACGGGTGGCGAAGACGTCGCCGGGCAGGAGCAGCACCGGCAGATGGTTGATGGTGGCCAGGGCGGCGCCCGTGACCAGGTTGGTCGCACCCGGGCCGATCGACGTCGTCACCGCGTGCGTGGACAGGCGGTTCGACTGGCGGGCGTAGCCGACGGCCGCATGCACCATGGACTGCTCGTTGCGGCCCTGGTGGTACGGCATCACATCGGCGTACTCGATCAGCGCCTGGCCGATCCCCGCGACATTGCCGTGGCCGAAGATGCCCCAGGTGGCGCCGATCAGCCGCCGCCGCTCGCCGTCGCGTTCGGTGTACTGGGCGGCGAGGAAACGGACGAGTGCCTGGGCGACGGTCAGCCGGATCGTCATCGGTAGCCCCCTGTGGTTTCTACGTGGTCGGGGTGGAAGCAGATCCGCCACTCCCGGGTCTCGCCCGGACCCGCCATGACGTTCAGGTAGTACATGTCATGCCCGGGCTGGGCGATGGACGGGCCGTGCCATCCGTCGGGTACGAGGACGGCGTCGCCGGAGCGGACCTCCGCGAGGACGTCCGCGCCGCCCGCGCGCGAAGGGAACACGCGCTGGTAACCGAGACCGTTCGGGCCGTCGATCTCGAAGTAGTAGATCTCCTCCAGCTCGGACTCCTCGCCCGGCCGGTGCTCGTCGTGCTTGTGCGGCGGGTACGACGACCAGTTGCCGCCCGGCGTGATCACCTCCACGGCGATCAGCTTGTCGCACGCGAAGGAGTCGGCGGACGCGAAGTTGCGCACCCGGCGGGCGCAGCCGCCGCTGCCGCGCTCCTCGACGGGGACCTCCGGCGCGGGGCCGTAGCGGGCGGGGAGTCGTCGCTCGCACTTCGCTCCTGCCAGGGCGAAGCGGCCTCCCGCGCCGGAGGCGATCTGGACCCGGGTGTCCCGGGGTGCGTACGCGAAGTCGGAGACGTCCGCGAACACGCTGTCCCGTCCCAGGAGTTGGAACTCACTCAGCTCAGTTGATGCGGTCTCAATTTGTACGGTACATCCGCCTTGCAGCGGAAGCACGATCCACTCGCTGTCCCCAGTGGTGAACGTATGGCTGCCCCCGGGCGCCAATTCGACGACACGCAGGCTGCTGTGCGTCCAGCCGGCCGACTTGGGGCCGATGTCGACGGCGTACCGGGCGTTCGCGGTGGCACCCCGGGGCAGGTGCAGGTCGGTGCTGGTCATACGGCCCTCACAGCAGTCCTACGGCGGTGTCCACGGCGGCGGCCACGTCGCCGTCCGCCGGGTACAGCAGTGAGCGGCCGACCACCAGGCCGCGCACGGTGGGGAGTTGGAGCGCGCTGCGCCACTTCTCGTACGCCTTCTCCTGCTCGTCCCCGACATCGCCGCCGAGGAGCACGGCCGGGAGGGTGGAGGTCTCCATCACGCGGGCCATGTCATCGGGATCGTCGGTGACGGGCACCTTCAGCCAGGTGTAGGCGGAGGATCCGCCGAGGCCGGAAGCGATGGCGATGGACTTGGTGACCGCGTCGGCGGACAGGTCGTTGCGGACCTTCCCGTCGGGCGTGCGGCGGCTGATGAACGGCTCGACGAAGACCGGCAGCCGGCGCGCGGCCATCTCGTCGATGGCGCGGGCGGTGGACTCCAGGGTGGTCAGGGAGCCGGGGTCGTCGTAGTCGATGCGCAGCAGCAGCTTGCCGGCGTCGAAGCCGAGGCGCTGAATGTCCTCGGGGCGGTGCCCGGTGAAGCGGTCGTCCAGCTCGAAGCTGGCTCCCTGCAGGCCGCCCCGGTTCATGGAGCCCATGACCACCTTGTAGTCGAGGGCACCGAGCAGCAACAGGTCGTCCAGGATGTCGGCGGTGGCGAGGACGCCGTCGACGCCGGGGCGGCTCAGCGCCAGGCAGAGGCGTTCGAGCAGGTCGGCGCGGTTGGCCATGGCGAGCTTGCGGTCGCCGACGCCGAGCGCGCCGCGGGCCGGGTGGTCGGCGGCGACGATCATCAGCCGGCCGCTGTCGTTCAGCAGCGGGCGCCGGGCCCGGCGCACGGCGGCCTCGGCGATCGCCTCGGGGTGGTGGGTGCGGATGCGGACCAGTTCGGCCACGTCGACACGGGAACGCGGGGAGCCCGCGGCGCCCTCGCCCCGGAGAGTCACGGTGCCTTCGGGGGCGGTGCCCGCGGCGCCCTCATGGCGGGGAACCGCGGTGGCGTCGGTGCCCGCACCGCCCTCGGGGTGCGTGCCCGCGACCCGGCCGGCCCTCACAGCACCGCTCCGGCGTCGAGCGCGGCGGCCACCTCGTCCGGGGTGGGCATCGCGGAGGAGCACTCCAGGCGGGAGGCGACGATGGCGCCGGCCGCGTTGGCGTGCCGCATGATCGTCTCCAGGTCCCAGCCTTCGAGGAGGCCGTGGCAGAGGGAGCCGCCGAAGGCGTCTCCGGCGCCCAGGCCGTTGAGGACGTTGACGGGCAGCGGCGGGACCTCGGCCGAGTCGCCGTCGCGGCTGACGGCGAGCACGCCCTTCGGTCCCTGCTTGACGACGGCGATCTCGGCGCCGGCCTCGAGGAGCGCCCGGGCCGCCTCATGCGGGTCGCGCACGCCGGTGGCGACCTCCACCTCGTCCAGGTTTCCGACGGCGACGGTCGTGTGCTTCAGGGCCTCGGCGTAGAACGGGCGGGCCTCGTCGGGGTGGGTCCAGAACATGGGCCGCCAGTCGAGGTCGAAGACCGTCGGGCCGGCCTTCGCCCGGTGGGCGAGCGCAGCGAGGGTGGCCGTACGACTGGGCTCCTCGCTCAGGCCGGTACCGGTGACCCAGAAGATGCGGGCCGCGCGGATGGCGTCGAGGTCCAGCTCATGGGCGTCGATCTCCAGGTCGGGCGCCTTGGGCTGCCGGTAGAAGTAGAGCGGGAAGTCGTCCGGCGGGAAGACCTCGCAGAAGGTGACCGGGGTCGGCAGCCCGGGGACCGGGGTGACCCAGCGGTCGTCGACGCCGAAGCCGCGCAGCGCCTCGTGCAGATAGGCGCCGAACGGGTCGTCGCCCGTACGGGTGATCACGGCCGTGTGCCGGCCGAGACGGGCCGCGGCGACCGCGACATTCGTTGCCGACCCGCCGAGGAACTTGCCGAAGGACGACACCTGGGCTAGCGGGACACCGGTCTGCAGCGGGTAGAGGTCCACTCCGATCCGCCCCATGGTGATCAGGTCGTAGGCCATCGGCTTCCCTTCGTCGTGGCTCTCCCCGGCTTTCTAGCCCCGCGCGCCGCGCCCTGTCAATGTTTTGTCCAGACATTCGGACCAGTACTCTCTCCGCCCTCCTCCTCACGGGTTTCTCGCACAGTTCCCCTCACTCCCGAGCACACTGCGGTTACCGCTCGTAGCATGGTCGCGTGTGGGAAACCGTAACCGCGCGACCCCGTTCCGTGTTGCGGCCCGGAATCATCAGCTATCGCGGGATCCGGCTGAACCTCGGTCAGCCGCGGCGGCGGCTGGAAGTGCCCATCGGAGCCGTCACGCTGCTGCTCGGCTTTGAGCAGCCGGTACGCATCTCCCGGCCCGGACGGCCCGCGGTGAGCCTCGTCTCCGTGGTCAACGGGCTGAGCACCACGCCCGCCCTCGGTGAGCACGGCGGCCGGCTGTCCGGGATCGAGGTACTGCTGGAACCGTGGGCCGCGTTCGCCCTGCTCGGCACGGAGCAGTACGAACTCGCCAACCGATCGGCGGCCCCGGACGAGCTGGACACGCACCTCGGCCGGCTGGCGGGCACCCTCGCGGCGCTGCCCGGCTGGCCGGAGCGGTTCGCCCTGCTCGACCGGGTGCTGCTGGAGCGGCTGCGTTCGGGCGTGCCCGCGTCCGAGCGGGTGGTGCACGCCTGGTCACTGCTGCGGCGCAGTGCCGGTACGGTCCCGGTGCCCCGGCTGGCCCAGGAGGCGGGCTGGAGCGTACGGCACCTGGAGAACCGCTTCCGGGAACAGATCGGTCTGCCCCCGAAGGCGGCCGGCCGGGTGCTGCGGCTGCAAAGGGCGCGGCGGCTGCTGACCGAGGGGCACGGACAGGCGGAGACCGCGGCGATGTGCGGGTACTACGACCAGGCGCACTTCAGCGGCGACTTCAAGAACATGACGGGCTGCACCCCGGGGGAGTTCCTGGCGGCCCGGCGGCTGCCGGCTGCGGACACGGTGACCGACCGGCTGGCGGGCGAGGTGACCAGCCTGCTCCTCACCTCCGGCCGCGGTGCGCTTTTTTCCAAGACCCGCGCGGGCAGGTCCTGACACGCTGATCGTCCGGCTTCGGGATCCCGGAGAAAGCGGGGGCCTTCGGCGGCCGGGGGGATCCAGGAGACCCCCTCGGGGGAAGCGGCCGCCGGAGGATGCGGGGAAGCCGGCGGGCCGGGTCCGACGCAGCGGACCCGGCCCGTCATCGCGATATCGGCACGACCCCGCCGTTGCCCCGGCGTACGCCTTTGCGGCGGCTGTGTCACAAACACCCGGCCTGTGTCACACGTGTCTCATGTACGCCGGTTGTGCGTCACATCCTCTCGACAGGCACTGTCCTCCGGTCACTGTGTGTCGTTCACCGGACACAGGCTTGGTGATCGCCAGCGCAGTGCCCGGCTCCCCCGACGACCACCCCCGGTCGCCGCTGCGGCGCGCGCAGGGAGGTGCAACTCATGACCGACCAAAGGCTCTGGTCCTACAAGGAGATCGCGGCGCACATCGGAGTGCAGCCGGACACCGTACGGTCCTATCGCAAGCACGGGCTGCTGCCCCCGCCCGACCATGTGGAGGGCGGCAAGCCCTACTGGTACGCCGACACCGTCCGCGCCTGGGTCGCCTCCCGGCCCCGCAACCGCAGCCGCCGGCCGGACTGATCCGCACCGCAACCGGACTGATCCGCACGGTAATTCGACTGCGCCCCACTCCACGGGTGGGGCACAGTCACGCCATGAGCTTCTCCGTCAAACCCCGCCTGACCGGCCGGAAGACCGTCCTGCGGCCCTTCACCGAGTCCGATGCCGACATCATGTGGGAGATCATCGCCGACCCCGAGGTCGTCCGCTTCACCTACGAGCCGTCCACCGAACTCACCCTGGAACGGCTGCGGTCCTGGTACGGCTCCCGGGCCACCGCCCCCGACCGTCTCGACCTCGCCGTCACCGACCCCGGGACCGGCGAGGTCCTGGGCGAGGTCGTCCTGTACGACTACGACCCGGCCGCCCGGAGCTGCACCTTCCGCACACTCATCGGCCCCCGGGGCCGCGGCCGGGGCATCGGTACCGAGGCGACCCGGCTGATCGTCGGGCACGGCTTCGGGCAACTCGGCCTGCACCGCATCCAGCTGGAGGTGTACGGCCACAACGCGCGAGCCCGGCGGGTCTACGAGAAGGCCGGTTTCGTGGTCGAGGGCGTACGGCGGGAGGTCCGGCTTCAGGACGGCGCCTGGGCCGACGAGGTGATCATGTCGATCCTGGACCGGGAGTGGGCCGCTGTCGTCTCCACGGCTCGATGACCGTGACCCCGGCCCCCGGTGCCGTGCCCATCGCCGCGAGGGCCGCCGGTGTCGCGTCGAGCGTGATGGTGGACGTCACCAGGAGGTCGGGGCGCAGGACACCGGAGCGGACCAGGCCGAGCATGCCGGGGTAGGCGTGGGCGGCCATGCCGTGGCTGCCGAGGAGTTCCAGCTCCAGGGCGATGGCGCGGGCCAGCGGGACGGGAGTGGTGCCGTCGGCCGAGGGCAGCAGCCCCACCTGGACGTGCCGGCCGCGCCGGCGCAGACCGTTCACGGAGGCCGCGCAGGTGGCGGCCGAGCCGAGGGCGTCCAGGGAGAGATGGGCACCGCCGTCGGTGAGCTCGCGGACGGCGGCGGCCGGATCGGACACACCGCTTGCGTCCACGCACTCCGCGGCGCCGAACCGCCGCGCCAGGGCGAGGGCTTGCGGTGACACGTCGACGGCGACCACGCGTGCCCCCGACGCCGCCGCGATCATCACGGCCGACAGCCCGACTCCGCCGCAGCCGTACACCGCGACCCACTCCCCCGTCGCCACCCGGCCCTGCTGCACCACCGCACGGAATGCGGTGGCGAAGCGGCAGCCGAGGGCGGCGGCGGTGGAGTACGCCATGCCGTCCGGGATCGCCACCAGGTTGACGTCGGCGTGGTCGAGCGCGACGTACTCGGCGAAGGAACCCCAGTGATGGAAGCCGGGCTGGGTCTGGCGTTCGCACACCTGCTGGTCGCCCGCGGCACAGGCCGGGCAGGTGCCGCAGGCGCAGACGAACGGCACGGTGACCCGGTCGCCGGGCCGCCATCCGCTCACCCCGGTGCCCACCGCCTCGACGACACCGGCGAGTTCGTGCCCGGGCACGTGCGGCAGCGTGATGTCGGGGTCGTGGCCCATCCAGCCGTGCCAGTCGCTTCGGCACAGGCCCGTCGCCTCGACCCGTACGACGACTCCGTGGTCGGCCGGCCGGGGGTCGGGCACCTCTCGCACCTCGGCGGGGGCGCCGTATCGTTCGAAGACGACGGCTCGCATGCGCGCTCCTTTCGGGAACCTCCACGAAGACCAGGGCCTTCGATGGTCACCCCTCGCTGACCCCGAACCGTTCGTGGAAGCGCCGCAGCGGCGCCGGTGCCCACCAGGTGGCCCTTCCCGTGAGCCGCATGATCGCCGGGACCAGCAGGCTGCGTACCACCATCGCGTCCATCAGGACGGCCAGGGCGATGCCCAGGCCGAGCATCTTCGTGTTGGTCACCCGAGACGTGCCGATCGCGACCATCACCACCGCGAGGATGACCGCCGCCGCGGTGATGAGCCCGCCGGTGCGCTGCAGTCCGAGCCGTACCGCCGCGTCGTGGTCGCCCGTGCGGTCGTACTCCTCCTTGATGCGGGAGAGCAGGAACACGCCGTAGTCCATGGAGAGCCCGAAGGCCACACAGAACATCAGCACGGGCAGGGTGGTCTCGATGGAGCCGGAGCTGGTGAAGCCGAGCGCGCCGGACAGATGGCCGTCCTGGAAGACCCAGACCACGGCACCGAACATCGCGGTCAGGCTGAGCGCGTTGAGCACCACGGCCTGCACGGGTATCAGCACGCTTCCGGTGAGCAGGAAGACCAGCAGCAGGGTGACGACGGCGATGAACGCGGCCGCCCAGGGCAGGCGCTGGGCTATCGCGTGCTTGGTGTCGACGAGCACGGCGGCCGTACCGGTCACCTTGGCTGCGAAGGGGGTGTGCAGGGCACGCAGATCGCCGACCAGGCGCTGCGCCGCCTCGTCCACGGCCTCCCCCTTCGGCTGCACCGTGAAGTAGGCGGAGTCCCCCTTGACCAGCGGGCCGTCGACCCGGGCCACCTCGGGCAGGGCGGCCATCTGCTGCTTGTACGCGGCGTACTGGGACTCGGTGGCCCTGCCCTCGGCGAGGACCTCCAGACCGCCGCCGGGGCTGCCCGGGAAGCCTTCCCTGATGTGCTGCTGCACCGCGTGGGACTCGGCGGTGGAAGGCAGCTGGCGGTCGTCGGCGGTGCCGAACTTCACACCCAGGAAGGGCAGTCCGAGGGTCACCAGCAGGACGGTGGTGCCGAGTGCGAAGAGAGGGGCGCGGCGCATCACCAGGCCGGCGGTCCGCGCCCAGGCCGTCCCTGCGGCGGGCTTCGGACCGCGGCGCCGGCGCAGCAGGCGGCGCAGATCCAGGGAGTTGACCCGGTGGCCGAGCAGGATCAGTGCGGCCGGGAGCAGAATCAGGGCGGCGGCAGCGGCGAGCAGGACCACGGCGATGCCGGCGTAGGCGAAGGACCGCAGGAAGTACTGCGGGAAGACCATCATGGCGGCCAGGGACACCGCCACCGTGAGGGCGGAGAAGAGCACCGTGCGCCCGGCCGTGCGCAGGGTCGCGCCGACCGCGGTCAACGGGTCGGCGCCCGTGGACAGTTCCTCGCGGTAGCGGCGGACGATGAACAGGGCGTAGTCGATGGCCAGGCCCAGGCCGAGGGCCGTGGTGAGGTTGAGCGCGAAGACGGAGACGTCGGTGAAGGCCGTCAGTCCGCGCAGGACCGCGTTGGTGCCGAGGATGGCGACGATGCCGATGCCGAGCGGCAGCAGGGCGGCGACGGCGCTGCCGAAGACCATCACGAGCAGGACGAGGGTGATCGGCAGGGCGATCAGCTCGGCACGGGTCAGGTCCTCCTTGATGATCGTCTGCATCTCGTGCCGGACGGCGACGATGCCGCCGAGCTTCACCTCGACCGGGCCGTGCGTGCCCCGGTAGTGGGGTGCGATGCGGTCGAGCGTCCTGCCCATCGCGGTCTCGTCGCCGGTGATGCGCGCGGCGATCAGCGCCTCGTGGCCGTCCTTGGCACGCAGTGCCGGTGACCTGCTCTGCCAGTAGGAGCCGACGCCGGTCACGCCCTCCTCCCGCGCCAGCCGGCCGGCCAGATCGCGGGCCTCGGCGGCGACCGCCGGATCGTCGACCGAGGCGCGGCCCGAGTCGAGAAGGAGCAGCAGATTCGGCTGGGAGTCGGGGAACTCGCGCTCCAGCGCCTTGGCCGCGTACGTCGACTCGGCGGCCGGATCCTCCCAGCCTCCGCTGCTCAGACGGTCCGCGACCCCGCTGCCGGCCAGCACGGCGAGCGCGGTGAGCAGCAGGGCCACCAGCAACGACAGGCGTGGCCGCGCGGTGACCAGCCGGGTGTAGCGGCCGGGGCGGGGCGGCGCCTCGTCCGGCGCCCTCTCCACGGTCCGCGGTGGTGTGTTGACTTCGGTCATCTTGCGGTGTCCCCTTCACCACGAACCGTGCGCGCGCGGAGGGCGGCACGGAGGAGTCGTTGCCATAGACTGGCAAACACGAGACATCGCTCGCGTTTCTCAAGAATGCGAGCGACCACTCGCGTTTGTCAATGACCTTTGGAGAGCTGGGGATCACGCGTGTCCGACACCTCGGAGAAGGAGCAGCCACTGGAGGCGGGGCAGCCGCGGGAGAAGGAGCAGCCCCGCCGCCGGCAGGCCCGCGGGGAACGCCGCATCGCCCAGCTGCTCGAAGCGGCCGCCCGGGTCTTCTGCACCACCGGCTACACGGCCGCCAGCACCAACGCCATCGCCCGCGAGGCCGGCGTCTCGCCGGGCACGCTCTACCAGTTCTTCCCGAACAAGGAGGCGATCGCGATCGAGCTGGGCGACCGGCTCGTCCACGAGATGCGGGCGGCCTACGGCGAGGCGCTGGGCCCCGTCGACCCGGCCACCCCACTGGAACAGGCCATCGGGTCCGCCATCGACCGCTTCATCACCTTCAACACCGAGCACCCGGTGTTCTTCGCGCTGATGCACGGCCCCGACATCCCGGGCCGGATGGCCGAGCAGCACGACCAGCTGCACACGACCGTGCTCGGCCGGATCGAGGGCCTGCTCGCCTCGCTCATGCCCGGCGCCGCCCCGGCCGACGTCACCCGCACGGCGCATGTCTGCCTCGGCGTCTACAAGGCCGGCCTGGAGCTGGTCCTCGCCCATGAGGGCGCCGAGCAGGCGGCCTATGTCCAGGAGATCAAGGATGTCCTGATCCGCTATCTGGAACCACTGGTGGGTGACCGGCTCGGCCGCACATGACCCCGGATGCGGCGCCGCAGGGACGATCCCGGAGTGCCGTCCCGGAGGGGTGATCCCGGGAATCACCCGGACTGCGACACCCGGCAGACCGGACTGCGACACCCGGCACATCTGCCTAGAGTGCGGATAAATTGCCCAGCAGCTGTCCGAGGGGGTCCCCGTGAGCCACTCCCCGCCTCCCGGCGCGCCCAAGGCCCGCATACCCGGCCCGCAGCAGCCGCCACCGCCGTACCCGCGCATTCCCGCCGGCCTGTGGCGGCGCTGTCTCGGCGGCGGGTTCGCGTTGTGGGCACTGGCCGCGTGGGTCACGTACGAGACACGGAACGGCACACTGCTGCCGACCCTGATCCTGCTCGGCGGCTTTCTCCTGCCGGTCGCCTTCGTGCTGTGGGCGTACGAGCGGCACGGCCGCGACCTGGGCGTCAGCGCGATCCTCGGCTGCTTCCTGGCCGGCGCGGCCCTCGGCGCGCCCGGGGCCTCGCTGACGGGGTCGTACCTGCTGCGCCCCTCCCTCGGGATGTTCCTCGGGGCCGGCCTGATCGAGGAGGCGGCCAAGCTCGCGGCACTGGTGTTCGTGCTGCGCCGGCAGCCGGGCATCCGCGGACTGCGCGCCGGGCTGGTGCTCGGCGCGGCCGTCGGCTTCGGCTTCGCGGCCCTGGAGAGCGTCGGGTACGCCTTCACCGCGGCCGTCTCCGCCGAAGGGATCGGACTGCGCGCGCTGCTGGAGACGGAGTTCCTGCGCGGGGTGCTCGCTCCCTTCGGGCACGGCCTGTGGACCGCGATCGCCGGGGGCGTGCTGCTGTCCCGGCGCCGCCTGACCGGACACTTCCGGTTCGCCACGCCGATGGCCGGCACCGTCCTGGGCGTCTCCCTGCTGCACGCGCTGTGGGACTCCACGCAAGGCATCGCGCTCTGGGTGGTCGCCCGGCTGACGGGCACCGGCATACAGGGACGACTGTTCACCCAGGGGTACCTCGTCCGGCCGAGCCCCGGGCAGGAGCACCTCTTCACGCTGTTCTCGGTCGGCGGACTGCTCCTGGTGGCCCTGGCGGGCGTCGGGTGGGCGCGCTCGCTGGCTCGCCGGGACACTCCTTGGAGAAATACCCCCTAGGGGTATAGTGTGGAAAGCGTGGGGTCCCCTTCACGGACCCCACCGGCCCCACACGCCTCGACGAGGAGCAACCACATGACCGCCCACACCGACACCCCGGGATCCGTCACCGCCGTCTACAAGGTGACCGGCATGAGCTGCGGCCACTGCGAGGGCTCCGTCTCCGGTGAGATCTCCCAGATCCCAGGCGTCAGCTCGGTGAAGGCCGTCGCGTCGACCGGCGAGGTGACCGTCGTCTCCGACGCGCCGCTGGACGACGAGGCCGTGCGCGCGGCCGTCGACGAGGCCGGCTTCGAGCTGGCAGGCAAGGCCTGAACACCCCTTTCCCCGACCAGGCCGTGCCGACCAGCTGATACTGGATCCGTACGGCCCGGTCCGATGTCTGGAGTCCGGACATGACCAGCACCACCGCAGAGACAGCCATAGCCACGGGTACGACGTCCGAGGTCGAGCTGCTCATCGGCGGGATGACCTGCGCCTCCTGTGCCGCCCGGGTGGAGAGGAAGCTCAACCGGATGGAGGGCGTCAGCGCCACCGTCAACTTCGCCACCGAGAAGGCGAAGATCGCCTTCGGCGAGGGTGTCCGGGTGGCCGACCTGATCGCCACCGTGGAAAAGACGGGGTACACCGCCGAGGAGCCCGCGCCGCCGGAGCCCGAGCCCGAGGCGGCACCGGAAACCCCCGGCCAGGACCCCGAACTCGGCGCCCTGCGCCACCGCCTGCTCGTCTCCGCACTGCTCGCCGCACCCGTGGTCCTGCTCGCGATGATCCCCGCGCTGCAGTTCGACAACTGGCAGTGGCTCTCCCTGACCCTCGCCGCGCCCGTCGTCGTCTGGGGCGGCGCGCCCTTCCACCGGGCCGCCTGGACCAACGCCCGGCACGGCGCCGCCACCATGGACACCCTGGTCTCGGTCGGCACGCTGGCCGCGTTCGGCTGGTCGCTGTGGGCGCTGTTCTTCGGCGACGCGGGCATGCCCGGCATGCACGACGAGTTCCGCCTCACCCCCGGGGCGGTGGCGACCGATGTCGCAGCGCGGATGGACGGCGCCTCCACCATCTACCTGGAGGTCGCCGCCGGAGTCGTCGCGCTGATCCTGCTCGGCCGCTATCTGGAGGCCCGCTCCAAGCGGCGCGCCGGGGCGGCCCTGAAGGCACTGATGGAGCTGGGCGCCAAGGACGTGGCGGTGCTGCGGCAGGGCCGCGAGGTACGGGTCCCGGTGTCGTCCCTGGCCGTGGGCGACCGGTTCGTCGTACGGCCCGGCGAGAAGATCGCCACCGACGGCACGGTGGTCGAGGGCGTCTCCGCCGTCGACGCGTCCATGCTGACCGGCGAGTCGGTGCCGGTGGACGTGGCACCCGGCGACCGGGTCACCGGCGCCACGGTCAACGCGGGCGGCCGGCTGGTCGTGGAGGCCACCCGGGTCGGCGCCGAGACCCAGCTCGCCCGGATGGCGAAGCTGGTCGAGGACGCGCAGAACGGAAAGGCCGAGGTGCAGCGGCTCGCCGACCGGATCTCCGCCGTCTTCGTGCCCGTGGTCGTCCTCATCGCGCTCGGCACCTTCGGCGTCTGGCTGGGCGTCACCGGGGACACGGTCGCCGCGTTCACCGCGGCCGTCGCCGTACTGATCATCGCCTGCCCCTGCGCACTGGGGCTCGCCACGCCGACCGCGCTGATGGTCGGCACCGGCCGCGGCGCCCAGCTCGGCATCCTCATCAAGGGTCCCGAGGTCCTGGAGTCCACGCGCCGCGTGGACACGGTCGTCCTGGACAAGACCGGCACGGTCACCACCGGCCGGATGACCCTGCAGCAGGTGTACGCCGCGGACGGCGAGGACGAGAAGGAGCTGCTGCGGCTCGCGGGCGCCCTGGAGCACGCCTCCGAGCACCCGGTCGCCCGCGCGATCGCCGCGGGTGCCGAGGAGCGGGCCGGACGGCTCCCCGAGGCCGAACACTTCGAGAACGTCCCCGGGCGGGGCGTACGCGGGCGCGTGGACGGCCGCGAGGTGGCCGTGGGGCGCCTGTACGACGAGCTGCCGCAGGAGCTGGCCCGCGCGGCACGCGAGGCCGAGCAGGAGGGCTGTACGGCCGTCGTGGCCGGCTGGGACGGCCGGGCCCGCGGGGTGCTCGCCGTCGCGGACGCGGTCAAGGTGACCAGCGCCGAGGCGGTACGGGAACTGCGCGCACTGGGCCTGCGGCCGGTACTGCTCACCGGGGACAACCGTACGGTCGCCGAGGCGGTCGCGCGCACCGTCGGCATCGATCCGGGGGACGTGTTCGCCGAGGTGCTGCCCGAGGACAAGGTGGACGTCGTCCGGCGGCTGCAGCGCGAGGGGCGGGCCGTGGCCATGGTGGGCGACGGCGTCAACGACGCGGCCGCGCTCGCCACCGCCGACCTGGGCCTTGCCATGGGCACCGGCACGGACGCGGCGATCGAGGCCGGCGATCTGACGCTGGTGCGCGGGGACCTGCGGGTGGCCGCCGACGCCATCCGGCTGTCGCGGCGGACGCTGGCCACCATCAAGGGCAACCTGGTGTGGGCCTTCGGCTACAACGTGGCCGCGCTGCCGCTGGCCGCCGCCGGGCTGCTGAACCCGATGATCGCCGGCGCGGCGATGGCGTTCTCCTCGGTCTTCGTGGTGACCAACAGTCTGCGGCTGCGCCGGTTCCGTTGAAGTACGTCCGGGTTGCCGACGATTCACCGGCAGCCGAAGTAAGAGACCCCCTAGAGTCCGGCGCGAGCCTCACATAAGCTCTTCACAAGGCTCGCGCATCATCCTTACGCTTGAGCCTCGATCGCCGTATCGGGGCTCTTGCGCATCTAAAGGACATATGCAAGAGACGCAGATCACAGTGATGCGAACGTAACCATCGAAGGGGTTCGAAGGTCTAAGTTGGCGATGTCGGTTCGGCGTCTTGGGGGGCGTCAGTCGGCATCTGGGGATGTCTTGGGGGACTTCCTCAGAGATGCGTTGCCGGGGCACGCACACCGGGAAGCTTTGAGCGGCCGTCCCAGCGTGTGTTGTCCCGGCAGATCGCACCGCATCACTGGGGGCAGGACGAGTTTTGCTCATTCTGCTCACAGACAGCGATTCAGGCGCTGTCCTCTCCGAGCGCCCGGCCGGATCCCGTGGGGGGAATCCGCACCGGGACATGGGAAGGCGCCCTGATCGTCGGCCCGTGGGGGGACCGGCGGCAGGGCGCCTTCCGCTTCACCTGGTCAGCGGGCTCAGCCCGGTCAGCGAGGGTGACCGCACAAGCCCAAGGGGCGCGGGGAACTGCGCGACGAGCCACCACGGCCCCGCAGCCGCCCACGCACCCCCAGCGGCACCTCATCGGGCGCACTCGGCCAAGGGCACGACTCCGGCGAGAGGCACCGACAGACGCGGCGCCCCTCACCGGCAGGTGTCAGCGCTCCTCGACCGGCACGAAGTCGCGCAGCTCCACGCCCGTGTAGATCTGGCGCGGGCGGCCGATGCGGGAACCCGGCTCCTTGATCATCTCGGTCCACTGGGCGATCCAGCCCGGCAGGCGGCCGAGGGCGAACAGGACCGTGAACATCTCGGTCGGGAAGCCCATGGCCCGGTAGATCAGACCGGTGTAGAAGTCGACGTTCGGGTACAGCTTGCGCTCGACGAAGTAGTCGTCGGACAGCGCGTGCTCCTCCAGCTTCAGGGCGATGTCGAGGAGCTCGTCCTCCTTGCCCAGCGCGGAGAGCACATCGTGCGCGGCGGCCTTGATGATCTTGGCGCGGGGGTCGAAGTTCTTGTAGACCCGGTGGCCGAAGCCCATCAGGCGGACGCCGTCCTCCTTGTTCTTCACCTTGCGGATGAAGGTGTCGACGTCGGAGCCGGAGTCGCGGATGCCCTCCAGCATCTCCAGCACGGACTGGTTGGCACCGCCGTGCAGCGGGCCCCACAGCGCGCTGATGCCGGCCGAGATCGACGCGAACATGTTGGCCTGCGAGGAACCCACCAGGCGGACCGTCGAGGTCGAACAGTTCTGCTCGTGGTCGGCGTGCAGGATCAGCAGCTTGTCCAGCGCCGCGACGACGACCGGGTCCAGCTCGAACTCCTGCGCCGGGACCGAGAAGGTCATCCGCAGGAAGTTCTCGACGTAACCGAGGTCGTTGCGCGGGTAGACGAACGGGTGGCCGATCGACTTCTTGTACGCGTACGCCGCGATCGTCGGAAGCTTCGCGAGCAGCCGGATCGTGGAGAGGTCGCGCTGCTTCTCGTCGAACGGGTTGTGGCTGTCCTGGTAGAAGGTGGACAGCGCCGAAACGACCGAGGACAGCATGGCCATCGGGTGGGCGTCGCGCGGGAAGCCCTTGTAGAAGTTCTTGACGTCCTCGTGCAGCAGCGTGTGCCGCGTGATGTCGTTCTTGAACGTCGTCAGCTCGTCGACGGTGGGCAGCTCGCCGTTGATCAGCAGGTACGCCACCTCCAGGAAGGTGGAGCGCTCGGCCAGCTGCTCGATCGGGTAGCCGCGGTAGCGGAGGATGCCCGCCTCGCCGTCGAGGTAGGTGACAGCGGATTTATAGGCGGCCGTGTTGCCGTACCCGCTGTCCAGAGTCACCAGACCGGTCTGGGCGCGGAGCTTCCCGATGTCGAAGCCCTTGTCGCCGACGGTGCTGTCGACCACCGGGTAGGTGTACTCGCCGTCGCCGTACCGCAGTACTACAGAGTTGTCGCTCACGTCTTCCCTCACCGACGTAGTGCCTCATCTTCGAGGTGCCCTGACTGTCTCTACCATCCCCCATTTGGCTCAGGAGAGTGCACTCGGGGTCGACCATTGGGCCTATTGGCGGCACTCAGTGCCGCCAACCTGCTCATCCTGCCCCCTCCGAACGGCATCTGGAAGTGCTCTGTGACCTTCACGACTCATTTGATCGATCATTTTTTGTGATGCCGTCCGCCGGCCCTACGAGCGGGTTACGCCAGCCTGAAGTCCAGGGCCGTGCAGCGCCGCCCGGCCGACACCGTGCGCACCGCCTGTCCGATCGCCTTGCGGGAACCGACGAGAACGACCAGCCGCTTGGCCCGGGTGACCGCCGTGTAGAGCAGATTCCGCTGGAGCATCATCCATGCTCCGGTCGTGACGGGAATCACCACTGCGGGATATTCACTCCCCTGCGAACGGTGGATGGTCACCGCGTACGCATGTGCCAGTTCGTCCAGTTCGTCGAATTCGTACGGAACCTCCTCGTCCTCGTCCGTCAGCACCGTCAGGCGCTGGTCGACCGGGTCGAGCGAGGTGACGACGCCGACGGTGCCGTTGAAGACACCGTTCTTCCCTTTCTCGTAATTGTTGCGAATCTGGGTCACCTTGTCGCCGACGCGGAACACCCGGCCCCCGAACCGCTTCTCCGGCACATCGGGCCGCCCGGGCGTAATGGCCTGCTGCAGCAGCCCGTTGAGCACGCCGGCCCCGGCCGGCCCCCGGTGCATCGGCGCGAGCACCTGCACATCCCGGCGCGGATCGAGCCCGAACCTGGCCGGAATCCGCCGTGCGGCCACGTCCACGGTGAGCCGCCCGGCCTCCTCGGTGTCGTCCTCGACGAAGAGGAAGAAGTCGTTCAGCCCGTCGGTGAGCGGATGCTGCCCGGCATTGATCCGGTGTGCGTTCGTGACGACGCCGGACTGCTGGGCCTGCCGGAAGACCCGGGTGAGCCGGACGGCGGGGAGGGGACTCGCGTCGGCGAGCAGATCCCGCAGGACTTCACCGGCGCCGACGCTGGGCAACTGGTCCACATCCCCGACGAAGAGCAGATGAGCACCCGGGGGCACGGCCTTGACCAGCTTGTTGGCGAGCAGGAGGTCCAGCATGGAGGCCTCGTCCACCACGACGAGGTCGGCATCGAGCGGCCGGTCCCGGTCGTACGCCGCATCCCCTCCCGGCTTCAGCTCCAGCAGCCGGTGCACGGTCGAGGCCTCGGCTCCGGTCAGCTCGGCCAGCCGCTTGGCGGCACGCCCGGTCGGGGCGGCGAGCAGCACCTTGGCCCGCTTGGCCCGGGCCAGCTCCACGATCGAGCGAACCGTGAAGGACTTGCCGCAGCCCGGCCCGCCGGTGAGCACGGCGACCTTCTCACTGAGCGCGAGCTTGACGGCGGCTTCCTGCTCGGGGGCGAGATCGGCTCCGGTACGGCCCTTCAGCCAGCCCAGGGCCTTGTCCCAGTCCACGTCCCGGAAGGCGGGCATGCGGTCCTGGTCGGTCCGCAGCAGGCGCAGCAGCTGGGCGGAGAGGGACAGCTCGGCGCGGTGGAAAGGAACGAGGTAGACGGCGGTGACGGGCTCGCCGGCGGCACCGTCCGGGCCGGGCACCTTCTCCCGTACGACACCGGGATCGCCGCCGTCCTGCGGGGGTTCGGCCAGCTCGGCGAGGCACTCGATGACAAGCCCCGTGTCGACGGCGAGCAGCTTCACCGCATCCGAGATCAGCCGCTCCTCGGGAAGGAAACAGTGCCCCTGGTCGGCCGACTGGGACAAGGCGTACTGCAGCCCGGCCTTCACCCGCTCCGGGCTGTCGTGCGGGATGCCGACGGACTGGGCGATCTTGTCGGCGGTCAGGAAGCCGATGCCCCAGACGTCCGCGGCCAGGCGGTACGGCTGCTCCTTCACGACGTGGACGGACGCGTCGCCGTACTTCTTGTAGATCCGCACCGCGATGGACGTGGACACCTCGACGGTCTGGAGGAAGAGCATGACCTCCTTGATCGCCTTCTGCTCCTCCCAGGCGTCGGCGATCTTCTTGGTCCGCTTGGGCCCGAGGCCGGGCACTTCGATCAGCCGCTTGGGCTCCTCCTCGATGATCCGCAGCGTGTCCAGCCCGAAGTGCTGCGTGATCCGGTCGGCGAAGACCGGCCCGATGCCTTTGACCAGCCCGGACCCCAGGTAGCGCCGGATGCCCTGGACGGTGGCGGGCAGGACGGTCGTGTAGTTCTCCACATGGAACTGCTTTCCGTACTGAGGGTGCGACCCCCAGCGGCCCTCCATCCGCAGGGACTCCCCGACCTGGGCACCGAGCAGCGCGCCGACGACCGTGAGGAGATCGCCGCCGCCTCTTCCGGTGTCGACCCGGGCGACCGTGTAGCCGTTGTCCTCGTTGGCGTACGTGATCCTCTCCAGCACGCCTTCGACCACGGCAAACCGCCGCTCGCCGGTCTGGGTCCCCGCCTGCTGAGCCATGATCCGACAGTACCGGCGGGGTCTGACAAGGAGGGCCGAGCGCAAAGATGAGTGCAGCGACGACGGGCGGCCCCTGGAGCATCTCCGGCGGCGGTCCGCCCGACGTCATCTGTCCGGGGAGTCATGGGGAGTCAAGAGATGTACGACTACGACCTGCTGGTGGTGGGTTCGGCCAACGCCGACCTGGTGATCGGTGTCGAGCGGCGGCCGGCCGCCGGCGAGACGGTGCTCGGCGGCGACCTGGCCGTCCACCCGGGCGGCAAGGGCGCCAACCAGGCGGTCGCCGCGGCCCGGCTCGGCGCGGGTACGGCCCTGCTGGCCCGGGTCGGTGATGATGCTTACGGCCGGCTGCTCCTCGACTCCCTGCGCGCGGCCGGCGTGGACACGGTCGGTGTACTGGTGGGCGGGGCGCCGACGGGCGTGGCGCTGATCACCGTGGATCCTTCCGGGGACAACAGCATCGTGGTGTCGCCGGGTGCCAACGCCCGGCTCGCCCCGGCGGACGTCCGGGCGGCGGTGAGCCTCTTCCTGGCCTCCCGGGTGGTGTCGGCACAGCTGGAGATCCCGCTGGAGACGGTCGTGGAGGTCGTACGGAACCTGTCCCCGGACAGCCGCTTCGTGCTGAACCCGTCCCCGCCCCGGCCGCTGCCCACGGAGGTGCTGGCGGCCTGCGATCCGCTGATCGTCAATGAGCACGAGGCGCGGGTGATCCTCGGCGAGGCGTGTGTGAGCGGGGACCCGGCGGACTGGGCGCGGCTGCTGCTGGCCAAGGGCCCGCGCTCGGTGGTGGTGACGCTGGGCGCGCAGGGGGCGCTGGTGTGCGACGGCTCCGGGGTGGCGCGGGTCGGGGCGGTGAAGGTGGACGCGGTGGACACCACGGGTGCCGGGGACGCGTTCACGGCCGCGCTGGCCTGGAGGCTGGGGTCGGGATCGGCTCTCGCCGAGGCGGCGGCCTACGCGGCCCGGGTGGGGGCGGCGGCCGTGACGAAGCGGGGCGCGCAGGAGTCGTATCCGACGGCGGAGGAAGTCGGCGCACTGTGAGACGGGGTGCGAAGGAGTTGTCGGCCTATTGTGTGTCCGGGCGGGGGGCAGGATCGTCCAGGACGATGCCCCAGGTGTCGCCCTCCGCGATCCGCACCGTGAGTTCCTGGGTGCGGCGCGGCCCGGAGAAGTGCAGGACCACCTCCTGGCGTACGGAACCCTCGTCGAGGAAGTCGGCGGTCACTTCGGCGCGGGCCGCCGTGCCGTAGGCCCTGACCCAGGCGCGGGCCGCCGGGCCCGCGTCGTCGCCCTCGGTGTTCAGTGCGGCCAGGCCGTCGGCGTCCCCGTCGGCGAGCCGCCAGACGACCTTCTGGACCGTCTCCAGGCTGCCTGTACTGGGATGGCCCGTCACCCGCAGCGGACGGTGGTTCGCGTAGTCCGTCTGGTAGTCCAGGCCGTCCTGTCCGCCGGAGCAGGCCGTCAGGGCGGCACCGAGGACGAGCGTGACCGCGGCGGCCCGCATCAGGTTCGGTTGCACGGCCGGCTCCTCGGCTCGGGGCGCGGGTGATCACGCGCTCGGTGCGGTTCCACTTGGACAGGACGATGTCGCCGGCCCCGGCGTTCCCCGACCGAGCCGTGCGCCCCTGCTCTCCGCGACCGGTTTGACGTCCCGCAGGGATTGACCGAGCCTCCGGGCGAGACGGCGGAGCTCTTCCAAACCCGGTGCGCTGGGCCGCGGTTACAGGAAAGTCCGGTGGAAACGGTCCGCCGTCTCCGCCAGCACCTCCCGGCCGTCCCTGGCCCACAGCTCTTCGTTGAAGAGTTCGACCTCGATCGGGCCCGTGTAGCCGGCCGCCTCCACATGACCCCGCCACTCGCGCATGTCGATCGCGCCGTCGCCGATCTGGCCCCGGCCGGTCAGCACCCCCTCGGGCAGGGGTGTCGTCCAGTCGGCCAGCTGGAAGGCGTGGATACGGCCGCCCGCGCCCGCCCGGGCGATCTGCGCCGGCGCCTGGTCGTCCCACCAGATGTGGTACGTGTCCACCGCGACGCCCACCTGCTGGGCCGGGAAGCGTTCGGCGAGGTCGAGGGCCTGGGCCAGGGTGGAGACCACACAGCGGTCGGAGGCGTACATCGGGTGCAGCGCCTCCAGGGCGAGACGCACGCCGTGCTGCTCGGCGTAGGGGCCCAGTCGGGTGAGGGCGTCGGCGATCCGCTCGCGCGCCCCGCGCAGATCCCGGGAGCCCGCGGGCAGACCACCGGAGACCAGGAGGAGGGTGTCCGTGCCGAGGGCCGCCGCCTCCTCGATCGCGCGCCGGTTGTCCTCCAGGGCGCGGGACCGGTCCGCCGGGTCGATCGCCGTGAAGAAGCCGCCCCGGCACAGCGAGGTCACCGTCAGGCCCGCGTCCCGGACCAGCTCGGCGGTCTTCTCCAAGCCGTACGCGTGGACCGGTTCGCGCCACAGGCCCACCTGGCCGATGCCCAACCGGGCGCAGGCGGCGACCAGTTCCGGCAGCGACAGCTGCTTCACCGTCATCTGGTTGATGCTGAAACGCCCGAGACCGGTCATTGGTCCACCCCGTACAGGGACAGCAGGTTCTTCATCCGCTCCTCCGCGAGCCCGGGGTCCGGGAACAGGCCGAGGCCGTCGGCGAGTTCGTAGGCGCGGGCCAGGTGCGGCAGGGAGCGGGCCGACTGGAGGCCGCCGACCATGGTGAAGTGCGACTGGTGGCCCGCGAGCCAGGCCAGGAGGACCACGCCCGTCTTGTAGAAGCGGGTCGGGGTCTGGAAGAGGTGGCGGGACAGCTCCACCGTGGGGTCCAGCAGCCCCCGGAAGCCGGTCACATCCCCCGTGTCCAGGACCCGTACCGCCTCGGCCGCCAGCGGGCCCAGCGGGTCGAAGACGCCGAGCAGGGCGTGGCTGAAGCCCTGGTCGTCGCCCGCGATCAGCTCGGGGTAGTGGAAGTCGTCGCCGGTGTAGCAGCGGACCCCGCGGGGCAGACGGCGGCGGAGGCCGATCTCCCTCTGCGTGTCCAGCAACGACACCTTGATGCCGTCCACCTTGTCCGGATGAGCGGCGATGACCTCCAGGACCGTCTTCGTCGCCGCGTCCAGGTCGCCGGAGCCCCAGTAGCCCTCCAGCGCCGGGTCGAACATCGGTCCCAGCCAGTGCAGGATCACCGGCTCGGCCGCCTGGCGGAGCAGCCGGCCATAGATCTCCTGGTAGTCCTCGGGGCCGGAGGCGGCCGAGGCCAGCGCCCTGGAGGCCATCAGGATCGCCTGGGCGCCCGACTCCTCGACCACGGCCAGCTGTTCCTCGTAGGCCCCGCGGATCTCCGCCAGGGAACCGCCCGTGATCTGGTCGGTGCCGACCCCGCAGGCGATCCGGCCGCCCACGCTGTGAGCCTCCGCCGCCGACCGGCGGATCAGTTCGGCCGCGCCCGCCCAGTCCAGGCCCATGCCGCGCTGGGCGGTGTCCATCGCCTCGGCGACGCCGAGTCCGTGGGACCACAGGTGGCGGCGGAAGGCGAGGGTGGCGTCCCAGTCGACTGCGGCGGGCGAGTCGGGAGTCGTATCGGCGTACGGGTCGGCGACGACGTGGGCCGCCGAGAACACCGTACGGGAGGTGAAGGGGATGCCCGGTGTCACCGTCAGCGGTTCGGTGCGGGGCTCGTACGCCCGGAAACCCCCTTGGAGGTCCGGCAGTCGGATGGTCACAGGGCGATCTCCGGTACGTCGATACGGCGGCCCTCCGCCGAGGACCTCAGGGCCAGTTCGGCGAGTTGCACGCCGCGGGCGCCGGCCAGCAGGTCCCAGTGGTACGGCGCGTCGGCGCAGACGTGTTTGAGGAACAGCTCCCACTGGGCCTTGAAGCCGTTGCCGAAGTCCCCGTTGTCCGGTACCTCCTGCCACTGGTCGCGGAAGACCTCCGTGACGGGGAGGTCCGGGTTCCAGACCGGCTTGGGGGTCGCCGACCTGTGCTGCACCCGGCACTTCCTGAGTCCGGCCACCGCCGAGCCCTCGGTGCCGTCGACCTGGAACTCGACCAGTTCGTCGCGGTCGACCCGGACGGCCCAGGAGGAGTTGATCTGGGCCACGGCGCCGCCCTGCAACTCGAAGATGCCGTAGGCCGCGTCGTCCGCCGTCGCGTCGTAGGGCTTGCCGTCCTCGTCCCAGCGCTGCGGGATGTGGGTGGTGGCCAGGGCCTGGACGGAGGTCACCCGGCCGAACAGCTCGTGCAGGACGTATTCCCAGTGCGGGAACATGTCGACGACGATGCCACCGCCGTCCTCGGCGCGGTAGTTCCAGGAGGGGCGCTGGGCGGGCTGCCAGTCGCCCTCGAACACCCAGTAGCCGAACTCGCCGCGGACGGAGAGGATGCGGCCGAAGAAGCCGCCGTCGATCAGCCGCTTCAGCTTCAGCAGGCCCGGCAGGAAGATCTTGTCCTGGACGACACCGTGCTTGATGCCCTTCTCATGGGCGAGGCGGGCGAGTTCGAGGGCGTCCGCCAGTCCCGTCGCCGTCGGCTTCTCGGTGTAGATGTGCTTGCCCGCGGCGATCGCCTTCCTGATCGACTCCTCGCGGGCGGAGGTGACCTGGGCATCGAAGTAGATGTCGACGGCCGGGTCGGACAGGACGGCGTCGAGGTCGGTGGACACGTGCTCCAGGCCGTGCCGGCCGGCGATCTCGCGCAGGGCGTGCGCGCGGCGGCCGAGCAGGACCGGCTCCGGCCACAGCACGGTGCCGTCGCCGAGATCGAGGCCGCCCTGGTCGCGCAGGGCGAGGATCGACCGGACGAGGTGCTGGCGGTAGCCCATGCGCCCGGTCACGCCGTTCATGGCGATACGCACCGTCTTGCGTGTCACGTCAGTTCCCTTCGCGCAGCACGGAGACCACCACGGCAAGCGCTTTCTACAAGGTGAGAAGCTAGCCCTTGGCCGGTGTCTGCACAAGACCGTGTCCCCTTCGAGTTGTTCGAGGGGGCGAACAAAGAGGGTCCTTGGCTTTAAGGTCTGCTGGAAGTCCGCTCGGAACCAGGAGCAGGACCTGCCTGTCTACGAGGGCGTACGACACAATGCGCGACCGGAGGACGACGACATGACGGTGACCCTGGCGGATGTGGCGGCCCGCGCCCAGGTCTCCCCCGCGACGGTGTCGCGCGTACTGAACGGCAACTACCCGGTGGCCGCCTCCACGCGCGAACGGGTACTGCGGGCGGTGGACGAGCTGGACTACGTCCTCAACGGCCCGGCGAGCTCCCTCGCTGCGGCCACCTCCGATCTGGTCGGCATCCTCGTCAACGACATCGCCGACCCTTTCTTCGGCATCATGGCGAGTGCGATCCAGGCCGAGATCGGGGGCGTCGGGGGCGGCCGCGCGGGCGGTGAGCGGCTCGCGGTGGTCTGCAACACGGGCGGCTCACCGGAGCGTGAGCTGACGTATCTGACCCTGCTGCAGCGGCAGCGGGCGGCGGCCGTGGTGCTGACCGGCGGGGCCGTGGAGGACGCGCCGCACGCGGCGGCGGTCGCGGCGAAGCTGCGCAAGCTCACGGAGGCCGGGACCCGGGTGGTGCTGTGCGGGCGGCCGCCGGCACCCGACACCGGCGCCGTCGCCCTCACCTTCGACAACCGGGGCGGTGCCCGCCGGCTCACCGAGCACCTCGTCGGCCTCGGCCACCGCCGCCTCGGCTACATCGCGGGCCCCGAGGAGCGTACGACCACCCGGCACCGCCTGGAGGGCCACCGGGCGGCGCTGGCCGCGGCGGGCATCGAGGAGGACCCGCGCTGGACGGTGCACGGGCGCTACGACCGCCAGTCCGGTTACGAGGCCACGGTCGAGCTGCTGCGCCGCGATCCGTCGCTGACGGCGGTCGTCGCCGCGAACGACTCCGTGGCGCTGGGAGCATGCGCGGCGTTGCGGGAGTCGGGGCTGAGGATTCCGGAGGACGTGTCGGTGGCCGGGTTCGACGACCTGCCGTTCAGCATCGACGCGGTGCCTTCCCTGACGACGGTGCGATTGCCGCTGGCGGAGGCCGGGGCGCGGGCCGGGCGGGTCGCCATGGGGCGGGAGGAGCCGCCGCCCGGGGGTGTTGCGGCCGTGCAGGGGGAGTTGATGGTGCGGGGGTCTTCGGGTGTGCCCCGCGTCTGAGCTGCCGTGAGGCGTCCCGTTCACTGCCGGCCGGGAAGTGTCCGGCCCAGCAGCGGCAGCGCGGCCTCGCCCCTGCGGCGGTCCCGGTACCAGCGCCTTCCGGTGTCGTAGGCCCGCCGGGCCCGGCGTACCGCGGCGATCTGGGTGGCGAGGTGGACCTGGTAGCGCCAGGGGTGCTGGCGGCCCTGGCGTACGGACATGGCGTAGGCGAAGGAGACCGGGTCACGGTCCAGGTAGTCGTCCAGTTGCTCGAACCAGGCCATGCTGGAGCGCGCTCCCGCCTGCACGGGGTGCAGTTCCGCACGGCGGTGCCGGTCGTACTCGCGCAGCGCCACCTGCGTATCGGGGTACCGCGCGAGGCTGTGGGCCAGCACGATCGCGTCGATCATCGCCAGCCGGGTCCCGGAGCCCAGCGTGAAGTGTGTGGTGTGCGCGGCGTCGCCGGCCAGGACGAGGTTGCCGTCGGCGTCGTCGTACCACGTCTTGTTGCTGATGTGCTGGAACCGCTGCCACTTCGCCGGTTCTCCGCGTGCGCTGCTGATCAGGGAGTGGCCGTCGAGGGCACGGTGGAAGATCTTCTCCAGCAGGGGCAGGGCGTCGTCCGGTTCGAGCGTGTCGAGGCCCAGGCCCTGCCAGGTCTGCGGTGAGCACTCGACGATGCAGGTGCTGATGCCGCGGATCGACGGGTAGGCGTGGAACCAGATCCAGCCCGCGGGGGTCTCCTCGAAGTCGAACACGAAGCTGGCGAACTGCCGGTCCGTGCCGAGCCAGATGTAGGGGTTGCGGCCGGTCTCGATCCGGGTGCCGAAGTGGTCGGCACGGCTTTGCCGGATCCGGCTGCCCGCACCGTCGGCGGCCACGACCAGGTCGGCCTCCGGCAGGTCGGCGGGGTCCGTGAGGTTCTGTCCGTGCCGGACGTCGACGCCGAGCGCCCGCGCGCGCCGGGTCAGTACGTCCAGCAGGGCCGCGCGGCCCATGCTGTAGCCGTAGCCCCCGAAGTACGCCGTGCCGTCGTGCCGGCTGCCGTGCAGGCGGATCTCCTGGTCCTGCCAGAGCACGGAACCGGCGCTCACGGCGCGGGCGCTCTCGGGGTCGTTGCGGTGCAGGATGTCCAGCAGGTCGTTCCAGTACACGACGCCCCAGCCGTAGGTGGCCTCCGGCGGGTCGCGCTCGATGACGATGATCTCGTGCCCGGCGTCCCTCAGCTTCGCGGAGATGGAGAAGTACAGCCCGGCCGGGCCTCCGCCCACGCAGACGATCCTCATCAGGTCCTCCCACCGCCGTCACGGCCAGGGGCCCGGAAGGCCCCCTCCGTCCCGCACCGCAGATGTCCGACAGGGATCCGGGCGCCCCATGGGTCGGGCACCCGGATCTCCTGTCGTGTCAGAGGGTGTCGATCGCGACGGGCGACTCAGTAGTCGTCGTCGTCATCGCCCCAGCCCCAGCCGCCGTGGTCGTCTCCTCCTCCCCAACCGCCGTCGCCGTGGTCGCCCCAGCCGCCGCCGTGGTCGCCTCCGCCCCAGCCACCACCGTGGTCCGAGGCTGCGACGTGGTCGGGGGCGGCAGCAGTGGCCGCGCTGACGGCTCCGGCTCCGGCGGCGATGGCCAGGATCGGCGCCGAGCAGACCGCGATGGCCACTCTCTTGATGCGGGTGGTGTGCGCGCGCATGATGAGCCCCTCTCCGGAGGGTGTGATGGATTTCCGGCGGCCGTGACGGGCCGTCAGTCTGCGCTCCGTAGCCTGCGCGTAGCTCCGTGCGTGATCGCGCCGCCCGTGATGTGCTCCGGCGGCGGATCGTCACTCCCGATGCAGAACGGGCATATGTGACGTTTGTTCTTAAACTACGACGAGGTTGCGACGAAGTCAAAACGAGCGGGCCGGCGCGGAGAGGCAGCGGGAGCGAGGCCCAACTTCCCGTACGCGTATGCCGTTTCCCCGGCCGTGGACGCGGGCGGGCAGCGGGTTTACGCTCGGACGGGCGATATCTCTGACTGAGTCAAGCATCCGGGGGCCGATCATGACCGTGCAGGACGTCCGCGCCTTCAACCGCTTCTACACGGGCGTCATCGGCGCCCTCGACTACGGCCGCCATCTCTACGCCCCGTACACCCTCACCGAATCCCGCGTGCTGTACGAACTCGCCCAGGTCCCGCACCTGGACGCGGCCGACCTGCGCGCACTGCTCGGCCTGGACGCCGGGTATCTGAGCCGGATCCTGAACAAATTCGAGGACGCCGGGCTGATCGAGCGCGGACCCTCCGAGAACGATCCGCGCCGGCGGCGGGTGCGGCTCGCCGCGCGGGGTCACGAGGCCGCCGGGCTGCTGGACGAGCGGGCACGGGACACGGTCGGGGCCCTGCTCGACACCGTGGCCACGGCCGACCGGCCCCGCCTCGCGGAGGCCATGCGGACCATCCAGGACCTCCTCGGCGAGGGGCGCGCCCGGTCCGGCGAGGTGGTGCTGCGCGAGCCGCTTCCGGGGGACCTCGGCTGGATCGTCCAGCGCAACGCCGCGCTGTACGCGGCCGAGTACGGCTGGAACGCCGACTACGAGGGGCTGGTCGCCCGGATCGTCGCCGACTTCGCCGAGGATCACGACCCGCATCTGGAGCGGGTGTGGATCGCCGAGCAGGGCGGGCGGCCGGTGGGCTGCGTGATGTGCGTACGGGACGACACGCCCGCCACCGCGCGGCTGCGGCTGCTGCTCGTCGAGCCCGAGGCCCGCGGGCACGGTATCGGGGACCGGCTGGTGCGGGCCGTGATCGACTTCGCGCGCGAGGTCGGCTACCGCGACCTGGTGCTGTGGACCAACGACGTGCTGAGCGGCGCCCGCCGCATCTACCAGCGCCACGGCTTCGTCCTCGCCGCCGAGAAACCGCACCGCTCGTTCGGCAAGGACCTGGTGGGTCAGGACTGGCGGCTGGAGCTGCGCGCGACGGGCGGATGACCGGCGCACCCCTCGTCCTCGGCACCGAGAACCCCAGCACTCCCTCGCTGAGAAGCTCACCGGCCGGAACCGGCGGCGAGCGACTGACGGCCGGGACTGGCGGCGGTACTGCGCGGATCGGGCGTGTGGCGAGTAGGGTCCGCCCCATGAAGCTGGCGTTCTCCACTCTCGGTGTCCCCGGCCTGCCCGTCACGGAGGTCCTCGCGCTCGCGACCGCGCACGGCTATCACGGAGTCGAACTGCGCGCCCACCCGGAGGAGCCGGTGCACCCCGGCCTCTCCCCCGCCGAACGAGCCGAGACGGCCGCCCTGTTCAAGGCGGCCGGAGTCGAGGTGCTGGGCCTCGCCGGGTACGCACGTGTCGCCGCGCCCGGCGCGGACGCACCCGTACTGGCGGAGATCCGGGACCTCCTCCACCTCGCCCACGACCTGGGCGCGCCCTTCGTCCGGGTCTTCCCCGGCGCCGACCCCGAGCGTCCCGCCGAGGAGTCCGACGCGCTCGCCGCCCGGCGGCTCGGCACCGCCGCCGAGGACGCTGCCGCGCTGGGGGTGCGGATCCTGCTGGAGACGCATGACTCGCATCCCACCGGTGCCGACGCGATCCGCGTGCTGGGCCCGGTCGGCCATCGGCAGGTGGGTGCGCTGTGGGACGTGATGCACACCTGGCTGGGTGGCGAGCAGCCCTCCGACACCTATGCGGCGCTCGCTCCGCACCTCGGGTATGTGCAGGTCAAGGACATCGCGTCGGCCGACGACACGGCGCCGCTGCCGCTGGGCTCGGGGGTGCTGCCGCTCACCGAGTGCGTGGATGTGCTCTTGCGGCGCGGGTGGGACGGATGGCTGTGCTGGGAGTACGAGAAACGGTGGTACGAGGCTGCCGCCCCGCTCGCGGGGTTGCTGGATGCGGGTCGGGAGCACTTGCTGCGCTTGCTGGACGAGGCGGCCTAGGCCGACGGGGCCCAGCCCGGCGCCCTCGCGGCGCAGCCGCATGTCGCACACAGCCCCGCGCCGCCACCGGCGCTGCCCCGCACCCCGGTTAATTCGCTGGCCGGAGCGCAGGCGCCCGGCTAGCCTCCCCCGGTGATTCGGGGCTCGCTCATCGACATACGGCCGCTGCGCACCTCGCCCGTCTTCCGGCGGCTGCTGATCGGGCGGACCGTGTCCACGCTGGGTGGGTTCATGACCGTGGTGACGGTCATGTACCAGGTGTGGGACGTGACCCGCAGCACGGCCTGGACCGGCGCGGTCGGGCTCGCGCAGGCGCTGCCGCTGGTGGTGTTCGGGCTCTTCGCGGGGGCCTGGGTGGACCGGGCGGACCGGCGGCGGATCTTTCTGACGGCGACCGTGGGCCAGGCGGCCTGTTCCCTGCTGCTGGCCGTGCAGGGTTTCACCGGGCATGTCCCGGTGGTGGCCGTCCTCGCGCTGGTCGCCGCGCGGTCGGCGTTCGGCGCGCTGGGTGCCCCGGCGGCCGGGGTCTTCGTGCCGCGGCTGCTGCCCCGGGACCAGGTGGCCGCCGGTCTGGCCCTCAACCAGATCACCGGCCAGGCGATGCTGCTCCTCGGTCCGGCGCTGGGCGGTGTGCTGCTGGGCTGGCTGGGTCTCGGCACCTGTTATCTGCTGGACGCCCTCAGCTTCGGCCTCGCCTTCTACGGCGCGTTCGGGCTGCCCGCGCTCCCTCCGCAGGGCGAGCCGTCGCGGGCGGGCGTGCACGGGGTGCTGGACGGGCTGCGGTTCCTGGCCGGGCACCGGGTGGTGCGCGGCGCGCTGATCACCGATCTCGCCGCGACCGTGCTGTCCTTCCCGGTCAGTCTGTTCCCGCTGGTCAACGCCGAACGGTTCGGCAACGACCCGCGCACCCTCGGCCTGTTCCTGTCGGCTGTGGCGGTGGGCGGGATCGCGGCGACGGCGCTGTCGGGGGCCGTGACCCGGCTCGGCCGGCCGGGCGCGGTCATGCTGGGCGCGGCGGCCGTGTGGGGCGCCGCCCTGGTCCTCTTCGGGCTGACGACGAACCCGTGGACCGGCCTCGCCCTGCTCGTCGTCGCGGGCGCCGGGGACACCCTCTCGGTCGTCTCCCGGTCCACGATCGTGCAGACCCGCACCCCGGACGCGCTGCTCGGCCGGGTCACGGCGGCCGAGCAGATCGTCGGCCAGGCGGGCCCCGACCTCGGCAATGTGCGCGGCGGCCTGGTCGCGGGCTGGACCTCCGGCGCGACCTCGCTGATCACCGGCGGTCTGCTGTGCCTGCTGGCGGTGGCGACGGTCGCCGCGACGACGCCCGAGCTGAGGGAGCAATCCGCGCCCTCCATGGAGCCGACAGCAGCTGACTGACCATCAGTGACGGCCCCGGAACACGCGTCTCCCGTCGTCTCGCGCAAATCCCCCTGGCGTGACACCAGTTGCTCCGATAGCTTCCGGCGCACATGTGTCTCACAACAGTCACCCAGGGGAGAGTGCGCATGCACAAGGTGCTCAGATGGCTGCTGGCGCTCGCGGTGTTCATAGGCACGCTGAGCAGCACAGCGGCCGGCGCGGCCACCGCCGCACAGTCCGGGCCCACCGACATCAAGGACCGGCTGCTGTCCATACCGGGCATGAGCCTGATCGAGGAGAAGCCGTACCCCGGCTACCGCTTCTTCGTCCTGAACTACACCCAGCCGATCGACCACCGGCACCCGGAACGCGGCACCTTCCAGCAGCGGATCACCGTGCTGCACAAGGACACCAGCCGCCCGACGGTCTTCTACACCAGCGGCTACAACGTCTCCACGGCCCCCTCGCGCCGCGAGCCCACCCAGATCGTGGACGGCAACCAGGTCTCCCTGGAGTACCGCTTCTTCACTCCGTCCCGCCCCGACCCCGCCGACTGGTCCAAGCTGGACATCTGGCAGGCGGCCAGCGACCAGCACCGGGTCTACCAGGCGCTGAAGCCGGTCTACGGCGGCAACTGGCTCGCCACCGGCGGCTCCAAGGGCGGCATGACGGCCACGTACTACGAGCGGTTCTACCCGCGTGACATGGACGGCGTGGTGGCCTATGTCGCCCCCAACGACGTCGTCAACGACGAGGACTCCGCCTACGACCGCTTCTTCGCGCACGTCGGCACCAAGGAGTGCCGGGACCGGCTGAACGCCGTCCAGCGGGAGGCGCTGGTGCGCCGCAAGCAGCTGGAGCAGCGGTACGCGCAGTACGCCGCCGGCAAGGGCTACACCTTCGACACCGTCGGCGGGCTGGACAAGGCGTACGAGGCGGTCGTCCTGGACTATGTGTGGGGCTTCTGGCAGTACAGCCTGCTGAAGGACTGCGACACCGTCCCGGCGAACGCGGCCACGGCGAGCGACGAGGAGATCTGGAACTCGGTCGACACCATCTCCGGTTTCTCCGCCTACACCGACCAGGGCCTCGCGCAGTACACGCCGTACTACTACCAGGCGGGGACCCAGCTCGGCGCTCCGACCATCCACTTCCCGCACATCGAGCGCACGTTGATCCGCTACGGCTACCAGCCGCCGCGCAACTACGTGCCCCGCTCCATCCCGATGCGCTTCCAGCCGTACGTGATGCGGGACGTGGACGCATGGGTCCGGCACCACGCCACGCACATGCTCTTCGTGTACGGCCAGAACGACCCCTGGGGTTCGGAGCGCTTCCGGCTCGGTTCGGGTGCGCGTGACGCGTACGTCTTCACGGCGCCCGGCATGAACCACGGCGCGAACGTGGCGGGCCTGGTGCCGGATCAGAAGGCTCTCGCCACGGAGCGCATCCTGGAGTGGGCCGGAGCCTCCTCCACCGCCGTGGCCCGGGCGAAGCCCCTGGCCGGCTTCGACGCCGGGCTGGACGTCCGGGATCCTGAGCGCGAGCCCGCGCTGAGGCCGTAGAGGACAGTCACACCCGCCCGGCGCAGCCCACCGGGTTCCGGCCGCCCAGCTGGACGTACAACGACGTCGACGCCGGGCAGTCCTCGCGGGCCGGCGCCGCCCTGGTGATCCGGTACTGGGGCCGGTGTCCGCCGGAGCCGTCGCAGGGCGTCTCGCGGACCTGGCCCTCGCCGGAGGTGTACACGCAGTCGCCGGGGATCGTGCGCGGGCCGCCCCCGCCGCCGGGGTCGCCGGGGTGCGGGGGCTCCAGGTTGCGCATGCAGGCGTAGCCCTGGGGGATGGCGCCGTCGCCGTCCTCGTCGCCGGCTGCGGCCTGGGCGCTGATGTGCAGCACGAAGTCGGTGGTCGTCGGGCACGAGGGGCCGTCGCTCGCCGCGCCGTCGTAGCGGGCGACGACCCTCGCCGCCGCCCGCTCGCTGGTGCAGGGCACCTCGGTGAAGCTGGTCGTGCCGAAGGAACTGCACTCGCCGACCGCGAGGAACTCGGCGCCGTAGCCGCTGGTCGCGGCGGGGGTGGGGCGGGCGTCGCCGACGGGGGCGCCCGCCGGGGCCCGGCAGCCGGTCAGCAGGACGGCCAGCAGCAGGCACGCGAGTCCTGCGGCACCCTTCCCACGCATGGCAACCCCCCTGACACCCCGGTCCAGCGTGGCCCTTGGCAGTGCGGCCACGCCAGACATGCGGGCGGGTTTCCGCCCATTGGGGGTATTGCGCCCGGTGTGTGGCGTACGGCTAGTACGTCAGCCCGTGCCCGATCGGGTACAGCACCTGCGTGGGGTCGTCGGCCCGCTGCACCGGCACCGGCAGCCTGCCGCGCGGCGCCACGCGTCCGGCGATCACGCGTGCGGCGGCGCGCACTTCGACGTCCGTCCAGCCGTAGGACGCCAGGCAGGCCTTGACGGCGGGGAGTTGAGCCACGTCGTAGGGGTTGCGGACGGCGAGGGCGACCAGGGGGCTGCCGGTGTCCAGCAGGTGGTCCACCAGCGTCTGCTGGGCACTGCCTGCCGTCACGTTGTACGTCGCCACGATCACCGCGTCCGCGTCCTGCGCGGCCGTGACCGCCTTGGCGATGGTCGCGGCGGAGGGCGAGGTGCCGGTGGACAGGGCCGTGGCGGTGAAGCCCAGCTCGGTGAGGGCGGCCGCCAGCACGGCGGTGGGCGGGCCGGTGGTGCCGGAGGGGGAGGCCGGGTCCGCGCCGACGACGAGGAGGCGGGGCTCGGTCCGGGGGTCGAAGGGAAGCGTGTGGTCCTCGTTGACCAGCAGGGTGGTGGTCCGCTCGGCGATCCGGTCGGCGGCGGCCAGGTGCGCCTTGGTGCCCACCGTGCGCTCGATGCGGTTCCGGTCGGTGTACGGGTCGTCGAGGAGACCGAGCCCGGCCTTCAGACGCAGGATGCGCAGGATCGATTCGTCCAGCCGGGACTCGGTCAGCTCGCCCTCCTGGACGGCCTTCAGCACGGCGTTCCAGGCCACGTCGAGGTACGGCGGGTTGAGCAGCTGATCGACGCCGGCCTTCAGCGCGAGCACCGGCACCCGGTCGTCGCCGTACTTGGTGCGGACGCCCTCCATGCCGAGGGAGTCGGTGATCACGACGCCGTCGTAGCCGAGTTCGCCGCGCAGGATGCCGGTGAGGATCGGGTGGGAGAGGGTGGCCGGGTCGCCGGAGTCGTCCAGGGCCGGGAACTGGATGTGCGCGGTCATGATGGAGTCGATGCCGGCGGCGATCGCCTCCCGGAACGGTACGGCGTCCAGCTTCTCCCACAGGTCCCTGCTGTGGGTGATGACCGGGAAACCGGTGTGGCTGTCGACGGCGGTGTCGCCGTGGCCCGGGAAGTGCTTGGCGGTGGCCGCGACCCGGGACTTCTGATAGCCCCTCACCTCGGCGGCCACCAGCGCGGCGACGGCGTCCGGGTCGGCACCGAACGACCGTACGCCGATGACCGGGTTGGCCGGGTTGACGTTGACGTCGGCGTCCGGGGAGTAGTCCTGGTTGATGCCCATCGCGCGCAGCTCGGCGCCGGAGATGCGGCCGAGGGTGTGCGCGTCTGCGCGGGAGCCTCCGGCGCCGATCGCCATCGCGCCGGGGAAGAGGGTGGCGGGCTTGCCGACCCGGCAGACCGCGCCGTGCTCCTGGTCGGTGGCGATGAGCACCGGCAGGCCGCGCGGCTGGTCCAGACTGGCCTGCTGGATGCCGGCGGAGAGGTCCGCGATCTGGTGCGGGTCACGGGTGTTGTGGGCCCAGGTGAAGTAGATGATCCCGCCGACGCGGTACCTGGCGATCAGCTCGGCTGCGGTGCGGACGCCGATCTCCTTGAGGTTGGCGTCGATGTCGGCCTGGTCGGGGGCGGTCGCGGAGTGGCCGTAGACCCGCATCACGAAGAGCTGGCCGACCTTTTCCTGAAGCGTCATCCGGGAGATCAGGGCGCGCAGCCGGCGGTCCTCGCCGGCTGCGGCGGCGCGGGCGGTCGTCGGTACGGTCAGCGCGGCGGTGAGGCCCGCGGTGGCGGCGAGGACGGCGCGTCTGGACGGCCGTGCGGTGTTTCCCGTGCTTCCCGTGCTGGTGTCGCTTCCCGTGCTGGTGTCGGGCACGTGCGCTCCTTCCAGAGGAGAACCGCTGAAGGAAACTTCCGAGGAGTCACCAATATCCAGGAAGTTTCTTTCCGTCAAGGGAATGCACAGTAACCGCAGAAGGGGCCGCCACCGGCGCAGGGGAGGGGGGCGCGCCGGTGGCGGCGGGCTGTCGGCCGCGCCGCGGCAAAGAGGGTGGGTCGGCGTTCGCGGCCAGTCGCGAAGGGCCGACACCACGGCACGGGGACTCGTCCGGCAACCTGCGCGTTGGACGCAACCGACCCGCGCCGGGTTCCGTGCGGGCGCGCCGTCGCCCGGACGGACCGCCCTCGGTGGCGCCTGCCCCGCAGGACGGCGAGGCTGGGGCCGTCATGACCCAAGGCGGATCGGTCCGGGCGTCCGGCCCGCTGGAGGAGGCCGCATGCACGACCGGAAGCGGACGCCGATCTCCGAGCGGCTGCACCGCGCCCACGCCGCGGTGCTACGGCGCGGCTCCTCCGACCCGCCGAGGGCCGAACACCGCATCGCCCTCGTGATGAACGGCGGCGTCAGTCTCGCCGTGTGGATGGGCGGCGTCACCCATGAACTCGACCTGCTCCGGCGGGCGTCCAGGGGGGACCCCGCGAGCAGTGTCCCGCCGGAGGAACGCGAGGTCTTCCGGATCTGGCAGCAGGTGGCGGAGGACGCCGGGGCCGAGGTGAAGATCGACATCATCTCCGGCACGTCCGCGGGCGGCCTCAACGGCCTGCTGCTGGCCACGGCCGTCGCCCGTGGATCCCGGCTCGTGAACCTCCGCGACCTGTGGCTGCAGGTCGCCTCGCTGGACAAGCTGTGCCGGACCGGGCGCCGGGCCCGCAGGAAGACCCTCCTCGACGGAAGCTGGTTCGAGAAGAAGGTGACGGAAGCCCTCGCCGACCTGTTTCCGGGACGGCAGCAGCTCTCGGAACGCGTCACGCTCTTCGTCACCGCCACCGCGCTGGACGGCCGTCACCGCACCTACGAGGACAGCGCCGGCAGTGCCTTCGGCGTGCGCGACCACCGCCGCATGTACCGGTTCCGCAATGAGCCCGAGACCTTCGGCTATGTGGAGCGGGGGACCGCGTGGGAGCTCGACGAGTCCGCCTTCGACGACTTCGCCGACACCCGCCTCCGGGCCCTGGCCAGGGCGGCACGCGCCACGGCCGGCTATCCGGTGGCCTTTCAGCCGGTCAGCGAACATCCCCTCCTCGACCACCGGGTCCACCCGGAGAAACGGCTCGACGTCCCCGCGAGCTGTGTGATGGACGGTGGTGTCCTCAACAACGCGCCCTTCACCCCGGTGCTCGACGAGATCACCGAACGCCGCGGCGGCCCGGCCGAGCGTGTCCTCATGTTCGTGGTCCCCTCCGGCGGAATGCCGGCCGACGAGGCGGTCAAGAACCAGCGGTGCCACGACATCGGCATCGTGACGGCGGCCTGGAGCGCACTCAACTACCCCCAGGAGGTCGACTTCCGTTCCGGGATCGACGACGTACAGCTCCGCCTGGAACTCAGCGGGCCCAGATCCCAGGACGAACTGCTGGAGCGGCTGCTCGACCCCGGCCGGGGCCACGAGGAGGAGCGCGCCATGCGGGAGGCGGCACAAGCGCTGTACGCCGAGTACCGCAGGGGCCGGGTCATGGCCGTACGGAGACGGCTGGCCCTCACCAATGCGCGGGTGACCGCGCTGAGAACCGCCGAGGGGCCCGACGAGCGCACCCTGCGCGAGATCCTCGCGCTGGACCTGCTGTGGCTGCCGCCCGCCGACGCGACAAGCCTGACCGAGCCCGGCCTCCAGGAGTGGCGCTGGGGTCTCACCCCCGCGGAACGCCTTCTGCAGGGCCTGCTGTTCCAGCTCCATCAGCTGCTCGACGCGGCACGCCAAGCCGCGGACCGGACGAGGGAGAGCAGGGCCGCCGCCGCGATCCGGCTCGTCAACGACAGCCTGTTGAAGGTCATCGCCGTCAACGAGGCCGTACGCGAGAAGACGCGCTGGGACGAGTGCCCGCCGGGGCCCTGGGAGGAGGCGCAGCGGCTCGACAAGGTGTTCGCGGATCTCTCGGTCCCGGCACAGGCCGGGAAGCAGGTGCGTGAGGCCGCGGCCTGCTTCCTGGAGACGGCGCACGCCGACGGCCGTTACGAGCGATGGGAGCGACCGGAGGACGTGGTGGCCGCCATGCTGGTGGTGGAGGTCCTCACCCAGGCCTTCGCCCCTCCCGCGCGGGCCATGGAGAAACTCTCCCCCGACTTCCGGTTCCTGCGGCTCGGCCCGGACGACATGGGCCCCCTGTTCAACGAGGACTGGTCGGTGGGCCTGGGCGGCAAGAAGCTGTACGGGCTGCGCTGCTACCACTTCGCCGCGTTCATGAGCAGGAAGTGGCGCCATTACGACTTCACCTGGGGCCGGCTCGACGCCGCCCATCACCTGCTCGGTCTGCTCAGGGGACAGCAGGACGGCGAGGAGACCGAACGGCGGCTCCACGAGGCGATCCTGCGGGCGGAGACCCCGCCCGGGAAGGGCGACCCCGTCGCGTACATGAGGGCCCGCCTGAAGGAACTCGTGAACATGACCGACGACGAGATCCTGGTGCACGGGCTGCCCGCCAGGACGGTGCGGAACCTGCTGCACCCGCTGGGCCGTTGGCGGCTCCTGGGCGATGTGCTGGTCCGGGGATACCTGTGGCGCGCGCGACGGCGGGGCCGCCGCCGGTGAGACCGGCGCGTGCGGTGCCCGTCCTGCGCACCCGGGGCGCCGGCCACGACGACCCCGGGTGCGTCCGCACGTCAGCTCAGCACAGGATCCATCCCGAGTCGACCGACCCGCGCGTTCCCACCGAGCCCTTGACCCACACGCAGCGACGGCCGGCGTGGACCGTCACCGGGCCCGCGAGCAGCCGGTAGCGCCCCTTGTCGACGACCGGGCGGCCGCCACGGACCTGGACGCTGACGGACATCGTCTGGGTGGTGCCGGGGTGCCGGGCGACGGTGACCGCACAGACGTAGCCGTCGCGCTTGTAGACGTGTGTCACCCCGCTGCTGAACTGCCGGGTCCACACCTCGCGCCCGGCGCAGCCGCCGGCCGTGCCCGCCGCCGCGGCGGTACCGGATGTCACAAAACCGAGCACGCCGGTCGCGGCCAGCACTGCCGCGCCGAGCGCCAGGCGTCGGCGTATCCCACCACTGTCCACTGTCATCCTCCCCGTATGTGGTCGTGCACCCCCGAATGCCGTACTGATGTACGGACGCACGACGTATGTCGGATGGTTGCACGACCGTCAGCAGCACGCGTCGACAGGGTCCTCGCAATGCCTCAGCGGGACGCGGTGACCGGCTCCTCCGGTTCGGGGCGGCCGACGAAGGTGCGCCACAGTGCGGCGTACCGGCCGTCACGGGCGAGGAGTTCGTCGTGGGTGCCGTCCTCCGCGACCCGGCCGTGGTCCATCACCACGACCCGGTCCGCGCGGGCCGCCGTGGTCAGGCGGTGGGCGACCACCAGCGTGGTACGGCGGCCCGCCAGGCGGTCGGTGGCCTGGTTGACCTGGGCCTCGGTGGCCAGGTCCAGGGCGGCCGTGGCCTCGTCCAGCAGCAGGATGTCGGGGTCGACCAGCTCGGCCCGGGCGAGCGCGATCAGCTGGCGCTGGCCGGCCGAGAGGTTGCGGCCGCGCTCGGCGACCTCGTGCAGATAGCCGCCGTCCAGCGTGGCGATCATGTCGTGCGCGCCCACCGCCCGTGCCGCCGCCTCCACCTCGGCGTCGGTGGCGTCGGGACGGCCGTAGGCGATGGCGTCCCGGATCGTGCCCGGGAAGAGGTAGGCCTCCTGCGGGACGACACCCAGGCGGTGCCGGTACGAGGTCAGGTCCAGGGCGCGCAGATCCGTGCCGTCGACCGTGATCCGCCCCGCGGTGGGGTCGTAGAAGCGCGCGACCAGCTTGACGAGGGTCGACTTGCCGGCGCCGGTCTCGCCGACGAAGGCCACGGTCTGCCCGGCGGGGATCGTCAGGTCGATGCCGGTCAGCGCCGCGTCGGTCTCATCGGCGACCCCGTAGGCGAAGTGCACGTCCTCGAAGGCGATGTCACCCCGCAGGGACAGCACCTCCACGGGTTCGTCCGCCGGTTTGGTGGACGTCGGCTCGCGCAGCAGCTCCTGGATGCGGCCCAGGGACACCGTGGCCTGCTGGTAGCCGTCGAAGACCTGGGAGAGCTGCTGGACCGGGGCGAAGAACAGGTCGATGTAGAGCAGGTACGCGACCAGGGCGCCGGTCGTCAGCGTGGCCGCCTCGATCCGGTGCGCGCCCGCGATCAGCACGCTCGCCGCCGCCACCGACGACAGCAGCTGTACGAACGGGAAGTAGACGGATATCAGCCACTGGCCGCGGATGCGGGCGCGCCGGTAGCTGTCGCTGCGCTCGGTGAACCGCCGCCCGCCGTCCCGCTCGCGCCGGAACGCCTGCACGATCCGCAGCCCGGCGACCGACTCCTGAAGGTCGGCGTTGACCGACGACACCCGTTCCCTGGCGAGTTCGTACGCCTTCACGCTCGCCCGGCGGAAGAAGAAGGTCGCGACGATCAGCGGGGGCAGCGTCGCGAAGACCACGAGGGCGAGCTGGAGGTCGAGCACCAGCAGGGCGGCCATGATGCCGAAGAAGGTGACGACCGAGACGAACGCCGTGACCAGGCCGGTCTGCAGGAAGGTCGACAGGGCGTCCACGTCCGTCGTCATCCGGGTCATGATCCGGCCGGTCAGTTCGCGCTCGTAGTAGTCGAGCCCGAGCCGCTGGAGCTGCGCGAAGATCTTCAGCCGCAGCGCGTACAGCACCCGCTCACCGGTACGGCCGGTCATCCGGGTCTCGCCGATCTGCGCGGCCCACTGCACCAGCACGGTCAGCAGGCCGAGCAGCGAGGCCGCCCAGACCGCGCCGAGGGCCATCTTCGACACACCCGAGTCGATGCCGTGCCGGATCAGCACCGGCAGCAGCAGGCCCGCGCCCGCGTCCACGGCGACCAGCAGCAGGCTGAGCAGCAGCGGCGTGCCGAAGCCGTGCAGCAGGCGGCGCAGGCCGTAGGAGTCCTCGCGGCCCACCGCCCGGGCCTCGTCGACGTCCGGGGTGTCGGTGGCCGGCGGCAGCGCCTCGACCTGCGCCAGCAGTTCCGGGGTGGCCGGTGTGCCGGTCAGCGCCTGGTCCTTGGGCTCCCGGTCGCCGGTCCACAGCCTCGGGGTCACGCCCCGCTCGGCGTCGAACTCGGCGTCCAGCTCCTCACGGACGGAGGTGTCCTCGCGCGGCAGGGCGGGCTCGGCGTGGCCCGGCGAGACTCCGCCCAGCTCGTCCGGGTCGGTGAGCAGCCGCCGGTACAGCGCGGACCGCTGCTGGAGTTCCTCGTGGGTGCCGAGGTCGGCGAGCCGGCCGCCGTCGAGCACGGCGATGCGGTCGGCGAGGTTCAGGGTGGAGCGGCGGTGCGCGATGAGCAGGGTCGTACGGCCCTGCATCACCCGCTTGAGCGCCTCGTGGATCTCGTGCTCGACACGGGCGTCCACGGCCGAGGTGGCGTCGTCCAGGACCAGCAGGCGCGGGTCGGTGAGCAGGGCGCGGGCGAGCGCGATGCGCTGGCGCTGGCCGCCGGAGAGGGTCAGGCCCTGCTCGCCGACCTTGGTGTCGTACCCCTCGGGAAGTTCGGCGATGAAACGATCCGCCTGGGCGGCGCGGGCGGCGGCCTCGATCTCCCCCTGGGTGGCGTCCGGGCGGCCGTACGCGATGTTGTTGCGCACGGTGTCGGAGAAGAGGAAGGAGTCCTCGGGGACGAGCCCGATCGCGGCCCGCAGCGAGTCCAGGGTCAGCTCGCGGACGTCGTGGCCGCCGATCAGGACGGCGCCGTGGGTGACGTCGTAGAAGCGCGGGAGCAGCAGGGAGAGGGTGGACTTGCCGGAGCCCGAGGAGCCGACGACGGCCAGGGTCTCGCCCGGCCGGATCTCGAAGCTCAGCCCGTCCAGGACCTGGGGCCCGCCGTCGTACCCGAAGGACACGTCGTCGAACTCGACGGTCGCCGGCGCGTCGGCGGGCAGCGTCTTCGTGCCGTCCCGCATCGTCGGCTCGGTGTCGATCAGCTCCAGGACGCGCTCGGTGCCGGCCCGGGCCTGCTGGCCGACGGTCAGGACCACCGCGAGCATGCGCACCGGGCCGACCAGCTGGGCGAGATAGCTGGAGAAGGCGACGAACGTGCCGAGCGTGATGTGCCCGCGCACGGCCAGCCAGCCGCCGAGGGCCAGCATGGCGACCTGGCCGAGGGCGGGGACGGCCTGCAGGGCGGGGGTGTACGTGCTGTTCAGCCGGATCGTGCGCAGCCGCCCGGCGAAGAGCCGGCGGCCGACCTCCCTGAGCTTCCCGGTCTCCTGGTCCTCCTGCCCGAAGCCCTTCACCACCCGTACGCCGCTGACGGCGCCGTCGACCACGCCCGCGACGGCGGCGGCCTGGGCCTGGGCGTACCAGGTGGCGGGGTGGAGCTTGCTGCGGCTGCGCTTGGCGATCGCGTACAGGGCCGGTGCCACGGCGAGGGCGACCACGGTCAGCGGCAGCGACAGCCAGGCCATGATCACCAGGGATATCAGGAAGAGCAGGACGTTCCCGATGGTCATCGGGAGCATGAAGAGCAGACCCTGGATCAGCTGCAGGTCGCTGGTGGCCCGGCCGACCACCTGCCCCGTGGACAGCTCGTCCTGGCGGCGGCCGTCGAGACGGGTGATCGTGCCGTACATCTCGGTCCGCAGGTCGTGCTGGACGTCGAGGGCGAGGCGGCCGCCGTAGTAGCGGCGGACGTAGGTGAGGACGTAGACGAGCAGGGCGGCGGCCATGAGGGCGGCGGCCCAGGGGCCCATCGCGCGGGTGTGGTCGCCGATGACGTCGTCGATGATCACCTTGGTGATCAGGGGGACCACGGCCATGACGGCCATACCGGCGAGGGACGAGCCGAGGGCGAGGACGACGTCCTTCGGATACCGCCAGGCGTATGCCGCCAGGCGTCGTGCCCATCCCCGTTGCGCTGCCACGCCGGTGCCTTCCTGTCGACCTGCTCTACCGGAAGGCACCAACGCACAGGTGAGCGGATTTCATCCCTCCGCAACAAAACAAGGGCGAAGTCAGACACGTACCCGCAAGTAATAGAACCTGGTCGTCTGGGCCGGGTTCTGGTTGTCGTCGCTCACCAGGAGGACCTTCAGACGGCCCCTGTGATCACGGCCGGTGATCGTCATGCCCTCGATGTTGTCCAGCAGCGGGTTCGGCTGGGGCTGCTTCGCCGTGGCGCCCAGGCTCGGGCAGTCGGCGATGTCCGTCAGCAGGGTCTTCTCGACCAGTCGGACGGAGGCCTGGCCGGTCAGGTTCTCTGTACCGCTGGTGTCGGTCGCATGGCGGAGGTCGGCCAGGTAGAGGCGGACGGTGTTGCCGACGCCGACGGTGAAGCCGCGCTCCAGGACGAGGAGGCGGCCGTCGGGGGTGGCCTGGACCTCGGGGACGCCGAGGCCGGGGTCGGTGCGGTAGGCGTACTGGGCGGCGAGACGGAAGTGGTCCTTGTGCCGCCGCCAGGTCTGGAAACGCACGATCCCCGTGGAGTCGCCCGAGATCGCGTCCTCCATGGAGGCCAGCAGGGTGCGGCCGCCGGGCAGCAGGGTCAGGCCCTCGAAGGTCTGGTTGGAGGTGGCACGGCCGGCCGGGGCGACGAGGAGGGAGGAGGGGACCGGGAGGCGGTCGAGGATCTTTCCGCCGGCGGAGTACCGGCGGACGGACGGCTCGGTCTCGGAGGTGATCAGCCGGGTGCCGTCCCTGTCGACGGCCAGGCCCTCGGAGTCGAGGTCGGCGCCCTTCTCGTCGGCGAGGCGGACGGCCGCCTTCGGCCGCAGGGTCGTCGGATCCAGGCTGAACAGGGACGAACGGTCCTCCAGCGCCGCGATCGATCCGTCCCGGTCCACCGCGAGGGCGGAGAAGTTGCCGACGAAGGTGCCGTCGTACGTCGTCTTGTCGAGCACGTCGGAGAAGCGGCCGAGGGAGACGGCCGGCGAACAGGCGTGGCCCGCGGCGGAGTCGGCGCCTGCGGGCCCGGCGGCGGTCAGGGAGGTGGCCGCCGCCAGGCCGGCGGCGAGGGTGGCGAGTACGGTTCTCAGGCGCATGCCGGTCACCGTAGGGCGGACGGGTGTCCGGCGGGAGCCCGCCTCGTGAACCACCGCGGCGGCGTCAGCCCTGCGGCGGCACCGCGACGAACGCCTCGCTGGGCTTGCTGGTCGGGGTGTAGACGGCCGTGCCGGACGTGGTCGGCACGATGTCCCGGTGGATGGCCTTGGCGACGTTCTGAATGGTGGTGACGCCGTAGTCCATGGTGCTGTTGTCCTGCGTCAGCACCGAGATCGTGTAGTCGTGGCCGGCGCCGTTGAAGGTGCCGAGGCTGTGCACCCGCCAGCCGTGCGTCGCGCGCTGCAGCCAGCCGTTCTTGACGTGCACGGAGACCGTGGACGGCGCGCCGGCCGGGGTGCCCCAGCGCTGGTCGGAGACGACCTGGCTCATCAGTTTCAGGATGTAGGCGCGGGCGTTGTCGCTCAGCACGCTGTTCCTGGCGGTGACGAGCCCCAGCAGCTTCTGCTCGTCGGTGACGTTCTCCTGGGTCAGGCCCCAGTAGCCGTCCGCGCCCGGCAGGGTCCTGGTCATCCCGGCGGCGGCCAGGAAGCCCTTGATCTTCGTCACGCCCAGCTGCTTCCACAGCGCGGTCGTCGCGTCGTTGTCCGACCGGGTGATCATGGCCTTGGCGAGCGTGGTCTCACGGTCCGTCAGGTACCGGTTGTGCTTCTTCGCGTCCCACAGCAGCGTGGCGAGCACGGTGACCTTGACGGTGCTGGCCGAGTCGTAGGAGCTGGTGGCGCGCAGGGTGCAGGTGGTGCTGGTGCTGCGGTCGTACAGGCCGATGGCGACCGTGCCCTTGCGGTTCGCGAGGGCGGCCGTGATGTCCTTCTGCAGCTTGGCGGCGAGGCCCGCCTTGGCGGACGTACAGCTGACGGTGGGCGTGGTCGCGGCGGCCGGGGTGGCGGCGGCCACGGTGGGTATGAGCACGCCGGCGCCGAGGGCTGCCGCCAGCACTCCGGCGCGTCGGGTCATGCGGTGGGTCATGGAAGGGTCCCCCTGGGGAATGTCGTGTGGGCGCAACGCCGGCGCCTGTTGGCTTGACTCATCAGGCCGGCCGGAAGTTGTACGCATGTTCCCAGGGCGGGAGTTCCACGTGACCGGCGGGTGGCGCCGGTTCGTTCCTGCCGGGACAGGGGGAGGTCAACACCGGTACAGGGCAGGCTGTTCGCGGCGCATTCCGGCCTCACCGGAGGGCGGCGGCGAGGGGCACGTGGCGCGGGATGTACGCCAGCCCGTGGGCTCCCGGTTCGCCGCGCTTGGTGATGTCGAGCCGGGTCAGGGTGCACAGAGTGTCCAGGTCGATGACATGGACGGTGGAGGAGACGACGCAGGCCACATAGGCGAGTCGGCCGTCGGGGGAGGACCGGACGGTCAACGGCATCGCTCCGACCTCCAGTTCACCGAGGCGTTCGAGGGTGGCGGCCGAGAACACGGTGAGGCGGCCCGGCACCTGGCGGCCGAGGGCGGAGACGGACTCGGGGCCGGAGCCGAGGGCGGGCCGGGTGCGCACCTCGCCGGTGAGCAGCTTGCCCGTCGAGGTCAGGTGCACCGGCATGACCACGTGCTCCGTCGGAAGGGTGGCGGTCACGGACAGCGTGCCGGTGTCGATCACCCGGATGCCGGGCGTCCGTCCCTCGGCGGCACCGGCGTACGGGGCGGCGACGAAGACGTGCGCGCCGTCGGCGGAGACGGCGATCCCCTCGCTGCCCGGCACCGCCACCTTCCCCGTGAGCGCGCCGCGTTCCAGATCGACCACCGACACGAACGGCGCCTCCTTGTTGGCGGCGTAGCCCGTCCGCCCCGTCGGATCGATGGCGAACCAGTGCGGTCCCGGCGCACCGGTGTCGATCCTGCCCAGGGGCCGACGGGTGGCGGTGTCGATCACCACGACGCCGCCGGGCCGGTCCGCCGCTCCCTCCACGCTGACGTAGAGACGGCCGCGTGCCGCATCCAGGGCCAGGCCGTGCGGGCCGTGTTCGGGGGCCAGGTCGACGACCTCCACGATCCGGCGGGTGTCGGGGTCGATGACGGTCAGCTCGGTGCTGCGGCCGGTGTTGGCGTGGTAGTAGCCCGAGCGGTAGGTGCTGCTGCACCACAGCAGCCGCTGCACCGGGTCGAAGCACAACTCATGGGGCTCGGCGGGGACTTCGACCGTACCGAGGTGCCGGTCGCAGGCGACGTCGTGGAAAGAGACCGCCGGTCCGCTCTGGCTGACCACGGCCAGCACATCGCCTTCTCGGCCGGCACGGGGTGACTGCTGATGCACAGGTGACTCCTCGCCACTGGGCTGATCCGGATTGCGTGGACCCCTCCACCCTCCGCACCGGGGAGTTCCGCAGCAATGCAAAGATCGGCAAGCGATCATTGCCCCAGACGTAAGAACGCAGCTCAGGAGCGTCCATGGATCTCAACCTGCTGCGCGCGCTGGACGCCTTGCTCCAGGAGAACAGCGTGACCCGCGCCGCCGAGCGGCTCGGCACCTCACCCGCGGCGGTCAGCCGTACGCTGGCCCG
Organism: Streptomyces sp. NPDC053069; assembly: GCF_044546895.1. Lineage (NCBI taxonomy): Bacteria > Bacillati > Actinomycetota > Actinomycetes > Kitasatosporales > Streptomycetaceae > Streptomyces > Streptomyces sp. NPDC053069. Next base: position 275,662 of record NZ_JBITZN010000006.1, on the reverse strand, counting down.
GCTCCGCCGTGCCGTCGGTGATCCGCTGCTGGTCCGCGCGGGCCGGCAGATGGTGCCGACGCCGCGGGCACTGGAACTCCGCGAGGAGGTGGCCGCGTTGCTGCGCGGCTGCGACGACGTCCTTCGGCCGGGGGCCGGTTTCGCACCGGTGCATCTCCGGCGCACGTTCACGGTGCAGGCCACCGACCTGCTGCTGACGGGGCTGGCCGGGACCCTGACCGACCGGGTCCACGCGGAGGCCCCGCACGTGGACGTGGTCTTCCTGCCGGAGGCGGTGGAGGGCGGCCCCGGGCTGCGGCAGGGGCTGGTCGACGTCGAACTGGGCGTCCTCGACCACCTGGATCCCGAGATCCACACCCGGCAGCTCCGGCGTGCGAACCTGGTCGGTGTCGCCCGCAGCGGTCATCCCCTCTTCAACGGGCGGATCGACGCCCGCCGTTTCGCCGCGGCCGGCCACATCGGCGTGTCCCGGCTGGGCAAGCGCACCGGGCCGATCGACCGGGCGCTCGCGGACCTCGGACTGCGGCGCCGGACCGCGGTGGTCGTGCCCGGTTACACGGCCGCGCTGATGCTGGCCCGGGACACCGACCTCGTCGCGCTCACCCTGCCCGACTGGCTCCCCGGCACCATCGCCGCGCTGGGCCTGCGCACCTTCCCGATCCCCCTCGACCTGGCGCCCCTGGAGCTCGGGATGGCCTGGCACCCCCGCAACGCGGCCGACCCGGGCCACCGCTGGTTCCGCGACCATCTGGCGGCCGCGGTCCTGGCACCGGCCGGGAACCCCTGACACACGCCCAACGTCCGCGGATCCGCCGCTACTCCCGCGGGCCGAAGCAGTGCCGCCGGCCCTCGCGTACCAGGCAGGCGCGTACGTGGTCCAGGTCCGACTGGGAGGCGGCGACCATCGGGGTGGACAGGGAGTCCCTGGCGTCGTACCCGTCCTTGACCTCGGTGCGCCACGGCGCGTGATGCGGTACGAGGATCTCCGCCCGGTCCCCCACCTTGCCGAGGTCGATCCGCGCCCACACCGCACCGCAGGCGGTACTGTGCCGGATCTTGACCACGGTCGGCCCGGGGAAGCTCCGCCGGCCCAGGGTCACCGGCACGGGGGCGGCTCCGCAGCCGTACGTCTCGGGGTCCTTGCCCGTGCAGCCGTCGCCGTGGCAGCCCTGTACCGGTACGGGGGCGGAGGGGGACGGGGACGCGCTCGCACCGGACTCGCTGAAGGCGCCGGTGGCCGCCAGGGTCACGGCGACCGCGGCGATGGCGAGTCCACCGCCCGCAAGCACGGCGAGCAGGCCACCGGCCCGGCGCCGGGACGAGCGGCCGGCGTCCTCGGACGGGGGCGGCTCGGCCACGGCGGCCGACGGCTCACCCGCGCATGGGCACCCACCTGACGCATGCCCACCGGACGCATCCCCACCCGCTGCCCGCCCGCCCGCCGTACGCCCACCCGCCGCACGCCCGCTGGCCACCGTGTCCGCCAGCTCCCACAGCGCGAGTATCCGCCCGGGATCCTCGTCCGCGAGTTCGCACAGTGCCGCGACGGCCTGCCGGGGCGGAACGGTCCCGCCGCGGAGATAGCGGTCCCAGGACGACTTGCTGTACGGCGTCTTCGCGGCCAGTGCGGCCAGGCTCAGCCCGGTCCGGGCCCGTAGCCCGCGCAGCGCCTCCGCCAGCCGCTCGCACTCCACCGCCCGCTCACCGGGCGTCATTTGCGCAGCACTCCCCAGGTGTCCTCGCCGACGACCCCGTCCACACGGAGGTGGGCCCGCTCCTGCAACCGCTCCACCGCGCGCTCGGTGCGGGAGCCGAACGCGCCGTCGGCGGTCCCCGGCGAAAGGCCGTGGTGGCGCAGCAGGCACTGTGCCTCGACGACGGCCCACTCGGCGGAGCCCTTGCCGATCAGGCCGACGCGGGTCGTGCTGTACCCCGCGTAGAGCAGCCCGTCCGCGGCGCGGTGCACCCTGCAGGGGTAGTCCTTGCCGGCCCGGAACGCGAACGCCCCCTTCGTTCCCTCGCCAGGAGATCCCGGGGCCGGCTCCGTGGCGTCCGCCGAGACCGGCCGGCCGTCGGTCCGGTCCCGTTCGCCGTCCCACGGTACGGCCACCAGCAGGGCGATCACCGCGGTCACGAGCACGGCCGACGCCAGTACGACGGCGAACAGCCGCCACCTCCGTCCGCGTCCCGCGGTTTCCTGCTCGCCAGGCCCGGAGCCCGGCCCGGAGTCAGGGCCTGAGCCCGGCCCGGAGTCCCTCCCCGCGTGCGTCTCCGCGCCCGTCTCCGCCGCCCGGCCGGCATTCCCCGGTCCGCCCCGCCCCGCCGCCACCGCCACCTCGTGCAGGGCCAGCAGCCGGGCCGGGTCGATGTCGCAGGCGCGGGCCAGTGCCTCCACCGCCTCCTGCGGCGGTAACGAACGGCCGTTGAGGTAGCGGTCCCAGGAGGCACGGCTGTAACCCGTGCGGGCGGCCAGGGCCTGCAGCCCCAGACCGCTGTGGTCCTTGATGCGGCGCATCTGTACGGCGAGTTGTCGCACTCGCGGGTCGAGCGAGTCCGGCAACTGCTTCCAACGAGACATGCTCCACCCCATGTCTGTTGCAACTCCCCGGACCAGGATGCCCGACAAGCACCGCTGGTTCCCCTGACCGGCCTTTCGAGCACACGGTTTCGGCCATCCCACCGGCATCCGGGTGTCCCGCCGGTGCCTCAGGGCGCGGGGGGTTCTCGCAGGTCGGAGGGTGGGACATCCCGCGTCGGCGGCAGCTGTCCGGCGGGCCTGGCCCCGTCCTGGACCCGGCCTGCACTGTCGGTGGTGCACGGCGGGCGGTGCGGTCCACCCCGCACCGCCCCAGCACTCGGCGGCCCGCCTCCACGGGGGTGGGGCGGGCCGCCTCAGGCAACCGAACCCAAGGAGCACCCATGCGATTCCGCATCGCGACCGCAGCCGTCCTGACCGCGTGCGCCATGACCGGGAGCGGGCTGGCCCTGTCCGCGCAGACCGCCTCGGCGTCCACCGCGGCCCGCCCGCACTGTCCGTATCCGTACGTGTGCTTCTACAACGGCAACACGATGACGGGAAAGTTCAAGGACACCGGCTACTGGCAGACGCTCGGCGCGAGCCGCAGGGCGAAGGGCGCGGTCAACACCCGGCACGACGACGTGGCCTACGTGAAGTTCTCCGACTACCGAACGATCTGCATGAAGCCGGGCCAGGGCTGGTCCTTCGGCGCGGCGCACCCGACGCAGGTGTACATCAGCACGTCGAGCACGTGCCACTGACGCACCCTCGGCTCCGGTGGGCCGTGCTCACGCCGTGAGGTGTGTCGGCGCGAACATCCGCAGGACCGCGGGGAGTACGACCACCGAAGGGCCGGGCGCGGACAGTGCCTTCGCCAGGTCCTCCTCCAGGGTCTCCGGGGTCGTCAGGACCCCGGGGACGCCGAAGGACTCCGCCAGGGCGACGTAGTCCGGGCGGGCCAGTTCCGTCGCCGTCGCCTGGCCGAAGGCGTCCGTCATGTACTCGCGCAGGATGCCGTAGCCGCCGTCGTCGACGATGAGCCAGGTGACCGGCAGGTCGTACTGCTTCGCCGTCGCCAGCTCGGCGATCGAGTACAGGGCGCCGCCGTCGCCCGACACCGCCAGCACCGGGCGGGTCGGGTCGGCCGCCGCCGCGCCCAGCGCCGCCGGGAAGCCGTAGCCGAGGCCGCCGGCGCCCTGGGCGGAGTGCATGGTGTTCGCACCGCGGGGGTCGAAGGCCGACCACGCCCAGTACGCCAGGATCGTCATGTCCCAGAAGGACGGGGCACCGGCGGGCAGCGCTCGGCGGACGGCCCCCAACACCTCCTGTTCCAGGGCGAGTTCCTGGGCGGCGATACGGGAAGCCACCTTCTCCAGCAGCTCCCGCACCCGCCCCGGCGCCGACTCGTCCGTGCGCTCCTCCACCGTCTCCAGCAGCGCCTGCAGCGCCAGTCGGGCGTCCGCGTGGATGCCGAGGGCCGGGTGGTTGGACTCCAGCTTGCCGAGGTCGGCCTCGATCTGGACGACCCGGCCGCGGGGCTTGAAGGTGTGGTAGTTGGAGGAGAGTTCACCCAGGCCCGAGCCGACCACCAGCAGGACGTCCGCGTCCTCCAGGAAGTCCGTCGTATGCCGGTCCTCCAGCCAGGACTGCATCGAAAGAGGGTGCTCCCAGGGAAACGCGCCCTTGCCGCCGAAGGTCGTGACCACGGGGGCGTCGAGCCGCTCGGCCAGCTGCAGCAGCTTTCCCGAGGCGTCGGACCGTACGACCCCGCCGCCCGCGATGATCGCCGGGCGGGCCGCACGGGACAGCAGGTCGGCTGCCACCGCCGTCAGTTCGGGGCGGGGGACCAGCTCCTCCGGCGTGGCGTCCGGCGCCGTCACCACCGGCAGCGCGGTCGGAGCCAGCAGCACGTCCTGCGGGATCTCCACCCACACCGGGCCGTGCGGCGCCGTCAGCGCCGACTTCCACGCCGCCGCGACGGCGGAGGGGATCTGGGACTGGGTGCGGACCGTGTGGACGGACTTGACCACGCCGCGGAAGGAGGCGGCCTGGTCCGGGAGTTCGTGGAGGTAGCCGTGCCGGCCGCCGCCCAGGCCGGCAGTCGGGATCTGGCTGCTGATCGCCAGTACGGGGGCGGAGGCGGCGGCGGCCTCCTGGAGCGCCGCGAGGGACGTCAACGCGCCCGGACCCGTCGACAGCAGCAGCGGTGCCGCCTCTCCCGTGATCCTGCCGTACGCGTCCGCCGCGAAGCCCGCGTTGTTCTCGACCCGCAGACCGACATACCGCAGGGAGGAGCGGCGCAGGGCGTCGAACATGCCGAGGGCGTGCTGGCCGGGCAGGCCGAAGACGGTCGTCGCGCCCAGCCCGGCCAGGGTCTCCACGACCAGGTCTCCGCCGTTGCGGCCGGGGGGAGGATTCAGCGCGGCCTCCTGCTGTGCCTCGGTCGGGCGGAGTACCAGGTCGTGGTCGTGAGTCACTTCGCTTCCGAGTCCTTCCGGGCCGCCGCGATCTGGCGGCTCATGATGGTGGTCAGTTCGTAGGCCGTGTGGGAGGCCGCCACCGAGGTGATCTCCGCGTGGTCGTACGCGGGCGCGACCTCGACGACGTCCGCCGAGACCAGGTTGCAGGACGCCAGCCCACGCAGGATCTCCAGCAGCTCGCGGGAGGTCATGCCGCCGGCCTCGGGGGTGCCGGTGCCGGGGGCGTGGGCCGGGTCGAGGCAGTCGATGTCGATGGAGATGTACAGCGGGCGGTCGCCGATGCGCTGGCGCAGCTGGTCGGCCACCTCGTCGGCGCCCCGGCGGTAGATGTCGGCGGACGTGACGATGCCGAAGCCCATCTTCTCGTCGTCCGTGAGGTCCTGCTTGCCGTACAGGGGACCGCGGGTGCCGACGTGGGAGAGGGCGGAGGTGTCGAGGATGCCCTCCTCCACCGCGCGGCGGAACGGGGTGCCGTGGGTGTACTCGGCGCCGAAGTAGGTGTCCCAGGTGTCCAGGTGGGCGTCGAAGTGCAGCAGGGCGACCGGGCCGTGCTTCTTGGCGACCGAGCGCAGCAGGGGCAGCGCGATGGTGTGGTCGCCGCCCAGGGTCATCAGACGGGCGCCCGTGCCGAGCAGCTCGTCCGCCGCACCCTCGATCGTCTCGACGGCCTCGTTGATGTTGAACGGGTTCACGGCGATGTCACCGCCGTCGGCGACCTGCGCCAGGGCGAAGGGAGAGGCGTCCTGCGCCGGGTTGTACGGGCGCAGCAGCCGGGACGCCTCGCGGATGGCGTTGCCGCCGAAGCGGGCGCCCGGCCGGTACGAGACGCCGGAGTCGAACGGCACGCCCACGACGGCGACGTCGGCGGTGCCGACCTCGTCGAGGCGGGGCAGCCGGGCGAAGGTCGCGGGTCCGGCGTACCGCGGGATGCGGGAGGAGTCGACAGGGCCGCGGGGCGTCTCGTTGCTGCTCATGGTGAATTGCCTTCTTTCTTGCGCTTCATCGCGCATGTACTGCTTTCCCTACGACTCTACTGGTGAGCCGGGACCGGTTCGGACACGAGTTCGGGATCGCCTCCGGCGAGGCGCTCGCGCCAGACGGCGAGGACGGTCTCGTCGGTGGGCCTCGTCGCCAGGGAGACGACGAGGTAGGCGGCGAGGGAGGCGAGCAGGCCGTAGTAGACGGGCTCGTTGGCGAGGATGCCGTAGCCCGCCATCAGGCCGATGACCGCGAGGCCGCCGACGATCACCGAGGCCAGCGCGCCCTGCACCGTGCCGCGCTTCCACAGCAGGCCGCCGAGGATGGGCACGAGCAGGCCGCCGACGAGCAGGTTGTACGCCACGGTCAGCGCCTCGACCACGTTGTTCAGCGCGATCGCCGTACCGATCACCGCGACACCCATGACCAGGATGAACGCCCGGTTGCCGGTGACCTCGTCGTGGTCCTCGCCACCGCCGCGCACGGCACCGCGCAGCCGCGACCAGATGTCGTTGTTGGCGACCGTGGCGCAGGCGATCAGGGCGCCGGAGGAGGTGGACATCACGGCGGCCAGGGCGGCGGCCAGGACCAGGCCGCGCACGCCGACGGGGAGTTCGTCCTTGACGATGGTGGCGAAGGCGTCGTCGGGGCTGCCGAGCTTGGGGTAGAGCACCTTGGCGGCGGTGCCGATCACCGCGCCGGCGAGGGCGTAGGCCAGACAGTAGGTTCCTGCCACCGTGCCGCCCCACTTGGCGGTCCTGTCACTGCGGGCGGTGAACACGCGCTGCCAGATGTCCTGGCCGATCAGCATGCCGAACGTATAGATCAGGACGTAGGTGAAGATCGTCTCGCCGCCGATGCCCAGCGGGTCGAAGTACGAGGTCGGCAGCTTGGCCTTCATCTCCGAGAAGCCGCCCGCCTTGACCACGGCGATGGGCAGGAGCAGGAGCAGCACGCCGACGGTCTTCACCACGAACTGGACCATGTCGGTCAGCGTGATGGACCACATGCCGCCGAGAGTGGAGTAGGCGACGACGATCGAGCCGCCGAGGATGATCGCGACCGTGCGGTTCAGGTCGAGGAGGACGTCGAAGATCGTCGCGTAGGCGATGGTGGAGGTGACGGCGAGCATGAGGGTGTACGCCCACATGACCACGCCGGAGATGACGCCCGCCCGGCCGCCGTAGCGCAGGTCCAGCATCTCGGAGACGGTGTAGACCTTCAGGCGGGCGATGCGGGCGGAGAAGAAGACGGAGAGTGCGAGGAGTCCGAGGCCGATGGTGAAGACCATCCAGGCGCCGGACAGTCCGTACTGGTACCCGAGCCCCACGCCGCCGATGGTGGAGGCGCCGCCGAGGACGATCGCCGCCATGGTGCCGGAGTACATGGCCGGGCCCAGGCGGCGGCCCGCCACCAGGAAATCGCTCTTGGACCTGGCGCGGCGCATGCCCCACCAGCCCATGGCCAGCATGCCGGCGAGATAGACGACGATCACTGTGTAGTCGACGGCCATGGGAGGGCCTCCTTCGCGCACTGTCCGGTGGCGTGTCGTGCAGATGCAATGGGGACGGACGGCAGCGGCTCGCGGGGACATCCGCCCGTACCCGCGGCTGCCGTGCTGACTTGACCCTAGGTGGCCGGAAAGCGACTGCGAAGTGTACGTTTCATCCAGATGAACGGGGCGGGATGGAGGAAACGCACACCATGCCCGAGACGATCACCCCAGCTGTCCCACCGACCCCACCGGTACCGCTGTCGGCGCTGCTCGCCCGCGAGGATCTCGGTCTGCGGCAGATCGCAGGCCCGTCCGATCCCTCCCTCGTGATCCACTGGGCGCACACCTCGGAGATGGCCGACCCGTACCCGTATCTGCTGGGCGGCGAGCTGCTGCTCACGGCGGGCGTGCACGTCCCGGAGGCGGCGGGTTCGGGCACCTACTTCGACGAGTACGTCTCGCGGATCGTGGCGGCGGGCGGGGCCGCCCTCGGGTTCGGGCTGGCGCCGGTGCACGACACGGTGCCGCGCGCGTTGGTCGCCGCCTGCGAGCGCCACGGGCTGCCGTTGCTGGAGGTCCCGCCCCAGACCACCTTCTCCGGGGTGGCCCGCGCGGTGTGGCAGCTGATGGCCCAGGCCCGGCTCGCCGAGCTGCGCCGCGTCACGGAGGCCCAGCAGAGCCTCGCCTCGGCCGCCGCCCGCCCGGACCCCGTGCGGTCCGTGCTGCGCCGCCTGGCCCGGCATGTCTCCGGCCACGCGGTGCTCTACGGCCCCGACGGCACGGCCCTGGCCGCCGCGGGCCGCGAGCCGGCCGACGAGGTACGCAGCGCACTGGCCGGCCTGGCGACAGTGGTACGCGCCACCGGCGACCCGGCACCCGAGGCGGACCGCGCGCCCGAAGCGGGCCCGCACGCGACGGGCGGCGGCACGGCAGGCACGACGAGAGCGGGCACGGGAAGCGGCGTCTTGCCGGCACCGGACCACTCCGCGACGCCGGACCGCTTCGCGGCGCCGGACCACTCCGCGGCGCCGCCCGCTTCCGGCCGCCCCACCGCGGCCCCTCCGGCCCCCGCTCCCCCGCCCCCCGCTCCCTCCCGTCCCCTCCCCGCCTCCGCCACCGACACCATCGGCTCCACGCACCTCGCCGTCTACGCCCTCGGCGCCGGTGAGGGGTTCGTCCTCGGGATGGCCGGTGCCCGGCGGGAGCCCGGGGACCACACCATCGCCTCCGTCGCCGCGGTGCTGCTGTCACTGCTGACGGGGGAGCATCACAGCGGTGCGGGGGCGGCGCGGTCCTCGGCGCTGGTGCGGCTGCTGCTCGGTGCCTCGCCGGAGGCGGTCGCGCCGCTGCTGGGGGAGGGCGGCTGGGTCGTCGTGCACGCCCGGCCCGAGGGGCAGCGCCCGGACGCCGTCGCCGCCTCCGCGCTCGGCGCCGCCCTGGGGTCGCCGCTGGTCGACCTCGCCCATGACGTCGTACGGGTGCTGGTGCCGGGCGGGCGGCTACCGGAGCCGCAGGCCGGGTGGACGCTCGGGGTGAGCGCCGCGGTGGCGCCACGGGAGTGGGCGGCCGCCGACGGTCAGGCGGCCCGTGCCCTCGCCCGGGCCCGCGCCACCCGCGCCCCGCTGGTCCGGCACGGCGCCCGGCCGGGGTGGGACGCCCTGGTGCCGCGGGCGGACGCCGAGGCACATGCCCGGGCCGTGCTCGCGCCGCTCGCCGGGCGGCCCGAGCTGGCCGAGACTCTGCGCAACTGGCTGGCCCTGCACGGCAGCTGGGACCGTACGGCGGTGGCGCTGGACGTGCACCGCAACACCGTGCGGCAGCGGATCGCCCGCTGCGCCGCGCTGTTGGACGCCGACCTGGACGACCCGGATGTGCGCATGGAGTTGTGGTTCGCGCTGCGGCACGGCTGAACCGGCGAGTGAGCCGCGTCCCAGCGGGCGATATGCCGAGGACGCCCGCAGCGCGCTGCCCCACAATGGAAGACATGCCGATATCCGGGACACCCAGCCGCGCCCAGCTCGTCGACCACCTGGTGAGGACCCGTATCGCGGGGGACGTCGCCACGCCCCGCGAGAACAACCTCTCCCACTACCGTCAGCTCGCCAACGGGGTCCGGGGCTTCTGGCTCGGGCTGGAGCTGGGCGACCGCTGGACGGACGAGCAGGACGTGCTCGCGGTGATGGCCGAGCGGGTGGGGGTCAGCGACGATCCCGAGTACCGGTACGGACAGGACACGATCGATCCCGAGTTGACCGTGGACGCGCTGGAGCGGATGGCGGCCCGGCTGCGCAAGGCGGCCGAGGGGCAGCAGCGGGTGCTGTTCGCGACCGGTCACCCGGGCGGCCTGCTGGATGTGCACCGGGCCACGGCCGCCGCGCTGCGCGCCGCCGGCTGCGAGATCGTGGTCATCCCGGACGGGCTGCAGACGGACGAGGGGTACGTCATGCAGTTCGCGGACGTGGCCGTGCTGGAGCACGGGGCGACGCTGTGGCACACCCACTCGGGTGAGCCGATGCGGGCCATCCTGACGGGACTTGAGCGCGAGGGCCGCCCCTTGCCGGACCTGGTGGTCGCCGACCACGGCTGGGCCGGGTACGCCGGACAGCACGGCCTGGACGCGGTCGGGTACGCCGACTGCAACGACCCGGCCCTGTTCCTCGCCGAGTCCGAGGGCACCCTGCAGGTCGTCGTACCGCTCGACGACCATGTGGTCAGCCCGCGTTACTACGACCCCCTGACGGCGTATCTGCTGGCCGAGGCGGGACTGGCGTAAGGCGGTACGCGCCGGGCTCAGCGCGGGACGCGGACCACGCCCTCCTGGATGACCGTGATGGCGAGCCGGCCGTCCTGCGTGTAGATACGGGCCTGGCCGAGACCGCGGCCACCGTGCGCCGACGGCGACTCCTGGTCGTACAGCAGCCATTCGTCGGCGCGGAAGGGCCGGTGGAACCACATCGCGTGGTCCAGGGAGGCGCCCACGACATCCCCGACGGCCCAGCCGCCGCGGCCGTGCGCGAGCAGCACGGAGTCGAGGAGGGTCATGTCGGAGACGTAGGTGGCGAGGACGACGTGCAGCAACGGGTCGTCGTCGAGCTTGCCGTTGGTGCGGAACCACACCTGGCTGTGCGGCTCGCGGGGAGCGCCGAACTGCCCGTACGGCGGCTCGTCCACGTACCTGAGGTCGATCGCCTCGCGGGCCTCCAGGAACCTCTCCACGACCTCGGGTGCCAGGTGGTCGTAACCGCGCAGCCGCTCCTGCGAGGTGGGCAGGGTCGCCGGGTCGGGCGAGGCGGGCATGGGCGCCTGGTGCTCAAGTCCCTCCTCGTGCGCCTGGAAGGACGCCGAGAGGTGGAAGATCGGCTTGCCGTGCTGGACGGCGACCACGCGGCGGGTGGTGAAGGACCGGCCGTCGCGAATGCGGTCGACGGTGTAGACGATCGGTGCGCCGGGGTCCCCCGGGCGCAGGAAGTAGGCGTGCAGCGAGTGGGCGGGGCGGTCCGCGGGGACCGTCCGCCCCGCGGCGACCAGCGCCTGTGCCGCGACCTGCCCGCCGAAGACGCGGGGGACGACGGCGGAGCGGGACTGGCCGCGGAAGATGTTCTCCTCGATCTGCTCCAGGTCGAGCAGATCGAGGAGATCCTGGAGTGCCTGACTCATGGGTTTCAGTTGTACCGGCCGGTGATTACGCCCGGTCACACGGCCCTTACAGGCCCATGTCCTTGGCGATGATCGTCTTCATGATCTCGCTGGTGCCGCCGTAGATGCGGTTGACGCGGTTGTCCGCGTACAGGCGGGCGATCGGGTACTCGTTCATGTAGCCGTAGCCGCCGTGCAGCTGCAGGCAGCGGTCGATGACGCGGTGGGCGACCTCGGTGCAGAACAGCTTGGCGCTGGCGGCCTCGGCGGGGGTCAGCTCACCGGCGTCCAGGGCCTCCGTGGCGCGGTCGGCGACGGCCTCGGCGGCGTCCACCTCGGCCTGGCAGGCGGCCAGCTCGAACTTGGTGTTCTGGAAGTGGGCGACCGGCTTGCCGAAGACGGTGCGCTCCTGGACGTACTGCTTGGCGAACCGGACGGCGGCCTTGGCCTGCGCGTAGGCGCCGAAGGCGATGCCCCAGCGCTCGGAGGCCAGGTTGTGGCCGAGGTAGTAGAAGCCCTTGTTCTCCTCGCCGAGCAGGTCCTCGACCGGCACCTTGACGTCGACGAAGGCCAGCTCGGCGGTGTCGGAGGTCTTCAGGCCCAGCTTGTCGAGCTTGCGGCCGACGGAGTAGCCCTCGGACTTGGTGTCCACGGCGAACAGGGAGATGCCGTGGCGGCGGTCCTCGGCGGTCGGCGCGGCGGTGCGGGCGCACACGATCACGCGGTCGGCGTGGACGCCGCCGGTGATGAAGGTCTTGGCGCCGTTGAGGACGTAGTGCGTGCCGTCCTCGGAGAGCTTGGCGGTGGACTTCATGCCCGCGAGGTCGGAACCGGTGCCCGGCTCCGTCATCGCGATGGCCCACATCTCCTCGCCGGTGACGAACTTCGGCAGGTAGCGCTTCTTCTGCTCGTCGGTGGCGAGCATCTTGATGTAGGGCAGCGCGAGCAGCACGTGCACGCCGGAGCCGCCGAAGTTCACGCCCGCGCGGGCGGTCTCCTCGTAGACGACGGCCTCGAACTTGTGGCTGTCCAGGCCGGCGCCGCCGAACTCCTCGGGGACGTTGATGCCGAAGATGCCCAGCTCGCCGAGCTTGTAGTAGAAGTCGCGCGGCGCCTGGCCGGCGGCGAACCACTCGTCGTAGACGGGCACGACCTCGGCCTCGATGAAGGCGCGCAGGGTCTCCCGGAACGCCTCGTGATCCTCGTTGAACACCGTACGGCGCACGCCGCCCACCTCCACGTACATGTCTAAGCGCTTGCTCAGACACCAAGGTACTGGTGAGTATCTTCCGCCGTCCAGAGGTCTCCCCCCGTAACGCTCATCACGCCGAGCCCCGCCCCGCCCCCTCGCCGCCCGGCCTCACGCCTCGCCGGCCGCCGTGAACGCACCCCGCGCCATCCGGTGCAGCAGTGCCGCCGTCGTCCCCCGGCCCGGCAGCGTGCCGGCGCGGCCCAGGTGGGGCGTGGAGTTCAGCAGGCCGAAGACCGAGTGGACCGCCGAGCGGGCCGTCGGCTCGGTCAGCGCCGGATACACCTCGCGGACCACCTCCACCCACAGCTCGACGTACTGCCGCTGGAGCTGGCGGACCAGCTTGCGGTCGCTGTCGCGGAGGCGGTCCAGCTCGCGGTCGTGCAGGGTGATCAGGGGACGGTCGTCCAGGGCGAAGTCGATGTGACCCTCGATGAGGGAGTCGAGGACGGCGGAGGCGCCCAGCCGGCCGTCCGCCTCCGCCAGGCGCCGCTTGGCGCCGGTCAGCAGCTGGCCGCTGATGCCCACCAGCAGCTCGGCGAGCATCGCGTCCTTGCCCGGGAAGTGCCGGTACAGACCGGGGCCGCTGATGCCGACCGCGGCGCCTATCTCGTCGACACCGACGCCGTGGAAGCCGCGCTCGGCGAAGAGCCGGGCGGCCTCCTTGAGGATCTGCTCGCGGCGGGTGGGGGCGTCGGTTCTGGTGACCATGCAGGTAATTCTAGACAGCGAGGTTAGCGGTCGTTAACCTGGAGGAAATGGTTAACGCTCATTAACACGTTCGACCAACAGGTTCGATCACCGGTGAGGGGACCGCAGGATGCAGGAGGCACCGGAGCTCCGGAGCGCGGCAGATCCCGCGTCGGAGGCCTGGCGGGCCAATGAACAGGCTCATCTCGCGCTGGTCGCGGAGCTGCGCGGCAAGCTGGCCGCGGCGGCGCTCGGCGGCGGCGAGAAGGCGCGGGCCCGGCACACCGCGCGCGGCAAGCTGCTGCCGAGGGACAGGGTGGACACCCTGCTCGACCCGGGCTCGCCCTTCCTGGAGCTGGCCCCGCTGGCGGCCGACGGGATGTACGAGGGGCAGGCTCCGGCCGCCGGCGTGATCGCCGGGATCGGCCGGGTCAGCGGACGCGAGTGCGTGATCGTCGCGAACGACGCCACGGTCAAGGGCGGCACGTACTACCCGATGACCGTGAAGAAGCACCTGCGCGCCCAGGAGGTGGCGCTCGACAACCGGCTGCCGTGTGTGTACCTGGTCGACTCCGGCGGTGCCTTCCTGCCGATGCAGGACGAGGTCTTCCCCGACCGGGACCACTTCGGGCGGATCTTCTACAACCAGGCCCGCATGTCCGGCGCCGGGATCCCGCAGATCGCGGCCGTCCTCGGCTCCTGCACGGCCGGTGGGGCGTACGTCCCGGCGATGAGCGACGAGGCCGTGATCGTGCGCGGTCAGGGGACGATCTTCCTCGGCGGCCCGCCGCTCGTGAAGGCCGCCACCGGTGAGGTCGTCACGGCGGAGGAGCTGGGCGGCGGCGAGGTCCACTCCCGGGTCTCCGGCGTCACCGACCACCTCGCCGAGGACGACGCGCACGCCCTGAGGATCGTCCGGAACATCGTCGCCACGCTCCCGGCCCGGCGGTCCCTGCCCTGGGAGGTGCAGCCGGCGGTCGAACCGAAGGTGGATCCGTACGGGCTGTACGGCGCCGTCCCGGTCGACTCCCGCACCCCCTACGACGTCCGCGAGATCATCGCGCGCGTGGTCGACGGCTCCCGGTTCGCCGAGTTCAAGGCCGAGTTCGGGCAGACGCTCGTCACCGGCTTCGCCCGCATCCACGGCCACCCGGTCGGCATCGTCGCCAACAACGGCATCCTCTTCTCCGAGTCCGCCCAGAAGGGCGCCCACTTCATCGAGCTGTGCGACCAGCGCGGCATCCCGCTGGTGTTCCTGCAGAACATCTCCGGGTTCATGGTCGGCAAGGACTACGAGGCGGGCGGCATCGCCAAGCACGGCGCCAAGATGGTGACGGCGGTGGCGTGCACGCGCGTGCCGAAGCTGACCGTGGTGGTCGGCGGGTCGTACGGCGCGGGCAACTACTCGATGTGCGGCCGGGCCTACTCGCCCCGTTTCCTGTGGATGTGGCCGGGCGCCAAGATCTCCGTCATGGGCGGCGAGCAGGCCGCGTCCGTCCTGGCGACCGTCAAGCGGGACCAACTGGAGGCGCGCGGCGAGGAGTGGTCCGCCGAGGACGAGGACGCCTTCAAGGCACCGATCCGCGCGCAGTACGAGCGCCAGGGCAACGCCTACTACGCCACCGCCCGCCTCTGGGACGACGGCGTGATCGACCCGCTGGAGACCCGTCAGGTGCTCGGACTCGCCCTGACGGCCTGCGCCAACGCGCCTCTGGGAGAGCCCCAGTTCGGCGTCTTCCGGATGTGAGGAGGGGAACCGTGTTCGACACAGTGCTGGTCGCCAACCGGGGCGAGATCGCCGTACGCGTCATCCGTACGCTCCGCTCGCTGGGCGTGCGCTCGGTGGCGGTCTTCTCCGACGCCGACGCCGACGCGCGGCACGTCCGGGAGGCCGACACGGCGGTACGGATCGGGCCGCCGCCCGCGGCCGAGAGCTATCTGTCCGTCGAGCGGCTGCTGGAGGCCGCCGCCCGCACCGGCGCCCAGGCCGTGCACCCCGGGTACGGCTTCCTCGCCGAGAACGCCGGCTTCGCGCGCGCGTGCGAGGAGGCGGGGCTGGTCTTCATCGGCCCGCCCGCCGACGCGATCGCGCTCATGGGCGACAAGATCCGTGCCAAGGAGACGGTGCAGAAGGCCGGGGTGCCGGTGGTGCCCGGGGGCCGTGACCCCGACCTCGCCGGTGCGGCCCGCGAGCTGGGTGCGCCCGTGCTGCTCAAGCCCTCCGCAGGGGGCGGCGGCAAGGGCATGCGCCTGGTGCGGGACATGACCGTGCTGGAGGAGGAGATCGCCGCCGCCCGCCGCGAGGCCCGCGCCTCCTTCGGCGACGACACCCTGCTCGTGGAGCGGTGGATCGACCGGCCCCGGCACATCGAGATCCAGGTGCTGGCCGACGGCCACGGGAACGTGGTTCACCTCGGCGAGCGCGAATGCTCGCTCCAGCGGCGCCACCAGAAGATCATCGAGGAGGCGCCGAGCGTGCTCCTCGACGAGGCCACGCGCGCGGCGATGGGCGAGGCGGCCGTGCAGGCGGCCCGCTCCTGCGGCTACCGGGGCGCGGGCACGGTGGAGTTCATCGTGCCGGGCGGTGACCCGTCGTCGTACTACTTCATGGAGATGAACACCCGTCTCCAGGTGGAGCACCCGGTCACCGAACTGATCACCGGCCTCGACCTGGTGGAGTGGCAGCTGCGCGTGGCGGCCGGGGAGAGGCTGGGCTTCGCGCAGGCGGACGTGACGCTCACCGGGCACGCGGTCGAGGCCCGGATCTGCGCCGAGGACCCCGCGCGCGGCTTCCTGCCCTCCGGCGGCACGGTGCTGCTGCTGGACGAGCCGCAGGGCGACGGCGTGCGCACCGACTCCGGGCTCAGTGAGGGCACCGAGGTGGGCAGCCTGTACGACCCGATGGTGTCCAAGGTGATCGCCTACGGCCCCGACCGGGCGACGGCGCTCAGAAAGCTCCGGGTGGCGCTGGCGGAGACGGTCACGCTGGGCGTGCAGACCAACGCGGGCTTCCTGCGCCGGCTGCTGGAGCATCCGGCAGTCGTGGCGGGCGAGTTGGACACGGGGCTCGTGGAGCGGGTGGTGGACGAGCTGGTTCCCACCGACGTGCCGGAGGCGGTGTACGAGGCGGCGGCCGCCGTACGCATGGAGGCGCTGAAGCCCCGTGCGAAGGGCTGGACCGACCCCTTCTCGGTGCCGAGCGGATGGCGCCTCGGCGGCACCCCGAAGCCGCCCGTCTTCCACCTCCGGGTGCAGGAACCGGTGACGTACACCCCCCGGGGCACCCACACCGTCACCGGCGACCGGGTGACGGTGACCCTGGACGGCGTCCGCCACGTCTTCCACCGGGCCGGTGACTGGATCGGCCGTCACGGCGACGCCTGGCACGTGCGCGACCACGACCCGGTCGCCGCGTCCCTCACCCGGTCCGGACACACGGGCGCGGACTCGCTGACCGCGCCCATGCCCGGGACGGTGACCGTCGTGAAGGTCGCGGTCGGCGATGAAGTGGCCGCGGGCCAGAGCCTGCTGGTGGTCGAGGCGATGAAGATGGAGCACGTCATCTCCGCCCCGCACGCCGGCACGGTCGCCGAGCTGGACGTGACGCCGGGCACGGCGGTCGCCATGGACCAGGTGCTGGCCGTGATCGCACCGCACGACGAGGAAGAGGTGGTGGCGGAGTGAGTGCCGAAGGACTGCCCATGGTCGTACCGGCCGGTGGTCTGCCCGCTCGGGTGCGGATCCACGAGGTCGGCGCGCGTGACGGGCTGCAGAACGAGAAGATGGCCGTACCGACGTCGGTCAAGGCGGACTTCATCCGCCGCTTGGCCGACGCGGGCCTGACGACGATCGAGGCGACGAGTTTCGTGCACCCCGAGTGGGTGCCCCAACTGGCGGACGCCGAGCATCTGTTCCGGCAGGTCTCCGACCTCGACGTGGACCTGCCCGTCCTGGTGCCGAACCGCCGTGGCCTGGACCGCGCGCTCGCGCTCGGCGCCCGCCGGATCGCGGTGTTCGCCAGCGCCACCGAGTCCTTCGCGAAGGCCAATCTGAACCGCACGCTGGACGAGTCGCTGGCCGTGTTCGAGCCGGTGGTGCGGCAGGCGAAGGACGCGGGCGCGCATGTGCGCGGCTATGTCTCGATGTGCTTCGGCGACCCCTGGGAGGGGGCGGTCCCCCTCCACCAGGTGGCCCGCGTCTGCACGGCCCTCAGGGACATGGGCTGCGACGAGCTGAGCCTGGGCGACACGATCGGCGTCGCCACCCCCGGCCACGTCCTCGAACTGCTCTCCCTGCTCAACGAGAAGGGCGTGCCGACGAACGTGATCGGCGTGCACTTCCACGACACCTACGGCCAGGCGCTCGCCAACACCCTGGCGGCCCTGCAGCACGGCGTCACCACCGTCGACTCCTCGGCGGGCGGGCTCGGCGGCTGCCCGTACGCGAAGTCCGCCACCGGCAACCTCGCCACCGAGGACCTCGTCTGGATGCTGCACGGCCTCGGCATCCAGACCGGCGTCGACCTCGGCCGTCTGACCGCCACAAGCGTGTGGATGGCCGCCCATCTGGACCGGCCCAGCCCGTCCCGTACCGTCCGCGCTCTCTCCCACAAGGACCAGTGATCAGCATGGACCACCGTCTCAGCCCCGAGCTGGAGGAACTCCGCCGCACGGTGGAGGAGTTCGCGCACGACGTGGTGGCGCCGAAGATCGGCGACTTCTACGAGCGGCACGAGTTCCCGTACGAGATCGTCCGCGAGATGGGCCGCATGGGCCTGTTCGGGCTGCCGTTCCCGGAGGAGTACGGCGGCATGGGCGGCGACTATCTCGCCCTCGGCATCGCCCTGGAGGAACTGGCGCGGGTGGATTCGTCGGTGGCGATCACCCTGGAGGCCGGGGTGTCGCTGGGCGCGATGCCCGTGCACCTCTTCGGCACGGAGGAGCAGAAGCGGGAGTGGCTGCCCCGCCTGTGCTCGGGCGAGATCCTCGGCGCGTTCGGCCTGACGGAACCGGACGGCGGCAGCGACGCCGGGGCCACCCGTACGACGGCCCGTCTGGACCCGGCCACGAACGAATGGGTGATCAACGGCACGAAGTGCTTCATCACCAACTCCGGTACGGACATCACGGGCTTGGTGACGGTGACCGCCGTGACCGGCCGCAAGCCGGACGGCAAGCCGCAGATCTCCGCGATCATCGTCCCGTCCGGCACGCCGGGCTTCACGGTCGCGGCCCCGTACTCGAAGGTCGGCTGGAACGCCTCGGACACCCGCGAGCTGTCGTTCCAGGACGTACGCGTCCCGGCGGCCAACCTCCTGGGCGAGGAGGGCCGCGGCTACGCCCAGTTCCTGCGCATCCTGGACGAGGGCCGCATCGCCATCGCGGCGCTGGCGACGGGCCTCGCACAGGGCTGCGTCGACGAGTCGGTGAAGTACGCCAGGGAGCGCCACGCCTTCGGCAGGCCGATCGGCGCCAACCAGGCCATCCAGTTCAAGATCGCCGACATGGAGATGAAGGCCCACACGGCCCGTCTCGCCTGGCGCGACGCCGCTTCCCGCCTGGTGGCCGGCGAACCCTTCAAGAAGGAGGCGGCCCTCGCCAAGCTCCACTCCTCCACGGTCGCTGTCGACAACGCCCGCGACGCCACCCAGATCCACGGCGGCTACGGCTTCATGAACGAGTATCCGGTGGCCCGCATGTGGCGCGACTCCAAGATCCTGGAAATCGGCGAGGGCACGAGTGAGGTCCAGCGGATGCTGATCGCACGGGAGTTGGGGCTGGTCGGCTGAGGCAGCTCCGGCGGCACACAGGCCGCGTACGGGTTCGGGTGCGGGGCGCCCCACCCCCTGGACATCGAGTGAGGTTAGGCTAACCTACCTTCAAACCTGTCCGGCGGGCGCTCCGCCCCGTTCGAAAGCAGTCATACCCATGCCCCAGGCCCGTGCCACCCATCTCACTCGCCGCGGTCTCCTCGCCGCGGGCGGCGCCGTCGGACTGGCCGCCGCGCTCAGCGCCTGCGGGGACGACAAGGGCAAAGACAGTGGCGCGGGCGGCGGGTCGAAGGCCGCCAAGTCCGGTCCCTGGTCCTTCAAGGACGACCGCGGCACGGTCGTGAAGCTGGACAAGGTCCCCGTGAACATCGTCGCCTTCACCGGCGTCGGCGCCGCGCTCCACGACTACGGCATCCAGGTCAAGGGCGTCTTCGGCCCGACCACGACCAAGGACGGCAAGGCCGATGTCCAGGCCGGCGACATGGACGTCAGCAAGGTGACGGTCCTCGGCAACACCTGGGGCCAGTTCAACATCGAGAAGTACGCGTCGCTCGCGCCGGACGTGCTGATCTCCACGATGTTCGACGGCGCCGGCACCCTCTGGTACGTCCCCGAGGAGTCGGAGAAGAAGATCTCCCAACTCGCCCCCGGTGTCGGCATCTCCGTCTACGACCGCCGGCTCACCGAGCCGCTGCAGCGCATGTGGGACCTGGCCGAGTCGCTCGGCGCGGACATGAAGGCCGCGAAGGTCACCGACGCCAGGAAGCGGTTCGAGGCCGCCGCCGCCCGGCTGCGCGCCGCCGCCAAGGCCAAGCCCGGCATCAGGGTGATGGCCGGCAGTGCGAGCGACCAGCTGTTCTACGTCTCGGGCACCAACCTCTCCGTGGACCTGGAGTACTTCAAGGCCCTCGGCGTGAACTTCGTGGAGCCGCCGGAGAGCGCCAAGAAGCAGGGCGGTGGCTGGTACGAGTCGCTGAGCTGGGAGAACGTCGACAAGTACCAGGCCGACATCATCATGATGGACGACCGGTCCTCGGCGATCCAGCCGGCCGACATCAGCAAGCCGACATGGAAGAAGCTGCCCGCGGTGAAGGCGGGGCAGGTGATCGCCCGGTCGCCCGAGCCGATTCTGTCGTACGACAAGTGCGTGCCACTGCTGACGAGTCTGGCCGAGGCCTTGGAGAAGGCGAAGAAGGTCGGCTAGGGGGTGTCGTTCGGATCATCCCGGCGTCGCGGGCCCTGGCACGCACGGGTCGGCCGGCGCACCGCTCGTCACGGCCGGCCTGATCCGAACACCCCCTAGGCGCCCATGCGGAGGGGCGCCGTGCATGGCGGGCGGCTGCGGACCGCGTGTGGCTGGTCGCGCCGTTCCCCGCGCCCCTTCAGGCCCGCTGCAATCCCCCGCATCGATGAGGAGCCCACATGACCACGGCCGTAGCCGCCCCGTTCCGGTTCTTCTCCCTGCAGGTCGTACGGACGAGGCGGCTGGGGCCGTCGCTCGTCCGTGTCACCTTCGGCGGAGCCGGTCTGCACGCGTTCCACTCCGACGGACGGGACCAGTCCCTCTCCCTGTTCCTGCCGCACCCCGGTCAGACCGAGCCCGTCGTCCCGCTGGAGCTGGGGGACGGCTGGTGGCAGGGGTGGCGGGAACTGCCGGACGACGTACGGGCCGTGATGCGCTCGTACACACTGCGGGCCCTCAGGCGCGACCCGGACGAGATCGACATCGACTTCGCGCTGCACGGCATCGAGTCCGGCGCGTCCACCCCCGCCGGCCCCGCCTCCCGCTGGGCCTCCCGGGCGACCGCAGGTGACCGGGTGCTGCTGCTCGGGCCGGCGGTCGCCGACAACCGCGCGATCCGCTTCCGCCCGCCCGGGGACACCGACCTCGTCGTCCTGTGGGGCGACGAGACCGCCGTACCGGCCGCGACCGCGATCCTGGAGTCCCTCCCCGCCGGCAGCCGCGCCCGCGCCTGGCTGGAGGTGCCGCACGCCGGGGACATCCAGGACGTGCGCACGGCGGCCGACGCGGAGATCACGTGGCTCGTACGGCACGACGGATCCCCCATGGCCGTCGATGCCGTACGGGCCGCCCACCTGCCCGCGGCCGAGCGGCCGTACGTGTGGATCGCCGGTGAGTCGGGGCAAGTGAAGGCGCTGCGGCGGCACTTCGTCGGTGAGCGTGGCGTCGACCGGCAGCGGGTGACCTTCGTCGGGTACTGGCGGCAGGGGATGACCGAGGAACAGCTGCGGGCCGCCGGGTAACCGCTCCTGGAGTGACGCCGGTCACGGGTCAGGGCATGCCTTGATCCAATTAACTTAGGTTAGGCTAACCTAAGCTGAACCCCCCGTACGGACTGTCCCCTCGGAGGACCCCCACATGCGCTCGCACCTGCTCAATGGCCTCACCGCGGAGCACTACCGCAGCTCCGTGACCGAAGGAGTCGAGCGGGTGGCGGCCAAACTCGCCACCACCGACCGTCCGTTCACCGGCGTCACCGTGGACACCCTCTCCCCCCGGATCGACGCCATCGACCTCGACCGGCCCCTCGGCGACACCGCCGCCGTACTCGACGAACTGGAGGACGTCTACCTCCGGGACGCCGTCTACTTCCACCACCCCCGCTACCTCGCCCACCTCAACTGCCCCGTGGTCATCCCGGCGGTGCTCGGCGAGGCCGTCCTCTCCGCGGTCAACTCCTCCCTGGACACCTGGGACCAGTCGGCCGGCGGCACCCTCATCGAGCGCAAGCTCATCGACTGGACCGCCGAACGCATCGGCCTCGGCCCGGCCGCCGACGGCGTGTTCACCTCCGGGGGCACCCAGTCCAACCTCCAGGCGCTGCTCCTGGCGAGAGAGGAGGCCAAGAGCGACAGCCTCGCGAAGCTGCGCATCCTCGCCTCCGAGGTCAGCCACTTCAGCGTGAAGAAGTCCGCGAAACTCCTCGGCCTGGGCCCGGACTCCGTCGTCGCCGTCCCCGTCGACCGCGACAAGCGGATGCAGACCGTCGCCCTCGCCCATGAGCTGGAGCGCTGCCGGCGCGACGGGCTGGTGCCGATGGCGGTCGTCGCCACCGCCGGCACCACCGACTTCGGCTCCATCGATCCGCTCCCGGAGATCGCCGGACTGTGCGCCCAGTACGCCGTGTGGATGCACGTCGACGCGGCCTACGGCTGCGGGCTGCTCGCCTCCCTGAAGTACCGGGACCGCATCGACGGCATCGAGCGCGCCGACTCGGTCACCGTCGACTACCACAAGTCCTTCTTCCAGCCGGTCA
This sequence comes from Streptomyces sp. NPDC053069, assembly GCF_044546895.1. Classification (NCBI taxonomy): domain Bacteria; kingdom Bacillati; phylum Actinomycetota; class Actinomycetes; order Kitasatosporales; family Streptomycetaceae; genus Streptomyces; species Streptomyces sp. NPDC053069. The sequence continues at coordinate 253,568 of NZ_JBITZN010000006.1, read as the reverse complement.
GTTCGTCCGCCGTCCTGGTGAAGGACGCGGCCACGCTGCGGCATGCCACCTACCACGCCGACTACCTCAACCCGCGCCGCATGGTGCAGGAACGCATCCCCAACCGGGTCGACAAGTCCCTGCAGACCACCCGCCGCTTCGACGCCCTCAAGCTGTGGATGACCCTGCGCACCATGGGAGCGGACGGTGTCGGACAGCTCTTCGACGAGGTCTGCGACCTGGCGGCCGAGGGCTGGCAGCTGCTCGCCGCCGACCCCCGCTACGACGTCGTCGTCGAGCCCACCCTCTCCACCCTCGTCTTCCGCTACATCCCGGCGGCCGTCACCGACCCGGCCGAGATCGACCGCGCCAACCTCTACGCCCGCAAGGCCCTGTTCGCCTCCGGCGACGCCGTGGTGGCCGGCACCAAGGTCGGCGGCCGCCACTACCTGAAGTTCACCCTGCTCAACCCCGAGACACGGGCGGCCGACATCGCCGCCGTCCTCGATCTGATCGCCGGCCACGCCGAGCAGTACCTGGGAGAGTCCCTTGACCGCGCTTCCTGAAGCCACCCGTGTTCATGACTTCGTGGGGATCGGGCTCGGCCCCTTCAACCTCGGCCTCGCCTGTCTCACCGAACCGATCGCCGGTCTGGACGGCGTCTTCCTCGACTCCAAGCCGGACTTCGAGTGGCACGCCGGGATGTTCCTGGACGGCGCCCACCTGCAGACCCCGTTCATGTCGGACCTGGTCACCCTCGCCGACCCCACCTCGCCCTACTCCTTCCTCAACTACCTGAAGGAGAAAGGCAGACTGTACTCGTTCTACATCCGCGAGAACTTCTATCCCCTGCGGATCGAGTACGACGACTACTGCCGCTGGGCGGCGGGCAAACTCCGCAGCGTCCGCTTCGGCACGACGGTCACCGAGGTGACGTACGAGGACGAGCTGTACGTCGTCCGCACGCAGGCCGGTGAAACGTTCCGCGCCCGGCACCTGGTCCTGGGCACGGGGACGACCCCGTACGTCCCGCAGGCCTGCCAGGACCTGCCCGGCGATTTCCTGCACAACTCCCAGTACGTGCACCGCAAGGCGGAGCTGCAGGCGAAGAAGTCCGTCACGATCGTCGGCAGCGGCCAGAGCGCGGCCGAGATCTACCACGAGCTGCTCGCCGAGATCGACGTCCACGGCTACCAGCTCAACTGGGTCACCCGCTCCGCGCGGTTCTTCCCTCTCGAATACACCAAGCTGACCCTGGAGATGACCAGTCCTGACTACATCGACTACTTCCGCGCGCTGCCGGAGGAGACCCGCTACCGGCTGGAGAAGCAGCAGAAGGGCCTGTTCAAGGGCATCAACTCGGATCTGATCGACTCGATCTTCGACCTGCTCTACCAGAAGAACGTCGAGAGCGGCGACCGCCCGGTCCCGACCCGTCTGCTGACCAACTCCACCCTGAAGAGCGCCCGTCACGACGCCGACGGCACCTACACCCTCGGCTTCCACCAGGACGAGCAGGGCAAGGACTTCGAGATCCGCACGGAGGGCCTGCTGCTGGCCACCGGCTACCACTACGAGCCCCCGGCCTTCCTCGCCCCGATCCGGGACCGCCTCCGCTTCGACGGACACGGCCGCTTCGACGTCGCCCGCAACTACGCCATCGACGTCACCGGCCGGGGGGTCTTCCTGCAGAACGCCGGCGTCCACACCCACAGCATCACCAGCCCCGACCTGGGCATGGGCGCCTACCGCAACGCGTACATCATCCGCGAACTGCTCGGCACCGAGTACTACCCCATCGAGAAGACGATCGCCTTCCAGGAGTTCGCGGTATGACCGACACGGACATGACCTTCACCTTCCGTCCCGTCGATCCCCTGACCCACGGCGAACTGCTGCACTCCTGGGTCACCCACCCCAAGGCGTCCTTCTGGATGATGCAGGACGCGAAACTGGAGGACGTCGAGCGGGCCTACATGGAGATCGCGGCGGACGAGCACCACCACGCGCTGCTCGGACTGCGCGGCGGCGTGCCCGTCTTCCTCATGGAGAAGTACGACCCCGCGCACCGCGAGCTGACCGGCCTGTACGAGGCACAGCCGGGCGATGCCGGCATGCACTTCCTGGTCGCGCCCACCGACACGCCCGTGCACGGGTTCACGCGGGCCGTCATCACGGCCGTGATGGCGCACCTGTTCGAGGATCCGGAGGTGAAGCGCGTCGTAGTCGAACCGGACGTCCGCAACACGGCCGTACACGAGCTGAACGAGGCCGTCGGGTTCGTGCCCGAGCGGGAGATCCAGAAGCCGGAGAAGAAGGCGCTGCTGAGCTTCTGCACGCGCGAGCAGTTCACCGCTGCGACGGGGGTGGCCGCATGACCCTCGCCGACACCGTTGCCCACCTCTCCCCCGAGCGCTGGGCGACCGCCAACTGTCTGCTGATACGCAAGGCGCTCGCCGAGTTCGCCCACGAGCGCCTGATCACACCTGCGCGGGAGGGGGACGGGTACGTCGTCCGCAGTGACGACGGCCTGACCTCCTACCGCTTCTCCGCCGTCCGGCGCGCCCTCGACCACTGGCAGGTCGACGCCGAGTCCCTCACCCGGCACCGGAACGGTGCCGAACTCCCCTTGTCCGCCCTGGACTTCTTCATCGAGCTGAAGGAGTCCCTGCGGCTGACCGACGAGATCCTGCCGGTCTACCTGGAGGAGATCTCCTCCACCCTCTCCAGCACCTGCTACAAGCTCACCAAGCCCCGCATCACCTCCGCCGAGCTGGCGGGTCGCGGCTTCCAGGCGATCGAGACCGGGATGACCGAGGGGCACCCCTGCTTCGTCGCCAACAACGGCCGGCTCGGCTTCGGCATCCACGAGTACCTCTCCTACGCCCCGGAGACCGCGAGCCCCGTCCGTCTGGTGTGGCTGGCCGCGCACCGCTCACGGGCCGCCTTCACGGCGGGTGCCGGGATCGCGTACGAGGAGTTCGTCCGGCAGGAGCTGGGCGCGGACACGGTCGACCGGTTCCACGGCCGGCTCACCGCCCAGGGCCTCGACCCCGCCGACTACCTCCTCATCCCCGTCCACCCCTGGCAGTGGTGGAACAAGCTCTCCGTCACCTTCGCCGCCGAGGTGGCCCGCCGGCACCTGGTCTGCCTGGGCGAAGGCGACGACGAGTATCTGGCCCAGCAGTCCATCCGGACCTTCTTCAACACGTCCCACCCGGAGAAGCACTACGTCAAGACGGCCCTGTCCGTCCTCAACATGGGCTTCATGCGGGGGCTCTCGGCCGCCTACATGGAGGCCACGCCAGCCATCAACGACTGGCTGGCCCAGCTGATCGAGAACGACCCAGTGCTGAAGTCCACGGGCCTGTCGATCATCCGCGAGCGGGCGGCCGTCGGCTACCGGCACCTGGAGTACGAACAGGCCACCGACCGCTACTCCCCCTACCGCAAGATGCTGGCCGCACTGTGGCGGGAGAGCCCGGTACCCTCGCTCCAGGACGGCGAGTCCCTGGCCACCATGGCCTCCCTGCTGCACGTGGACCACAACGGCGCCTCCTTCGCGGGCGCGCTGATCGCCCGCTCGGGACTCCCGCCGACGGAGTGGCTGCGCCGCTACCTCCGCGCCTACTACACCCCCCTGCTGCACAGCTTCTACGCCTACGACCTGGCGTTCATGCCGCACGGGGAGAACGTGATCCTGGTGCTCAAGGACGGCGTGGTGCAGCGGGCGGTCTACAAGGACATCGCCGAGGAGATCGTGGTGATGGACCCGGACGCGGTCCTGCCGCCGGAGGTACAGCGGATCCGTGTCGAGGTCCCGGACGACACGAAGCTGCTGTCGATCTTCACGGACGTCTTCGACTGCTTCTTCCGCTTCCTCGCCGCACACCTCGCCGCCGAGGGGACCCTGGAGGAGCACGCCTTCTGGCGCACGGTCGCCGAGGTCACCCACGAGTACCAGGAGGCGAACCCCGAACTGGCCGAACGATTCCGTCAGTACGACATCTTCACCCCCGAGTTCGCCCTGTCCTGCCTCAACCGCCTCCAACTCCGCAACAACAAACAGATGGTGGACCTCACCGACCCGTCGGGCGCCCTCCAGCTCATCGGCACCCTGACGAACCCGATCACCGGCCTCTGAGCGTGGGGCTTGATGCCTCCGCGCACCGGGTATCGCAGGCACATGCGGGCATGGCGAGCGGCCGTGTGGGCGGGGCCCTGGTGGGAGGCATTCGTGCTGGGTGTGGTGAGGCGGGTGCGGGCGGGGGCCGGTCCGCAGCCGTGGTGGATGCCGCGGCGCGTACTGACCGTGGTGTCGGCCGATGTCGACCCCGCCTCGGGAGTCGCGGCGGTCTGGATGCTGTGGCGTCCGAAGTCACCGCGGACGCGTGAGCACACCGAGCTGCTGGAGTGGTACGACGAGCGGTGGCGGTACGTGGGAGGCGGCTGGGGCGACGGAGACGGAGACGACGGTGCCGACGTCGATGTGCTCGACATTCGCCACGCCGCGGGCAGCCTCAGCCTCACCCGCCGCCTCGCCCCTCCTGGCTCCCTCATCTCAGCCCCATGGATCGGTTGCGAGATCGTGCGCCTCGGGCCGGACGTGGGGCATGTGCTCATCGGCGCCCGCCGGATCGAGGCTCCCGAGCAGCGCAGGCTCATCGCTGTCTGGACATCTCCCCGCACCGCCGGCCTCGCAGACCGTCCCGTCATCTCGGCCCTGGGCCGCGACGGCACGGAACTCTCCCGCATCGGGCCCCATGACGGCCTGGACAGCCATACCTGGACGCGGCTGAGAGACGAGCTTTGACCGGTCTGCTCCAGCAGTCGGCTCCGAAGACGGACGGGCACCCCGGAGTACGGTCCTCCGGGGTGCCCGTCCGGCTTCTCCGGTTGCCGCTACCAGCTGTAGCTCTGTCCCTCCGGCGTAACGCGGAGGGTGAACCGCTCCAGCTCAGGTGCTCCAGCGGCATACCAGCGGCCCAGTTGGTCTTCGGCAGCGTCCCACAGAGCGTGTGGACCGTCCTGCCGCACAGTCCACCGGCCGTTCTCCTCATAGAGAGCGGCCCAAGAGCCGGAGTCGACGTCGATCAGGACTTCCTCCCGGAGCCCGTCGCGTTCCATGGTCAGACGCTGGCCGCCCGGAAGCGCGGACTGCACAACGAAGCGGGACGCCCAGCCGTCCAGGGCGTCGGCCCCGACAGTGGCCGGGCGCTCCTCGCCTGCGCTCAGGTCTGGGAGCAGGCCGAGTGGTGGCGGCAGCTGCGGACGCGCGAGCATGAAGCTCACTCGGCCGCCCAACAGCGGCCCGGATGCGGTGCCGTCGTCGTGCACGGCCAATCGAGCGAGTTCCGAGGTGCCGAGCCAGCCACCGATGGTCGTCAGGATCTCTCCGCCAGGCCGAGCCTGCTCGATCCACTCCGAGGGCACGGTTCGCACGCCGCAGGTCGCGATGATCCGGTCGTACGGTGCACCTTTGGCAAAGCCGCGCAGGCCGTCACCGGTGATGAGAGTGGGGTACATCCCGATCCGGCCAAGAGCCGTCTGCGCCCGCGCGGCCACCTCCTTGTCGTACTCGATGGAGGTGACGGCGCCCTCGCCCAGCCGGGCGCAGAGCAGCGCGGTCGAGTAGCCGGTACCGGTGCCGATCTCCAGCACCCTCATACCTGGCTCCGCCCGCAGTTCCTCCAGCATGCGCACCACGAGCGAGGGCAGCGTGCTGGAGCTGGTCGGCTCACGCAGGATTTCCCCGCGAATGTCTGACGGAACGATCGTGTTGGCGATCTGTGTCACGAGCGACTCGTCGGCGAAGCAGCCCCGCATCCAGTCCGCGCTGCCCTCCAGAACAGGCTGCCAAGCTGCGGGGAAGGCGTTCGGCACCCGACGGAAGAAGCCGCTCCGGAGGAACTCGTGCCGGGGAACGGACTCCACCGCCCGCCTCCACGGCTCGGTCCGCAGCGCCCCTGTCTGCTGAAGACTGTCGACCAACCGCTGGTGCAGCTGTGTCACCTCGGTGTTCACGTCGTCCTCTCCAGTAGGTCGGCCATGGCCTGGAGCATCGGCATGCCGGTCTCCGGTTCCAGCCAATACCACTGGCCGGAGGGGTTGCACTCCAGGAACCACCATCGCCCGTCCGTGCCCACACAGAAGTCGAAAGCGCCGAAAACGAGCCCGAAGCTGTCCAGGTACCGGAAAAGTGACGCCCTAGTCCGTGGTGGCGGCTCCACAGGGGTGTACTTCAGACGGCCGTAGTCGGTACGCCAGTCCAGCAGATCGGAGTCGATGCGAACGCAGAACACCCGAGTGCCGATGACGGTGACGCGGACGTCCGCTTCCTTGGGGACGCGCTCCTGGAAGAGATGCGCGGTGCCGGCCACGTGCTCGTCGATGTCCTCGGCGGCGACCTCCGCGATCCGGACGACGGAGGAGACGCCGTCTACGTGGTACGCCGGGTTCGACAGCGGCTTGTAGATGACCGAGTGGTGGCGTTTGACGAAGGCCCGGGCGGCGTCCGGGCTGGAGGTGATGAGTGTGGCCGGTACGTCGAATCCTGCCTGCCTCGCCGCGACGAGGCCGGAGGGCTTGAATTCGGCGTCGCCGATCCTGTGCGGGTGGTTGACGTACAAGCACCCCGGCAGGGACTCGAGCACGCCTCCGAGTCCGTACCGGGCCTGGGTGACGGCAAACCGCGCATCTTGCTCGGGCAGGTGCGGGAAGGCGAACCCGGTCGGCCGTCGGTAGTACAGGGATCGTACGGCGGTCAGGTCGGCGGTCCGGGTGGGGGTGAGAAGGCACTGCCCCGTCACCGCGCGTGGGGGACCAGTTTGCAGATTTCAGTCACCAAGAAGCGCGGCAAGCTCGCCGAGGCTGTCGATCCGCCAGTCCGCGGCAGCAATCACATCAGCGTCGTCTGCCCACAGACGTCCCCACGGGCCGCGGCGGATGTGGGCCACGCGCAGTCCGGCCGCCTTAGCCGGGAACACGTCGTTCACCGGGTGATCTCCCACGTACACCGTGCGCTGCGGAGGAGCCTGCGCCACCTCCACCACTCGCCGGAAGAACTCCGGCTGAGGCTTGGCGACGCCCCACTCCCCCGATGTCGCGACCACGTCCGCAGGTAGATTCAGACCGCGCAGCAGCTCACCGGCCCGGACCGTCTGGTTCCCCGCGATGACCACTCGCACCCCGTGCTGCCGGAGCATGGTGAGCGCCGGTCGCACGTCCTCGTACAGGTCTGTCTCGTCCAGGGACTCACCGCGCCCTGCTGCTTCCCGCGCCCGGTACTCGGCGGCGACGTCGATGCCCGGACGGACGAGTCTCAGGGCCTCGGCGTTGTCGATGCCTTGAGCCACGACGGCTCCGACGAGCGCGGACAGGGTATGACGGGGAACGCTGAGCCAGTCGGCCCAGGACGCCCAGTACCGGTCATCCCTGGTGATCGTCTCTCCGACGTCGAACACAACCGTTTCAATCACTCGTGCAGCCTACGGCTCGTGAGCGTCGGGGCCGGTGTTGCCTGGGCGAATGGGGGCTTGATGCCCCGCGCATGGTGAGGCGGGCGCAGGCGAGGGCCGATCCGCAGCCGTGGTGGATGCCGCGGCGCGTACCGACCGTGGTGTCGGCCGATGTCGACGCCGCTTCCGGAGGCGCGGTGATCTGGATGCTCTGGCGTCCGCAGTCATGGCGGCGGCGTGAGCACACCGAGCTACTGAAGTGGTACGACGAGCAGTGGCATACGTGGGAGGCGGCAGCGGCGACGGAGGTGACGACGACGGTTGCTGAAGGCCGTCGACGACCTCCAGAAATAGTGGTTCACCGCCAGACAGATGCCCGGGTGACGCCGAGAGCCAGGACGGGTGCGGCGGACAGGACGGCGAGCCGTGCCCAATGGCAGGCGTTGGACCCCTTGAGACACAGGCCACAGGCGAGGCGTCAGCCCACCCACTCCCGCAACAGCCCCTCCCGCTCCGCTTTCCGAGGCGACCCGCCTTCCCGCGCGCGGCCCCACTCCGACATGGCCGCCAGCGTCGTCGCCATTGTCGCGGCTCCCTCCGTGAGGCGGGACAGGAGAGCGCGGGAGAGGTCGACCTCCGTCTGGGAGTAACCGACCGCCGCGGCGGCGTACGCCGACAACTCGTGCTCACCGTCGGTCGATTCCACGCACACCCTCATCATCGGCGGGTCCTCGCCCGTCAGGCCGACACCCCCGGACAGGGCCACGTCCAGCACCATGCCCAGGGCCAGGTCCTTGACCGCGCCGGCCTGCAGCTTCAGGGACTTCACGGGGACGTCCGTCACCGTCAGGGCGTGCACGTCCTCCCACAGGTGCAGGCCGGACTGTCTGTCGCCGAGGGCCACCACGCCCTCGGGGGTCAGACGTACCCCGGGAGCCAGACCGGACGGCTTCGCGCCCAGGTACACGTCGCTCCCGACGATGCAGAACAGCCCCACCATGGCCATGGTTTGCTCCCCCGACGACGGCACCACCGCCGTGTGACACATCAGAGATCAGGTCGCCCTCGCAACGTGCCAACGGGCCGTGGAGTTCCCGCCTCGCCGTCTCGACTCCATACCCAAGGACACCCAGGCAGACGGACGGGCACCCCGGAGTACGGTCCTCCGGGGTGCCCGTCCGTATGTGGTCAGCTCGTGGGCCAGGGGACCTGGGGTGACTTGTAGTAGGTGATGCCCAGGGCGTCCCAGCGTGGGGCCTGGGCGGCCAGGCGCACCTTGTACGTGTCCCAGTCGTGCGTCGCCGCCGGGGACCAGCCCAGTTCGGCGGCGCCGGGCAGGCGGGGGAACGCCATGTACTCGATGTCGGGGGACTTCTTCAGGGTCTCCGACCACAGGGGCGCCTCCACACCCCGGACGGCGGAAGCCGGGGCGCCCGGGAGGTAGGTGCCCGGGTTCCAGTCGTACGACCGCTTGACCTCGACCAGGCCTGCCCAGTCGAGGCCCAGCTTGGTGTCCTTGGTGTACTTCATGTCAAGGTAGATCCGGTCCGCCGGGGAGAGGATCAGGCCGGTGCCGTTCCGGGCGGCGTTGGCGACCTGGTCCTTCTCCGCCGCGCTGGTGCTGTCCAGGCCCCAGTACTGGGCGAGGGCGCCCTGGGCCGGGTGCGCGCCGGTGAGCTGGTGCCAGCCGATGACCGTCTTTCCGTACTTGGCGACGGTCGGCTGCACCCGGTCCATGAACGTCACATAGTCGGCGTGGCTGGTGGAGTGCGCCTCGTCGCCGCCGATGTGGAGGTAGCGGCCGGGGGTGAGGGCGGCCAGCTCCCGGATCACGTCGTCCGCGAAGTCGTAGGTGACCTGCTCGGGCACGCACAGCGAGCTGAAGCCGACCTTCGTACCGGTGTACAGCGGGGGTGCGATGCCGTCGCAGTTGAGTTCGGCGTAGGAGGCGAGGGCCGCGTTGGTGTGGCCGGGCATGTCGATTTCGGGGACGACCTCCAGGTAGCGGGAGGCCGCGTACCGGATGATCTCCTGGTACTGCGCCTTGGTGTAGTAGCCGCCCGGGCCGCCGCCGACCTCCGTGGAGCCGCCGTAGGTGGCCAGGCGCGGCCAGGAGTCGAGGGCGATGCGCCAGCCCTGGTCGTCACTGAGGTGCAGATGCAGCTCGTTGATCTTGTAGAGGGCCAACTGGTCGATGTACCGCTTGACCTGGTCGACGGTGAGGAAGTGCCGGGAGACGTCCAGCATGGCGCCACGGTAGGAGTAGCGGGGGTGGTCCTCCATGGTGCCGCCGGCGATCTGCCAGGGGCCCGCCTGCACCGTTTTCTTCTCGACGGCCGGCGGGAGGAGCTGACGCAGGGTCTGCACGCCGTGGAAGAGGCCTGCGGGGGCGCTCGCGGTGATGGTGACGCCGCTCGCGTCGCTGTGCAGCCGGTAGCCCTCGGCGCCGAAGTCGCCCGGTGCGAGGTGGAGTCGGATGCCGCCGCCGTGGTCGGTGAGCGGCAGCGGATAGCCGGTGGAGGGCCGCAGGATGCCGGTGAGGTACGCGCCGATCCGGCGGACCTCGGCCGAGTCGTCGACCCGGACGCCGGTCGCCCGCGTGATGCGGTACGGCGTCTTGCCCGGCGTGACGGAGGCGGGTGCCGGGATCACCCGGTCCAGCGGGGTGGGGACGGCCGCTGTCGCCGTGGGTGCCGCGGGTGCGGCGCCGAGCGTGAACACACCGGCCGCGGCCACCAGCAGCAGTGATCCGAGCATGCGGGTGGTTCGGGGAGTCGTGCTGTGTGTGCGTCTCACATGCGCTCCCTTCAGTTGTGGTCGAGACCACTCTCCCGCAGATCCGGTGAAACAATCCCTCCATGGCGGAAATCATCCAGAAGGACGGCACCTGGACCTTCGACGGCGATGCCCTGCGGCTCACCCCGGGCCGGGACAAGAACGTGAGCCTGCTCCGCCGTGAGCTGGGCGAACTCGTCGTGCCGCTCGGAGCGTTGGCCGGTGTCTCCTTCGAGCAGGGGCGGAAGTCGGGGCGGCTGCGGCTGCGGCTGCGGGACGGGGCCGATCCGCTGACGCAGGCCACCGGCGGCCGGCTCGGCGAGCCGCACGACCCCTACCAGCTGACCGTGGAGTCCGACCGGTACGGCGTCGCCGAGTACTTCGCCGAGGAGGTGCGCAACGCCCTTCTGCTGGACCGCGTTTCACCGGACCCGGTCGGCGAGTACCTGCTGCCGGGCCCGCCCCTGCCGGTGTCCGCCTCGGCCGGGGACGGCACGGCGAGCTTCGACGGGGAGCGGGTGCGGCTGGAGTGGAACTGGAAGACCGAGAACGCCAAGGCGAACGTCGGCACCCGGACCATCCCGCTCGCGGATGTCCTCGGCGTGGAGTGGCAGCCGGCGGCCGGTCTGGAGAACGGGCACCTGCGCTTCCGGGTGCGCGGTGCCCCGGTGACGGCGACGGCCAAGTACGACCCGAACGCGGTCGAGCTGTGGGGCTTCAAGAAGGACCCGCTGATGGCCCTGGTGGCCGCCGCCGTACAGGCCCGGCTGCCGCATCCGGCCGCGGCGGGGCAGGAGACGCCGAAGGATCCGCCGGTGCTCGACAGGGCGCCCGCCGGGAGCGACCACGACGCCCTGCTGCGCCGCCTGCGCGAGCTGGGCGAACTGCACCGCGACGGGGTCCTGACCGAGGAGGAGTTCACCCTGGCCAAGCAGGCGGTCCTCAAGCGCATGTGAGGACCGCCCGCCGGACTGTCACTTCGCCGTGCGGGACACCGTGAAGTGGTCGATGCGGTCGCCGGTCTCGGCGATGCCCGACACCGTCAGGGTGGTCTGGCGGCCCTTCGGCGCGGGGGTGACGTCCACGCGCAGGAAGGAGTAGTTGAGGTAGCGGACCCGGGACCAGGTGACCGTCTCGTTGACCTTGCCGTCCTTGGTGTTGATGAAGGAGGCGACCGAGTCCACCTCGTGCTCGTGGCCCTCGTAGGAGTCCGGGGCGGAGAAGGCGTACAGGCTGCGGCCCGCCGCGCCCGCCGTGACGTAGACCACGCCCTCGGTCTCGGGGTAGGCGGTACCGCCGATCGGGAGCTTCTTGGTGACCTTGTTGTCCTTGATCACGTCGGTGCGCTCGTACTGGTGGTTGTGGCCGTTGATGACCAGGTCCACCTGGTACTTCTCGAACAGCGGCACCCACTCCTGGCGCACGCCCCCCTCCGAGGCGTGCGCCGTGGACGTGCAGTACGCGCAGTGGTGGAAGAACACGACGATGAAGTCGACGTCGTCACAGGCCCGGTACTTCTTCAGCTGGGCCTCGAACCAAGTGGTCTGGGTTCCGCCGGATATGCCCAGGTTCGCCGGGATCTCGAAGGAGACGTCGTTCGGGTCCAGCGAGATGACCGCGGTGTTGCCGTGGACGAAGGAGTAGACACCCGGCAGGTTCCTGGCGTCGGGGCCGTTGTCCGGGAGTGTCCAGCGGGCCTCCTCACCGCCGTAGCCGTTGGGTGAGTACCAGGCCTCCATGTCGTGGTTGCCGTAAGAGACCATCCACGGGATCTGCTTGGCGACCGACTCGGTCTGGTACAGGAACTGGTCCCAGGTGCGGGAGTCGAAGCCGGTGTCGGTGGTCTTGCCCTGGCCGGCCGGGTCGCCGTACGCGATGTCGCCGGCGTGCAGGTGGAAGGCCGGGTTCTGGCCGAGGATCAGGCTGTCGTTGGCCAGGGCGTGGTAGCTGACGCCCTGGTCGCCGAAGGCGGTGAAGGTGAACGGCGCCTTGTGGGCGGGGGCGGTGGTGAAGGTGCCCAGGGTGCCCAGCAGGTGCCGCTCGGCCGGGTCGAAGCCCTCGTGGCCCACGCCGTAGTAGTAGGTCCTGCCCGGGCGCAGGTGGGTGAGCCGGGCGTGCAGGTAGTACTGCGTGTGGTCGCCGCTCGCGCCGACGCCGGCCGGGGTGTAGAGGCTGCGGACCTCGGCCTCGATCTTGCGGGAGAGGTCCCAGGGGTGGGCGCCGATGCGGATGAACGGCTTCTTCACGGCGACCGGGACCTGCCAGGAGACGGTCATCTCCGTGCGGGGGTCGTTGCCGTAGGCGAGGTGGCGGCCGAAGGGGGCGACGAGGGCGCCGTCCACGGTCTCGGTGGCGGGCGCCGTCCGCTGTGTGGGCACGGCCGCCCGGGCGGTGGCACCCGGGACGAACGCGCCGCCCGCGACGGCGCCCAGGGTGACGGCGCCGCCTCTGATCAGGTTGCGCCGCGAGAATCTGGCGCGCAGGTACTCGTGCTGTTCGGCCATGCTCATGCGCTCGGCCAGCTTCTCGGGTACTCCCATACGTGGAATGTCCATGGCGTCCGAAACTCGTGGGCCCGGGCAACGAGATGCAAGACACAGAGTGGACAGCTTGCGAACAGAGATCCAACAGCACTCACGGCGGACGTCTGCCCGAAATCGGGCACGCTCCTTGCGAAACCGTGGCCCCGTACCTCAGGATCTACCGGGTGCACGACGAACTCGTTGATCATCTGACGCGGTCCACGCCCCTTGCCCGGGGCGAGGCGCTGCGTGTGATCCAGGACGTGCTCGCCTATTTCGACGAGTCGACGGAGGGCTACGTCCGTCGCCGTCACCGTGAACTGCAGGCCCAGGGCCTGGTCAACGCGGAGATCTTCGAACAGATCTCGGCGGACCTCAAGTACCGAGCGGTGGCACCGCCCGAGCTGACGCTCAGGCAGCTGCGCCGCATCGTCTACGGCTAGGAATACCTATACATGTGCGGAATTGTCGGATACATCGGGAAGCGTGACGTGGCCCCGCTGCTGCTCGAAGGGCTGCAGCGGCTGGAATACCGCGGCTACGACTCGGCGGGCATCGTCGTCACCTCCCCGAAGGCGCCCGGCCTGAAGATGGTCAAGGCCAAGGGCCGGGTGCGCGACCTGGAGGCCAAGGTCCCGGCGCGCTTCAAGGGCACCACCGGCATCGCCCACACCCGCTGGGCCACCCACGGCGCCCCCTCCGACGTCAACGCCCACCCGCACATGTCGGCCGACAACAAGGTCGCCGTCGTCCACAACGGCATCATCGACAACGCCGCCGACCTGCGCCGCAAGCTGGAGGCGGACGGCGTCGAGTTCCTCTCCGAGACCGACACCGAGGTGCTCACCCACCTCATCGCCCGCGCCACGGCCGAGAAGCTGGAGGACAAGGTCCGCCAGGCGGTCCGGGTGATCGAGGGCACCTACGGCATCGCGGTGCTGCACGCCGACTTCCCCGACCGGATCGTGGTGGCCCGCAACGGCTCCCCGGTCGTCCTCGGCATCGGCGAGAAGGAGATGTTCGTCGCCTCCGACATCGCCGCCCTGGTCACCCACACCCGGCAGATAGTGACCCTCGACGACGGCGAGATGGCCACGCTCAAGGCCGACGACTTCCGCACCTACACCACCGAGGGCACGCGCACCACCGCCGAGCCCACCACGGTGGAGTGGGAGGCCGAGTCGTACGACATGGGCGGCCACGACACCTACATGCACAAGGAGATCTTCGAGCAGGCCGACGCCGTGGACCGCGTGCTGCGCGGCCGCATCGACGACCGCTTCTCCACCGTGCACCTCGGCGGCCTCAACCTGGACGCCCGCGAGGCCCGGCAGATCCGCCGCGTGAAGATCCTCGGCTGCGGCACCTCGTACCACGCGGGCATGATCGGCGCCCAGATGATAGAGGAGCTGGCCCGTATCCCGGCGGACGCCGAGCCGGCGTCGGAGTTCCGCTACCGCAACGCGGTCGTGGACCCCGACACCCTGTACGTCGCCGTCTCCCAGTCCGGTGAGACGTACGACGTCCTCGCCGCCGTCCAGGAGCTGAAGCGCAAGGGCGCCAAGGTCTTCGGCGTCGTCAACGTCGTCGGCTCGGCGATCGCCCGCGAGGCGGACGCCGGGATCTACGTGCACGCGGGCCCCGAGGTGTGCGTGGTCTCGACGAAGTGCTTCACGAACATGACGGTGGCCTTCGCCCTGCTCGCCCTGCACCTGGGCCGCACCCGTGATCTCTCGGTCCGCGACGGCAAGCGGATCATCCAGGGCCTGCGCAAGCTGCCCGAGCAGATCACCGAGATCCTCAAGCAGGAGGAGCAGATCAAGGAGCTGGCCGAGCTGTACGCCGACGCCCGCTCGATGCTCTTCATCGGCCGTGTCCGGGGCTACCCGGTGGCCCGTGAGGCCTCCCTGAAGCTCAAGGAGGTCTCCTACATCCACGCCGAGGCCTACCCCGCCTCCGAGCTGAAGCACGGCCCGCTGGCCCTGATCGAGCCGGCTCTGCCGACGGTGGCGATCGTCCCCGACGACGACCTGCTGGAGAAGAACCGCGCGGCCCTGGAGGAGATCAAGGCCCGCAGCGGCAAGATCCTCGCGGTGGCCCACCAGCACCAGGACAAGGCCGACCAGACGATCGTCGTCCCCAAGAACGAGGACGAGCTCGACCCGATCCTGATGGGCATCCCGCTCCAGCTGCTGGCGTACCACACGGCGAAGGCGCTGGGCCGGGACATCGACAAGCCGAGGAACCTGGCGAAGTCGGTGACGGTGGAGTAATTCCGCGACAACAGATCCGCGACAACGGAAAGGACCCCCGCGTGGCCACCTTCACGCGGGGGTCCTTCCGTGCTGCTGCTCATCAGCCGGCGGCCGTCACCCCCCGGCCCGCAGCACGCCCGGGAAGCGCCGTCGGCCAGTGCGCCAGCGCGGCCGTGGCGGCGTACCACGCCACCGCACCGGAGACGGCGGCCACCCAGCCCCCGACCTTGGCCAGGGAAGAGCTGTCGGCGAAGGCCGCGACGGCCAGCACCAGCATCGCCAGGAACAGCAGCCCGTGCATGAGCTGACCCAGGCCGTCCCCGCCCGCGAGGGTCAACGTGAGCGCCACGAGGGCGAACAGGAGCAGAAAGAGCCCGGCCGCGTCGGCGGAGGAGTGACCGCCGGCCGCCCAGGTGAACCACAGCGCGCCGAGGGCCACGAAGCCCGTTCCGGAAACGCCGTCGCCGCCGCGGAAGGCCAGCAGGCCGACCAGGAACAGAGCAACTCCGCCCACGTAATGGGCGACTGACACGGCGTCGGACGCGGCCACGCCGTGGATCACGCCTGTCGTACCGAGGCCGAACGCCAACAGGGTTATTCCCAGGGCGAGTCGGCCGACCACCGTAGTACTTCCGTTGTCCACGGCGGGCTCCCTTCATGTCGTGCAGTTGCGCGGTGACCGATATATGCCCTTCACAAGGGCACAAACCACCTCTACGCGCGAGTAGTTTCGCGCTGTACAAAGGGAGTCGCCGTACTGCTCCGGGGAGTTGGGAGCGTCAGGGAATGACGATCACGGGCCGCCGGGCCCGCTTGGCGAGCCGCCCCGCGACGGAGCCGAAGATCCGGCCGACGATGCCGTGCGTGGAGCCGACGACGATCGCGTCCGCCTCGTACTCCTTGCCGACCTCCTCCAGCTCGTGGCAGATGTCACCGCCGCGCTCCACGAGGATCCACGGCACCTCGGCCAGGTAGTCCGCGCACGCCAGTTCCAGACCGAGGACCTCGGTGCGGTGGTCCGGCACGTCGACGAAGACGGGCGGCTCGCAGCCGGCCCACACGGTGGTCGGCAGCCGGTTGGCGACATGGACGATGATCAGGCCGGAGTGGGAGCGGTGGGCCATGCCGATGGCGTAGGCGAGGGCTCGCTCACTGGAGGTCGAGCCGTCGAAGCCGACGACGACTCCGTGCCGGAAGGCGGGATCGCAGGAAGGGCGTGACGCTTCCGCCGCCAGGGGATCGGCCGCCGTGGGGTCGGCGACCGGCCGCTTGCGGTCCGCGGGTTCGAAGAATTCGTGACCGGCCATGGCTGTCTCGGCGTTGTGATCCTTTATGGGTGGGACGACAGTGTGCGGCGGAGCTGTGTCCGGGAAACATCTTCCCAACCCCATACCCCCAAGGGTACGGCGGCACGCCTCCTGAGCCCAGATCCCGCGCACGCTCCGTAAGCGGTCCCCGACATCCGTAGGGGTTCACCGGAGCATGCACGAGCCGCGCCCGTAACGCAATGGTTGCTGCCCCGTACAGGCGGTTTGCTCAGGATTCACAGACGTACGGGCGGTGACCGACCGCTCGAACAGACGTTGAACCGGGTGAGCCACCGCCACAGGGAGTACGAGAGATGCCCCGTCCCCGATCCACCTCCGATCCGCACTCCGCGCCGGACACCGTGAGTGATGTGATCCGCTGGGCCGCCTTCAGCTGCGTCCTCGTCCCCGTCGTCCTGGTCTGGTACGGCACCTCGCTGGCCGGCGCGGCGGGCGCGGCGCTGGGTCTGGCCGCCGTCACGGCCGTGTGCCGGATCCTGCTGCGCCGGTCGGAGCGGTGCGCCGAGCGGAACGCGCGCGGCCGCAGGCGTTGCCCGAAGCAAAGAGGCGGACGTCACACCCGCAGACGGACACCGGTCGACTGACCTGTTTCCGTACCCCCGAACGTATCTTTTCAGCCAACTTCTGAATGTCGCCCAACAGGCCCTCCAACCACCCTCCAACCCCCGTTCGACCTGCACGGAAAGGGTCTACGGGCAGTTGCGCACCCTACGCGGTTTGGCCACTGCGACAAGGCGCACTTCCCTCCACGCTCCGCGAGTGCAACGCTTCGTGATCGAATGCTTCACGCCAAGTTGTCATGTCGACAATCTGGGGCGTGTGGAACTGGTCACCGTGAGACCGCGGGAGCCAGTAGATTCGATCTTGACTGTCTTTACGGCGGGGGACTCGTGCAGGACCGAGGGGAAACGTGCAGGAGCGACACAACCGAGGAGCCGCGACCACCGAGGGGGGCTTAGCAGTATGAGCCACGACTCCACTGCCGCGCCGGAAGCCGCGGCCCGGAAGCTTTCCGGGCGCCGCCGCAAGGAGATCGTCGCGGTGCTGCTGTTCAGCGGCGGCCCCATCTTCGAGAGTTCCATTCCGCTGTCGGTGTTCGGAATCGACCGCCAGGACGCCGGCGTCCCGCGCTACCGACTGCTGGTGTGCGCCGGAGAGGAAGGTCCGCTGCGGACCACAGGGGGCCTGGAACTCACCGCACCGCATGGACTGGAGGCGATATCGCGCGCCGGGACGGTCGTCGTACCGGCCTGGCGTTCGATCACCGCGCCGCCACCGGAGGAAGCGCTCGACGCACTGCGCCGGGCGCATGAGGAGGGTGCCCGGATCGTCGGGCTGTGCACGGGCGCGTTCGTGCTCGCGGCAGCCGGACTGCTGGACGGCCGCCCGGCGACCACTCACTGGATGTACGCGCCGACGCTGGCCAAGCGCTATCCGTCGGTGCACGTCGATCCACGTGAGCTGTTCGTCGACGACGGCGATGTGCTCACGTCGGCGGGTACGGCGGCCGGAATCGATCTCTGTCTCCACATCGTGCGGTCGGACCACGGCAACGAGGCGGCCGGCGCGCTCGCCCGGCGCCTGGTCGTGCCACCGCGCCGCAGCGGCGGTCAGGAGCGCTATCTGGACAGGTCTTTACCAGAGGAGATCGGCGCCGACCCGCTGGCCGAGGTCGTCGCCTGGGCGCTGGAACACCTCCACGAGCAGTTCGACGTGGAGACCCTGGCGGCACGCGCCTATATGAGCCGCCGTACGTTCGACCGCCGGTTCCGTTCGCTGACGGGCAGCGCGCCGCTGCAATGGCTGATCACGCAGCGTGTGCTCCAGGCCCAACGGCTGCTGGAGACGTCGGACTACTCCGTGGACGAGGTGGCGGGCCGGTGCGGCTTCCGCTCCCCCGTCGCGCTGCGCGGGCACTTCCGCCGCCAGCTCGGCTCGTCCCCCGCCGCCTACCGGGCCGCCTACCGGGCCCGCAGGCCGCAGGGCGACAGGCAGGCCGACACGGAGCCGCCGGTGCACGCCGCAGGCCAGCCGGGCGCGGCCATGGGTCTGACGGGCCCCGGCCCGATGGGCCACGCACCCGTGCTGCACCCGGACCGCGACAGCGGCGTACCGATGCAGAGCCGCCGCACAGCGGCGGGGGCGGTGGGGCTGCTGCCGGGGCCGCGGAGCGGTAGCTGAGAGAAGGGGGGCGAGCAGGCACTCGCCCCCCTTTTCTTTTGCGCAGCCCCGTTTCCGGCGCGGCCCCCAGCATGCTCAGCGCCAGCACAGGGCGTCACAAAAGCCCAGGCCCGCTTTAGGGTGGTCGCATGAACGATCGCATGGTGTGGATCGACTGCGAGATGACCGGCCTCTCGCTGTCCGAAGACGCTCTCATCGAGGTGGCCGCCCTCGTCACCGACTCCGAGCTGAACGTACTCGGCGAGGGGGTGGACATCGTCATCCGCCCGCCGGAGCAGGCGCTGGAGACGATGCCGGAGGTGGTGCGTCAGATGCACACCGCGTCCGGGCTGCTCGCCGAACTGGAGAACGGTACGACCCTCCAGGACGCCGAGCAGCAGGTCCTCGCGTATGTGAAGGAATACGTGAAGGAGCCCGGCAAGGCCCCCCTGTGCGGCAACTCCGTCGGCACGGACCGCGGCTTCCTGGAGCGGGACATGGCGGCCCTGGAGAGCTACCTCCACTACCGGATCGTGGACGTCTCCAGCATCAAGGAGCTGGCCCGCCGCTGGTACCCGAGGGCGTACTTCAACAGCCCGGAGAAGAACGGCAACCACCGGGCCCTCGCCGACATCCGCGAGTCGATCGCCGAGCTGCGCTACTACCGCGAGGCCATCTTCGTCCCGCAGCCCGGCCCCGACTCCGACACCGCGAAGGCGATCGCCGCCAAACACGTCCTGCCGGCGCAGCACAGCTGAGAAGAGGGGCTCGCGAAAACGTGTGCGCGAGCACCCCTTCGGACCCTGTAGACTTCTTCTCGGCCGGTCGGGGAAACGACAAGTTCCACCGCCGGTCGTGGTGGGTGTAGCTCAGCTGGTAGAGCACCTGGTTGTGGTCCAGGATGTCGCGGGTTCGAGTCCCGTCACTCACCCTCACCGATCAGCCGGTGACTCCGTCGCGAGACGGGTCACCGGCTGATTCTTTTGTGCCGTACTGGCCGTGGCAGGCACCGCCCGGGTGAACAGCGAGCCGAGGACGGCCACGCCCACCGAGCCGCCGAGGGTGCGGAACAGATTCGTCGCCGCCATGGCCGCCCCCGTGTCCCGCAGCTCCACGCTGTTCTGCGAGCGCCCGTGCCGGGCATGCGGGCGCCGTCACCGGCCCCGTGCCGGGCCCCGGCCCAGGTGCGCCGCCAACCACGACGACGAGCAGCGGCCCCGACCCCCGCGCGGCCCTACGACGACGCCCGTGTCACCAGCTCCGTGGGCAGCACCGCGTGCTGCCGCTCCAGTCCCCGGGACAGGGGCGGGCGGCGGTCGGCGACTTCCGTGAGGAGCAGGTCGATCATCGCGCGGCCCATCTCCTCGATGGGCTGGCGCACGCTGGTGAGCGGCGGATCCATGTGGCGGGCGATGGCGGAGTCGTCGTAGCCGACCAGCGCCACGTCGTCCGGGATACGGCGGCCCGCCTCACGCAGCACCTGCCGGGCGCCGGCCGCCATCACGTCCGAGCCGGCGAAGACCGCGTCCAGGTCCGGGCGCCGCTGCAGCAGCACGGTCATCGCCCGGCGACCGCCCTCCTCCGTGAAGTCCCCCGGCGCGACGAGGAGTTCGTCCGGCTCGCGGCCCGCGTCACGCAGGGCGTCGCGGTAGCCGTCGAGGCGGCGCTGGGCGCCGTAGACGTCGAGGCGGCCGGTGATGTGGGCGATGCGGGTGCGCCCCCGGGACAGCAGGTGCTCCACCGCCGAGCGGGCGCCACCGTAGTTGTCCGAGTCCACCGAGGTGAGCGTCTCGCCGGCCGAGCGGGGGCCGCTGATCACGGCCGGGATCTCCAGCTGGGCCAGCAGGTCGGGCAGGGGGTCGTCGGCGTGGACCGAGACGAGCAGGACGCCGTCCACCCGGTGGGCCGCCAGGTACTGCGCGAGGCGCTGCCGCTCCCGGTCACTGCCCGCGAAGATCAGCAGCAATTGCATTTCGGTGTCGGAGAGCTGGGAGCCGACACCGCGCAGCATGTCCGAGAAGTACGGCTCCGCGAAGAACCGGGTCTCCGGTTCGGGGACCACGAGGGCGATGGCGTCGGTGCGGTTGGCCGCGAGGGCGCGGGCCGCCGTGTTGGGGACGTAGCCGAGCTCGGCCACGGCCGCCTCGACCGCGGCGCGGGTGGCGTCGCTGACCCGGGGCGAGCCGTTGATCACCCGCGAGACCGTGCCCCGGCCGACCCCGGCCCGGGCGGCGACCTCCTCGAGCGTGGGCCGGCCCCCGCCGCGGCCCCGCGCTCCGTGGCTTGCCATGGGCTCCGCCTCTCTCGACCGACTCCTGGTGCTGGCTGGAATGTAACAGCACCGTTCGCTGCCGTTGCCGTCCCAGGGGCTGCGCCCCCGGGCCCCCGTTCCCTGCCTCCGGCCGACCGCCGGACGGGCCGGCCGAGCGGCGACCGGCGCCCGGAGACACCGGAGAACACCGGCCCCCTTAACGGGCCGATAACTGAACGCGCTTGCCGATGTCCGCTCCCTTGACACCCCGCGCCGAACCGGCGACTCTTCAACACATCACTGGTGGGAGCGCTCCCACAGTACCTGACACCTACACAACCCGCACGTTCCCCGCCCGAGCCGCAGCGCGTACGAACGGGCCCGATTCCATGCAGTCGGCCGGGGGGTCGGCACGTCAGGCAACAGGAGGACGCAATGCGCACGAGCATCCGCCGGTCCCAGCGGCTGATGGCCCTCGCGGCCGTGGCCGCGCTGACCACGGGGCTGCTGGCCGGCTGTGCCAAGGACGCGGACGACGGCTCGTCCAACGACTCGGACGGCGGCGGAAACGGCAAGGGCAAGATCACGCTGACCATCGGCACCTTCGGTGTCTTCGGCTACAAGCAGGCCGGCCTCTACGACGAGTACATGAAGCAGCATCCGGACATCAACATCAAGGAGAACGTCACCACCCGTACCGACGTGTACTGGCCGAAGGTGCTCACCCGCCTCCAGGCCGGCTCCGGAACGGACGACATCGAGGCCATCGAGATCGGCAACATCACCGAGGCCGTGCAGACCCAGGCGGACAAGTTCCTCGACCTCGGCAAGGAGGTCGACAAGTCGCAGTGGCTGGACTGGAAGAACGCCCAGGCCACCACCAAGGACGGCAAGCTCATCGGGCTCGGGACCGACACCGGGCCGATGGCCATCTGCTACCGCAAGGACCTCTTCCAGCAGGCCGGGCTGCCGACCGACCGGACCAAGCTCGCCCGGATGTGGAAGGGCGACTGGAGCAAGTACGTCGACGTCGGCAAGCAGTACATGAAGAAGGCCCCCAAGGGCACCAAGTTCGTGGACTCCGCCGCCTCCGTCTACATGGCGGCGGTGGGCGGCGCGAGCGAGCGGTACTACGACAAGGACGGCAACGTCGTCTGGGACAGGTCCGAGGGCGTGAAGAAGGCCTGGGACGCCGCCATGACCGCCGCCACCAGCGACATGTCGGCGAAGCTCAAGCAGTTCGACCCGACCTGGGACCAGGGATTCGCCAACGGCACCTTCGCGTCCGTCGCCTGCCCGGCCTGGATGATCGGCTACATCGAGCAGAAGTCCGGTGACTCCGGCAAGGGCAAGTGGGACGTGGCGGCGGCGCCGGCGGCGTCGAACTGGGGCGGCTCCTTCCTCGGCGTACCGACCGCGACCAGGCACCAGAAGGAGGCCGTCGCGCTGGCGAAGTGGCTGACCGCGCCCGAGCAGCAGGCGAAGGTCTTCGCCAAGCAGGCCAGCTTCCCGTCGACCCCCTCGGTGTACCCGACCCTGAAGCCGCAGGCCGACACCACGGCGTACTTCTCGGGCGCCCCGATCACCCAGATCTTCTCCGACTCGGCGAAGACCATCCCGGCACAGCCCCTCGGCGCCAAGGACAAGCCGATCGACAACGCGATCAGCGACATCGGCATCCTCCAGGTCGAGCAGAAGGGCAAGTCGCCCGCGCAGGGCTGGGACGCCGCGGCCAAGGAGATCAAGGACGTGCTCGGCCAGTGACCAGCCCCGAGCAGGCCCTCGCGCACTCCGCGACGAGCGCCGACGCCGCGCCCGGTACCCCGCCGGGCGCGGCCCGGGACGCTCACGGTCGCGGTACGCCGGCGGGCGCCGACTCCTGGCGCAGCCGGCTGTACCGCTGGGACATGAAGGCGTCGCCGTACGCGTTCGTGTCCCCGTTCTTCGTCCTGTTCGCGGCGTTCACCCTGGTCCCGCTGCTCTACACGGCCTGGTACTCGCTGCACCACGTGCAGCTGTCCGCGCTGGACCACCAGACCTGGGCGGGCCTGGACAACTACCAGAACCTGTGGTCCTCGGACTTCTTCTGGAACGCCCTGAAGAACACCCTGACCATCGGGGTCATCTCCACCGTGCCGCAGCTGCTGGCCGCGATCGGGCTGGCCCATCTGCTGAACTACAGGCTGCGCGGCTCGACCGTCTGGCGCGTGGTGATGCTGACCCCGTACGCCACCTCGGTGGCCGCGGCGACCCTGGTGTTCACGCTGCTGTACTCGTGGGACGGCGGCATGGTCAACTGGATCCTGCACTTCTTCGGGGCGGACCCGGTCAACTGGCGCGAGTCCGACTGGGGTTCGCAGTTCGCGGTCTCGTCGATCGTGATCTGGCGGTGGACCGGCTACAACGCGCTGATCTATCTGGCGGCCATGCAGGCGATCCCGACCGACCTGTACGAGTCGGCGGCGATCGACGGCGCCAACCGCTGGCAGCAGTTCCGGCATGTGACGATCCCGCAGCTGCGCCCGACCATCCTCTTCACGGTCGTGGTCTCCACCATCGGCGCGACCCAGCTCTTCGGTGAGCCGCTGCTGTTCGGCGGGGTCAGCGGGTCCAAGGGCGGCTCGGAGCACCAGTTCCAGACGCTCGGCCTGTACATGTACGACCAGGGCTGGATCATCGGCAACCTCGGCAAGGCGTCCGCGATCGCCTGGTCGATGTTCCTGATCCTGCTGCTCGTCGCCGCGGTCAATCTGCTGCTCACCCGACGGCTGAGGAAGTCCCAATGACCACCAGTGAACTGACGCTGCCCCGGAAGGCGCCCCGCCGCCCGGGCCGGATGGGCGCGGGCAAGCAGCTGCACGCGGGTCCGGTGACGTACGTCGTGCTCACCGTCTTCGCGCTGGTCTCCCTGGCCCCGCTGGTGTGGACGGCCATCGCGGCCTCCCGCACCGACCGGAGGCTGGCCGAGACCCCGCCGCCGCTGTGGTTCGGCGGCAACCTGTTCAAGAACCTGCAGAGCGCCTGGGACCAGGCGGGGCTCGGTACCGCGATGTTCAACTCGGTGATCGTGGCGGGCACGATCACGGTGAGCACGGTGCTGTTCTCCACGCTGGCCGGCTTCGCCTTCGCCAAGCTGCGGTTCCGTTTCTCCGGCCTGCTGCTCCTGCTGACCATCGGCACGATGATGATCCCGCCGCAGCTGGCCGTCGTACCGCTGTACTTGTGGATGTCGGACCTCGGCTGGTCCAACCAGCTGCAGACGGTGATCCTGCCGAGCCTGGTGACCGCGTTCGGTACGTTCTTCATGCGGCAGTACCTGGTGCAGGCGCTGCCGACGGAGCTGATCGAGGCGGCCCGGGTGGACGGCGCGAGCAGCATCCGGATCGTCTGGCACGTGGTCTTCCCGGCGGCGCGTCCGGCCATGGCCGTACTCGGCCTGCTGACGTTCGTGTTCGCCTGGAACGACTTCCTGTGGCCGATCATCGCCCTGAACCAGCAGAACCCGACCGTGCAGGTGGCCCTGAACTCGCTCGGCACCGGCTATGTCCCGGACCAGGCGGTGATCATGGCGGGCGCGCTGCTGGGCACGCTGCCGCTGCTGATCGCGTTCGTCCTGTTCGGCAAGCAGATCGTGGGCGGGATCATGCAGGGCGCGATCAAGGGCTGAGAACCCCTCCCAGGGGCCGGGCCACCACCACCCCGGCCCCTCCGGATCCTCTCCATCCCCCCCGCACTACGCCAGGTCTCCTACGACCCCCAATGGGAGCGCTTCCATGCCCGAACCCGTTACCTCCGTGACCTTTCCTTCCGCCTTCCTCTGGGGTGCCGCGACCTCGGCGTACCAGATCGAGGGGGCGGTGCGGGAGGACGGCCGCACGCCCTCGATCTGGGACACCTTCAGCCATACGCCGGGCAGGACGGCCGGCGGTGACACCGGGGACATCGCCGTCGACCATTACCACCGCTACCGCGACGACGTGGCGCTGATGGCGGAGCTGGGCCTGAGCGCGTACCGCTTCTCGGTCTCCTGGCCCCGGGTGCAGCCGACGGGCCGGGGCCCCGTGGTCCAGCGCGGTCTGGACTTCTACCGCCGCCTGGTGGACGAACTCCTCGCCCGGGGCATCAGGCCGGCGCTCACCCTCTACCACTGGGACCTGCCGCAGGAGCTGGAGGACGCGGGCGGCTGGCCGCAGCGGGACACCGCGTTCCGGTTCGCCGAGTACGCCCGGCTGGTCGGCGAGGCGCTGGGCGACCGGGTGGAGCAGTGGATCACCCTCAACGAGCCCTGGTGCAGCGCCTTCCTGGGATACGGCTCCGGCGTCCACGCCCCCGGCCGTACCGACCCGGCAGCCTCCCTGCGCGCCGCCCACCACTTGAACCTCGCACACGGCCTGGCGGCTTCGGCCCTGCGCTCGGTGATGCCGGCCCGGAACGAGATCGCGATCAGCCTCAACTCGTCCGTGGTACGGCCGCTTTCCCAGGACCCCGCCGACATCGCGGCGGCCCGCAGGATAGACGACCTGGCCAACGGCGTCTTCCACGGCCCGATGCTGCACGGCGCGTACCCCGCGTCGCTGCTGGAGGCGACGGCCTCGGTCACCGACTGGTCGTACGTCCTCGACGGCGACACACGCACGATCAACGTGCCGCTGGACGCGCTGGGCCTGAACTACTACACCCCGGCCCTGGTCTCGGCCGCGTCCGGCGGGACCGCGGGTCCCCGGGCGGACGGCCACGGCGCCAGCGACCACTCCCCCTGGCCGGGCGCCGACGACGTGCGGTTCCACCAGACGCCGGGCGAGCGCACCGAGATGGGCTGGACCATCGACCCGACGGGCCTGTACGACCTGCTCCTGCGCTACACCCGCGAGGCGCCGGGTCTGCCCCTCTACATCACGGAGAACGGCGCCGCCTACGACGACAAACCCGACCCCGACGGCCGCGTCCACGACCCCGAGCGCATCGCCTACCTGCACGACCACCTCGCGGCGGTCCGCCGGGCCATCACCGACGGCGCCGACGTCCGCGGCTACTACCTGTGGTCCCTGCTGGACAACTTCGAGTGGGCGTACGGCTACGGGAAGCGGTTCGGGGCGGTGTACGTGGACTACGGGACGCTGGAGCGGACACCGAAGTCGAGCGCGCGGTGGTATGGGGAGGTGGCCCGGACGGGGGTGTTGCCGGGGGTGGAGCCTGGAGTCTGAGCATGCCGGGACGGCGTGCGGCAGTAAAGGGAGTACCGCACCCCGCGTCTGCCGAGGTCGGTTCTCGGTGAGCTAGTCGTCGAGGCCGAGGTGCGCAAAGACGGCGTCCCGGACGCAGCGCACGGCGCCGGGGTCGACCACGGCCAGGACGGGAACGGCGTGGTACCAGCCCTCCGGGGTGAGTGCCTCGGCGAGGAGGGACCTCGCCCGAGCGGGATCCGGGCCGTCGGGGGGCGGGTGGAGGTGCGCGGCGATGCGGCGGGCGAGTGCGGCGCGGATGCCGCCGCCACCGCCGATCAGGCCGCCGGGGTCGACGGGTGCGCAGGCAGCGTGACCGGCGAGGGCGGAGAGGGCGGCCGACGCGAGCTCCTCATCGCGCCCGAAGCCCTGGACAACGGCCCTGGCCTCGGCGTGGTTCCCCAACGCGGTGTGAGTGAAGGCCTCCGCGACCGCCGCCCGGAGATCCCGCACCGCTCTGTCCTCCCGCGCCAGTCGGTCGAGTCGGCCCCGGGTCCTCTCCGGATCGTTCGCGGCGGTGGCCAGCACGATCAGGGCCCTCTCCCCGTATTCGCATGCCGTGGGATCGTCCACGTCGACCCGCCGCAGCAGTGCCTGGACACGGGCGGCGCGCTCGGCGTCGTGGGGAGCCGTCGCGGCCAGCAGCCCGAGGAGGGCAGGCACGGATGGAGGGTGCCTGTCCCGGTGCTCGCGGAACAGGGCATCGGCCAAGTGCTCCGCCCTGTCCGGATCGTGCGGCCACAGGGATGTCACCACGATCGCACGAGCTTGATCGGCGAAGAAGTAGTCGGTCCGGCCTCTTCCGAGCTGTTGCACCAGCTTCATGGCCCGCTCAGCCCCTCCTGTGCTCGCCAGTGCCTGGACGACGGCGGTCAGCACTCCGGCACGCACGACCTCGTCCCAGCCGCCGCCGAGCTCGGCCGTACGGGCCGCCTGCTCCGCCAGACATGTCGCTCGAGAAGCGTCCACGTCCCCGAGGGCCACCGCCGCGGCGGCGTACGCGAAGGCACACATGTCGGGCGTGCGGATCGCCTCGACAAGACACTCGGCGTCGTCCGGTGAGCCCGTGGCGGCGAGTGCTCCCGCGAGCACGGCGAGGCGCTCGTCCTGGCGGGAGGCGTCGATCCAGCTGTAAGTCTCGTCCGTCCCGCCCCTCAGCTGGTTGCCACGCTCCGCCTGGCGGAGCAATCTCAACGACCGGGCGGGATCGGTGTCGGCGAAGTGGTCCGCGAGCGCGGCGAGTGCTCCGGCGACCCCTTGCCACCACCAGGTGTTCGTCCCGGTGAGCAGCAGGGTCTCCAGCTCGTCGGCGGCTCCTGCCGTGGCGAGCAGTCCCACGACCCGGCCGACGGAATCGTCCTCCTCGGAGGGGTCATGAAGCTCCCAGAAGCCCTCGAGTTCCTCCCACGCTTGCAAGACGCGACCCTCCCGGGCCCACCCCACGGCCATCGCAGGTCCCACACTCCGCGACGGATGGGACCACCGCAGCAGAACCTCCCGGAGTTCGTGTGCCTCGGCTGTGCGATGGGTCTCGGCGAGCGCGGACACCGTGTCGTAGGCGTCCTCTTCATTGCCGGGCGCCATCAGCCCCCCTCGCCCGTGAGCTTCGAGGGCGAGCCGGATCATGCGCTCCGCCTGGGGCCGGTTCACGGTGTGCAGGATCCGTGCGGCGGCCGCGGGGACATTTCCTGAGGCGTAGGCGTGCTCCTCGGCGAGGGCGGCCACTTCGTCGTACAGACGTGCGGCACGGCTCGGCGCTGCATGGGCCGTCCATGCTTCGGCCGTGGCACCCAGCGCACGGACACGGTCGGGCAGGAAGGTGATACCTCGCGCCAGTTTTTCCGTGTGGTGCAACAAGTCGGCCGCGCACTGTGGGTCCTTGGCAGCGCGGGCGACCATGGCCAACGCCTCGACGCCCCGCCTCTTGCTCGGCGGTCGCGACTCGCCGAGCCGGCGCAGTGCCTCACCCTCCTCGCCCGTCGCCATCAAGACGGCGGCCAGCTCCCGCAGCGCGTCGTCGACGATCCCGTCGCCGTGGGACCACTGATTCTCGCCCACCGTCCTCCGCGTCAGTTCCAGCGCTTCCTCGGCCAGCCCCACGGCCCGCCGGTCCCCCGCTTCGGCCAGAACGCGTGCAATCCGGGCCAGTGCGCGTGCGCTGTGGAACGGATCGAAGACACTGCGGGCGAGCCCGATCGCATGGCGCACGCGACCCAGGCGGGCGTAGACCGCGGGGATGTCCGGGTGCAGCGACTCGTTGCGCCAGGCGAGCAGATCCGCCACGGCTGCAAGGGCTGCCAGTGTCCCCAGGTCATCAGGGGCGTTGCTGCGTACCACCTGTCGTGCCGCCTCGATCTCCGCGAGGCACGCCGCGTCGCTGCCGGTGACCTCCCGCAGCCGGTCGCGTCGGCGAGCGTCCGTGGCGAGGGCACGGATACGACGTACGTCCTGGAACTGTGTGAGCAGACGGCCGTACGGCTGGAGCAGGTACAGCGGGGTGTCGGCCGGCCACCCCTTGCGTGCATGGGCCTCCGCCCAGCTGTGCAGACGCTCGGCGTACGTGTCCAGGTCCGGCCCGAGTTCCTCCTCGGCCGCGGTGAGAAGGGTCTCGTGTGCGAAGAGGTAGCCGCGGCCCGCCACGTACAGGGTCACGTCTCCGCCGCTGTCGACGCCGGTACCGCGCTCGCGCAGGATACGGCCGAAGGCACTGCCGAGCCGTCCGGTCAGCTCGTGGTGGCGCGCGCCGGTCAGTTCGCGCAGGTCTTCAGCCGTGAGTGTGCCGCGTGCCGCGGCGAGCAGCCCGACCAGGTCGACCTGCAACCGGTCTCCGGACAGCGCCCGCCGGAGGTCGAGCCTGGCCTTGTACTCGGTGTGCCGTGCCTCCGCTGTCGCCGTGAGTTCGAGGACCCGGCAGTGACGCAAGGGGTGTTCGTCGTTCACGTCCAGGGGAAGGTCGGGGCTCGGTCGGCCGGTCACCAGGACGCGGACGTTCGGGGGAGGCCGCCGCGGCAGCAGTGACGCGATGCTCGGTCCGCTTCCACCGTGTGCGAGGGACTGGTCCTCGTCGAGTCCGTCCACCACGAGGAGCAGGGTGCCACCGTACTGTGCGACACGTTCGGCGGCCTTGCGCAGGAGCAGGCCCCGCAGCCCGTCGCGGGCCCCCGGCGAGTGCTGACCGAACGGCGCATGACCCGCGATGGCGGCGAGCTGGTCGATGAGGGCGCTGGTGAAGGCGTCGCTGTCCGACTGGTGTGCGTTGCGCGAGGTGATGAAGAACCACACCGGGACGACTCCGCGGGGCGGGTGCAGTGCGAACCATGCGGCCAGCGAGGTCTTTCCGGACCAGGGCCGCCCCTGAAGCCTCAGATACTGATCGGGGCCGCTGCACAACGCGACGAGCTCGCGCAGCTCGGACTCCCGGCCCTTGAGTTCCTCGGGGGCGAAGTCCTCGGCGAGCTGGGTGCGGTAGGCCTCCTGAATCAGGGCGAACGTAGTGGCCGGTATCACCTCAGGCAGTTTCTCGGTGGCCAGCTCGCAGCCCAACGCCTCCTCCAGGAGAGCCAGCTCCGCGTCGGGGAGCGCTTCGGCCCAGCGGTCGACCCGGAGCGCGGCGATGCGACCGGGGCCGTCGCTGCGGTGGTGGCGAGCAACGATGCCGATGAGTCGCCCGTTGCCGAAGACGGCCGCCCCGGACATGCCTTCCCAGACGTCCCGGCCAGGCTCCGGGTCGTCGGCGGGAGGCGAGGTGATGGCGAGGTCGAGGGTGCCCTCACGCCGGTTGGAGAGTACAGCGCAGCTGGTGCGGACGTGCTCCGCGTCGCGGAAGCGCGAACCGTCCTCGCCGCGACGGAGCTTGAATCGCGGGAAGCCCATGGCGGTGCAGGACAGCACCGCGTCCTGGTCACCGACCCGGCCGAAGGTGGCGGGGGTGATGCCGGCCACCGGCTCGGCCGTGATGGCGAGTACCGCGACGTCGATGCCGTCCTGCCGGTACAGCACTTCGGCCGCGACGGTCCGCTCACCCGGCCGGTCGGCCTGAAAACGGACGTGCACATCATTCGCGCCGTCAACGACATGGGCGGCGGTGAGGACCTTGCCCGGTGCGAACAGATAGCCCGTACCGCGCCTGACCTCAGCACGGTTGGACGGCGCTGCGATGATCTCGGCGACCTGTGCCGGCCGAAGGCCCGGGTCACCGCTCGCCGTCAACCTCGCCGCCCGCGATCAGAACAGGCCGGGCCGGGGTGCCGTCCGCCGGGATCGTCTGCGGGGTCAGCGTGACCTTGATCCGTTGGGTCTGCGCGTTGGAGTACTTGCCGTTCGCGCCCGCGTCGACGACCCACAGCTTCACCTTGGCGTCCGCGCCCGCCTCGCGGGTGACGGCGACGGTGGCCTCGACCTCCACCGGACCGACCTCGAACCGTACGAGCTGCCCGTCCCCGCCCGTCAGGGCCGACGTCAGCTGTTCCCTCAACTCGCGGATCATGTCGGACAGTTCGATCACTGCGCCCCCTCGTCCACCGGATGACCCGATGCTACCGGGGGGCGCGGCACCCCACCGTCGTGCCGCGCCCCCCGCGCAGGGGGGTGGATCACTTGAAGGCGCCGAACGCCTTCGAGAAGGCGTGCTTGTCCTGGGCGATCGAGCTGCAGGTGGCGTCGGCGGTGGGCTTGGGGCCGCCGGCGCACTGCTGGTCGCGGGTGGCGGACCACATCGAGAGGCCACCGAGGCCCTTGGACTTGGCGAAGGTCGCCAGCTGGGTGGCGTCGTCCACCTTGAAGACCTCGGAGGAGACGTCGTTGACACCGATCATCGGGGTGACCGCGACGGCCTTCCAGGCGGCGGAGTCGGAAAGGCCCAGCACGCTCTTGACCTGCGCCTGGGTGGCGGTTGCCGCCTGTTCGGCCAGGTCACCCATGTCCCCGCTGAACGAGGGGCCGTAGTCCATCGCCATGATGTTGACCGTGCCGATCTTCACGCCGTTGGCCTTGGCGTCGGACAGGAGGTTCACGCCGTCCTGGGTGAGGCCCTGCGGCAGCACGGGGAGGGTGAAGGAGACGTCCAGGCCCGGGTGCTGGGCCTGGAGCTTCGCTATCGCCTTCGCCCGGAGGGTGTTCGCCGCCGTGTTGGGCAGCGCGCCGCCCTCGACGTCGAAGTCCACCTTGGTGAGCTTGAACGCGTCGACCGCCTTGCCGTACGCCGCCGCCAGCGCGTCGGCGGAGGAGCAGGTGGTGGCCAGTTCGGAGCCGGACGCGCCGCCGAAGGAGACCCGGACGTCGCCGCCCTTGGCACGCAGGGAGCCGATCTGCGCGGCGACGCCGTCGCTGGTCAGGTCGGTCACTCCGCCCCACTTGGGGGTGCAGCCGCCGCCGTCGGTGATGAAGGCGAGGTTGTAGTTCTTCACGCCGGTCGCGTCGGCGGCGGCGAGGAGGTCGAAGGCCGGATAGAGGGAGGTGTCGACGTACGGGGCGAATCCCGCGGAGGAGGTGGTGCCGTTTCCGGTGCCGGTGCCGCCGGTGGGCGTGGGGGTCGCGCTCTTGGTCGGCGTGGGGGTGGGAGTGGACGACTTGGTGGGGGTCGGGGCCGGCGACTGGGTGCTGGTCGGGCGGCCGCTCGGCTCGGGAGTGGGCGCGTCGTCCGCCGAGCACTTCGCGTCGTCGATACGACAGCCCCCCGGGTCGCCGCTGCCGTTGACCACGAAGCCGACGGTGACCGACTTGCCGGGGGCCAGACCGTCCCTGTCCCACTTCGGGGGCTTCACGGTGACGTGCCGGCCGCTGACGCTCGACTCTCCGTTCCAGAGCGAGCCGAGCCGGGCTCCGGCCGGCAGGTCGAACTCCAGCGTCCAGGTCTTCTCCGGCTGGGCGCTGTTGTTGGTGACGACGTACTGCGCGGTGTAGCCCGTCGACCAGTCGCTGGTCCTGGTGTACGCGGCGTTGACCCCGGCCGCGTTCGCGGTGCCGGTCAGCAGGATGGCGCCGCCGCCGACCGCGGCCGCGGCCACGAGCCCGCCGATCGCCTTGTTCCTGCCACTGATCCTGCGCCGGTGCGTGCTCATGCGCGTGCCTGCCTTCGCTGTTCACGGGGGTGAGGTGCGGCAGCACGCTAGCGATCCGGAATCGGACAAATGGCTTGATCGGGACGGCCGTTGCAGACCTTAGGGTTCGCTTAAGGAAGGGATCGGCGACGATTAATGGTCGAGACCAGTCGGGACCGGTTTGCCCGATCGGCGTCTTCGCGCACGGCCCCGCGCCACCGGCCCCCGCCCGTCCAGCTGGAACCAGATCCGCACCTCGGTGCCGCCCAGCACCGAGGATCCGATCCGGACGTCCCCGCCGGTGGCTTCGGCGAGCCGGCGCACGATGTCGAGGCCGAGCCCGGTCGAGCCGGTGTTGCCGGAGCCGCGGCCCCGGGCCATCGCGGCGTCCGGGTCGGCTATGCCGGGGCCCGCGTCGGAGACCAGCACGATCACCGCGTCCTCGGCGTTGTGCACGTCGACCGCGAAGGCGGTGCCCTCGGCGGTGTGCCGGAAGACATTGCCGAGCAGGGCGTCGAGGGCCGCGGCCAGGTCGGCGCGGGCCACGGGTATGCGCACCGGCCGCTCGATTCCGGCCACCCGCCACTTGCGGCCCTCGTCCTCGGCGAGCGCGGACCAGAACTCCATGCGCTCGCGCACCACTTCGGCCGCGTCGCATCCGGCGCCGGGCCCGGCCGCGACCGTCTGTGGCTTGGCCTCCCGGGCCGTACGGATGATGGTGTCGACCTCGCGCTCCAGCTGGGCGACGGCGGCGCGGGTCTGCTCGGCGGCGGGCCCCGCGCCGAGGGAGGCCGTGTTGAGCCGCAGGACGGTGAGCGGGGTGCGCAGGCGGTGGGAGAGGTCGGCGGCCAGCTCCCGTTCATTGGCGAGGAGTTGGACGACCTGGTCGGCCATGGAGTTGAACGCCACGGCGGCCAGTCGCAGTTCGGTCGGACCGTCCTCCGGCACCCGGGCGCCCAGCCGGCCCTCGCCCAGTTCGTGCGCGCCCTCGGCCAGCCGCTGGGCGGGGCGCACCATGCGCACCCCGAGCCGGTCGGCGACCGCGACGGAGCCGACGATCAGCGCCAGGCCGACGGCCGCGAGCACCGCCCAGGCCGTGCCGACGCCGTTGGTCACCTCGGACTCGGGGACGTAGACCTCGACGACCGCTATGGCGCCGGAGCCGAGCGCGACCGGCTGGAGCAGCGTGGAGCCGCCGGAGACGGAGGTCGTGGAGGCCCGGCCCAGTTTCCGCACCGCCTGGATGTCGCGGCCGGTGGCGCGCTGTCTGCCGAGGTCGAGTGCCGACCGGCCGTCGGCGGCGGGCAGATGCACGGCCATGCCGGAGTCGGCACCGGCGGAGGCGACGACGCGCTCCAGTTCGTCCCGGTCGGTGGTGATGGACAGCGCGGGCGCCACCGCGGCGGCCTGCCGTTCGGCGTTGGAGAAGGCCCGGTCACGGGCCATCTCCTTGACGACCAGCCCGAGCGGGACCGCGAAGGCGACCACGACCATCGTGGTGACCGCCAGGCACACCTTGACCAGGGCCCATCTCATCGGACCGGCTCCCCGTCCGCAGCCGGTGCCACGGGGGGTTCGAGCTTCACGCCGACGCCCCGGAGCGTGTGGAGATAGCGGGGCCGGGCGGCCGTCTCCCCCAGTTTCCGGCGCAACCAGGACAGATGTACGTCGATGGTCTGGTCGTCGCCGTAGGACTGCTGCCAGACCTCGGCGAGGAGTTCCTTGCGCGGGACGACGACCCCGGGGCGGCCGGCGAGGAAGGCGAGCAGGTCGAACTCGCGACGGGTGAGGTCGAGGCGGACCCCGTCCAGTTCGGCCTGGCGGCGCAGCGGGTCGACGGTCAGGCCGCCGACGCGGAGCACGGACGAGGGCGGGGCCTCCCCTCCGCCGGAGCGGGCCCGGCGCAGTACGGCCGCCATCCGGGCGGACAGGTGCTCGACGGAGAACGGCTTGGTCAGGTAGTCGTCCGCACCGGCGTTGAGCAGCCGGACGATCTCCGTCTCGTCGTCCCGTGCGGTGGCGACGATGACGGGGACGTCGGTGATGCCGCGGAGCATCTTCAGCGCTTCGGAGCCGTCCAGGTCCGGCAGTCCGAGGTCGAGGACGACCACGTCGAAGCGGAAATGGGCGACCTCGCGCAGCGCCTCCAGCGCCGTACCGACGCTGCGCACGGTGTGTGCGGCGTCGG
Organism: Streptomyces sp. NPDC053069; assembly: GCF_044546895.1. Classification (NCBI taxonomy): domain Bacteria; kingdom Bacillati; phylum Actinomycetota; class Actinomycetes; order Kitasatosporales; family Streptomycetaceae; genus Streptomyces; species Streptomyces sp. NPDC053069. The sequence continues at coordinate 219,393 of NZ_JBITZN010000006.1, read as the reverse complement.
TCAGATGCCGGATGAGCGCCGAGCGTACGAACTGGTCGTCCTCGACCACGAGCACACTTGCCATGCGCCGCACCGTACGCCATGCGGACCACACCGGGCGGGCACCTGTGGACAACTCGGAGCATGTGCGCACCGCGGTGCCCCTGAGGCAGTATGACCCGCCATGCGCAGAGGACTCGTACACGTACTGGCGTGGCTGCTCGCGACGGGAGCGGCGGTCACGCTGTCGTGGTGGGGCGTGCACACGGTGATGGCGGGGACGGCGTACGACCCGCCGCGCGCCCTGCCGGTCACCGCCGCCGACGCCACCGCGCAGGGCGGCAAGGCGCTGCCCCCGCCGGCGCACCGGCCGGCGCCGTCGAAGAGCCCGTCGAGCCGGCCGCCGACGCCCTCCCGGACGCCCACCCGCGCCCCCTCCCCCGCCACCACGTCGGGCCGGGTCAAGTCGTACGACACCGACGGCGGCCGGGCGGTGTTCGAGTTGGACGCCTCCAGCGCCACCCTCGTCTCGGCGACGCCGGGGACCGGCTGGTCGATGCAGGTGTGGAAGACGCAGACATGGATCCGCGTGGAGTTCAGCCGGGGCACGGACCGGGTCTCGGTTTTCTGTGCCTGGCACGACGGTCCGCCGCATGTGGAGGTGGGCAGCTACTGAGCTCCCGAACGGCGGCCGAGCAACCGCGGGAAGGGCCGGGGCGTCAGCGGAACACCGAGGGCGGTGGGGCCGGGGAGGCCGCCGCCGTGGCGTCCGTCACCGGGAGTGCGCCGCCGGTGAAGTCCCTCAGCGGCTTGCCGTGTTCGACCCGGCCCGGGTGCGGGTCGGCGGCGGCGCGGCGGGTGAGGTCGGCGAGCGGGAGCGGGGCGTCGGAGGCGACCAGGACGGCGTTGCCGAAGCGCTTGCCGCGCAGGACGGCCGGATCGGCGATCAGCGCCAGCTCGGCGAACCGGGCGGCGGCGGTGGCGATCTGGCCGCGCAGGTGGGCGAGGGGCGGGCCGTCGGCCAGGTTGGCCGCGTAGACCCCGGACGGCTTCAGGGCCCGGCGGACCTCGTCCAGGAACTCGGTGGAGGTGAGGTGGGCGGGGGTGCGGGCGCCGCTGAAGACGTCCGCGACGACCAGGTCCGCCCACCCGTCCGGGACCTTCGCCAGCCCCGCGCGGGCGTCCGCCGAGCGCACCCGTATCCGCGCGTTCGGGTCCAACGGCAGCTCCCGGCGGACCAGTTGGACCAGGGTCGCGTCGCGTTCGACGACCTGCTGGGTGGAGCGGGGGCGGGTCGCTGCGGTGTACCGGGCGAGGGTGAACGCGCCGCCGCCGAGATGCACGGCGTGCACGGGCCTGCCGGGCGGGGCGAGAAGGTCGATGACATGGCCGAGGCGGCGCTGGTACTCGAAGGAGAGGTACGCGGGGTCGTCCAGGTCGACGTGCGACTGGGGCGCGCCGTCGATCAGCAGCGTCCAGGCCCGGTTGCGGTCGGGGTCGGGCACCAGCTGAGCGAGCCCGCCGTCGACCGCCTCCACGACGGCTTCGACGGCCGGCCCGCGCCGCGTGTCCCGTGTCCGCCGTGTGTTCCTGGACCTGCCCATCGGACCATTTTCGCAGCCCGTACGGGCGGGCGCCTCACCGGCGGCTGTCGGCCGCCTCGATCATCCGGGCCGCCTCCCCGAGGGCCCGGCGCAGCACCACCGGATCGGTGGCGAGGTCGGCCTCGCCGGGCGGCAGCAGCCAGTCGGAGCCCTCCACCGGCGGCTCGGGATCGAGTCTCAGTCCACGCCCGTCCGTCTCCGTACAGGTGCTGCCCGGCACGTCCCAGCAGGCCGCCGTGCCGGCCGGAACCAGGAAACCGAGGGTGGCGCAGCCGCCGTCGTGCAGCACGGGTCCCATCGCGTCGCCGGCGCCGCGTCGCAGGATGTCGACCGCCTCAAGGCCCTGCCGGGCCGGTACCGTCACGAGGTCGCAGGCCGCCTCGGCCGCCGCACCCTTCGCGGCCGACGACGGCGAGGTACAAGGTTCGTTGCTCTGGCTGGTCTCCATGCCGGCCTCCACCACACAGCCCTGTTGCGGTCCACGGGGTCCAACGCGTGAACGCGTCAACGGCTACGGCACAAGTGCGCCGCAAAGGATGGCACTTCATGGCGGATCGTGGATGAGATATCCGGTTTGTAGCCAAACACAGCGTGGCGGACCCTTCACAGCAGGTACGTTCATGCCCGCCGGAACCAGGACGTCACTCGGACAACTCGTCCCGAATCCGTCCCGGATCCGGCATGGTTCGACGGTTCGCACGAGAGGACCCGGCCATGGCGTCGTCAACCGAGACCGCGTCACAGCCCGAACGGCCACCCCGGCCGAACCTCGCCTTCCGGCAGCTGCGCGGCAGTCGTTCACCGGCCGAGTTCGCGGCACTGGTACGCCGTGCCGCGCGCGAGATCGGTGAGCGGGTGAGCTGTGACGCGCGGTATGTCGGCAGGGTCGAGGCGGGCGAGATCCGCTGCCCCAACTACGCGTACGAACGGGTGTTCCTGCACATGTTCCCCGGCCGCACGCTCACCGACCTCGGCTTCGCGCCCCGCTCGTCCGTCCGCGGGCGCGCGGCGCGGACGACGGCGGCCATGCCCGGGGCACTCATCAACGGTGAGGGCCGGGGGGCCGGTGAGACGCCGGCGGCCTTCGAACCGTATGACACACAGGACCCGTACGACCCGCACGAGCCGTACGCGAAAGACCATCCGAACCACGAGGAGAGCGACGTGCTGCGTCGCGCATTCATGACCGGCGGAGGCGCCACGGTGGCCGCCGCCACGCTGGGCCCGCTGGGGCTCACCACGGACGCCGCCGCGGCGGTCCGCACCGCTCGCCGGCCGGGAACGCCCGAGGCGGCCGCCCTGGAGGAGGCGGTCCGCCGTATCCGGCTGCTCGACGACCGGCACGGCGCGGACGGCCTCTACCGGCGCGCGGCCGCTCCGTTGCGCGCGGCCTACGCGCTGCTGGACGCCGGCGCGACCCGGCAGACCACCGCCGACCGCCTGCACTCGGGCGCCGGTGAACTCGCCATCTCCGTGGGCTGGCTGGCGCACGACTCGGGCCGCTTCGACGACGCCCGCTCGCACTATGCGGAGGCGCTGGCCACCGCCCGGATGACCGGGGACCCGGCGCTGGAGGCACACGCCTTCTGCAACACCGCGTTCCTTGCGCGGGACGCCGGCCGCCCGCGCGAGGCGGTCCGCGCCGCGCAGGCCGCCCAGCGCGCAGCCGCTCCGCTGGGTTCGGCGCGGCTGATGTCCCTGCTCGCGCTGCGCGAAGCCGGCGGCTGGGCGGGGCTCGCCGACCGCACGGGCTGCGAACAGGCTCTCGTCCGGGCCCAGGCGCTCTTCGCGCGGGGCCGATCGGACGCCGACCCCGAGTGGATGAGCTTCTACGGCGAGGCCGAGCTGGAGGGGCTTGAGGCGCAGTGCTGGTCCACGCTGGGTGACTGGCGGCGCGCGTCCCGGCACGCGCGCCGGGCGGCGCATCTGCAGGATCCGCACTTCACGCGGAACATCGCCCTGTACATGGCCGAGCTGGCGGACGACCTGGCCCGCGAGGGCCGTCCCGACGAGGCGGCGGCAGCCGGTCTGAGGGTGCTGTCATTGCTGGACCAGGTCCAGTCCTCCCGCGTCCAGGGGATGCTGGCGGGGACGGCTCGGGTGCTGTTGCCCCACCGGCGGGCGTCGGGGGTGTCGGAGTTCCTGGACCGGCATGCGTCCATGCCGAGAACCGGGAGGGCATAACCGCTCCGGGCAGGGGCTGCCGGTGGTCTCCGGGCTGCGGTGCGCGGGGTCGCTCGCGCAGTGACCCGCGCCCCCTTCAGGGTGCCGCCCAGCCCCCGCACCCGATCATCCCGCCAAGTGCCCCACGTCGTTCCAGCTCTCGATCGCCGGCTCGCCGTAGGCCCAGCCGAGGACGGACAGCGAGGTCGGGTTCAGGCGTATCCGCGCCGCGAAGTCCAGCGGCAGGCCCAGCCACCGGGCGCCTATGGAGCGGAGGATGTGCCCGTGGGCGAAGACCAGGACGTCGCGATCGGACGAGCGGGCCCAGGAGACCACCTCGTCCGCACGCGCGGTCACCTCGGCGAGGCTCTCGCCCTCCGGCACCCCGTCCCGCCAGATCAGCCACCCCGGCCGTACGGCCTGGATCTCGGCCGGCGTCATCCCCTCGTAGGCGCCGTAGTCCCACTCCACGAGTGTGTCCCACACGGTGGCCCGGTCCCCGAAGCCGGCCAGTTCGCACGTCTCACGCGCGCGTGCCAGCGGACTGGTGCGCACCTCCACCCCCCGCAGCCCGTCCAGCGGAGCCCGGTGCAGTCGCTCGCCGAGCAGCTTGGCTCCCCGCCTGCCCTCCTCCAGCAGCGGCACGTCGGTCCTGCCGGTGTGCTTGCCGGACAGCGACCATTCCGTCTGTCCGTGCCGGGCCAGCAGGATGCGCGGTGCCATGGGAGACCTTTCCGGGAGGGAGACGCCACACGGACGCCACGAGAACGACGAGAGAGGACTTCTCCATCATCGCTCACACCCGTTCGGGGCAACCCGGCGGGCGATGTCAGCGTCTTCGGGGGCCGGAGCGCCCGCATGGGCGGAACACGGACACCGTAAAGTGGCACGGTCGCCCTCCGGGGGCGCACCGCACTGCAGAAGGGGGAGGGCGATCGGATGCCGCAGACCGAGACACCGGGCACCGAGGTGACCCCGCGACCCCGGCTGCGCTGGTGGACCGAGCTGCCGCTGATCCTCCTGGTCTACGGCTGCTACTCGGCCGGCCGGCTCCTCGCCCGCGGTGACGTGTCCTCCGCCGTCGACCACGGCCTGGCGCTCCTGCGCCTGGAGAAGGCCCTGCACCTGGACGCGGAGCACCCGCTCAACCGGCTGTTCACGCGCGAGCCCTGGCTCGGTGTGCCGGCGGACTTCTGGTACGCCTCGCTGCACTACCTGGTCACGCCCGCCCTTCTGATCTGGCTGTTCCGGGCCCACGCCGAGCACTACCGGCGGGCCCGCACCTGGCTGATGACGTCCACGTTCATCGGCCTGATCGGCTTCACGCTGCTGCCCACCTGCCCGCCCCGGCTGCTCTCCGCCGGTCACGGCTTCGTGGACACCATGGCGCACTACAGCTCGTACGGCTGGTGGGGCAGCGAGGCGAGCGCCCCGCGTGGCATGGGCGGGATGACCAACCAGTACGCGGCGATGCCGAGCCTGCACGTCGGCTGGGCGCTGTGGTGCGGGGTGATGCTGTGGCGCCACGGCCGTACCCGCCTCGCGAGAACCGTCGCCGTCGGCTATCCGCTGGGGACCGCCCTGGTGGTCATGGGCACCGCCAACCACTACCTCCTGGACGCGGTCGCGGGTGTCGCCGTGATGGGCGTCGGCCACCTGCTGGCGCAGCCCGTGATGCGGGCCGTGGACCGGCTCCGGGCCCGCCTGCCCCGGGTGTTCCCGCGCAGCGCACCGGTCACGGATGCCACGGGTTCCCCGATTGTCAGTGCCGGATGCCAGACTTCCGCGGGTGAGCGAATTCCACGGCAGCGCCAGTCGCAGCTCGACGCCGGGGCCGAACCGGACACCTCCGCCCGCGACGCGGGCGAAGGGGCTCCGACACCGACTCGCTGAGCTGCGCGGTCCCGACGTACCGGCCAAGGCCCTGGACGCGCGCGCCCTCGCGGCGCTCGCGGCGAACCCCGGGTGCGCCAGGCGGGCCATCCTGGACGGCGCCGGGGTGGACAAGGCGCGGCTGGCGAGCGCGCTGGGCGCGCCGTCCGCGTTCGGTCAGTCGCAGTTCGCGCTGACGCGCGGCAACGCGTTCGAGGCGAAGGTGAAGGCCGACGGCGGCGCCGAGTTGCTCCGGCTGGCGCACACCCGCCTCGACCCGGGTGCCGCAGCGCCGGAAGGGGCCGCCGTACCCGACCTGACCGCGCACGGACCCGAGGGGCGTACGGCACGTACGGCGCTGGCGCTGCGCGAGGCCACGCGCGCGGGCGGCTGGACGCTGCTGGACCATCCGATGCTGGCGCTGGACGTGGCCGGTTCGCTCGCCTTCCTGGAGCCGGACGCGGTGGTGGTGCACCCGGACGGCAGCTGGTCCGTGGTGGAGATCAAGTCCTTCCCCCTGCTGGACGGCTCGGCGGACCCGGCGAAGGTCGGTGCCGCGGCCCGGCAGGCGGCGGTGTACGTGCTGGCGCTGGAGGAGGTCGCCGCGCGGCTCGGCGCGGAGCCGGAGGGACGCGCCCACGAGCACGCCCCCGTCCCGTTCGTACGGCACCGGATCCTGCTCGTGTGCCCGAAGGACTTCTCGAACCTGCCCGCCGGCTCCGCCGTCGACGTCCGCAAGCAGCGCGCGGTCACCGCCCGCCAGCTGGCCCGGCTCACCCGGATCGAGGAGATCGCCGAGGCCCTGCCCGAGGGCCTGTGCTTCGCGCCCGACCGGGGCGCCGAGGAGCTGACGGCGGCCGTGGAGGCGGTCCCGGCGGCGTACGCGCCCGAGTGCCTGTCCGCGTGCGAACTGGCCTTCCACTGCCGGGACCGCTCCCGCGCGCAGGGCGCGGTCACCCGTCTCGGCCGTCCGCTGCGCGCCGAACTGGGCGGTCTGACCACGGTCGAGGACGTCCTCGCGGCAGCCCGCGGCGAGACGGGCGATCCGGACGACCCCGCGGTCGCGGCGCTGCGCAGGGCGGCCGCCCTGCGCGCGGAGGCGCTGGCGGACGCGGCCCGCCGGGAGGTCGTCCCGTGTCCCTGATCACCACCCTCGCCCGGCTGGAGGCGGTCGCCACCGGCCGGGCCCAGCCCGCCGCGACCGTCCGGCACCGGCATCTGTCCGACCGCCCGCTGGTGTTCGTGCCGCTCACCACCGCGGGCGAGGCCGGCGCCCCGCTCGGCGCCCTGGTCGGCACCGACCGGGACGCGCCCCGCCTGCTGGTCGTACCGCAACCCCGCGACCGCGACCTGCGGTTCTCCTTCCTCGCCGACCTGGCCGATATCGTCCTGCCGTACATCGACTCCTGTGCCGAGTCCGTGGAGGCGGCCGAACGCACCGAGACCGACCCGGAGACCGGCAAGCGGGTCAAGGTCGAGGTGGAGCTGTGCGCGGACGCGCCCCAGCTGATCGTGCCGAGCCGCGCGGGCCTGGACTTCGTACGGCTGCTGGGCCGCTCGATGCGGTTCCGCCGTACGGCCGAGCAGGACCCGGAGGCGCCCTACCCGGCGCCGCCCCGGGTGCCGCTGCTCGGCCGCTGGCTGACCCACTACGGCGAGCGGTCCCGGGTCCCCGGCTCCTCGCTCCTGCTGGCCCTGACCGATCTGCTGTCCCGGCACTGGGCGACCGGCCAGTCCGGTCTGGAGGACCAGCACCTGGGGGCGCTGCTCGCCTGGATCGACCCGCCCGAGGGCACCTCCGGCGCCGAGGCCGCGCGCCGGGCCGAGCTGGCGCGGGACGCGGCCGGCCAGCTGCTGTGCCCGCCGGCCGGTCCGGCCACCGACCCGGCCTTCGACAACAGGCTGCTGGCCCCGGCGATCGAGCGGTACGACCGCGCACGCGCGGCACTCGCCGCCGCCGAGGACGCCCTGGCCGCCGACGACCGGCTGGCCGCGCTCACCACGGCCGAGCAGACGATCCGCGACCTGGTGGAGAGCCGCACCCGGCCCACCTGGGACGCGGTGTGGCGGGGCCTGGACCTGCTGCGGGCGCTGCCGGAGGGCGCGCACGTGGCGGAGCGCTGGACCCGCGACCGCTGGTCCTTCACCGGGCACCGCGACCGGGTGCTGGCCGGCGAACCCCCGCAGCCGCGCCGGGACGACGCGGTGACGGCGGCGAACAAGCTGGCCACGCGCGAGCGCGAGCAGGCCCGTCTGGAGGCGCAGGAGGCGCTGGACGATCCGCTGGTGATGGCGGCGCGGCGGCTGGCCGGGGAGGCGTTCACGGGCGAGGTGACCGATGTCGTGATGGCGTACAGCGAGGGCAGGCGGCCCAGCCCGCGCCCGCTGGTGACGGTCCGCACGGACGACCGGCCGCATCTCGCGGAGCGCGCGAAGGTGTACCGCTCGCTGGGCGGCAAGCCGCAGTCGGCGGAGTTCGCGGGACACGGCTCCGAGGACGGCCTCGTGCTGCGGATCCTGGACAAGATGGGCCGCGGCAAGGAGCCCGAGCCCGGTTCCGTGCCGGAGAAGGGCGACCGGGTGTGCTTCACCCTCTTCGAGCACGAGCAGCGCGGCGGGGCGAAGCTGCCCGACCCGGAGGAGACCCCGTGGACGCACGGCGGCCCGCCCGGTGAGGCCGTACCGGAGGCCCCCGACACGGTGACCGAGGAGGATGTGCTGTGACGACGGTCGACGTCGATCCCGGGGCCGCTGCCGCCCGCGCCACCGACGCGATCCTCCACGACACCCTGCACGGCACCGAGCGCGGTGTCGTCGTGGACTCCCCGCCCGGCGCGGGAAAGTCGACGCTGGTGGTCCGCGCGGCGCTGGAACTGGCCGAGGCGGGCCGCCCGTTGATGGTGGTGGCGCAGACGAACGCGCAGGTGGACGATCTCGTCCTCAGGCTCGCCGAGAAGAACCCGGACCTGCCGGTCGGCCGCCTGCACAGCAGTGACACCGACGCCTACGACAAGGCGCTGGACGATCTGCCGCAGGTGCGCACCTCCGCGAAGGCGGCCGACCTGAACGGCCTGCCGGTCGTCCTGTCCACGGCCGCGAAGTGGGCGCATGTGAAGGTCGACGAGCCGTGGCGGCATGCGATCGTGGACGAGGCGTACCAGATGCGTTCCGACTCCCTGCTGGCCGTGGCGGGGCTCTTCGAGCGGGCGCTGTTCGTCGGCGATCCCGGCCAGCTGGACCCATTCGCGATCGTCGGCAGCGAGCAGTGGGCGGGCCTGTCGTACGACCCCTCGGCGTCCGCGGTGACCACCCTCCTGGCCCACAACCCCGGCCTGCCCCAGCACCGCCTGCCGGTCTCCTGGCGCCTCCCGGCCTCCGCGGCCCCCCTGGTCTCGGACGCCTTCTACCCCTACACGCCCTTCCGCAGCGGCACCGACCACGACGACCGCCGCCTGACCTTTGCGATCCCCTCGGACGGCTCCGGCCCCGACCGGGTGATCGACGAGGCGGCGGAATCCGGCTGGGGCCTGCTGGAGCTGCCCGCCCGGCACACCCCGCGCACGGACCCGGAGGCGGTGCGGGCCGTGGCCACGGTCGTCCGCCGCCTGCTGGACCGAGGCGGCGCCGCGACCTCCGAACGCTCCCCCTCCCCCACCCCCGTCACCGCCGACCGCATCGCCGTCGGCACGGCCCACCGCGACCAGGCGGCGGCCGTCCGCACGGCCCTCGCCGAGCTGGGCGTGGCGGACGTCACGGTCGACACCGCGAACCGTCTCCAGGGCCGGGAGTACGACATCACGGTCGTCCTGCACCCGCTCTCCGGCCGCCCCGACGCCACCGCCTTCCACCTGGAGACGGGCCGCCTGTGCGTCCTGGCCTCGCGGCACCGCCACGCCTGCATCGTGGTCTGCCGCGCGGGCGTGAGTGACCTCCTGGACGACTATCCCTCCACGGAACCGGTCCAGCTGGGCACGCTGGTGAAGTTTCCGGACGGCTGGGAGGCGAACCACGCCGTGCTGGCGCATCTGGCGGAACACCGCGTGAGCCGACGGCCATGACCGGGACCAGGAGCGCCGCACCACCACACCTCCGCGTCCCCCCAACCGCCGGACGGAGTCCGGCACGCCGCCACAGGCGGCCGATGAACACAGCCCGGACGGCTGGGAGGCGAACCACGCCGTGCTGGCGCATCTGGCGGAACACCGCGTGAGCCGACGGCCGTGACCGGGACCAGGAGCGCCGCACCACCACACCTCCGCGTCCGCCCCCCAACCGCCGGACGGAGTCCGGCACGCCGCCGCAGGCGGCCGATGAACACAGCCCGGACGGCTGGGAGGCGAACCACGCCGTGCTGGCGCATCTGGCGGAACACCGCGTGAGCCGACGGCCATGAGGGGCCCTTGCGCTCGCGCGGGACAATGGACGGTGGCCCACCTGAAGGCGGTGCCCAGCGAACCGTACGAGGAGGAGACAGGACATGGCGGAGCCCACGCCGCGTCGTAACGAACCGCGGCTACGCCCCGCGCCTCTGATCTTCGAGCCCGCGGAGGCGGCCTCCGACCCGGAGCACTTCTTCGACCTGGAGTCGATCGAGGATCCGCGGGCGCTGCTGGCCCGGGCGACGGAGCTGACCCAGGCGTTCCGCGCGGCCGCCGACCGGGCCGTGGAATTCCAGGCCGTCGCCGCGGCCCAGCTCGCCGACCCGCGCCGGTTCGACCGGCTGACCCCGGCGGACATCGCCGAGCGCGCGGAGTGGACCGAGGACTACGCGAAGAAGATGGTCGAGTTCGGGCGGGACCTGATGCGCGGCAACACCGAGGGCCGGACATCCGCCGACCCCGTGTGATCCCGCGCCCGCGTCAACACCGAGCCCGCGAGTAACCCCATCTGGCATATGCCAGGGGGGCAAGATACTCCTCCTCCACCGGCCCTGTCCCGAGTTTCGGCAACTCAGAAGAACGGCCCGCTCACCCCCGGTACATCTGGGTGGCATGAGCAGCGCACCGAACGTCACCCGGGTCACCTCCGACGGAGTCGACTGGCTCGCCTCGGCGGCAACGTATCCGCGCAGCACGCTCGCCCTCTGGGAAGAGCGCCCGGACGCCCCGGTCGTCCTGCCCTGCGGCAACGTCTTCGACGTGGTGAGCGCGCCGGCGATCTTCGGCCGCCGGATGCTGGACCGGCTCTGGGACGACGGCCCGGGCTCGGGGCCGGTCGCGGTGTTCCGGGGCCGCGTGCTGCTGTTCGCCGCGCCGGGCACCGCCCAGCGGCTGCCCTCGCTGCTGGCATGGGAGGAGTGGGGCTCGAACCGCACGGAGGCGGTGCCGCCGCTGCTGTGCCACGGCACGGGCGACGCGGTGACCGTGCCCGCGCCCACCGGGGACGACGGCGCCGGTACCGCCCGCTGGCTGGTCGCCCCGGACACGCGCCACCCCTGGCTGCCGGGCCCCGAGGTGGTGCTCTGGGCGGCCGTACGGGCGGCCCGCGCGGCAGTGCGGATATCGATTTTTCCTCCCGCCGACCAGGGTGCTAAGGTCTACGACGTCAGCAGGCGCCGCTAGCTCAGTTGGTTAGAGCAGCTGACTCTTAATCAGCGGGTCCGGGGTTCGAGTCCCTGGCGGCGCACGATGACGATGGCGAGGCATGTCCGCGGAGAACGCGGACCTGGCTCGCCATCTCTGTTATTGCGCGGCTTCGCCGCGCGTTGTGGGGGCTTCGCCACCCACACCCCCATCAGGTCGGTCCAGTGAGCGTCGGCCGGAGCGCACCGGATCAATCGGCGAGGCGTGACGTGATCCGTACCGTCCATGCTCCCGACGCCGTCCTCCCCTCCGCCTCCACCTGTACGCCCTGCCCGGGCACGGTGAAGCTTTCGCCGAGGGCGACCGGGGCGTCGGCGAGGGGCGGGTAGACCGAGTCCTCCCAGCAGCCCTCGGTGTGCGGGTGGGCGTCCACCACCTCCACCGGGCCGCCGCCGGACTCCGCTCCGCTTCTGATCCGGTACACCAGCACCCCCTGCCGGCAGCCGGCCCGGTCGTTGCCGGCAGGGCCGCGCGCCTCGAAGCCCAGGGCGCTGTCGGGTCCGGTGCGCACGATCGCCAGCTTCAGCCCGTGCCCGAGACCGAAGGCCGGAGTGCCCGCCGCGCCCCGCACCGGGATCCCCGGCCCGGCCTCCAGCGGCTCCAGGGTCAGCCGGGTCGGCCCCGCGCCGTGCACGCACATCACCTGGCGCGGATCCAGCCAGCCCAGCTTCCACTTGTGCCAGGCGAACAGGTCGGGAGAGAGCCCGAACTGGCTGCCCATCAGGTCCCAGTCGCCGACATAGGTGTCCCAGTCGCCCTTGCCGTCGACGGGGCGGTGATAGAGGTCCGGCAGGTCGAACACATGGCCGGTCTCGTGGGCGAGGACGAGGCGGTCCGGCGGGTGCTTCTCGAAGACCGTGACGACCCGGTGGACGTCCGTGCCGTCCACATGCACGGGCGTGTCGAGGTTCACGACCTTCGTGGCGTCCGAGTCGACGCCGGGCGCGTCCGGATCGGCGACGAAGTACACGATCCGGTAGCGGGAGAAGTCGACCTCCCGGTCGGCCACCTGGAACGCGTCGCGCAGATAGGCGGCCCGGTCCTCCACGCTCCAGTCCCGCCTTATGGCGTAGGCCGTGGACGGCCGGGGCATGCGCAGCCAGTGCTGCAGCGGGTGCGGGCGGAGGGTGAACCTGCCGTAGGAGGCCTGCTCGAAGTAACGGCTGGTGGCAGGGAAGTGGTCGGCGGCCAGCTGGGCGGGGGTGGTGCGGGGGGCGGCGTCCGGGAAGGACAGGAAGACCATCACGGCATCGAGCACGCCGGTGGGACGGGCGTAGTCGGGGTTCCAGGTGTCGACGCCCTCGGAGTGGTGGGCGTCGGTGCGGTGCAGGGCGCAGGGGATGGTGGAGAAGGGCTCGGCGACCGACGGGCCGCTGAGGATCGACGTCGCGGCGAGCGCCGACAGCGTGGTGCACACGGCGGCGGTGCTGCGCAGCATGGGCACGGGCATGACCTCCGGACGCGGTTCGGCAGGACCCGCATCCAGATTGCTGGGGTGTGGTGCGTTATGCCCTGTTTACCTGCACCACAAGGGTGAGTGCGCCCCCTTGATGCTCCGGCGCGCTCCGGCGCCCGACACCCCGGAACACTCACGGAACGTCACAACTGGTCGGGGGCCTGAAGAACCCGCCCAGGCGCGGGCAGAAACGATCTGTCAGAACCGGTGTTCGGTCCGGGACACTGGACACCGGCTGGAAGGGCCCGGGGCCAGCCTCTATGATCGGCACACTTTCCGGCACGGACATCGATCGAGTGCACCTGCGGGAGCGAGCGGTGAGCGGAACGTCCGAAGGGCCGACGCCCGCGGCAGACCTCGACCGGTCAGCCGTTACAGACAGTGACCACACCACCTACCAGTGTGTCTTTGCGACGGCCCCGCTCGCCATGGCCGTCGTGGACCGCGCCGGCCTCGTCGCCGGCGCCAACGCGGCCTTCGGCGAGCTGCTCGGCACCGATCCGGACACCCTCACCGGGCGGGTCGCCGCCGACCTGGTGGACCTGGCCTCGGACACCCGCAGCTGGCACGCCTACCGCGAGGTGCTGCGCGGCCGGCAGGCGAAGCTGCGCTGCACCCGCCGGCTGAAACATCCCGAGGGGCACTCGGTCTGGGTGCAGGTGACCGTGGCCCCGTTGAGCGGGCAGACAGGGGTCCTGCTGTCCGTCGCCGACATCAGCGCCCGCCACGAACTCCAGGCGCGGCTGCGGCACTTGCAGATGCACGACCCGGTGACCCGGTTGCCCAACCGCACGCTGTTCTTCGAGCGGCTGTCGGCCGCGCTGGAGGCGGAGTCGTACGAGCAGAGCGGCACCGGCCGGATCGGCCTGTGCTATCTGGACCTCGACGGGTTCAAGGCCGTCAACGACACCCTCGGCCACCGCGTCGGCGACCGGCTGCTCGCGGCCGTCGCCGAGCGCCTGACCCGGGTGGCCGACGAGGCCGGCTACGCCCGCGCGGTGACCCCGCTGGTGGCCCGGCTCGGCGGTGACGAGTTCGCCCTGCTCGTGGAGGACTCCACCGGCACCGAACAGCTCGCCGAACTGGCCGAGTCGGCGCTGAAGGCGCTGGAGGAACCCTTCGATCTGGCCGGGCAGCGGCTGTCGTTGACCGCGTCCATCGGTGTGGTCGAGCGGCATGCGGCGGGTACGACGGCCACCGGTCTGATGCAGGCGGCCGATACGACGCTGTACTGGGCGAAGGCCGACGGAAAGGCCCGCTGGACCCTGTTCGATCCCGAGCGCAACGCGCACCGGATGACCCGTCAGGCCCTGTCCTCCACCCTGCGTCCCGCCATTGAACGGGGTGAATTCGCCCTGGAGTACCAGCCGTTGGTCGGCATGGAGGACGGACGCCTGTCCGGGGTCGAGGCGTTGATCCGCTGGAATCATCCTCAGTTCGGCACACTGACGCCGAATCGGTTCATCGGACTGGCCGAGGAGGACGGCTCGATCGTGCAGCTCGGCCGCTGGGCGCTGGCCACCGCCTGCCGCCAGGCCCGCCGCTGGCAGCAGGCCCACCCCGACGAACCGCCCATCTTCGTCAGCGTCAACGTGGCCGTGCGCCAGGTGTGGGACTCCGATCTGGTGGCCGACGTGGCCGAGATCCTCGCCGAGACGGGACTCGCCCCCCACCTCCTCCAGCTGGAGCTGACCGAGTCGGCGGTGATGGGCTCGGCCGGCCGCCCGCTGCAGGCGCTGCAGGCGCTCAGCGACATGGGCGTGCGCATCGCCATCGACGACTTCGGCACCGGCTACTCGAACCTGGCCTACCTCAGCCGGCTGCCGGTCTCGACGCTGAAGCTGGACGGTTCCTTCGTGCGCGGCTTCCAGTACGAGGCCGACAAGAACCCCGCGATCACCGCCAACTGCGCCGACGAGGTCATCGTCGAGGCGATGATCCAGCTGGCTCACCGGCTCGGCATCACCGTCACCGCCGAGTGCGTGGAGACCTCGGCCCAGGCCACCCGGCTGCGCCGCATCGGCTGCGACACCGGCCAGGGCTGGCTGTACTCCCGTCCGGTGCCGCCGGATCGTATCTCCGAACTCCTCGGCGAGCAGACCTACGCGGTCGGCAATCCGTAGGCGTCCGCGATCAACTCGTAGGAGCGCAGCCGCAGTTCACCACGGTGGGCGTGGCTGACCAGCATCAGCTCGTCGGCGCCCGTGCGCTTGTGCAGATCGTCCAGGCCCGAACGGACCTCGTCGGCGGTACCGTGCACGATGTTGGCCGTCCAGGAGGTGATGAACTCCTCCTCCCTCGGGCTGAACTCGTACTTCTCGGCTTCCTCCGGGTCGGGGAAGAGACCCGGTCGGCCGGTGCGCAGCCGGAGCATGTTCAGGGCCACCGCCCGGCTCTGGCGGCGGGCCTCACGCGCGTCGTCGGTGGCGAGGGCGGAGACACCGATGAGGGCGTACGGCTCGTCGAGGACCGCGGAGGGGCGGAAGGTCTGCCGGTACAGGTCCAGGGCCGGGACGGTGTTCTGCGCCGAGAAGTGGTGCGCGAAGGCGAACGGCAGGCCCAGCATGCCGGCCAGGCGGGCGCTGAAGCCTGAGGAGCCGAGCAGCCAGACCGGCGGCCGGTGCGGGGACTGCACGCCGCCCGGGGCGCTGCCCTGCACGGGGCCGGGGATCGCGTGGATGCGCCGGTAGGGATGCCCGTCGGGGAAGTCGTCGTCGAGGAAGCGGGTGAGTTCCGCGAGCTGCTGCGGGAAGTCGTCGGCGCCCTCGTTCAGGGTGTCGGTACGGCGCAGGGCGGCGGCCGTGGCGCCGTCCGTGCCCGGCGCCCGGCCGAGGCCCAGGTCGATCCGCCCCGGCGCCATCGCCTCCAGCGTGCCGAACTGTTCGGCGATCACCAGCGGGGCGTGGTTGGGCAGCATGACGCCGCCCGAGCCGAGCCGGATGCGGTCGGTGTGGGCGGCGAGGTGGGCGAGGATCACTGCGGGCGAGGAGGAGGCGACGCCGGGCATGGAGTGGTGCTCGGCGACCCAGTACCGGTGGAAGCCGCGCGACTCCGTCAGCCGGGACAGCGCCACGCTGGTGCGCAGGGCGTCGGTGGCGGTACTGCCCGCGCCGACGGTCACCAGGTCCAGTACGGAGAGGGGCACGGGGGCGGCGCCGTGCGCGGTGCCCCGGATCTCGTCTGCCTCGTCTGCCGGCACGGTGTGGGCCTCCTGTTCGTGGCGGGGGGATGTCCTGCGGGGCGTAACAGGAGGCAGTCTCCGCTTATTCCGTGACGGCGCCCTCCCGGCCTGCCGAGAGGGATGGACGGGTGGGACCGGTGGGACGGGCGGGAAACGGGAGACCAGGGGGCGGAGCCCCCTGGCGGGGGCCGTGGCGGAGCTCCGGGTACTAGACCTGAACCAGCGGCTCCCGAGTGAACAAGCTCCCCAGTGAGGGCGCGTTCACCCTCCGGTCGGCCAGCCTCAGCCCCTCCCACACCGAGACCTGGTTCGCCGTGAGCACCGGCTTGGACAGCGCCTTCTCCAGCAGCGACAGATGCGCGGCCGTGTGCAGCGCCGTGTCCGGGAGCAGTACCGCCTCCGCGTCCGGGACGTCGGCCGCGCGCGCCAGCGTCAGCACATCCTCCTCGCCCCACGTGCCGACCTCCGCGGCCGTGACGATCCCGGACGACCGCACCCCGGTCACCTCCAGGCCCCCGGCCCGCAGGAAGTCCGCGAACAGCGCGGCCACGTCCTCCGGATACGTCGCCCCGATCGCGACCCGCCGCACCCCGATCTCCCGGGCCGCGTGCACGAAGGCGAACGACGTCGAGGACGCGGGCATCCCGGCCAGCCGGGCGAGCGTGCGCACCTGCTGCTGGGCGCCGTCCCAGCCGTGCACGAAGCCACCGCTGGTGCAGGCCCACACCACCGTCTCGGCACCGGTCAGCCGCAGCCCCTCCATGCCGGCCGCGAGCCGCTCGGCGGACCCCATCTCGCGCAGCGCCGCCACCCGGTGCGCGTCCTCGCCGATGTCGGTGTGGACCAGGTCCACCCGGATGTCGCTGCCCAGGAGCTGCTCAATGCGTGGATAGTCGTCCTCGGCGGAGTGGCCCGGGTAGAGGAATCCGAGTGCGGTCATGTCCAGCCTTCCTGCGTCTCTTCGGGCAGTACCGGGGGCCAGACACGCGCGGCCTCGTCCAGCAGCGCCTGATAGGGGCCCACGGCTCGGGTACCCATCCGGCGCAGCGCAGCCCACATCGTGACCTGGTTGGCGGAGAGCACCGGGATGCGCAGTTCGGCCTCCAGCTGGGGGATCACGTCGTACGTGGGCAGGTTGGTGCAGGAGATGAACAGTGCGTCGGCGGTGCCGGGGCGGACGACCGCCTGCCGCGCCATGGCGACGACGTCCCGGTACGGCACCTGCCAGATGTGCCGGGTCAGGCCCATGAAGGCGCACCCGGTGACCTGCACACCGGCCTCGGCGACGAAGTCCTCCAGCGCGCGGGTCACGGACACCGTGTACGGCGTGACCAGCGCGACCCGTCGTATCCGCAGCTCGGCCAGCGCCTCCAGCAGCGCACCGGAGGTGGTCACGGAGGGCGGCGCGCCCGCCAGGCTCATCGCCGCGCGCATCGCCCGTTCCCCGGCGCTCCCGCCGACGAAGCTGCCGGAGGTGCAGGCGTAGGCGACGACCTCGGGCGCGACGGCGGTCAGCGCGCGCACCGCGTCCGCGAGGGTCTCGTGCTCGCTCACCAGCCGCGCCAGGTCCAGGCTCACCTCCACCGGCACGAACGGAGTGCGGGTCAGATGCAGCGACACCTCGTCGGGCACCCAGCGCCACAGCTCGCGGTCGAGCGCGAAGTCGAAGGGAGCCACCACGCCGACACCGCGCTGGGGGCGGGGGCCGCCGAGAAAGGAGACGTCCATGGCTGGCACCGGCCTCACGCTGGGAGACGAGTGGGCAACGGATCGCGAGTACGCCCGTGTTGACGAAGGTAGATTCGGGTGCGAGCGTGGTCAATCCGCGCATGTCACCGCACACGTCGGACGCCTGTCACGCCAGTCAGACGCCGGGAGCCGCCCCGTATGACGACCCTCCCCACCGTCCTCGTCCTGGACGCCGAGCCGCCGCCCCGGCTCGGCCGGCTCACCGGCCGCGCCCGGATCGTGCACACGGACGCCGCGCACCTGCCCGAGCGGCTGCCGGAGGCGGACGTCCTCCTCGTCTGGGACTTCGCCTCGCACGCGGTCCGCGAGGCCTGGCCGGGGGACGGGCCCAGGCCGGCCTGGGTGCACACGGCGAGCGCGGGCGTCGACCACCTGATGTGCCCGGAACTCGCCGCGTCCGACACGGTGGTCACCAACGCGCGCGGGATCTTCGACCAGCCGATCGCCGAGTACGTGGCGGCGCTGGTGCTGGCGGTCGCCAAGGACCTGCCGCGCACGCTGGAGCACCAGCGGGAGCGGACCTGGCGGCACCGGGAGGGCCGGCGGTTGGCGGGCACGCGCGCGTGCGTGGTCGGCTCGGGCCCGATCGGCCGGGCGATCGTGCGCACCCTGAAGGCGCTGGGTGTGACGACGGCGCTGGTCGGGCGGGTGCCGCGGACCGGCATCCACGGCCCGGCCGACCTGGACCGGCTGATCTCCCGCGCGGACTGGGTGATCGCGGCGGCGCCGCTCACCGAGGCGACGTACCGCATGTTCGACGCCCGCCGGTTCGGCGTGATGCAGCCCTCGGCGTTCTTCGTGAACGTCGGCCGGGGCCAGCTGGTCGACGAGGAGGCCCTCGCCCACGCCCTGACCCGCCGCTGGATCGCGGGCGCCGCACTGGACGTGTTCACCAGCGAACCCCTGCCCGAGGACAGCCCGTTGTGGACCCTGCCGGAGCTGATCGTCTCCCCGCACATGAGCGGCGACACGATCGGCTGGCGGGACGAACTGGGCGCGCAGTTCGTCGAGTTGTACGACCGTTGGGCAGCGGGCAGATCACTGGTGAACGTGGTCGACAAACAGCGTGGCTACGTGCCCGGGCACTGACCTCTTGGAGGGTGCATGCAGCTCACCGACCTCACCGCCGTCCAGCTCCTCGACGGTTACCGCAAGGGCGAGTTCAGTCCCGTGGAGGTGACCGAACAGGCCTTGGAGCGGGCCCGGCGCATCCAGCCTGTGGTGAACGCGTTCGTGCGGCTCACCGAGGAGGACGCGCTGGCACGCGCGCGGGAGTCGGCGGAGCGCTGGCGGCTCGGTGAGCCGGCCGGACTGCTGGACGGTGTACCGGTGACGGTGAAGGACCTCCTGCTCATGCGCGGCCATCCGACCCTGCGCGGCTCGAAGACGATCTCCGAGCAGGGCGCCTGGGACGAGGACGCTCCGTCGGTCGCCCGGCTGCGCGAGCACGGTGCGGTGTTCCTCGGCAAGACGACGACCCCCGAGTACGGCTGGAAGGGCGTCACCGACTCCCCGCTCACCGGCACCACCCGCAACCCGCACGACCCCTCCCGCACCGCCGGCGGCTCCAGCGGCGGCAGCGCGGCGGCGGTGGCGCTCGGCGCGGGCCCGCTGTCACTGGGCACGGACGGCGGCGGCAGCATCCGAATCCCGGCCGCGTTCTGCGGCATCTTCGGCCTGAAGCCGACGTACGGCCGCGTACCGCTGTACCCGGCCAGCGCCTTCGGCACACTCTCCCACGCGGGCCCGATGACCCGGGACGCGGCCGACGCGGCCCTGCTCCTGGACGTCATCGCCGCACCCGACGCGCGTGACTGGTCCGCGCTGCCGCCCGCGCCGGGCCCCTTCCGCAAGGCGCTGGACGGGGGCGTACGGGGACTGCGGGTGGCGTACTCCCCGTCCCTCGGCGGGCAGGTCGCGGTCCAGCCGGCGGTCGCTGCGGCCGTCCGGCAGGCGGTGACGCGCCTCGCGGACCTCGGGGCGTACGTCGAGGAGACCGACCCCGACTTCAGCGAGCCGGTGGAGGCGTTCCACGTCCTGTGGTTCAGCGGAGCGGCCCGCCTCACCGAACGCCTCTCCCCGCACCGCCGTCGGCTCCTGGACCCCGGCCTGCGCGAGATCTGCGCCCAGGGCGCCCGGTACAGCGCGCTGGACTATCTGGCCGCGGTGGACGCCCGCATGGACCTCGGCCGCCGCATGGGCCGCTTCCACGAGCGCTACGACCTGCTGGTGACGCCGACGCTGCCGGTGACGGCGTTCGAGGCGGGACCGGAGGTGCCGGCGCACTCGGCCTTCCGTCGCTGGACGGGCTGGACGCCCTTCACCTACCCCTTCAACCTGACCCAGCAGCCGGCGGCGACCGTCCCGGTGGGGACGGACGGGAAGGGGCTGCCGGTGGGGATGCAACTGGCGGCCGCCCGGCATCGGGACGACCTGGTGCTGCGGGCGGCGCATGCGTTGTACGAGGCCGGGGTGGTGTCGGCGGCACTGGTCACCGGCGTCGTGGCTCAGGGGGTGCAGGTCGGCGCAGATCGCGAAGCGCGGTGACGTTCGGGGAGCCTGATGACCGGCCGGTCCTCACGCCCGCCGGAAACTCAGCGTCTCCCCCGCCGCCCCGCTGCGCCACAGGTCGTTGCAGGCCTCGGCCATCGCCTCCAGGCCCTCCACCACCTGGCCCCACACGATGCCGGGCACCCAGCCCACGTCGCCGTTGAGCAGCAGGTTGTTGCGCTCGTAGAACAGGGCCAGGTCGACCACCGTGGTGCCGGGGCGGACCTCGCGGTCGTAGCCGTAGGCCTTCGTGCCGAGTTCGGCGCCGGCGAAGGTGAAGTAACAGAGGTCGCCGGGAATCGGGGTGACCGTCGGGTTCTCCAGTGGGGGTTCCGTGGAGGCGAACGGCGGGAAGAGGGCGTAGATCTCGTTGCGGGCGTATTTGGCGTGGTAGACGTCGCCCGTCAGAGGCAGGGCCTCCCACACCGCGGCGCAGGTCAGCGGCGCGCGGTCGGTCAGCAGTCGTGCCGTGCAGTGCACGTCCCGCTTGTCGAGCGAGACGGTGACGAATCGATCGGCCATGAAAACCAGGGTGCATAGCCGCAGAGCGCTTGGGTAGCCGCGCCGCCATGGCTCCACCACTTGGGAACGACGTACACACCATTCGGTCGGAACACAGACACACCCGGCGGTCCCTGCTCGGCGGGCTCGGTGGGCTCGCCGCCCTCGGGGTGCTGGGTGCGGCGGGTTGCACCCGGGTGGCCGAGGCCTCCGGCAGGCCGGGCGGCGACCTGCTCGAACGGCTGCGCGCGCAGGGCGTCGTACGGCTCGGGATCGCCGGTGAGATCCCGTTCGGGTACATCGACAAGGACGGCCATCTCACCGGTGAGGCCCCCGAGCTCGCGAAGGTGATCTTCAAACGGCTCGGGGTGAACCGGATCCAGCCGGTGCCGACCGAGTTCGGTTCGCTGATCCCGGGGCTCAACTCGCAGCAGTTCGACGTCGTAGCGGCCGGGATGTACGTCAATCCGGAGCGCTGCCAGCAGGTCATCTTCGCCGATCCGGACTACCAGATGCTGGACTCGTTCATCGTGCGCAAGGGCAACCCGCTGGGCCTGCACTCCTACAAGGACGTCGTCGCGAAGAAGGCCAAGTTCGCCACCGGCACCGGATACGCCGACATCCAGTACGCGGTCGAGGCCGGGTACGAGCGGGGCGACATCCTCATCGTCCCGGACCAGGTCGCCGGGCTGAACGCCGTCGAGACGGGCCGGGCCGACGTCTTCGCCGGTACGGCGATCACCACGCGGGAAGTGGCGAAGAAGTCGGGCAGGGCTGAGGCCACCGCGCCGTTCGCGCCGCTGGTCAAGGGAAAACCGCACGTCGACGGCGGCGCGTTCGCGTTCCGGCCGACCGAGACGAGGCTGCGGGACGCCTTCAACGCCGAGCTGCACAAGCTCAAGAGGAGCGGGGAGCTGTTCCGGATACTCCGGCCCTTCGGGTTCACCAGGGCCGAGATGACCGACCTCACCGCGAAGGAGCTGTGCGGCGGATGACCTCGGGACTGTGGGAACTCGTACTCAACGGCGTCTGGACCACGATCCAGCTGCTGGTGTTCAGCGCGCTGCTGACCGTGGCGGTGTCCTTCGTCGTCGGCGTCGCGCGCACCCATCGGCTGTGGATCGTGCGGTTCGTCGCCGGCTTCTACACCGAGGTGTTCCGCGGCACCTCGGCACTGGTGATGATCTTCTGGGTGTACTTCGTGCTGCCGCTCGCCTTCGGCTGGCAGCTGGTGCCGATGTGGGCGGGAACGCTGGCGCTCGGCCTGACGTACGGCGCCTACGGCTCGGAGATCGTGCGCGGCGCGCTCAACGCGGTGGACCCGGCGCAGAAGGAGGGCGGCGTCGCGCTCGGTTTCACGCCCTGGCAGCGGCTGCGGCTGATCGTGCTGCCGCAGGCGGTGCCGGAGACGATCCCGACCTTCTGCAACCTGCTGATCGAGCTGCTCAAGGGCACCGCGCTGGTGTCGGTCATGGGCATGGGCGATCTGACGTTCAGCGCGAACCTGGTGCGGCTGGCGTTGCAGCAGAGCGCGGAGATCTACACGTACATCCTGCTGATCTACTGCGCGATCGCCTTCGTGCTGACGCGGCTGATGCGCTCGCTGGAGAAGCGGCTGAAGGCCGGGGTCGGCAAGGATCCCGGCACCGAGTGGGCGGCGCGTGAGCTCAAGCGGGCCCAGACGACCGGAGTCGGCGCCGCGGGCGGCGTGGGCGTGGGCGGAGGTGCCGCATGAAGTGGGACTGGAACGCCGTCGGTGACTTCATGCCGGCCTTCTGGCAGGGGCTGCTGGTCACCCTGCAGGCCCTCGCCCTCGGTTCGCTGGTGTCCTTCACGCTCGGGCTGGTGTGGACGCTGCTGATGCGGACGCCGGCCCGGTGGGTGCGCTGGCCGGTCGGGGTGGTCACGGAGTTCGTGCGCAACACCCCGCTGCTGGTGCAGCTGTTCTTCCTGTTCTACGTGCTGCCCGAGTGGGGTCTGACCTTCTCGGCGCTGACCACCGGTGTCGTCGCGATCGGCCTGCACTACTCGACGTACACCATGCAGGTCTACCGGGCCGGTATCGAGGCGGTCCCGGCCGGTCAGTGGGAGGCGGCGACCGCGCTGAACCTGCCCCGGCGCCGGACCTGGACCGGGGTGATCCTGCCGCAGGCGATCCGCCGGGTGGTGCCCGCGCTCGGCAACTACGTCATCGCCATGCTCAAGGACACACCGGTGCTGATGGTGATCACCGTGCCGGAGATGCTCCAGCAGGCCCGGCTCTTCTCCCAGCAGCACTTCCAGTTCACCGAGCCGATCACCGTGATCGGTGCCGCCTTCATCCTCATCTCCTACCTGGCCTCCCTTCTCCTGCGAGCCCTGGAGCGACGCCTTGTCCGTTGAGACCCGTCCGCAGCCGCCCCTGACCGACGCCCAGCCGGGCGAGCTGATCCGCCTCGCGAACGTCACCAAGCGGTTCGGCGCGAACACCGTGCTCGACCACCTGGACTTCACCGTCGCCGCGGGCAGGCACGTGACCCTGATCGGCCCCTCCGGATCCGGCAAGACCACGATCCTCAGACTCCTGATGACGCTGACCAAGCCGGACGAGGGCACGATCACCGTCGACGGGGAGCAGCTGTTCCCGGCGCCGGAGAAGCAGGTCCGGGAGGTCCGCAAGAAGATCGGAATGGTGTTCCAGCAGTTCAACCTGTTCCCGAACATGACCGTGCTGCGCAACATCACCGAGGCCCCGGTGCAGGTCCTCGGCATGTCCAAGGACGAGGCCGAGGAACGCGCCCGGGAGCTGCTGGACCTGGTGGGGCTGGCCGACAAGTGCGACGCGAGGCCGACCCGGTTGTCCGGCGGGCAGCAGCAGCGGGTGGCGATCGCCCGGGCGCTGGCGATGCGGCCACGGGTGCTGCTGCTGGACGAGGTGACCTCCGCGCTCGACCCGGAGCTGGTCGCGGGCGTGCTCGACCTGCTCAGGGACATCGCCCGCAGCACGGACATCACGATGCTCTGTGTGACCCACGAGATGGGTTTCGCCCGCGACATCTCCGACCAGGTGCTGATGTTCGACGGCGGCCGGGTGATCGAGTCGGGCCCCCCGGAGAAGATCTTCACCGACCCGGAGCAGGACCGCACCCGGGAATTCCTCAGCGCGGTGCTGTGACTACGGGGCGTGGAAGGGGGAAGACACCGAGGTCCGACCGGTGGGTCATGTCTTCGGCATATGACAGGGGATCTGCGCCGCAGTTGGGAGGGGAGGGCGGGCGGAACAATCTCGCCAACCCCCTCTCCCGCCAGGGGGTTTGCCCGTTATCGTGGAAGCGATCCGCCAACCGGATCTCGCGGCCACCGACAGGCGAGCGCAGGGGGACCACCGTGGCGCTGATGCACGAGCCTACCGCCCCGTACCACTCCGCCCAGGACGCGCTGCGCGTGCTGGAGACCGTCGCCCGCCACTCCGCCGGCGTCACCGACACCGAGCTGGCCCGCCACACCGGCCTGGGCCCCGAGCGGCTCACCGCCCTGCTGCGCATGCTGCGCCGGGAGGGCTATGTCGAGCAGATCACCGACGGGGCGTACGTCACCGGCGACACCCTGCGCCGCCTCACCTCCGCGCACGACCGCGAGCGGGCCCTGCACGAGAAGCTCCAGCACACCCTGGACCGGCTGCGCGACTCGGTCGGCGCGGCGATCTACATGAGCCGGTACGTCGACGGGGAGGTCAAGGTCACCCAGTACGCGGCCGGGCCCACCACCCCGGCGGTCAACGAGTGGGTCGACTTCCGCTGCTCCGCCCACGCCACGGCGGTCGGCAAGAGCCTGCTGACCCAGCTGGACCACAACGCCCGCCGCGACCACCTGTCCCGGTACAAGATGGCGCGCCTCACCTCGCGCACCATCACCAGCGACAAGCTGCTGCTGTCCCGCCTGGAGTCCCAGCCGCCGACGGTGCCGGTCCTGGACCTCCAGGAGTACGCGGTCGGCACGGTCTGCGCGGCGGTCCCGATCACGGCGGGTTCCTCGGTGGGCTGCCTGGCGCTGTCGCTTCCCGTGGAGCACGCCCACCGGCTGAGGCAGGCGGCGGAGACCCTGAACCGCAACGCGGCACCGGTGCTGCTGTCCCTGACCCTGTAGGTGGTCACGAGCACCCCTCAGGACCAGGTAGTATTTTCTTCGTCGCCAGCCGCGGGAGACAAAAAAACGCAGCAGGCGAGAGTCATGCGCCGCTAGCTCAGTTGGTTAGAGCAGCTGACTCTTAATCAGCGGGTCCGGGGTTCGAGTCCCTGGCGGCGCACATGGACGAAGGGTCCTTCGCACGAGCGAGGGGCCCTTCGGCGTCTTCCGCGGTGAGTTGCCGGTACGACGTCTCCCCCTGTGGCCGCCACCACACCGGATCGGCACACGCGTACCCCTCGCGCCCGAGCAGCCCCCGGTGGATCTTGTTCGTCGCCGTCACCGGCATCCGCTCCACCACCCGCACGAACCGGGGCGCCATCTTCGTCCCCAGATCGGGCTGGGCCGCCAGGAACCGCGCGAAGCCCTCGGGATCGAAGGTCCCGGCGATGGTCGCCATCACCTGGTCCCCGGTCACCGGGTCCGGCACCCCGTACACGGCGACGGCCGCCGCGCCCTCGTACCGGGCGACGATGTTCTCGATCATCGCGGCGGCCAGGTTCTCCCCGTCCACGCGGATGCTGTCACCCGCACGCCCGGCGAAGTAGAGGTATCCCGCCGAGTCCCGGAAGAAGAGGTCGCCCGTCCAGTACGCCCCTCCCCGGCGCCGTTGGGCCTCCGCGGCCGGGTTGCGCCAGTAGCCCTCGAAGGGGTTGGGGCCCCGGTTCACCAGCTCCCCTATCGCCTCGTCGCCGTTGAGCAGGCGCCCGGCGGTGTCGAACACGGCCGGCGGGCACTCGCGCCCGGTGCCGGGGTCGAGGACCACCAGCCCCGGCCCGGCCGGTCCCACCGCACCCTTCGGTGTGCCCGGCGTCCACTGGATCGCCGCGCCGCCCTCGGAGGAGCCGTAGCCCTCGACCAGCCGCACCCCGAAGCGCCGCTCGAAGGCGACCGCGTCCACCGCGCCGGCCTCGGTGCCGAAGCCCGTCCGCAGCGGGTTGTCCCGGTCGTCCGCGCGCTCCTCGGTGGCGAGGATGTACTGGATGGCCCGGCCGACGTAGGTGAAGTAGGTCGCCCGGTAGCGGCGTACGTCGGCGAGGAACCCGGACGCCGAGAACCGCCGGCGCAGCGCGACCTCCGCACCGGCGGCCAGCGCGGGCGCCCAGTCGGCGATCACCGCGTTGCCGTGGAACATCGGCATGCAGATGTAGTGCACGTCGTCCGGGCGCACCCCGAACCGCCGGACCAGTGCCTGCCCGGCCGCCACCAGCCGGCCCTGGGAGCAGAGCGCGGCCTTGGGGGCGCCGGTCGACCCGGAGGTGAAACAGAGCAGCAGCCGGTCGGCGGGGGCGGCGCGGGACGGGTCGGGCACGGCGCCGGCGTAGGGGGCGAGGAGCCCGCCGTACTCCTCGCCGTCGGTCACGAGGATCCGCACCCCCGGCAGGTCCAGGCCCGCCAGCAGCGGAAGGTGGGCCCGCTCGGTGACCAGCAGCGAGCACTCGGTGTGCAGGATGTCCCGGGCCAGCTCGGGGCCCCGGCGCGTGGGGTTGATCCCGGCGACGGCCGCTTCGGCGAGGGCGGCGGCGCCGAGCCACAGGGGGAACTCCTCGGTGTTGTCGAGGAGCACGCCGACATGCGGTACGGCACCGGGCGGCAGCAGGTCGGTCAGCAGGGCGGCCCGTGCGGCGGCACCGGCGGCCACCTCGTGCTGCGTCAGCATCCGCGCTTCACACCTGAGCCCCGGCCGGTGGTCGCCCCACCGCGCCGCGACCAGCTCGGCGACCGTGCACGCCTCGGAGTCCATGGCAGGGCACGGTAACTGATGGAGCGTCAGATGGGGAGGGTCACGGCATCAGCCCGTCGGCCTCCGAGAACATCATGTGGGCAGTGGCGATGAAGAACACGCAGAAGGCGATGGCCGCCCCGAGGAAGGCCACCCCGAAGCCGGTACCGGCGGCGAGCCTGCCGGGCGCCGGCGGGCGCGCGGTGGCCCGCTGGGGCTCCTCCGGCAGATACCGCACGGTGACGAAGTCGCCCTCCACGACGGTCGCCGGGCCGTTCTCCTCCTCGAAGCGGACCGTGCGGCCCTCGCGGGTGGTGAACTCGTAGACGTGGTGCAGGCTCGTCCGCACGGACGTGTCACCGCCGCCCCCGTGGGTCGTCGTGTACATCCGCAGGCAGCGCGCCTCGGCGGTCAGGCCGTGCGCCCAGATCCTGCTGATCCCCCGGGCGCGGCGCAGCAGCCGGAAGGCGGCGTACCCGAGGCCGGCGATCATGACGGTGGGTACGGCGTAGAAGAAGAGCTCGAACATGAGGTTCCCCCGAGGTCGGTACGCCGCCCCCGTTCGGCCGGCGTGCGAGGAACGTACCCGCCGGTAGGGGCGGTCCGCCTCAAGGGAACCTCAGTTTCCGCGCCGTTGCGCAGCGGTCCTCAGAACGTGACGTCCGAGCAGGCGTAGAACGCGTTGCCCGTGTCGGCGATCGTCCACACCGCGAGGATGACGTGGTGCCCGCTCAGCCCGGTCGGCAGGGTGCCGCTGTGACTGAGGGTCTGCGGCGGGCGCTGGCCGTGGTAGGGGACCGTCAGGAACGGGGTGGGGTCGAGGTCCGCGCGGGACAGGGCGTGGTTCTGGTTCCAGCCCTGCCTGGTGACGTAGTACCTGAAGTCCGTCGTGGCGTGCATGGCGGTGAACTGCCAGCGGAAGGTGTATGCCCGGCCACCCGTCACCCGGGTGGCCGGCCACGCGCCGCCGGACGGGGTCGTCGGTGAGCTGAGCTGGGCGAACCGGCTCAGGCCGCCGTTGCAGAGCTGGCCGTCGGCGGGCCCCGCGGCCGGGAATCCCTTGGGGCCCTCGACGCTCTGCGGCTCGTACTGGATGTCGCCGCAGCCCGTCACGGTGCCGTTGGCGCAGAGCTTCTGCCTGCTGATGGGGAGGTCGGTGTAGCCGTGCCCGCTGGCGCCGCCGGTGGAGAGCGCGAACGCTCCGGCGGTCACCACACCCAGCACGACCGCGGACAGCTTGGTCCTGGTGCGCATACTGCCGCTCCTGGAGAACGTGGGGAGTTCGGTGAGCTGTGCAGGTAGGTCTAGACCAAGTGCCAGGTTATTGGCGTTGGTTGAAAGTGTCCATACAAAAGGCGCGCCCGTACCCGTCGCGGCCCCGCGCTACAGCGGCTCCCCGCGGCCCGAGCAGAAGGCGACGGTCAGGTCCCGCACCAGCACCTTCCGCTCGTAGTCGTCCAGCTCCACCAGGCCGCGCACGGTCAGCCGGGTCACCGTGTCCTCCACCGAGTCCACCACCGAGCTGAGCATGCTGGCCCGCTGCCGGGCGTCCAGCGCGGCGACCCTGCGCCGGTGCATCGCGGCGGCGACCTCCGGGGCGTACTCCACCCGGATCGGCTGCACCGAGAACACCTCCACACCGACCGGCGCGGTCTCCTCCGCCACCAGCCGGGTCAGCGCGTCCCCGGCCGCCGTCACCCCGCCCCGCGTCCCGCCCGCCGGCTCCACCGGAACCCGGGCCAGCGCCGCCTCCACGCACTCGCGCAGATACTTCTCGTGGTCCTCGACACCGAGTACGGCCCGCGCGGTGTCCCGCACCCGCCACACCACCAGCACCACCACCCTGAGCGCCATACCGTCGGGATCCGCCGCCGGCATCGGCTCGCTGCGCCAGTGCCGCAGCCGCACATCGACCCGGCGGCGCGGCAGCAGCGGATTCACCCACACCAGTCCGGTACGCCGGACCGTCCCCCGGTAGCCGCCGAACATGCCCAGCACCCAGGCCCGCCCGGACCGCCCCCGGGCCAGCCCGGCGAAGCCCAGCATCCCGAGCGCCCCGGCCCCGGCGTACGCCGCCCACTGCGCCGGGCCGAGTCCCGCGCCCGCACAGGCGGGCAGCCCCAGCGCCTGCACCGCGGCCGACGGAAGCAGCCCCGTCCACCAGGAGGTCGCCAGACACCCGGTGAATCCGCAGGCCCCGGCGAGCACCCCGGCCATCCCCGGCAGCGCCCGCGCCGGACGCTCCACCAGCTCCGGGTCGACCTCCGGCAGCGGGCGGCGGCGCACCGGTGCCGGGCGGCCGAGGCGCGGCTGCTCACCGGTGCCCTGCCGCCGGGCCACCACCGCCGGCTTGAGCGGCACCTTCACCGGGTTCACCGGGTCGGGGTCGTCACGGAAGAGCAGATGGACGGGGATCTCGGTGGTCACCTCGTTCTGGATCAGCCGGGCCGGACGCCCGCCCGGCACCGGAGCGCCCTCCGGCTGCCCCTCGGATTCGGGCGGCGTGTGTGACGTGGTCGTACTCATGCGTTGCTCCAGCCTCCGCGCCAGATACGTCATGAACAGGGGACGGAAGGATCAGGCGGTCACCGGCCGCCCTGATGGCCGCGGTCCGCGTCCGCGAAGAGCCGTCGCCAGGTCTCCGGCCCCGGGTAGCCGTCCGCCGCGCCGCCGCGCCAGCCCTGCGCACGCTGGAAGGCCTCCACGGCACGCCGGTCCGCTTCGCTCCAGCGCGGACCCGGGCCGGTGGCGTAGAACCTGCCGAACCCCTTCTCCACCAGCCGGCGGCGCAGCTGCGTGACATACGCGTTCTCCGCCCCCGGACGGAAGAGGCTCCGGCCGGGATAGCCGGGCACCCCGTGCGAGGCGGGCCGGCCCGGGACCTCCGCCTTGCCGTCGGTCCGCTGGGCGCCCGCCGTCTCCGCGGTCACGCCCTTGTAGCGGTACGGGACGTACTTGTCGGCGTTGGTCCAGTAGGGGTAGGGGGTGGGCTGGCTGCGGGTGTGCGGGGGTGTCTGTTCGTAGACCGTGTAGGTGGTGTGCGCGGAGTCCGTCCAGCCGCCGAAGATCACCACGTGGGAGCCTTTCTCCGGGTTGTCGGGGTTGTGGTAGAGCAGGATGTCTCCGGGCTGCAGCTCCTCCTTGGTGATCTTCACGCCGAACTGGTCGAGGCTGCCCGTCCACTCGTTGCTCCCCAGGTTCCAGGCCATGGAGACATAGCCGGAGCAGTCCTGGCGATAGCCGTCGGACCAGTACTGCGACATGCTGTACGGCACCTGTGCGGCCACCCAGACCTTGGCCCGCTTGATGATGTCGGTCCGGGTGGTCACGGGGATGGGGGCAGCGGTGAGCTCGGCCGGCTTGCCCGCCGCGCCGTGCAGCGGGGATCTGCCGCCCTGGGGGGTCTGGGTGTCGCCGTCGGCGGGGACGTGGGGGCGCTGCTCGGCGGGCCGGCCGGGGGCGAGAGCGGCGGCCGGCGTGACCGCGCCGAGAACGGCCGACGCGGCGGCCATGACGACGACTCCGCAGACCGCCGGGCGGCCGGTGGAACGACCGGACGACGGGCGGGGGCTCATCCGCCGCCCTTCGACGCAACCAGGGCAGTCGCAGTCCCTCGCGGGCTCGACCTCCTCGAACACCGGAGTGGTCATGCGATCTACCTCACATTCGGGGGTGATTTGTCCGCGCTTGTGCACGATGATCAGTTTCTCAACTGTCCATCCGGCCGCCACTTTGACGGTCCGAACGATGTACACGGCCCTGCGGGGCGATCTCCCGGCCCCCCGCAGGTGGTCAGAGGCACCCCCGAAGGTCATGTAGAGTTATCTCTGTCAGCAGGCGCCGCTAGCTCAGTTGGTTAGAGCAGCTGACTCTTAATCAGCGGGTCCGGGGTTCGAGTCCCTGGCGGCGCACCGACCGGAAGGCCCCTCGCGGAAGCGAGGGGCTTTTCGCATGCCCCGATTGGCCGGATACCCTCTCGCCATGGCAGCCCGGGACCTTCAGGAGCGGATCAAGAAGCTGATCGTCGACCGGCGGCTGCCCTCGGGAGCCCCGCTGCCGACCGAGCCCGAGCTGATGGAGTACCTCGGCGCGAGCCGGAACTCGGTGCGCGAGGCCCTGAAGGGGCTGCAGGCGATGGGGATCGTGGAGATCCGGCACGGCTTCGGGACGTACGTCGGCTCGATGTCGTTCGCGCCGATGATCGAGGGGCTGGCCTTCCGCACGGTCGCCGGGCACTACCGGGGCGAGGACTCGCTGCTGCAGCTGCTGGAGCTGCGCGAGGCCGTGGAGACCGGGCTGGTCTCACGGCTGGCCGGGCGGCTGCCCGAGGCGGACCTCGTTGAACTGGACGCCCTCGTGGACCGTATGGATCAGGAGGCCGCGCAGGGAGCCGGCCTCGCCGAGACCGACCGTGCCTTTCACGCCACCCTCTACCGGGGGCTGGACAACGTGCTGCTGAGCGAGGTGCTGGAGGCGTTCTGGGACGCCTTCCACCGGGTGCAGCGGGATCTGGTGGAGGTGCCGCAGGACCCCAGGGTCACCTGCCGCCAGCACCGGGAGATCCTCGACGCGGTCCGGTCCGGCGACTCGCTGCGGGCGGAGGAGGCCATAAGAGACCACTTCGGCAACATCCGTGCCCGCCTCTCCACCACCGGCGCACCCCCGCCTCGCGAGCCCCACAATGAACGGGTTTGACCGGTAAACAACGCGTTTCGCGTCTTGCGATCATGCGGAGCGCCGTAGAACCCTGGATGCCCAAGCTGCCGCCCTTTCGCGCCAGTTGGGGGGAAGCGAACGGTTGCCGCACGGCGGGGAGGGGGCCCCGCTCATGAATCGATGCCGAGGGGGGCATCATGCAACCGGAAGGTCGCCGTCCCATGTCTATGAGGTGGGGAAGACGTGGGGACTGCGAGCCACCACAGCGACAAGACACGCGGTGACCTGCGTGTGGGGGGAATGACTCATGACGTCGACGCCGCCGGGCGCCGGACCGAGCCACGCTCACAACGACCCGTCACAGACCACACAGCTCAGGGCGGTCACGCACCGGACCGGCCAGTTCCGCCGGATGAGGAAGAGCCTGCCGAGATACGACTACGAGCACTACAGCCGGCTCGCGGGCCCCCTCACCCAGCCCGACCCGACCAAGCCGTACAAGGTCCAGTACCGGTCGCTGCTCTCGCAGGAGCCGCACCGCATCCGCGCCGCGCTCATGCTGGGCGCGGCCCCCGTGCTCTCGCTGGTCCTGCTGTTCTGGCTGCTCCAGCCCGAGCACTGGACCGAACGCGACTATCCCGCCCACGACTTCCTGCCGGCCCTCGACACCGTCATGCTCGTCTCGATCGGCCTGATCGAGTTCTTCCGCTGCATGAACGTGCTGTCCAACGCGCACGCCACGCTCGTCGCCCGCGACCCGATACCGGTCGTCCCCGAGACCGGCACCCGCGTCGCCTTCCTCACCTCCTTCGTCCCCGGCAAGGAGCCGCTGGAGATGGTGACGAAGACCCTGGAGGCGGCGGTGAAGCTCCGGCACCGGGGGCTGCTGCACGTGTGGTTGCTGGACGAGGGCGACGACCCGGCCGTCAAGGAGGTCTGCGCCCGGCTCGGCGTGCACCACTTCTCCCGCAAGGGCGTCGCGCGGTGGAACCAGCCCAAGGGACCGCACCGGGCGAAGACCAAGCACGGCAACTACAACGCCTGGCTGGAGGCGCACGGCGACGACTACGACTTCTTCGCCTCCGTCGACACCGACCACGTGCCGCTGCCCAACTACCTGGAGCGGATGCTCGGGTACTTCCGCGACCCGGACGTCGGCTTCGTCATCGGCCCGCAGGTGTACGGCAACTACGACACGTTCGTCACCAAGGCCGCCGAGTCCCAGCAGTTCCTCTTCCACGCCCTGATCCAGCGCGCCGGCAACCGCTACGGCGCCCCCATGTTCGTCGGCACCTCCAACGCCGTACGGATCAAGGCGCTCAAGCAGATCGGCGGCCTGTACGACTCCATCACCGAGGACATGGCGACGGGCTTCGAGATGCACCGCGCCAAGAACCCCGCGACGGGCCGGAAGTGGAAGTCCGTCTACACCCCGGACGTGCTCGCCGTCGGCGAGGGCCCGAACGCCTGGACCGACTTCTTCACCCAGCAGCTGCGCTGGTCCCGGGGCACGTACGAGACGATCCTCAAGCAGTACTGGAAGGGCCTGTTCACGCTGGGACCGGGCAAGCTCTTCAACTACACGATGATGATCATCTTCTATCCGATGTCCGCCCTCAACTGGATCCTCGCGGCCCTGAGCTGCGCGCTGTTCCTGGGCCTGGGCGCCTCGGGTGTGAACATCGACCCGACCGTGTGGCTGATGCTGTACGGCAACGCGTCCGCGCTGCAGATCGGCCTGTACGTCTGGAACCGGCGGCACAACGTCTCCCCGCACGAGCCGGAGGGCTCCGGCGGTGTCGCGGGCATGGTGATGTCCGCCCTGTCCGCGCCGGTCTACGCGCGCTCCCTGATGGACGCGGTACTGCGCCGCAAGAGCAAGTTCGTGGTGACGCCCAAGGGCGAATCGGCGAGCCCCGACACGCTGTTCGGGACCTTCCGGATCCACTGGTTCTTCATCCTGGTCTTCGCCGGCTCCCTCACGGCCGGCTTCGCGTTCGGGCACTCCCACCCCGCGATGATCACCTGGGCGGCCTTCGCCCTGCTGGTCACCGCCTCGCCGATCTTCGCCTGGCAGTACGCGCTGCGGCAGGACAAGCGGAAGCCGGAGCCGGCGGCGGCCGGGCCGGCCGCCGAACCGCAGGACGCGGTACCGGCGCCGTACGCGGCCCACCCGCCGCATGTGCCCCAGCAGCGGCCCACCTGGGCGGCCGCCGGACAGGCGGCCAGGACCGGGGAGAACGAACAGACCATGCAGATCGCCCTTGGCGGACTTGGGGGACGTAAGGAATGAAGGACCAGGCAGGCCGCCGTCGCGCCCGTCGACTCGCGATCGGTACGGCGGTGGTACTCGCGCTGGCCGGGATGAACGGGCCGTGGGTGTACCGCTTCGGCACCGCGCAGTACCACCAGTACAAGATCAACAGACCGGAGTACAAGGCCGAGAACGGCCACTGGGACATCATCGAGTTCCCGCCGGAGTACCGCCAGGACACCATCCACGCGGCGCTCCTGCACACCGGCAAGGTGCTGCTGGTCGCGGGCTCGGGCAACAACCAGGACAACTTCGACCAGAAGAAGTTCGACACCCGGATATGGGACCCGGTCAAGGGCACGATCAAGAAGATCCCCACGCCCAACGACCTGTTCTGCACCGGCCACACCCAGCTCGCCAATGGCAACCTGCTGATCGCGGGCGGCACCAAGCGGTACGAGAAGCTCAAGGGTGACGTCACCAAGGCCGGCGGCCTGATGATCGTCCACAACGAGAACCCGGACAAGCCGATCACGCTGCCCGCGGGCACGAAGTTCACCGGCAAGGCGGGCGGCAAGACCTTCGTGTCCAAGGACCCGGTGCTCGTCCCGCGGGCGAAGAAGGTCTTCGACCCGAACACCGGCGCGTTCCTGCGCAACGACCCCGGCCTGGGGCGTATCTACGTCGAGGCGCAGAAGAGCGGCACCCAGTACGAGACCGGCACCCAGGACAACTACCGGATCCAGGGTCTGACCGGCGTCGACGCGCGCAACACCTACGGCATCGCGCAGAAACTCGCGCTCGACAAGAAGGACTTCCAGGGCATCCGCGACGCCTACGAGTTCGATCCGGTCGCCGAGCGGTACATCAAGGTCGACCCGATGAACGAGGCCCGCTGGTACCCGACGCTGACCACGCTGTCGGACGGCAGGATCCTCAGCGTCTCCGGCCTGGACGACATCGGCCAGCTGGTGCCGGGCAAGAACGAGATCTTCGATCCCAAGACCAAGAAGTGGACGTACACGCGGAAGATCCGCCAGTTCCCGACGTACCCGGCGCTGTTCCTGATGCAGAACGGGAAGATCTTCTACTCGGGTTCGAACGCCGGGTACGGGCCGGACAATGTCGGCCGTGATCCCGGGATCTGGGACGTGGACACGAACAAGTTCACCAAGCTGCCCGGGCTCAGCGATCCGAACATGATGGAGACCTCCGGGACCGTGCTGCTGCCCCCGGCGCAGGACGAGAAGTTCATGGTGATCGGGGGTGGCGGTGTCGGTGAGTCCAAGCTGTCGAGCAACAGGACGCGGCTGATCGATCTGAAGGCCGGGAATCCGAAGTTCGTGGACGGGCCCCAGCTGGAGAAGGGCACCCGGTATCCGCAGTCCTCGATCCTGCCCGACGACACGGTCCTGGTGTCCGGTGGCTCGGAGGACTACCGGGGGCGCAGTGACTCCGACATCCTTCAGGCGCGGCTGTACCACCCCGACAGCAACAGCTTCACGCAGGTCGCCGACCCGCTGGTGGGGCGCAACTACCACTCCGGGTCGATCCTGCTGCCGGACGGGCGGGTGATGTTCTTCGGGTCCGACTCGCTGTACGGGGACAAGGCGAACACGAAGCCGGGCAAGTTCGAGCAGCGGATCGAGATCTACACGCCGCCGTATCTGTACCGGGATTCCCGGCCGACGCTCGGTGGAGGCCCGCAGACCATCGCGCGGGGCGCTTCGGGGACGTTCACGTCGCAGCACGCGGCCGGCATCAAGAAGGTGCGGCTGATCCGGCCCAGCGCCTCGACCCACGTGACCGATGTGGATCAGCGGTCGATCGCGCTGGACTTCAAGACCGCCGGGGACAGGATCACGGTGACGGTGCCGAAGAATCGGAATCTGGTCCAGTCCGGGTGGTACATGCTGTTCGTGGACGACGATCAGGGGACGCCGAGCAAGGCGCAATGGGTGAAGGTGCCGTAGCGCTCCCGCGGGTTTGACGTCGGGGTGCGGGAGCGCTGCCCTCAAGGCCGGCTGTTCTTCGCCAGTTCGAGAGCGTAGGCCGGCCACCAGTCCCCCGCCTTCGGGCCGCCCTTGCAGGTGCCGTCGGACTCGCCCGGGCGCTTGACCCACAGGTAGGCGTCCACCAGCGGGTCTGCCGTCTTCGTCGTCGGGGTTTCTCCCAGGGCCCGGTTCGGTGGGTTGCACCAGCGCTGGGCCGGGTCGCCGCCTGTGTAGGGGCCGTTGCCGTTGCGGCTGGTGTCGATGACGAAGTGCTTGCCGCCCACCTTCGACGAGAGCTGCTTGCCGTAGGCGATGGAGTCCTGCGTGGAGTAGAAGTTGGAGACGTTGACGGAGAAGCCGTCGGCCCGGTCGACGCCCGCCTGCTGGAGCGGCTGGTAGATCTGGTCGGGGTGGCCCCAGCCGGCGTTGCCCGCGTCCAGGTAGACCTTGGTGTTCTTCAGGGACTTGAGCCTGGCGATCGCGCCCTTGAGGAGGTCGTAGCGCTCTTCGTGGAACCGGGCCGGGGTGCAGCCGTCCACGAGGTGCAGGACGGCGTCGGGTTCGAGGACGACCATCGCGGAGCGGTCGCCGATGCCCCGGGCCACGCCGTCGATCCAGGCGCGGTAGGCGTTGCCGTCGGCGGCGCCGCCCTGGGAGTACTGGCCGCAGTCGCGGTGCGGGATGTCGTAGAGGACCAGCAGGGCCGTGCGGTCGGACTTCTCGGCGGCCTCGGTGAAGCCGCGGGCCTCCTTCTCCGGGTTCTCGGGGCCGATCCACTCCCCCACCGGCTGCTCGGCGATCTTTCTGATCTGCTCGGCCTCGGACTTCCTGCCGGACTTGGCGTAGCCGGCGAGCCGGCGGGCCGCGGTGCCGTCCGGGTTGACCCAGAACGGGTCGGCGGCCTTGGGCTGTTGGGTGATGCGGGCCGCCGGGTCTCCCTGCTCGTCCCCGCCACCGCCTCCGGAGGTGCATCCGGCGAGCAGCAGTGCCGCCCCCAGCACCGCCGCCGCGGACGCACGCGCGGAAGAACGGGCCCCCCTGTTGTCGTACATACGAATCCCCCCGGCCCCCTGGGCGAACTGGTCAGGGTGCCAATCGTGGCATATCCGGCCGGTGCGTCACGAGGTCGCGTGGCGGGGCGTACGGGGGTCAGCGGGTGGTTTTGGTGAGGTACGCGGAGACCACCACGTTGGCCGTGTAGGTGTGGCCGGCGCGGTCGAAGGAGCCGCCGCAGGTGATCAGGTGCAGCTCGGCGCGGCCGGGCCGGTGGGGGCCGTAGGCCTGGTCGGCGTCGAAGCCGGCGCGGGGCAGGACGCGGACGTCGTCGACGGTGAACTCGGCGACCGTGCCGTCCGAGCGGACCACCCGCACCGTCTCGCCGGGCGTGAGCGTGCTGAGCCGGTAGAAGACCGCGGGCCGGGTGGCGGTGTCGACGTGCCCGACCAGAAGCGCCGCGCCCCGGGCACCGGGGGCGGCGCCGGCGCCGTACCAGCCGACCACACCCGGCTGGTCCAGGGGCGGCGGGTCGACGGCGCCCTGGGCGTCCAGGCCCCGGCTCACCACCGGTGCCTGCACCCGCAGCCGGGGAATGTCCACCCGCTGGGGCACGGCGTCCCCGAGCGGTGTGGCCGGGCGGGGCAGCCGGGCCGGTCCGGCGGGCCGGAGGGCGAACAGGTCACCCGTTGCGGGGCCGTCCGTTGCGTGCGGTACGCCGGTCAGCCCGCGCCCCCACAGCCACAGCCCGAGCAGCAGCAGTGCCCAGGTGAGGCCGGTGAGGAGCCGCCCGGTGCCGGTGCGCCCACGGTCTTCGGACATGGGCCGCTTCAGCGCGTACGGCGGCTGCGGCGGGCGCCGAGCCCGACGGCGACCGCCGCGACACCGGCGAGGACCAGCCCGGTCACCGACTGGACGGTGTCGGGTTCGGACTCACTGGTGGCCACCGTGGCGAAGTGCGCGGTGCCACCGCCGCCCGCATTGACGGGGGCGACGGGCGTGGCGTCACCGGTGGGCGGCCGGCCGGGCACCGCGGACTGCCCGGCTCCCCCGCCGCCCACCGTGACCTTGCCGGTGATCACGGAGCCGGCGCAGGCGATCCTGACGTCGTAGACGCCCGGCGCGAGGGAGGAACGGACGCGGGTCTCGCCCGACAGGGCGCCCTGGCTGCCGGTCAGCCGCGCGTCGGAGACGAACGCGGCCGAGGTGGCGGTGGCCTGCTGCCCGGAGCAGCCGCGGACCCGCACGGACACGTCGGCGCCGGGGCCGGGGAAGGCGGGGGTCACGGAGACCGAGCCCGCGTCGGCGGCGGGGGCCGCATGCGCGGCCGGGGCGAACGTGGTGACGGCCAGGATCCCTGTACACAACGTGAGGCGTAGTGAGCCCATCGTGAACCTCCAGATATCAGGAGGCTCCCCCGGCCGGAGCGCCCCCGCATCCTCGGGGGGCGCCCCTTTGCTCCGAATGGGTGGACCGGGGTTTGAAAATCCCTGGTCAGGCCCGGTCGGACGCGGTCAGGCCCGGTCAGACCAGGTCGACCAGGTCCGCGATGGAGTCGACGACCTGCGAGGGCCGGAAGGGGTAGCGGTCGACGTCGTCGGGCTGGGTGACGCCGCTGAGCACCAGGAAGGTGCGCATGCCGGCCTCCAGGCCCGCGAGGACATCGGTGTCCATGCGGTCGCCGATCATCGCGGAGGTCTCGGAGTGCGCCCCGATGGCGTTGAGCCCGGCCCGCATCATCAGCGGGTTCGGCTTGCCCACGAAGTACGGCTTCTTGCCGGTCGCGGCGGTGATCAGGGCGGCGACCGAGCCGGTGGCGGGCAGGTCGCCCTCGATGGAGGGGCCGACGTTGTCGGGGTTGGTGGCGATGAACCGGGCGCCGTCGTTGATCAGCCGCACGGCCTTGGTGAGGGCCTCGAAGGAGTAGGTGCGGGTCTCACCGAGGAGCACGAAGTCGGGCTCGTGGTCGGTGAGGATGTAACCGATGTCGTGCAGCGCGGTGGTCAGGCCCGCCTCGCCGATGACGTAGGCGCTGCCGCCGGGGCGCTGGTCGTCCAGGAACTGGGCGGTGGCCAGCGCGGAGGTCCAGATGTTGTCCACCGGCACGTCCAGGCCCATCCGGCGCAGCCGGGCGTGCAGGTCACGGGCGGTGTAGATCGAGTTGTTGGTCAGCACCAGGAAGGGCCGGCCGGACTCGCGCAACTTCTTCAGGAAGGCGTCGGCTCCGGGAATCGGGACGCCCTCGTGGATCAGGACACCGTCCATGTCGGTCAGCCACGACTCGATCGGCTTGCGGTCTGCCATGTTGTGCGTCTCCTGGCGTACGTACGGTCAAGAAAAGCGGGGGCGCCGGAACCACGGCGTACCGACGCCCCCAGCCTAGTCAGACCTGCGTGATCCGGACCCCGTCGATCACCCAGGACCAGTGCCCATGTCAGCGCGCTCCCGACAGCAGGGCGGGCAGGCCGGCGACGGAGTCGAGGACGTGTGTGGCACCGGCGGCGCGGAACGCGTCGTCGCGGTGAGCCCCGGTGCGCACACCGGCGACCAGTCCGGCCCCCGCGCGTACGCCGCTGAGCACGTCGTACGACGTGTCCCCGACGACGGCGACCTGCCGTACGTCCTCGGCGGCCTTGGTGCGGACGAAGGCCTCCAGGACCATGTCCGGGTACGGCCGCCCGCGCCCGCCCGCGTCGGCCGGGCACAGGGTGAGCGGGACGAGGCCGCGCCAGCCGAGCGCGTCAAGAACGGCGTCCTGGGTGACGCGGGCGAAGCCGGTGGTCAGCACGACGGTACGGCCGCTGCCCGCCAGCTCCTCGATGCTCTCCCGCGCGCCCGGCACGGGTGCGACCAGGCCGGCGTCGACGAGGTCGCCGTACGCCTTCTCGAAGGCGGTGCTGG
Organism: Streptomyces sp. NPDC053069; assembly: GCF_044546895.1. NCBI lineage: Bacteria > Bacillati > Actinomycetota > Actinomycetes > Kitasatosporales > Streptomycetaceae > Streptomyces > Streptomyces sp. NPDC053069. The sequence goes on along the minus strand of NZ_JBITZN010000006.1, from coordinate 180,071 downwards.
CGCGCTGGGCACGGTCCTCGTCGCCGAACAGGTGCCGGAAGACGGAGATCTTCGACTCGCCCATCGTGGCGCGGACGTGGGCGAGGTGTCCGGCGTGCTCGGCCGAGCCGGGCGTGACGCCCAGTTCGATGGCCGCCGCCTCGAAGGCGCGTTCGACGAGTCCGCCGTCGGCGACGGTCGTGCCGGCCATGTCGAGGACGACGAGACGGATGTCGGAGGTGATGTCGGGGGTGAGGTCGGTCATGGGTGCTCACCAGCCCAGTTCGTTCGCGGTGGTCTCGGCTATCGCGGGGGCGCAGGTCATGCCGCGCCCGCCGGGCCCGGTGACCAGCCACACCCCTTCGCGCACCTGCTCACGGTGCACCACCCGGCCGGGTTCGGTGCACTGCGCGTACACGCCCGCCCAGCGGCGGCGGATGCGCGGCAGCGGCCGGCCGAGAAGGGACTCGACGACGCCGGTGAGGTGTTCGTAGGGCTCCTCGACGGTGTCGAAGGCGAAGGGGTGCTCGTACTCGTGGGTGTCGCCGACGGTCAGGCCGCCGTCGGCGCGCTGCACCATGAGCAGCTGCATCCGGTGCGCGGCGGCGGTCTCCGGCTGCGGCTGTCCGGCGTTGAGCGCGTCCAGTGCCGGGGAGGCGTAGGCCGGGTAGTAGCGGAAGCTGTCGGCGTCGGCGACCGAGGTGGCCAGCGGTTCGCCGAGCGGGTCGGTCTGCATCATCTGGAGGCGGACGCGGCGCACCGGCAGGTCCGGGCCGGCGAGTTCGCGGACCAGTCCGCCGAGCCAGGCGCCGGTGCACAGGACGACCGCGTCGGCCCGGTGCACGTCCCCGTGGTCGTCGCGGACCGTCCCGGCGCCGACCACCTCGCGGACCTCCCGACCCGGCAGGAAGGTGTAGTTCGAGGACTTCAACAGCTCGGCGCGGAGGGCGAGTTGGGCGGTGCGGGGCTCGACGGCCGCGTCCCGCTCGCAGTACAGGGCGGCGGTGAAGTCGCCCCGCAGGGCCGGGTTGAGGGCGCGGGCCTCGCCCGGCGTCAGGAGCTTGTAGCCGCGGGCGGCGGCGTCCGGGCGGGCCACGGCGGCCTCGGCGACGGCGAGCTCCAGAGCGCCCCGGACGGGGGTCAGGGATCCGTTGGGCCGGAAGCCCAGCGCCGGCACCCGCGCACCGACGCCCTCCCACAGCGCCCGCGACCGCAGCGCGGTCTCCAGCTCCTCTCCGCCGGCGCGGCCACTGACCCAGATCTGCCCGAAGTTGCGCAGCGAGGCGCCGCGCGCCTCGGCCTCGCGCTCGATCTGGACGACCCGATGGCCGCGCTGCACTGCATGCCAGGCGTGCATGGTGCCCACCACGCCTGCTCCGACGACTGTCACTCTCACGGCGGCAACGCTCCTCGCGATCCGGGAACCGGAAACATCCGGCTGACACCCAGAGCGTGAACGACCCACCACGTTTGGGCTAGACCCGTTATCTTCTCGTGACAATAATGGAGGCCGTCCATGGGTGGATTTCTCAGCCTTTGAGATGCGTGGTGAACGAGAACCGGTCGCCCCGGTACAGCGACCGCACCCGCTCCAGCGGCCGTCCCTCCGTGTCCCGGGAGATCCGGTGGATCAGCAGCATGGGCAGGGCGGGCGGGGTGCCGATGAGCAGGGCTTCGCGGGGTGTGGCCAGCACGGTCTCGATCCGCTCGTCGGCGTCGCCGAAGGAGACGCCCTGGGTGGTGAGGTAGCCGTAGAAGGAAGAGTCGGGGTCGAAGTCGCTGTCCAGCCGCGGCACCCGCGCGACGGCCACGTACGTGCTCTCCAGGCCGACCCGTTCCTCGTCGGCGAGCAGCACGCGCTCCAGGTGCCAGACGGGTTCGCCCCGGGTGAGCCCGGTCTCGGCGGCGAGCGCGTCCGGGCACGGGAACCGGTCGAGGGTGACGAGGGTACGACCCGGGGCGCGCCCCTGCCTGCGCACGCCCTCGGTATAGCTCGCGAGGGACAGCGGCTGGGCGAGCTTGGGCCCGGCGACGACGGTCCCCCGGCCGCGCCGCCTCAGCCTGCCCTCCAGCACCAGCTCCCGCACGGCCTGCCGCACGGTCTCCCGGGCGACGTCGTACCGCTCGGCGAGGTCCCGCTCGGTGGGGATGACGCGGCCCTCCCCGAGTTCCTCCAGCAGGGCGGCGATCCGTGCCTTCACCGCGTAGTACTTGGGGATGCGGCCGTGCTCGGGGATGCCGGAGCGGACGGGCGCGCCGGGGGCCTGGTCGTTCGGGTAGTCCACGCAGGGATCGTCGCAGACCGGACGGGTGCCGCCCCAGCGGACCCCGGTACGCGGCTCAGCGGCGCCTGCGGGCCAGCAGCAACGCTCCTGCGCCGGCGCCGAGGAGCACGGCGGCGGCCGGGAGCAGCCCGCCGGCGCGGCCGGGCCCGGTGCGTGCCAGCTCGCGGGTCCACGCCACGGCGTCCCCGGCTTCCCCGGCTTCCTCGGCCTCCTGGGCCTCCTGGGCCTCCTGGGCGAGCGTCACGGACGGATCGGGTGTGGCGGTGGCGGTCCCGGTGCCCGGTGCGGACGGGGGGCTGCCGGACGCGCTGGGCCCCACCCCGCCGCCCTCCTGCGTACCGTCCGGATCCGGCGTCGCGCCCTGCGTCGGGTCCGGCGTCGTGTCCGGCGGCGGGTCCGCGCCGTCCTGGCCGCTGATCCCGAACCGGTACGCGTTGGACTCCCCGACCCAGTCCCCGTCGTCACCCCGGCGCTGGACCACGGCGGCGGTGGCGGTGACCCGGTCGGCGGCGACGTCGGAGCGGAGCGCGAGTCTGAGCTTGACGCTGACGGTCCCGCCGGCCGGTACGGCGAACCCGTCGAACCCCTCGCCGTCGAGCACGCCGACCAGCTCGTGCTCGTCGGTGCTCTCGAACGTCACCGGCCGGGCCCGGGGGCCGTCGTAGAACTCCAGCTCGGGCTGGTCCGGCTTCAGGGCGCGCTTGTCGTCGACGAGGACGACCACCGGGTGGACGCCGGTGCAGGTCCGGCGGGTGGTGTTGGTGAGGTCGAGGTACCAGGTGCCGTATCCGCCGCCCGCCTCGTAGGAGTCCGGGCCGCCGCGGATCCGGGAGGTCAGCGGGAAGGAGTGCGCGTCGGCGCCGACGCAGGCGGGGGGCGTGCCGGCGAAGGCGGGTGCCGGCGACGACACGGGGACGGCTACGGCGGCGGCTGCGGCAAGGCAGAGGGACAGGGACGTGCACAGTCGCATGAACACATGACCATGCCGGGTCGCGGGCGAAGACCGCGGACGCCACTCCACGGCGGGCCGGAACTCCGCCCGATCGGAGCTGCGCTGCCCGTGCGTCAGGAACCGCAGATGCGCTGGGCCTGGGAGGCCGTCGCGACGCGCTGGGCGTCGGCGTCCCGGAGCGCCTGCAGCTCGGACTGGTCCGGATGGCCTCCATCGGCGATCCGGCGTTCGATGCCCGTCTTCAGGGCTTCGTAGGCGAGTCGGGCCTGGTCGGCGGCTGCGACGGCCCGGTCACAGGCAATGTCCGTGCTGCGCGCGGAGGCGGCATGGGCTGCCGGGGAGAACACGAGGAGCAGCACGGCACCGGCCGCAGCCGCCGACAGACGTACGGACACCATGGGATGAACCTCCGGGGTGCGGGATCAGGAGGACAGCAGGACCATCCGGGTGTCGTCCTGCGTGTCGACGCATTGCTGGTACGGGTTGGGGTCGCCCTGGCGTTCCTGGCACTTCCACGTGGCCCCGGCCGCGCGCACCTCGACGGGTGCGCCCTTCGTGCCGTGCCAGACCTTGGTGTAGGCGGCCGCCGCCCGGAGCGCGCCGGCACAGGGCACGTTCTCGGTGGCCGACACCCCGAGGCCCGAAGCCCGGTCCGTTCCGCAGAAGGGGGTGGGTGTGCGGGGCGCCCCGGTGCCGGCGGAGGTCTGGGCGGGCACCGCGAGGCAGAACGCGGCGGCTGCCAGCAGAGCGGCGATCGTTCTCGTCCTGGTCGCGTGCACGTGGTGCCTCCTCGCCCTGCGGAAAGGCCGGCGCACCGAGTACCCAGGGCGGCCCTGGTCCACGTGCCGAGGTGCCCGCGATGCGTCATGCGGGGCGGACAGGAGGCGGTTCTGCGGATGCTTTGCGGCTGGTCGCTCCCCCACGTTCCCGGCTTCACTCGAACCCGGGGGGACTTCCATCGCGGCGGGGCCGCACATCGACACCACCCGCGCCCCCGTGATTGCGGTGCCGTCGACTGCACTGCGCCGCCGCTGCGAGCAGCCCGGCCACCGGGGCGGTGCCCGCCGGCCGCCCGCCGGCGCCGGCAAGCGGCCCGGCCACCGGCCGGCCACAGCGCAGGGCGCCCGGCCGGCTGCCTCAGGCGTCTCCTCGCCCGAACAGCGGCCCCAGCAGCAATTGCGCCGCACCCTCGGCGACGGCCCGTTCCCCGCCCGGGGCAACCCGGACCGGCACCGTCCCGCCGAGCGCCCCCTCCCTCCGGGCCCGGGCGTCGAGAACCTCCCGGACGCCCCCGGCGAACACCCCGGGCGCCCCCGCGACCGTCCGCCCCCCGAGCAGCACCACATCGATGTCCAGCAGCCCGACCAGATTCCCCGCCCCCACCCCCAGCACCCGCGCCGCCTCCCCGTTCTCCCCGCGCGCCACCGCCGCCAGGCACAGCACCTCCACGCACCCCCGGTTCCCGCACTCGCACAGCGGCCCGTCCAGCTGGATCACCTGGTGCCCGAACTCCCCCGCCCCGGTCCGCGCCCCCCGGTGCACGCGTCCGCCGATCACCAACCCGGCGCCGAGCCCCGTACCGAGATGCAGATACGCGAAGGATCCGCCCTCACCCCCGGCCGACAGCCCGAGCGCCGCCGCGTTCGTGTCCTTGTCCACCACGACCGGCACCCGCAACCGCTCCCCGAGCGCGTCGCGCAGCGGAAAGCCGTCCCACTCGGGAAACCCGGTGACCCGGTGCAGCACACCCCGCGCATGGTCGAGCGGCCCCGGCAACGCCACCCCCACCCCGAGCAGCGTCCCCGCGCCGGCCGGCGCCCCGGCGCCGGTGAGCCCCTTCGCACCCGGGCCGAGCCCGTCGTGCACCACGCCCTCCACCGCGCCGACGACCGCCCCCAGCACAGCCTCCGCCCCGGCCCCCAGATCCAGCGCGGCCCGCCGCTCACCCACCACGGTCCCGTCCAGATCGACCAGCACCACCCGCAGCTCGTCGCGGTCCAGATGGACCCCCACCGCATGCCCGGCGTCCGGCACGAGCCGCAGCACGGTCCGCGGCTTGCCGCCCGTCGACGCCCGCCGCCCGGCCTCCGCCGCGAGCCCCTGCTCCCGCAGCCGCGCGGTGATCTTGCTGACGGCCTGCGGGGTCAGCCCCGTCCGCTCGGCCAGTTCGAGCCGGCTGATGCCCCCCGCTCCGGCGTCCCGCAGCAGTCCCAGCACCAGCGCGGTGTTGTGGCTGCGCACCACGCCGAGATTCGCCCCCGCGGGCCCACCGCTCCCCGCCGCGCTCCCCGACCCCGTCGTCGCCCTCGCCCGCGTCTTCGCCCTCGTCCTGTCCACGGCACCCATTGTCCCCACCGCTTGCACTTTGGCAACAGTGTTGCGAAAGTGGGTGTCATGACAGGACGCACGACTGACACCCCCCTCCGCGTCGGCCTGATCGGCTACGGCCTCGCCGGCTCCGTCTTCCACGCCCCGCTGATCGCCGCCACCGAGGGTCTCGCCCTGGACACCGTGGTCACCTCCCACCCGCAGCGGCAGGAGCAGGTCCGCGCCGAGTTCCCCGACGTGACGCCCGTCGCCACGCCCGAGGAGCTGTTCGAGCGCGCGGACCGGCTGGACCTGGTCGTCATCGCCTCCCCGAACAGGACGCACGTCCCGCTCGCCACCGCCGCTCTCAAGACGGGCCTGCCGGTCGTCGTGGACAAGCCGGTCGCCGGCACGGCGGCCGAGGCACGTGACCTGGCCGCCCTCGCCGAGGAGCGCGGCCTGCTCCTGTCGGTCTTCCAGAACCGCCGCTGGGACAACGACTTCCTGACGCTGCGCCGGCTGCTCTCCCAGGGCGACCTGGGCGACGTATGGCGCTTCGAGTCCCGCTTCGAGCGCTGGCGCCCCCAGCCGAAGGGCGGCTGGCGCGAGTCCGGCGACCCGGCAGAGATCGGAGGTCTGCTCTACGACCTCGGCAGCCATGTCGTCGACCAGGCCCTGGTGCTCTTCGGCCCGGCCACCGAGGTGTACGCCGAGACGGACAGCCGCCGCCCCGGCGCCGAGACCGACGACGACACCTTCATCGCGCTCACCCATGCGAACGGCGTCCGCTCCCACCTCTACGTCTCCGCGACGACCGCCCAGCTCGGCCCCCGCTTCCGGGTGCTCGGCTCCCGTGCCGGCTATGTGAAGTACGGCCTCGACCCGCAGGAGGCGGCCCTGCGCGACGGCCTGCGCCCGGGTCCGCAGTGGGGCGCCGAGCCCGAGTCCCGCTATGGCCGTATCGGCGCCGGAGAGTCACCGGTGACCGGTGGCGGCACCCCCGTACCGACCCTCCCCGGCGACTACCCCGCCTACTACGCGGCCGTCGCGCGCGCCCTGACCGGCGCCGGCCCCAACCCGGTGACGGCGCTGGAGGCGGCCGCCGCCCTGGACGTACTGGAAGCGGCCCGCAGGTCCGCCCTGAACAAGGTGACGGTGACCCTCTGATGCAGCACCAGCAGCACCCTCAGCGCCATCCGCAGGTCACCCCGAGGGACACCCCGGAGCTGACCCCGTCCGTCGAGGAGCTGGAGGCGCAGGAACGCCGCCTGGTCCTCCGGCAGTTCACCCACGACGACGCCTGGGCCCTCGGCTCGCTCCTCGTCGAGCTGGCCCGGGAGCGCCAGGCCCCGGTCGCCGTCGACATCCACCGCGCCGGGCAGCAGCTCTTCCACGCGGCCCTGCCGGGATCCACCCCGGACAACGACGCCTGGATCGCCCGCAAGCGCCGCGTGGTGGAGCGCTACGGCGCCTCCTCCTACCTGGTCGGCGCCCGCTTCCGCGCCAAGGGCACGACCTTCGAGGACTCCTCCCGCCTGGACCCCGACGTCTACGCGGCCCACGGCGGCTCGTTCCCGATCCGCGTCGAGAACACCGGCGTCATCGGCGCGGTCACCGTCTCCGGCCTTCCCCAGCTGCAGGACCACCGGTTCGTGGTGGAGGCGCTGGAGGCGTTCCTCGACCGGTAGCGGCCGGCGGGATTAAGCGGGCGGTCCCTCCGGTTGCACTGGCCGTAACGCTTGACGATCAAGGTTCGGCACCCGCGGAGGGATCGCACGATGAGTGACGCACTCAAGGACAGGATCGGCCGGTACGGCATCTGGAGCGTCGGCCTGCGTTCGGAGGACCCCGCCCGGCGCGGCGAACTGGGCGAGGCGGCCAATGAGTTGGAGGCGCTGGGCTACGGCGCCCTCTGGCTCGGCGGCAGCAGCTCGGCGGCCAACGCCGTACCGCTGCTGGAGGCGACCGGGCACATCACCGTCGGCACCAGTATCCAGAGCATCTGGCAGCACGAGGCGGAGTCGAGCGCGGCGGCCTTCGCCGAGCTGGACCAGGCCCACCCCGGCCGCTTCCTGCTCGGCCTCGGGGTGAGCCACGCCAAGCTCGCCGACCAGTACCGCCGTCCCTACGCGGCGATGGTCTCCTACCTCGACGCGCTGGACACGGCCGGGGTGCCCGCGGACCGCCGGGTGCTGGCCGCCCTCGGTCCGAAGACCCTTCAGCTGTCCGGCGACCGGGCGGCGGGCGCGGTGCCGTACCTGGTCACCCCGGAACACACCGCCGAGGCCCGCGGCATCCTCGGCGAGGGCCCGCTGCTCGCTCCGGAGCTGAAGGTGGTCCTCGAAACCGACCCGGATCGCGCCCGCACCCTGGCCCGCGGCGCCCTGGCCCTCTACCTCGCCCTGCCGAACTACACCAACACCTGGCTGCGCCTCGGCTTCACCGAGGACGACCTGGCCGACGGCGGCAGCGACCGGCTGGTCGACGCCCTGTTCGCCTGGGGCGACGAGAACCGCATCCGCGAGCGCATCGACACCTACCACCAGGCGGGCGCCGACCACCTGGCCCTCCAGGTGGTGACAGGGGGCGAGCGCGACGCCCTCCCGAGGCAGGAGTGGCGCCGCCTGGCTTCTCTCCTGGCGTGAGCGGACCGACCCCGAGGGGCGCGGGGAACTGCGCGGCGGCGGACTCCCGGCCGCCGAACTCGCGCAGCCCCGCCCCCTCAGGCGTCCTTCAACTCCTGCCGCTGCCGGCCGAGCCCGGCGATCTCCAGCTCGACCACGTCCCCGGCCCTCAAGTACGGCTTCGGCTCGGGCTGCCCCATGGCCACCCCCGCCGGCGTCCCGGTATTGATCACGTCCCCGGGATACAGCGTCATGAACCGGCTGACGTACCGCACGACCTCGCCCACGGAAAAGATCTGCTGGGCCGTCGTACCGTCCTGCTTCAACTCCCCGTTGACCCACAGCTTCAGCGACAGGTCCTGCGGATCGGGCACCTCGTCCGCCGTCACCAGCCACGGCCCCAGCGGATTGAACGTCTCGCAGTTCTTCCCCTTGTCCCAGGTCCCGCCGCGCTCGATCTGGAACTCCCGCTCGGACACGTCATGGGCCACGGCGTACCCCGCGACATGCCCGAGCGCCGCCTCGGCCGACTCCACACAGCGGGCGGTACGCCCGATGACGACGGCCAGCTCGACCTCCCAGTCGGTCTTCACCGAACCGCGCGGCACCAGCACCGTGTCGTTCGGCCCGACCACCGTGTCCGGCGCCTTGAGGAAGACCACCGGCTCGGCCGGCGGCTCGGCACCCGTCTCGCGGGCGTGGTCGTGGTAGTTGAGCCCGATGCACACGATCTTCCCGATGCGGCCGAGCGGCGGCCCGATGCGCAGCCCCGTCGCATCCAGGTGAGGCAGTTCGCCCGAGTCGAGCGCCGCGCGTACCCGGGCGAGCGCCGCCTCGTCGCCGAGGAGAGTGCCGTCGATGTCGTCCACGATGCCCGACAGGTCCCTGAGGGTGTCGTCGGTGTCGTCGAACAGCGCAGGCCGCTCCGCGCCTGCCGGACCGACTCGCAGCAGCTTCATGGTCACATCTCCCTCGATCGCGGGGCGCCCGGACCGATGGGTGCAGCCATCGGAGGACTGGCCGATCCTCCAATCCCGCTGTCCACTCCGCAAGACCCTGTTCACGTACTGGACCGTAACCGCACGTTCCTACCGGTACAGCACGGCCCGCTCCATCGCGCTCCACGCCGTGCTGGTGACGACGTACAGCGCGGCGGCGAGCGGTACGACGGCCACGGTGACGAGGGTGAAGAAGGACATGAACGGCATGACCTTGTTGACCGCACCGAGCCCCGGCACCTGCTCACCGCCCCCGGCGCCCACCGCGACGGCAGGGTTGGCCGCCATCGTCCGCTTGGTACGCAGGTAGTTGAAGGTGGCAATGGCCGCGACGAGCACGAAGAGCCCGAGGTAGACCAGCCCGGCCGGGCCGAACACCCCGCCCCCGGCGAGTGCGTCGGACCACCGCCCGCCGAGCGGCGCCGCGAACAGCCGGTGGCCGAGCAGGCCGTTGCTCCCGCCGCCGATCGTGGAGCTGGAGAAGAGGTGGTACAGCAGGAAGAAGGCGGGCAGCTGGAGCAGGCTGGGCAGGCAGCCGGAGAGCGGCGAGACCTGTTCCTCGGCGTGCAGTTCCAGCACCGCCCGCTGCAGCCGCTGCGGGTCCTTGGCGTGCTTCTCGCGCAGCTCGGCGATCCTCGGCTGCAGTGCGGCGCGGGCGCGCTGGCCGCGGGCGGCGGCACGGGACAGGGGGTGGACGAGGAGTCGTACGAGCGCAGTGAACAGGACGATCGCGGCGGCGGCCGCGGAGGCGTGGAAGAGCGGCTGGAGCAGGTCGGCGAGCTGCTCGACCAGGCGGGCGAAGACGGAGAAGACGGACATGGGTGAGCCCTCCGGGGGTCTCGTCGTGCCGGAACGGAGTGGATCAACGGCATGACGACCCGCGCGGGGTCACGTACGAAGAAGACGGACGGGCCCTACGCGGCGGTCGCCGGAAGGGCCTGTCCGGGTGCCCTGGGCCGGCGCCGGCCGGGCGCGTCGGGATCGCGCTGCGGCAGGAAGGCCGTGCGGCGGGCCCGGTCGCGGATCGCCGTACGCACCCGGGTGGGCGGGACGGCGGGCGCCGAGCGTGCGGTGAGCAGGGAGCAGAGGGCGAGCGCGGATCCGGCGGCGGCGGTCGCGGCGAGGGCCACGGTCGCGGAGAGATTGCCGGTGTCGAGCAGCATGACCGGCAGCAGCAGAAGCAGCAGCGGGGCGAGCGCACGCGACCGCGCAAGACTGCGGACCACTCGACTCCCCTCCCCGCGGTCACAACTGCCGACGTCTCCCTGCCCTTTATACCTGACCAGCGGGAACAGGCAGTACAGCGACCGGTGATGAGAGAAAGCACGCTCCGCGGCCCCTGACGGACGAGCCGCCGCGGCCCCTGACCGACAATGGGCGGGGCCCACCGGCCCGACGACACCGCCCGCCACACCCCGAAGGACCCCCACGTGCCGCGCACTCCCACCTGCGTCCTGAGCGACGCATCTCCCGTACGGGTCAGTGACGGTCACGCGGCAGACCGGTTCGTCGAGATCGGCTCCTTCACCAAGGTGCTCACCGGTACGGTGCTCATGCGCATGGCCGCCGCGGGCCTGCTCGACGTCGACGACCCGGTCGAGCGCTGGTTCCCCGCCGTGCCCCCCACCGGGATCACACTGCGGCACCTGGCCGAGCACACCTCGGGACTGCCGCGCCTCCCGCCCGGCACCGGGGGCCGCGATCCGTACGCCCCGTTCGACGATGCCGCCCTGCACCGGCTGCTCGGCCGGCTGGACGAGGTCGCGGTCCGACCGCCGGGACAGCAGGAGGAGTACTCCAATCTCGGGTACGCCGTGCTGGGCGCGGCGCTGGTGAGCGCGGCCGGTGCGCCGTACGAGGAACTGCTCGCCGAGCACGTCCTGCGGCCACTGGACGTCGACGAGGTGAGCGTCCGGCCCGACCCCGGCCGGCGTCTGCTCGCCCCCGGGCTGTTCGGCAGGGAGCGCAGGCCCTGGACCATGGACGGGGCGATCCTCCCGGCGGGCGGCCTGTGGGCCACCCCGCGCGCGGTCGCCGATCTGCTGGTCCGGCTGGCGGTCGAGCGGCGGCTGGGAGATCCCGCTCCCTCCTGGCAGACGACCGGCGCGCTGGTCTGGCACAACGGCGCGACCCGGCACGCCTCGGTCTTCGCCGGAGCCATGGCGGACGGCCGGTGGGTGGTGGTGCACCGGCTGGGCGGCCTCTCGGACCGCACCGACCGGATGGGCGTCGACCTGCTCCGGGGCGGCGGCTCCGGGACCTCATGAGCCACGCCCGGGGGCTCGGGCCGGCTCCGTCTCCAGCGGCTCCGGCAGCCGCCCGCGAGTGACGACAACGCGGCAGATGTGCGTGCCGGGGCCCGCGACGCCGGGATGATCCGACGACACCCCCTAGCGGGGCCGCATGGACGTCAGCTTCCCCCACACCACCATCCGGTAGCGGGAGGTGAACTCGGGGGTGCAGGTGGTCAGGGTGATGTAGTAGCCGGGCTCGTCGTACCCGTACGCCGGCCGGACGAGGGAGCGCGGAACCGGCCGGACGACCCCCGAGTCCGTGGCCGACGTCTGCGGCAGGATCTGGTCGACGGCGTACGTGTACGTCGCCGTCCGCGTCTCCACCTCGATGTCGTCCCCGCGCCGCAGCCCGGGCAGATACCGGAAGGGCTCGCCGTGCGTGTTCCGGTGCCCGGCGAGCGCGAAGTTCCCCGCCCGGCCCGGCTGCTGAGTCCCCCGGTAGTGGCCGACGTACCCCTTGTTGAGGACGTCGGCCTTGCTCACACCCTCGGCGACGGGAACGCGCAGGCCCAGCCGGGGGATGGTGAGGACGGCGTACGCCTGGGACTGCCGGGGCAGGACGACGGGGACGTACGACGGCTGGGGCGTACGGGGGTGGGACGAGTCCGTGGCCGCCGCGGGGGCGGTGGGCGAGGCAGCGGCCGAGGACGGCACGTCCGTGCCGCCGCCCCCGGAGCCCTTGCCGGCCCACTCCCGCTCCAGCGCCTCCACCTGCCGCTCGGCCCCGCGCCGGGCCTCCCGGTTGGTCCACCACAGCTGGTGCACGACCAGCAGCATGAGCAGCACCCCGAGGGTGACGAGCACCTCGCCCCCACCCCAGAGCACCCGTCGGCGCCGGGCACGCCTGCGCCGATCGCTGTGCCGTACGACCCGCACGCCCGACCGGACCGGCATCCGCATCCACCTCCACGGGAGCCGCCCGCACGATAGGCGCAACGCGTACAACTCGCCATAGCCGCAGGGGTCCGGGGCAGCTCCACTGGGCGCGGCGGTGCAGTCGGCCGTACTCCCCTGTGTCCGCGGCGAGTTGGAGGGCGGCAAGCATCTCGTCATCGGCCACGACCCTGGCCTTCGCCCTCTCCCGCTTCTCCTCGGTGACCGGCGGCCCGGCCGGCCTGGTCCCCCGCTGGAACAGTGACGACGGGCGGCACGGACCTGTACGCGCCCACTCGGACACATACGTGTCCGGGAAGACGGTGTTCGGTGCCGTTCGCGGCGCAGCCGGTGCGGACGCTCCGGATCGACGGGGTCACCGTGTGAGGGCCGACGGCAGCGGAAGGGCGTCCTGCTCCCCCTCGTCCTCAGCCCGCCCTCTCGGCCACCCCACCCGACTTCTGCATGCCGACTCCGCGTCCTGGACCTCGCTCGGCACCGAAGACAGCCGCCCACCTCGCACGCCCCGCCTCCGCGCCTCACTTTTGTCACTGCCCGGCAGTACGGTGTCCCTCATGCGCCCCGACACGCCTGCCGAGAACGTCGACCACACCGCCGAAGCCGCACGCCTGGAGCGGACCGCCGGACTGTATCCCGAGGACGCCGAGGCCCTGCTGCTGAGGGCGGCGGCCCACCTGGAACTCTCCGGCGACCGCCCCGCGGCCACCGCGCTCTACGACCGCCTGCTGTCGTCCGCCGAAGGCCTGGAGAGCCCAGCTCTGGTCAGGGCGCTGAAGGCCTCGAACCTCTGGGAGTACGGCCACGAGGCCGAGGCGAGAGCGATCATCGACGGCATCCGGGCAACCGCGCCCCGCGACCCGGCCCCCTGGGTGATCATCGCGGAGTCCCTGGAGTCGCACGACGAGCTGGAGGCGGCGGAGGAGACCTTCACGGAGGCGGCGAGCCTGTTCCTGCCGCAGGGGGAGGACACGGACCCGACGCCCGCCACGCACCCCCTCCTCTACGGCCGCCACCGCGTCCGCCGCATGCGGGGCCTGCCGCACGACGCCTGGGACACCCTGGCGGACGCCCTCCACACGTCCCCGGTGCCGCTGGACGAACTCCACGACCCCAAACGCCTCTGGTCCCTGGGCTCGGACAACCCGGCGGAACTGGTGGCGGAAATCTCCCGCCTCCGAGCCGAACTGGGCGCCTACCGAGAGGCCCTCTCCCGCCCGTTCCCGGTGGCGGTCCTGCACTGGCCGGCACCGGAACTGGCGGAACTCCTCTCGGCCTACCCCTCCCTCGCCACCGAGTACCCGTCCCACGAGGCTCACCTGACGACCATAGAGTCGTCCCTGCGCGAGCTGTCCATGTCGGGCACCGCCAACCTGGGCATCGTCACGGGCACGGTCCCGTCGTACGAGGCCTTCGCGGCATCAGAGGCCTCGTCGCCGGGTGATGCGACGCTGCTGCCGCAGTACGCGACGACCCTGGCGGCCCGGGGCAGGGCGGTCGCCTGGCCTCCAGAGAGGGGGGCGGAGTGCTGGTGTGGGGCGGGGGCGGCTTATGGGCAGTGTCACGGCGCAGCAAACTGACCACGCGCCCCTGAAGAGGCACCCCGCGCGTCCCGCAGGCCCTCAATCCACCCGGCGTGCATGAGGAAGCACGGCACTGCCCAAGAAGCGGGCGGCCCGACGGTGTGACACAAGCGGGCCTTGCGCGGTCCTGGATGAGAAAGAGTGCATGCGCAGCACGCTTGGGCACAAGGTATGGCAAAATCGTGCGCCAGTTCGACAATGGGTGGCCAGCCTGTCGCCGGCGCTCGGATGAACCTGGCGGGAAATGCGAGACTCTTGGTGCTGGGGAGCAGTCGCTGATCACTGCTCCCGACCTGTACATGATCATCCAGGAGGAGCTGCATGCCCCGCAGCGGCCAGAAGCGACCGAAGTTCGCCTCGCCATTGACCTCGATCGAGATCTGCGCGGGCGCCGGTGGGCAAGCCGTCGGGCTGCACAACGCCGGTTTTGACCACCGCGCGCTCGTGGAGTGGGACCCGCACGCCGTGGCCACCCTGCGGGCCAACGTGGGCGACTGGCCCGGCTGGGACCAGGAGAAGGCTGACGCCATTCGCCCGATGGACGTCAAGGAATTCCTGGAGTCGGATGTCCTGAAGGACCTCGGCTTGAAACGCGGAGACCTTGACCTGCTCGCCGGCGGCGTGCCGTGCCCTCCGTTCTCCTTGGCGGGGCACAGGCTCGGCCCTGACGATGAACGCGACCTTTTTCCCGCAGCGCTTGACATCATCGACGCTTTGCTGCCCAAGGCAGTGATGATTGAAAATGTGCGAGGAATCCTGGAACCTCCAGAGTTCTTCATTGACTACCGGATCTCAATCCTCGAAAGACTTCGCAGCCTCGGCTATCTGGTCCCCGAGGTTGATCCAGGCCTTTCTGCGACTGAGCAGGACGTCATCATGCGTTCGGTCTGGCGGCGTCTCGACGCGAGCTATTTTGGCGTTCCGCAACTGCGGCCGCGCGCGATTTTGGTGGCCATTCACAAGAGTGCAGTAAGCCCAGGTGACCAGAAGTTCAGGTGGCCCGCAGAGCTGAAGGGTGATCCGGCAACGGTTCAAGGGAAACTCTACGACAGCATGAAAGCGCGCTGCGAGGAGTTCTGGGACAAGAATCTCCACGGGCAGCCCGCAGGACCTGGAGAGAAGACTGGACAGCAGATCTTCGAGAGGTGGGAAGAAGCCACTTCGGGTAAGACGGTCGCCCCCACCCTCGTAGGCGGGTCAAAGAAGCACGGCGGCGCCGACCTTGGTCCCACACGAGCCAAGCGTGCTTGGCGAGACCTGGGAGTTGACGGCATGGGAATCGCGAACGACCCCGAGAATTGCGTCCCGGAGCGCGACCTCTTCCGTCCCAATGGCCCCATGCTCACCGTCGCTCAGGCCGCGATCATTCAGGGCTTCCCGGAGTACTGGAAGTTCCAGGGCCGCAAGACCGCCCGCTACCGCCAGGTCGGGAACGCGTTCCCGCCCCCGGTGGCGGAAGCCGTTGGCCGGGCCATTGCGGCCGTTCTGCGTCCTGAACACCGCGAGGAACTTCTCACCGAGTACGAGATGGAACCGGCGGGAGCGCTGCCCGTCGCAGACGTCCCGCGGCAACTTGAGATTTCAGTCTCCGCCGCCCGCGCCGCCCATGCGCCGGCTCAGGACCGTGAGGGCGATTTTGTCGGCACAAGCGTCTGATGATTCATGCTCCCAGAAGCGGAGCACGCACCAACCGGCTGCCTTCAGTTTCTGGTCCGTGTCCCTGTCCCGTGTCATGTTTCGCAGGACTTTCTCGGACCAGTAACCTGAATTCGTCCTGGGCGGCACGTAATGCTCCGGGCAGCCATGCCAGTAGCAGCCGTCTATGAAGACAGCGACTTTCGCCGGACGGAAGACCAAGTCCGCCGTCCGGCGGAGGTCCGGCAGGGGCCGGGCCGCGACGCGGTAGCGGAGACCCTTCGCGTGGACCAGCCTTCGGATGAGCCACTCGGGCTTGGTGTCACGGCTGCGGATCGCCTGCATGTTGCGGCGGCGTGCTGCGGACGAAGCCCAGGAACCTTCCGGGGCCTCCCATTCGGCATCATGGGACACACCGCAGAGGGTAGTCCCGTGAGGTCCGCAGCACGCGGCCCGTCCTAGCGACCTCCCATGTGACTGAGCAGTGCCTCTATGTCACTCGGCGCGAGTCCGGCGGCCACCGAGGGCTCCTCCTCCAGGTCAGCGAGCTGCTGCACCGTGGGGTCGTCCAGGATGCGCCCCATGAAGTCGAGCTTCCGCTCCAGGCGCTCGGCGACCACCTCGTCGATGGAGTTCCGCACCGCCAGGACAGTCACCCGGGTCTCCGTGTCGGGGGCCAGACCGAGGCGGTGGATCCGGTCGAGGCTCTGAAGGAAGCGGCCGGCCATGAAGTCGCGGTCCACGTAGACAGCGTCGTGGCACACATGGTGCAGGCTTATCCCTTCTCCCAAGGTGGCCGGGTTCGAGATCAGCACCATGCACGCCGGGTCCTCCCGGAACCGGCGGAGCTGCTCCTCACGGTCCGCGGTGCCGCCGTAGACGACAGCCGGACTGTACTTCTCCAGCAGGCGTTCCAGCGTGGTGAGGCTCCTGACGAAGGTCGTCCAGACCAGCGTCTTACGGCCCTGGGCGGCGTTCTCCGCGATGATCGCGATGGCTTCCTGGTACTTAGGCGACAGCTCGTAGTCGGGGAGGCTCTGCATGAGGGAGTACAGCGAGCTGCCCTCGGGGACGTCCAGCGGCGGCAGTTGGTACGCGAGCGGCTCGTACCGGCTGGCTCCTTCAAGGAGCAGGGCCGGGCTCGTAGCCGCCATGAGAAGACGCAGAGCAGTCTTGCCCAGGCTGCTCAGGTCGTCGCGCGCTGTGCCGCTCTTCTCGCCGCCCACGAGAGCCGTGTAGATCTCGTCGTGCAGGGGTGGCATGTCGACGAAGCGAAGCCCCAGCTGAACCGGTGGCAGACCGAGTTCCTGCTTGGTCGTGCGCGTGAACAGCGGCCGGAGGACCGAGCTGGCGTGTGCGAGGTCACCGCCAGCCACCGCCTGCACCACCGTGCGCTGACCGTGCCCCGGCCAGACGAAGCCCAGCAGGTTTTCCAGGTCTCGGGAGCCGTTGGGGGCCGGGGTACCGGTCAGGATCAGCCGACGCGCGGCCAGAGGGCCCAGGGCCATGCAGGCTGCCCCGTACGTCCCCCGGGCACCCAGCTTCATCCGGTGCGCCTCGTCCAGGATGATCATTGAGGGACCCGACTTGAGCCACCCGGCCAGCATGGGCAGCGACCGGTCGAGACGCTCGTAGTTCACCACGAGCACCTCGGCCCACTCGTCCCACGAGCCGTCCAGGACGTTGATCCGCAGCGGGTGGATGAGGCACTCGGCGGTCTCATAACGCCAGGACTCGTAAGCCGACTTGGGACAGACGACCAGCAGGCGGCTCACCTTGCCGGCGGCCTTCTGCGCGGCGTACACGGCGAGAGCGACGCGGGTCTTGCCGGCTCCGGGCACGCTGAAGTTCGCACCGTGCTGCAGCGACAGAAGCTTCGCGATGTCGCGGCGCTGGAACTCGCTGAGTTCGCCCTTCCAGGTGTCGCCGAGGAGGGCGAGCACGTCGTCGGGCGCGACCTCGCCGGGTGCGTCCCGCCCCGCGAGTCGCTGCTGCACGGTGTGGGCGTCCTGGACCACACCGGATACCAGCTCACGCAGGTCATCCGCCCACTCCACGCCGGCCGGGTCGGACCAGGTGCCGAGGAGGGCAAGGTCCGCGAGCAGCTCGTCCAGGGAGACCGAGGCACTCAGAGGGCCGAGCTGGCCGCCGGTGCGAAACCGGGCGGCCAGCTGCACGAGTTCCTGCTGGAACGATTCCGTGGTCCGCAGGACCACCCTGGTCCGGGTCTCATCGAACCCGAGACGCAGCGACTTCTCGCTGACGGGACTGGTCACCGCGAGCCCTCCGCTGCGACCGCCTCCAGCAGCCAGGCCACACCGTCTCCCGGCTGCGGCAGCCCGCGGCCGGCCTGCTGCGCGAGCTTGAGGAGGCTGCCCCGCAGCTTGATCACCGCGTCATCGAACGCTTCCTCGTCCAGGCTCCGGGAGGTCCGTGCCTGTACCAGGTCGCTTACGCACTGGTCGATGCTCGCGCATGCTTCCGCCAGCCGGGCCGGGGCGAGCTGCTTGCGCTTGCGCAGCCGGGCGTTGCGGCCCGCCGCGTCGATCGCCTCGTCGAACGCCTTCTTCGTGCTTTCCCAGGCGTCCTGCGCGGCGGCCTTCCGCTCGTCACCGAGGTCCGAGGCTCCGTTCCTCACCAGGGCAGCGGTGCGGAGGATCTCGTCGTTCATCGCCCGGGCCTCAGCGACGGCGGAGGAGGCGGCGGGCACCTCCAGGCCCAGACCGGGGATGGACACCGACTGCGGCTGCGCGGCCGTCGTACCGCCCATGGGCAACTGCCGCTCAAGCCCCGCCTTCAGGAACTCCTCGTCGATGTGACGAACGTCCGTCTTGGAGAAGTTGAGGAGGATCGCGGCCAGGCGCAGCTCCTTCAGGACCTCGGCCTGGTCGCGGTCCACCGTTTCCAGCTTCGCGTACAGCCGGTGGAGCTCCCTGAGCCGCTCCGTCGCGCCCTCCCAGTCCACCAGGCGCAGTCCGTTGCCGCCGCCAGTGCGGCTCCGCTCGTTCAGCTCGCGGATCGTGCTGAGGATCCACCGCTCCTGGTGGTAGGTGCGCACCTGGATCCGGAAGTCCTTGGCGATCTGCTCCGGCGTACGGCCCAGCGCCGCCTGCTCCTCCATGGCGATGATGCGGTTAATGAAGGAGTAGTCACGCCTGTGGTCCTTGCGAAGCTGCAGGGACAGCTCGACAGCGTTGATGTCGGCCCATGTGAACGACGCCGGCAGCACGCCCACGCGCATCGACTGAGCGCCGAGTTCGCGAAGCGCGGCGGCCCGGGTGTTGCCGTTCACCAGCACCCCGTGCCGGGTCACGAGCCCGGGGTCGTTCTGCCCGAACTGGTTAAGGCTGTCTTTCAGGTCATCGAAGTGCTTGTCCCGCACGTTCGTGTTCTCGGGGTCCGCCTTGAGCAGGAAGCTGAGGTAGTCCTGGCTCTCCGCGCACCAGGGGTCCTTGTCCAGCAGCGCATCCCGCTCCGCGTCGTGGCTGCGCTGGGCCCGGATCCGGTGGGTGCTGGGGTTGTAGAAGAGGCTGCTCAGCGGCAGATCAATCACTTCGACATGGGCCTGCTGCCCATTCCAGTCGACGGTCACGGTCTCCCGCGTACCGCCGGCCGCCTTGACCTCCTCGACCTTCTTACTGATCAGTTCGCTGAACTCGGCCGCCCTCGGCGGGGCCGGAAACTCGCGCATCGTAGTCGTCCCGTCCTGTCTCAGTCGTTCGTACCGTCGAGCTTGTCGGCCACGGCCCTGCGTGCGTCCGCAGGCAGCGTGTGGTATAGCCCCCACAGCTTCTCCAGCGCGCTGGGGGTCCGGCGGTCCGCGGCGATCCACCCGCGGAACACCCTCCGCTCTACCGAAGCCAGCGACTCGATCTCCCCCAGGACGTCCGCCATGTGCACGGTCCGGTCCACGTTGCCCCGGCCGCACCGCTGGCACTCCGTGACGAGCTGGTGGACGACGCTGCCGTCCGGCTGAACGACCGGCCGACGCGCCACGTTGAGCACGGCCTGCTCCAAACCCCCGTCGCCGTACGTCTCTCCGCCCGTCACGCCGCAAGTACGGCAGAGGTAGCCATCGTCCTGGAACACCTTGGCCCGCTGGGCGTTAGTGATGCTCCCCTTGTGCGCCAGGGCCTTCGACTGCCCCGGAATCCAGACGTCAGCACCCCTGGTTCGAAAGCGGTGCTCCTGCTGGCGCAACGTCGGGTCCTCGCGGCTCGTGGCGATCTCCCAGCCGCGGTCGCGCAGGTCACGCATGCGCCGGTCGATCTGCGCCACGTCCGGGAACGCGGCCCGCAGGTCGCCCTTGGTGAAGGTGCCGTTCTCCTTCACCTCCTGGATGAGCCACAGCGCGACGCGCGCCATGGTTCCGAGCTTGTGGCCCCCGTAGGTCGTGTCCCGCCAAGACGGCAGCGCAGCCATCCGTTCCCTCCCATGTGGCAATTACCTGAATCTGGGCTTAAGGCGCGCACTACTGCATAGCGGCACAAGAACTGCCATTCCTACACAAGCGTTCGCCTCGCGACCACCCCCCGCCTCAAGAGCGGCTGACGTCCAGTGAACACGACAGATGCCGAGATTCAATCCCCTTTGAACACTTGCCGACACAAAGCAAGCCTTGCTCGCCAAAAGCAAGCACAACTCCGCCATCACTACGGCAGAATGAACCAGGCACCTGGCAACGGGCTTGCTGGCAGGGCAACTTGCTGGAGGACGGGGAGGTCTCAAGAGCGTGCCGTACAGCAGGAACAGTCGCCCTCCATTTGCATGGGCGGAAAAGCCCATCGACAGTGGCCTTTCACCAGCAAGGCGTGAACTCGCCTCCGCCCTTCAGCGCCTTTGCCCGCTCCTGCTCATCACGCCAGAGAGCACCGGTGTACCTACACACAGCCCGACCCAGGGCGAGGCCGCCAACCGGCTCAAAATGAGCGAAAGCGCCCTTTCTAGGGCGCTCAGCGGAAAGGCACTTCCCCAGCGAAGATCGGTGGAGATCCTCTTCGAGGAGGCGTGCGCTGACGCCTCGAAGAGGGGCATCGAGGTCGGCGTAACCCTGGACGACTTGTGCCAGTTGCACGCGAAGGCGGCGGCCGAGCAGAACGGTGGGATCGCTACGCACCTGAGCGCAGACCTGGAGTCGGCGTCCAGAGAACTACGCGCGCTTCGTAACGAGAACGAGCAGCTCAGGAGCGCGAACGAGGAGCTGCGCGCGGAACGTGACACGCTGCGCCAGCAAGCCTCACCGAAGGCCGACAGCCTGCGTTCCCTCCAGCGGAAGTACACGGTGCTGCAGCGAAAAGCCGCCTCGCTGCGGGAACGGGTCAGCCTCCTCGAAGCCGGCTCACCAGTCCATCCGCCTCACGCTCCGGCCGCCGCTCCGCTGCCGGTACCCCGTCAGGCGGGGTACCGGCAGCGGACTGAACTTGATACGGAGGCCGCCCGGAACGTCGCGAGGCGAGCGAAAGCTCTGCGCGGCGACGGCCGGCAAGCGGATGAGGTGCTGGCCCTCCTGCGGCATACGGCGGACGCCTACAGCCCGGCAGAGACAGCCTTGCTGGTCGTCCTGCTGACCCAGGAAGGCCAGGAGGATCTCGTCAGGGACCTTCTCCACATCTATGGACGGGACCAGCCCGACCGCGAAGTGCTGCGCACCGCGCTGGAACTCCTCAGCTTCGGCGCCTCAGGTAACGCTGAAGCCCTGCTGCTGACCGCTGCGCAAACGCGCAAACCATACCGTACCGCTTAGGCCGCCCCTCCCAGCTCCGCCTCGTAGTGCCTCTGAACACGGTCGAGGACATCGACTGGATCCTGGCCCCGGGCAGCAGTCCAGTGGAGCAGGTCAGCAATCAATTCGACTACTGACTCGTCGAGTGCCGCAGGGCCACTACGTCCCGCCCACGCCACAGTCCGGGCCTTCGCCTGATACCACTCCAGAACGGCCACCGCACGCTCGATGCGCCGGCAGTCCTTCCCGGAGTCGACCGACACCTCGCACCACACCGCCTTGCCGGCGGCCGTCGGCACTGCGCCCCAGTCCAATGCAAGTGCTGCGATCAAATGAAGCCCCCGGCCGCACTCCTCCTCGCAGCTGCGCGTCTGGACCGAGGGCAGTGCCGGGCTCCTGTCGTGGACTTCAAGCCGGAGACGATCGAGCCTCCACTCCAACACCAGCGTGGCCGACGTTCCCTCACCGACGTGCTTTACCACGTTCGTCGCCAGTTCGGTGACGAGGAGTTCCGCCTCCTCAACGCAGGTAGGCATTCCCCAGCGGTGCATCTGAGAGGCCGCCGCTCTGCGTAGCAGCCGCACCTCTGTCGGCACCGCTTCGAACGGCAGGACACAGCGGAAACGGGGGTCGGTGGGGTCGGGGCCGGGCATGGCTACTCCTCCTCGCGAAGCCACGCGCCTGCCTGCGCCGACCGTGTCCATACGGATGCAGTGCGTAGCGGTCTGCGAGTGAGCATGGCACGGGAGAAGTCTCGCTATGCAACTTCTCACGAGAATGGATCGGGTGAACTTGATGGTGACTCGCGTTGGAGCTGCCTAGCCTGATGGGCGTCTTCCTGGCCGCCGGCCGGACCACGGCGAAGGAGCCG
This sequence comes from Streptomyces sp. NPDC053069, assembly GCF_044546895.1. Lineage (NCBI taxonomy): Bacteria > Bacillati > Actinomycetota > Actinomycetes > Kitasatosporales > Streptomycetaceae > Streptomyces > Streptomyces sp. NPDC053069. The sequence continues at coordinate 157,930 of NZ_JBITZN010000006.1, read as the reverse complement.
CATGACCGAACGCACCACCACCCGCCGACGCCAACTGGGCGCAATGATGCGTAAATTGCGCGCCCGGAGAGGGCTGACACTTGAGGAAGCCGGACTGCTCGTCGGTGTATCGAAGGCGACGGTCAGCCGATATGAGACCCAGGCGGGGCCGGTGAGGTGGATCGTTGTCGATGCCCTGTGCCAGGAGTACGGCGCCACCGACGCCGAGCGGCGGGCTGTTGTCGGGCTGGCGAAGGACGCGAAGCAACAGGGCTGGTGGAGCACCTTCGCCGACTCGATCCCGGAGAGCATGAACCTGCTGCTCACTCTTGAGGACGAAGCAGTGGGAGAGAGCCACTTTTCGTGCGTCTACGTCCCGGGACTACTCCAGACACGCGACTACAGCACCGCCCTGCAGAAGGCAAACGAAGTACCCCTAGGTGTGGAGGAGATCGAGCGCTTGGTCGACATCCGCATGAAGCGGCAGGAGATCCTCGCCCGACCGAAGCCGCTTCGCCTGTGGGCCATCCTGGACGAGTCCGTCATCCGAAGGGTTGTCGGCTCCCCGCAGATCATGCGGGAGCAACTTGACCGGCTGCTTGAGGCCAACGAGTCTCCCCACATCACGTTGCAAGTGTTGCCCTTCTCCAAGGGAGCTCACGCCGCAGCACTCGGCAGCTTCGTCGTAATCGCCGGCCGGGAGTCGACCCTTGATGTGGTCTACGTGGACTTCCACACGGGATCCCTCTTCTTGGAGAAGGATGAAGAACTTGAGCGATACAGACTTGCGTTCGAGTACTTGCGCGCACAAGCGTTGGACATGGAGGCCTCCTCCAGCCTGATCCACCGCGCCCGCAAGGAGCTGTAAATGACCGCCGACCGCCAGCCCGATACCGATCTTGTCTGGTTCAAGTCGTCGTACAGCGGCGGCAACACGACCGAGTGCGTGGAGGCGGCTCTCGTCCCAGGGGGCCTGCTCATACGGGACTCTAAGCGCCCTAACAGCCTCCGCCTCACTGTCTCATCGTCTGCGTGGAGAAATTTTGTTATGGGCGCTCGGTCTTCGTCTGACCGCGCGTCGACGTAGCTTGACAGACGGCTGTCAGTCCGATGACGCGTTGAAGCCCTTGATCAGTCAGCACAGTGCTCCGAGACCCTCGACCCTGATGGTCGGGGCCTCTCAGCTTCCGCCGTGGGCCACTGGACCACGGCCCACGGTCCTCGGTGGACCAAGGCGGTATGCATGCCTGCGGCGGCGGCCGACCGGATGGCGTTGTCGATGCGGTAGCCGACGGAGGCACCAGCAGCCGAACGGAGCCCGATCCCGAGGTCAACTGGTGCCGTACCAGGCAGCGTTTGCTGCAACAAGCCCGACGGGAGTTCTTCATGCAGCGTTACAACTGGCCCCTCCTGGACGGCCGTACCCGCCCGCTCAAGATGAAGGAGTGGGGCGACCTGGCCATCATGGACCCCGACGCCGGCAAACTGCCGCGTGGACGCAGGTTTCTGGCGGCCGAGAAAGACTGGCTGCGCATCGACGCCGGAAGCGCCCTGGAGAACCCCACCGTCACCCTTTACGCCGGAGACGACCCGGGAGCAGAGAGCGGCTGGGACGAGGTCGAAGAGATCACCGTGATCTCCACGACCGGCTTCCTCGCCCTGTGCGACAGCGGATACGAGCCGCTGCGCAGAGAGAATCTCGCCACCGCAGGAGTCGGTTCCTACCTGATCCGTGTCCATGCCAGTGACCGGTCGTCGGATGGCAAGAAGCCCCGCTTCCTCATCCAGGTCATCCCCGGCGATCGTACGGGGGCCGAGCCCCGGCCGCCCTCCGCCACGATCGAAGAGTCCGCCGGTCCGCTCCTGGTGAGGACATCCTTCGCGCAGCCAGATGAGTGGGCACGCCTGCTCCGGGCCCTCGAAGGAAGCTCGGATCACCACGAGTCGATCGCCGTCATCGACAACCGCGCCTACGCCGGCTTCACGGCGGAGCAGATCCAGGCACGGATCGGGCGCAATGACGAGGACTGGCCCGACAGTACTCTCGTCCTCATCGCCGATGAACGAGCCCTGGCCTCCGACGAATTCCCGTTGCTGGCCGTGAACAACCTGCCCGACGATGACGACGATCCGTTCAGGATCACCCTCACAGCGGCCGGTTCCTTCGTCGTCAACATGGAACTGGCGAACACCAGCTTTGCCGAGTGGGGCCGTGGTGCCGACCCCGACGGCGTCTACCGGAAAGAGCACTACTGACAGCGCTGTTGCTGGGGGCTTCGCGTGACTGCGGGCAGGGGTGGGAACGGTCAGCGGGTGAGTACGCCGAACTCGCTGCCGGGCCAGGGGACCTGGGGGTCTACCGGGGGCTTCACCACGCGGGTGGGGGTGGTTCCGGCGAGCTTGCCGTCCTTCGTCGGGACCGACCAGACGTCCGAGGTGTTCGCCCGGACCGGCAGGGCGATCTCGGGCCGGCCGTCCCCGTTCAGGTCTGTGATCTTGAGCAGTTGGGGGATGCGGTAGACGCCGGCGGGGCGGGGCAGACCGGCCGCATCGTGGGCGTAGAAGACCGCACCGGTGCCGGTCGTCCCCTTGGCCGAGCCCTTGAGCACGTAGATGCCGCCCCCGCTGATGTAGCAGTGCTCGCAGGTGGCGTGCCGCTCGCCGGGAGCGCCGACGATCAGCTCGGAGTAGCCGTCCCGGTCGAGGTCGCCCGCGGTGACGTCGGCGCCGAAGTTGTCCCCCGCCTCGACGCCGCCCGGAATGCCGGTGCTGTCCTCGGTGAACACCTTGGTGCCGCGGTTCTCGTCCACGCCACCGGAGGCGCCGTAGCTGATCTGGACCCGGCCTGCGCGGCGCTCGGAGTCCGTTTCGTACGCCGGGTCGCCCACCGCCATGTCGCCGTAGCCGTCCTTGTCGAAATCGGCGATCACGACGCTGTCGCCGCCCCGGACGGTGGCCGGGGTCCGGCGCAGCCCGGACGCGCCGCCGAGCAGCACCCGTCCCCGCCTGCGGTTCTCGCCGAGCACCACGAGGTCGTCGATGGCGCCCTTGTTGATCCGGCCCACGGCCAGCCGCTTCTGGGCGTCGCTGTAGATGAACGCGGAGCCCACGTCCACCGGCTGGATCGAGGCAGGCGAGCCGTCCGTCTTGAAGGGACCCCGGTACAGGCGGAGCGACGTGGAGTAGCCGACGATCAGGTCGGTCTTCCCGTCTCCGGTGAAGTCGCCGGTCTTCAGCACCGCGCCGAAACCGGGGGCCGTGTCGCTGCCGGGCATCGGGGTGCCGCCCTTGAGGCCGGCGGGGCCGCCCCAGAGCAGGGTGACCTCGTCGCGGACCCCCTCGTGCGAGGCGACCGCGAGGTCCGCGTAGCCGTCGGCGTTGAAGTCGCCGTTGGCGAGCGTCCGGCCGAACCGCTGGTCCTGCCCCGCGTCGCCCGGCACGCCGGGGCTGTTCCGGGTGACGGCCTTCAGGCCGGTCTGCTGGGCACCGTACTTCGAGCCGTACGAGACGGTGACGTAGCCCGCGTTCGGGGCCTGGACGGGGTTCCCGTCCGGACCGGGGACGTTCACTGCGCCGTCCGGGGCGCCGATCGCGAGGTCGTGGTACCCGTCACCGTTGAAATCGTCCGCGTACCGGGTGGGCGCGGGACCCGTCGTGGTGGCGGCCCGGGCCTGGGTACCGGTGGAGACCAGCAGGGCCCCGGTGAGAGCCGTGGTCGTCGTGACCGCTGCGGCGATCACGACTGTGTGACGGATGCGGCTGCGCACGTCCGTTCCCCCCATGGATGAACTCGATCTGCAAGAACTCGACTGGTTGCACCCCCAAGACCCCCGACGGGCGGGAACGGTTGTGCGGATCTTCGCGTCGCGCACAGTTGTGCGGATCTTTTGTGTCGCGCTCCCCTCGCACGACGCGGGCGTACGGCGACGGGCGCCGCGCAGTGGGTGTGCGGCGCCCGGTGCCGTGTGCCGTTCTTATGCCGTCGCTCTACGTCGTTGCTTTATGTCGTTGCTTTATGTCGTTGCTTTATGTCGTCCGATGTCATTCCATGTCGTTGCTTTATGTCGTCGCGTCAGTCGCCTTATGGCGTCGCTTCGTGTCGTCGTTCATGCCCTCGTTTCATGCCGTCGCGGCCAGGTCCGCCCGGCCGAAGAGGAGGGCGTAGCCCGGGGGGAGCTGGGCGAGGAGGCGGGTGGTCAGGGGGGTGCCCACCCAGTTCGCCAGGACGCTCAGGACCGAGCTGACGTCCCAGCGGGCCGTTGCCGGGGTCGCCCCCTCGATGCGGGCGGCCACCGAGTCGACGAACTCCCGGGCAGTGAGGGGGTGTGTCGCGGGGATCTGTGAGGCGATCACTCGGGCTGCTTCTCGGGGGAGAGCCTGGGCGAGGGCTACGCGTTCGTCGCCGGTCACGTGGCCGCCCAGGGCTGAGAGGACTATGCGGGTCACGCGTTCCGCCTCTGCCCTGGTCGTGTACTGGCCCGCCTCCCGTACCGCCTCCGTCAGTTCCTCCCAGCGTGCGGCGTCGGTGTCACGCTCGCGGGGCAGGGGGGACGCGGCGGGGATGGTCGTTCTCGGCGGTGGGGGCGTCGTCACGGTCATCGTGCTGGCTCCTTCTCCGGGACACTGTGAAGCTTCGGCGCGTCCGCGCACCGGGGCATCGGTGCATCGGCGCATCGGTACATCGGCCCTCTGGTACATCGGCGCTTCGACGCTTCGGCAGTTGGTCACTTCGGCTGGTCGGGTACCGGGGGCAGTCCCCCGGTACCCCGTAATGCGGGCTGCATGAGCCGCAGTTCGGCCAATGTGCGGCGGTCAGCCGCTGAGCTGCTTCCGGTCGCCGGTGCTGCCGCCCGTGATCTGGATGCGGCGTGGCTTGGCCTGTTCGGCCACCGGGATGCGCAGGGTCAGGACGCCGGCCTCGTACGACGCGTCGATGCGGTCGGTGTCGAGGGTGTCGCCGAGGAACAGCTGCCGGGTGAACGTGCCCGTGGGGCGCTCCGCCACGAGCAGTTCCGCGTCCTCGGGGGCCGGGCTGCTGCGCTCGGCGCGGACGTTGAGGACGTTGCGCTCGACGTCCAGCTCGATCGTCTCGGGGTCGATGCCGGGCAGGTCGAAGTGGACGAGGAACTCGTCCCCTGCTCGGTAGGCGTCCATCGGCATCGCGGCCGGGCGCGTCGCCTCTCCGAGGAACTGTCGCGTGAGGCGGTCGAAATCACGGAAGGGGTCCGTGCGCATGAGCATCACAGGTCACTCCTCTCCTCAGGGATTGGGTGCGATGCCCTACGGCTTCTTATATAACCCTCCGCCCCAAACTTGACAAGCTCTGACTCAAGTTAAGGGAGTCCACGTGCATGCGCGTTAGCCTCGGCCCCGGACATCAGCACAAAAACCGAGCATGAGGAGACAGTCATGGCCAGGGTTCCCAGTGCGGTCGTCGCCGGTGCCGGGCTCGTCGGCGGGTACGGCGTTGCCCGGTGGACCAAGAAGCGGCAGCTCGGCGGGGCCGTACTGGCCGTCGCGGGGGCTGCCGCCGCTCAGCAGTGGCGCAGGCAGGCAGGCGGGAAGGCCGCCGGTGCGCTGACCGCCGCCTATGTCGCCGCGTTCGCCGGGTCCCACCCGCTGGCGAAGAAGGTCGGCGCCTGGCCGTCCGTCCTCGGTGTCGCCGGCGCCGTCGCCCTCGCCTCCTGGGCCGTCGCCGACCGCAAGACCCAGAGCCCCGGCAGGGCATAGCGGCCCGGGGAGGCGGAGACCGTCGGCACCGCCCTGCTACGACGCCCCCGCCCGGAACGCCCTGCGGTACGCCTGCGGACTCGTCCCCACGACCCTGCGGAACCGTTCCCGGAAGGCCGTCGGTGAACCGAAGCCCGTCTGGGCGGCGATCCGTTCGACCGGGTGCGCCGTGGTCTCCAGCAGGTGCTGGGCCCGTCGTACCCGCGCCCGATGCAGCCACTGCAGCGGCGTCGTACCGGTCTGCTCGCGGAATCGGCGGTTGAGAGTGCGGGTGCTCATGCCCGCCCGCGCCGCGATCTCGTCCAGGGTGAGGTCGCGGTCGCTGTGGTCCTCCAGCCAGTGCAGCAGCGGTTCCAGGGTCGTGCCCGCCGGGGCCGGGGGCAGGTCGTGGACGATGAACTGGGCCTGCCCGCCCTCCCGTTCCAGCGGCATCACGGACATCCGGGCCGCGTGCGCGGCGACGGCCGAGCCGAAGTCCTTGCGGATCATGTGCAGGCACATGTCCAGCGCCGCCGCCGCGCCCGCCGACGTCAGGAACTGGCCGTCGTCGACGTACAGGACGTTCGGATCGACGGTCACCTTCGGATACAGCTCCGCCAGCCGGCAGGCCGCGGCCCAGTGCGTCGTCGCGCGCAGGCCGTCCAGCAGACCTGTCGCCGCGAACAGGAACGCGCCCACGCAGACCGAGGCGATGCGGGTGCCGGCCCCTGCCGCGGCGCGCAGAGCATCGGCGACCCCCGGCGGCAACTGTTCCGGTGGTTCCGCCACGCCCGGCAGGATGATCGTGTCCGCTTCCGCCAGCGCCTCCAGGCCGTACGGCGCCCGCACCGTGAAGGCACCCGCGCTCACCTCCTCCTGCACCGAGCACACCCGCACCCGGTACGGCTCGCGGCCGTCGGGCAGCCGCGCCCAGCCGAAGGTGTCGATGGGGGCGGACAGGTCGAACGGGATGACGCCGTCCAGCGCCAGTACGGCCACGGTGTGCATGGCGGGATCGTAGGCCTACGACCGCTTCTCGCCAACGTGTGCACCTGTGGCCTCTGCGGTGGGAACCGTCGAACCGGCTGTGGCGACCATCCGCAGAACCTGGCGACAATCCGTTGAACCCTGGCACTCTCGCCACTTCTCCACGCCCCCCGGACCACCTACCGTCACCGCGTGACCAAGTTCCTCCTCGCCGTGCACGTCCTCGCCGCCATCGTCGCCGTAGGCCCCGTGACCGTCGCCGCCAGTATGTTTCCGCCCGTCGCGCGCCGCGTGCTCGCCGCTCCGCCGGACGGGAGCGGCACCGGGACCCTGCGCCTGCTGCACCGGATCTGCCGCGTGTACGCCCTCGTCGGCGTCGTCGTCCCGGTCTTCGGGTTCGCCACCGCCGGCGAGATGGGCGTGCTCGGCAGCGCCTGGCTGATCGCGTCGATCGCGCTGACCACCGTCGCCGCGGTCGTCCTCGGCGCGCTGGTGCTGCCCGCTCAGAGCGCCCTGGTGGAGGGCCGGGTCGCGAACCCCGCCCGGCTCGCCGCGTTCACCGGCGTCTTCAATCTGCTGTGGGCCACCGTGACCGTCCTGATGATCGTGCGCCCCGGCTCCAGCACCGGCGCCTGACCCGGTCCGCCCGGCCCCGTCACGTCCCCGTCACGTCTCAGGGCGTGCTCGGCGCGGGCGGCGCCGAGGGCCCCTGCGTACCCTCCGCACCCCGCGTCACCGCCCTGGCCCGCCCCGCCACCGCCGTCAGCGGACGGGCGATGTCCTCCAGGGAGCGGCGTTCGGCCCGTACGGCCAGGAAGGCGGCGACCAGGCCCGCCGCGCACATCAGGGCCGCGCCGACGGAGAACGCCAGGACGGTGTCGCCGGCCCTGCCGGTGCCGGTGAGGTCGGCGAAGAGCAGCGGGCCGCTGATGCCGCCGGCCGCCGTACCGAGGGCGTAGAAGAAGGCGATGGACATCGCCCGCGTCTCCATCGGGAAGATCTCCGAGACGGTGAGGTACGCGCTGGACGCACCGGCCGAGGCGAAGAACAGCACCGCGCACCAGCAGGCCGTCAACGTGCCCGCGCTCAGCGCACCCCGGTCGAACAGCCACGCCGTGCCGAACAGCAGCAGACCCGAGAGCAGGTACGTCGAGGAGATCATCACCCGCCGGCCCACCGTGTCGAACAGCTTGCCCAGCAGCAGCGGGCCGCAGAAGTTGCCGACCGCGATCACCGCGAAGTAGTAGCCGGTGTGATCGGAGGGCACGTCGAAGAACCTGGTCAGGATGGCGCCGAAGCCGAAGGTGATCGCGTTGTACAGGAACGCCTGGCCGATGAAGAGGGAGAAGCCGAGCACCGCCCGCCTGCGGTACTGCCCGAAGACCGTGCGGGCGATCTCCAGGAACGTCACGCTCCTGCGCTGGCGGATCTCCAGCTCCCCCTGCGGCTCGGGCAGCCGCACGCCCCTGTCCCGCTCCACCCGGCGCTCGATGCCCGAGACGATCTCCTCGGCCTCCCCGTCCCTGCCGTGGATCAGCAGCCAGCGCGGGCTCTCCGGGACGTGCCGCCGGACGAGGAGGATGACCAGGGCGAGTACGGCGCCGAGCGCGAACGTCAGCCGCCAGCCGACGTTCCGGGCCAGCAGGTCCGTGTCGAGCGCGACGATCGACAGCAGCGAGCCGCCGACCGCGCCCAGCCAGAAACTGCCGTTGATGACCAGGTCGACCCGGCCGCGGTACTGCGCCGGGATCAGCTCGTCGATCGCGGAGTTGATCGCCGCGTACTCACCGCCGATACCGAAACCGGTCAGAAAGCGAAAGAGGAAGAACCACCAGGCCTCCCAGGAGACCGCCGTCAGAGCCGTCGCCGCCAGGTACACCGCCAGCGTGATCATGAAGAGCTTCTTGCGGCCGAAGCGGTCGGTCAGCCGGCCCCAGAAGAGCGCCCCCGAACAGGCGCCCGCCACATACAGCGCGGCGGCCACGCCCGTGATCTGGCCCGAGGTGATCGACACCCCGCTGCCGGGCTCGGCCAGCCGGCCGGCGATGTTGCCGACGACCGTGACCTCCAGGCCGTCCAGGATCCACACCGTGCCCAGGCCGATCACGATCGTCCAGTGCCAGCGGGACCAGGGCAGGCGGTCCAGCCGGGCGGGGATGTCGGTGGTGATGGTCCGGCCGCTCCCCGGCGATGCCACCTCGGCTGCGCTCATGGGCTCCCTCCTCGCCGAAGCCCCCCGACCACCGGGGGACACAGCAGGACGGGTGCCCGCACCCCGGGGAATCAGTCGGTACGGGCCCCGGCCTCAGGCACCCAGCGTCCGCGTCACCGCATAGATCAGCAGCCCGGCCAGCGACCCCACCACCGTGCCATTGATCCGGATGAACTGCAGGTCACGGCCGATGTGCGCCTCGATCTTCCGAGTGGTGTGCTCGGCGTCCCAGCCCGCCACGGTGTCCGTGATCAGCGAAGTGATCTCCGCGCGGTACGTCGTCACCACGTGCACCGCCGCACCCTCGACCCAGCTGTCCACCTTCTCCTGCACCTTCGGCTCCGTCGCCATCCGCGCACCGAGCGACAGCAGCGCCGCCCGCACCCGCAGCCGCAGCTCACTGTGCTCGTCCTCGGCCGCCGCCACGATCATCGACCGTACGGCCGTCCAGACGGACGCGATCAGATCCTGCACCTCGCCCCGGCCCAGCACCTCCCCCTTGAGCCGCTCCACCCGCACCCGGGTGTCCGTGTCCGACTGCAGGTCGGAGGCGAAGTCGGCGAGGAAACGATCGAGCGCGCCGCGCGCCGGATGCGAGGGCATGTCCCGCATCTCGGTCACGAACCGCAGCAGCTCCTTGTAGACCCGCTCGCCGACCCTGCGGTCCACGAACCGCGGCGTCCAGCCCGGCGCACCGCCCTCCACGGCCACCATCACATCGTCCCGGTGCAGCACCAGCCAGTCGTGCGCACGGGCCACCACCAGGTCCACCACCCGCCGGTGCCCGCCGTCGGCGACGATCCGCTCCAGCGTCTTTCCGATCCCCGGCGCGATCTCCTGGGCGTTCGCCCGCCGGGTGATGGCCTCACCGACGACCGCCTGCACATCCGAATCCCGCAGGACCGTCAGCGCCCCCCGCAGCGCCGTGGCCAGCTCCGCCGTCACCCGGTCCGCGTGCTCCGGCTCGGCCAGCCACGCCCCCAGCCGGCTGCCGATGCCGACCGCGCGCAACCGCTGCCGTACGACGTCCTCGGAGAGGAAGTTCTCGCCGACGAACTCGCCCAGCGAGACACCCAGCTGATCCTTCTTGGTGGGGATGATCGCGGTGTGCGGGATGGGCAGCCCCAGCGGATGGCGGAACAGAGCGGTGACCGCGAACCAGTCGGCCAGCGCGCCCACCATGCCGGCCTCGGCAGCCGCGGCCACATACCCCGCCCAGGGGCCCGCGCCCTCATGCGTGGCGAGTCTGGCCAGGACATAGACCACCGCCACGAACAGCAGCATCGCCGTCGCCGTGAGCTTCATCCGCCGCACCCCGCGCCGGCGCTCCTCGTCGGCCGGGGTGAAGGCCGTCATGGTCTTGTACGACACACCCGGCGCCGGCGCTGCTTCCGTCTCGGTCGGTTCCATCAGCTCCACCCGTTCAGCTCCACCCGGTCGGTGATCCCGCACACAATTGTCCCTTCCTGACCGACTCCCGGAACGGAACAGGAGTTCCCGGCGTCTTTCCGAACGGGGGTTTGGGCAGGGCCCTGACAGGTCTCGCCGGCCCATGCCGCATCATGGGCTCATCACGATCGGAGCCCCGCGCTCCCATCCCAAGGAGAACACCACAAGCATGACCAAGCGTCATGGTTATGCGGTCCTGAGCGCCCTCGTCGCCCTGGTCCTCGCCGTATCCGCCGCCATCTACCTCACCGTGGCAGCCGACAACGGCACCTCCCGCGGCACTGCCGCCGACAACCGCCCCCACCACGGCTCCTCCGTCGCCCCCGCCTCCACCGGCACCTGGGTCGGCGCCTGGTCCACCGCCCCGGTCGGCGGCGAACCCCGCACCGAGACCCTCGGCCTCGCAGGTCACTCGGTGCGCAACGTCATCCACGCCGGCACCGGCGGCACAGGCGCCCGGATCACCCTCTCCAACCTCTACGGCCACGCCCCGCTGACCCTCACACACGCCTCGATCGCCCTGTCCGCGGGCGACGGCACCGCCGCCGCGGACCCGGACTCTATGCGCCGCCTCACCTTCGACGGCGCCACCAGCGTCGTCATACCCGCCGGCGGACAGATCGCCAGCGACGCCGTACGCCTCACCATCCCGCACAACAGCGACGTCCTCGTCACCACCTACTCCCCCACCCCCTCCGGCCCGGTCACCTACCACCCGCACGCACAGCAGATCTCCTACGTCGCCGACGGCGACCGCACCGAGGACTCGACCGGCACCCCCTACACCGAACAGACGCCCTACTGGCGCTACGTGACCGGCCTGGACGTCCTCAGCAACGAGGCCGACGGCACCGTCGTCGTCTTCGGCGACTCCATCACCGACGGCATCACCTCCACCCCCAACGCCAACCACCGCTGGCCGGACGTCCTCGCGGACCGGCTGCGCACCGCGCTCGCGGGCGGGCACCGGCTGCCGCGCTACAGCGTGATCAACGAAGGCATCAGCGGCAACCAGGTCCTGGCCGACGGCCTCGGCCGGCCGGCCGAGAACGAGAGCGGCCTCGGCCGCTTCGGCCGCGACGCGCTCTCCCACCCGGGCGTCAAGGTCGTCGTCATCGACCTGGGCATCAACGACATCCTGCGCAACCCGGAACTCGCCGACCCGAACCGCATCCTCACCGGCCTGCGCACCCTGGTCCGCCAGGGCCACGCCCGCGGCCTGAAGGTCGTCGGCGCCACACTGATGCCCTTCGAGGGCCACCGCGGCTGGACCCCGGCCCGTGAGGCGGTACGCCGGCAGATCAACGCGCAGATCCGGGCCGGCGGGGTGTACGACGCGGTCGTCGACTTCGACCGGGCGCTCCGCGACCCCTACGCCCCCCACCGCCTCCGCCCCGACTACGACTCCGGCGACCACCTGCACCCCAGCGATCCGGGCTTCAGCAGGATGGCCGAGGTCTTCGACCTGAACGCGCTCAAGGGCGCGGGCCAGGCAGAGCTGTAGCTGCGCAGAGCCGTAGCTGCGCAGAGCCGTAGCTGCGGCGAGGAATACTGGCGGGCATGACCCGCTTGATCCTCGCCACCCGCAACACCGGAAAGATCACCGAGCTGAGGGCCATCCTCGCCGAGGCAGGCCTGCCGCATGAACTCGTGGGTGCGGATGCCTACCCGGACGTCCCCGACGTCAAGGAAACGGGCGTCACCTTCGCCGAGAACGCCCTCCTCAAGGCCCACGCACTCGCCCGGGCCACCGGCCTCCCCGCGGTCGCCGACGACTCCGGCCTCTGCGTCGACGTCCTGAACGGCGCCCCGGGCATCTTCTCCGCCCGCTGGGCCGGCCGCCACGGCGACGACAAGGCCAACCTGGACCTGCTCCTGGCCCAGCTCGCCGACATCGCGGACGAACACCGGGGCGCCCACTTCGCCTGCGCGGCGGCGCTCGCCCTGCCGGACGGCACGCAGCGGGTGGTCGAGGGCCGCCTCCTGGGCGTCCTTCGGCACACGCCCGCCGGCACGAACGGCTTCGGCTACGACCCGATCCTCCAGCCGGAGGGCGAGACGCGCACGTGCGCCGAGCTGAGCCCCGAGGAGAAGAACGCGATCAGCCACCGGGGCAAGGCGTTCCGGGCGTTGGTGCCGGTCGTCCGGGAGCTGCTCGGCTGAACTCTGGTGCGGCCGGAGGGACTCGAACCCTCACGGGAGTTACCCCACTGGGACCTAAACCCAGCGTGACTGCCAATTCCACCACGGCCGCGTGGTACTGCCCGGCCATGCTAGCGGCCGGGCAGTGGGACCCGTCGGTCAGATGCCCAGATCCTTGATGATCTTTGCCACGTGGCCGGTGGCGCGGACGTTGTAGAGGGCCTTTTCGACCTTGCCCTCCTCGTCCACGACGATCGTGGAGCGGATGACGCCCATGTAGGTCTTGCCGTAGTTCTTCTTCTCGCCGTACGCGCCGTAGGCCTCGGTGACCTTCTTCTCCGGGTCGGCCAGCAGCGTGACCTTGAGGGACTCCTTCTCGCGGAACTTGGAAAGCTTCTCCGGGTCGTCGGGCGAGATGCCGATGACGTCGTAGCCGGCGCCGGCCAGGAGTTCCAGGTTGTCCGTGAAGTCGCAGGCCTGCTTGGTGCAGCCTGGAGTCAGGGCGGCCGGGTAGAAGTAGACGATGACCTTGCGGCCCTTGTGGGAGGACAGGGAGACGTCGTTGCCGTCGGCATCCGGGAGGGTGAAGGCGGGGGCCACGTCCCCCGGCTGGAGTCGCTCGCTCATCGGGCCAGGGTAACCGGGGGGCCTTGCGGTGCGCCGGGAGCAGAAGCTGACAGACTGTTCGGGACAGCATCAGGAGACTTCGGAGGCCGTACGGTGGCGGACACGTCGGACACCAGAACCCCGGCGCAGATCGAGGCGGACATCAAGCGCCGCCGTGAAGTGCTGGCCGAGACACTGGACGAGATCGGGGTGCGGGTGCATCCGAAGACGATCGCGGCAGACGCCAGGGCCAAGGTGGTCGCGCATGTCGATCACACGGTCGGTCGGGCGTACGTCCAGGTCAACCGCGTGGTGAGTGAGGTCCGGATGCAGTTCGTCGATGAAAAGGGCGGGCTGCGGCTGGAGCGGGTCGTGCCGGTCGCGCTGCTCGCCGTCGGCGTGGTCGGGCTGCTCACCGTGGGCTCGCGGCGGCGCAAGGGCTGACCCGGGCGCGTACGGGCAGGGCGAGGACAGGTAGGTTCGAGGCGTGAGCGCCAACAGAAACCAGCACAGCACCCCCCATCACGACAAGCTCCCGATCCGGATGCTGCACGACCGGGTTCTGGTCAAGCAGGAGACCGGTGAGGGCGAGCGGCGGTCGGGGGGCGGCATTCTGATCCCCGCCACTGCGGCGGTCGGACGGCGGCTGGCCTGGGCCGAGGTCGTCGCGGTCGGGCAGAACGTACGGACCGTGGAGCCGGGTGACCGGGTTCTGTTCGATCCGGAGGACCGGGCCGAGGTCGAGGTGCGGGGTGTGGCCTACGTGCTCATGCGCGAGCGGGATCTGCACGCCGTGGCCGCGGACCGCTTCGAGGGGTCGGAGGACTCCACGGGTCTGTACCTGTAGGAGCAGCGCACGAAGGGGCCGGTGACCATCGTCACCGGCCCCTTCGTGCTGCTTTTGCTACGTTCGGATGTGAGCCCGACGAGACGCGCCGTACCGGGATGCAGGCAAAGACGACGCACCGCGGAAGAGAGTCCTCATTCGTCTCGGAGGTGCCTGTCGTGGCCTGGGTTCTGTTGATCGTCGCCGGACTGCTGGAAGTCGGCTGGTCGATCGGGATGAAGTACACCGACGGCTTCACCCGGCCGGTGCCCAGTGTGTGCACGGGTGCCGGGATCGTCGCGAGCATGGTCCTGTTGTCGTACGCCGCGAAGTCCCTGCCCATCGGTACCGCGTACGGCGTGTGGGTGGGCATCGGGGCGGCCGGCGCGGCGGTGCTCGGCATGGTGGTGCTGGGTGAGCCGGTCACCGCCGCCCGGATCTTCTTCGTGTGTCTGCTGCTGGTCGCCGTGGTGGGGCTGAAGGCGACCAGCGGTCACTAGCGAGCGGTCGGGCGTCAGGTGACGGGGCCGCCTCCGGGGCCCGCGGTCGTGCCGGTCGTGGCGCCCCCGTCGGTGGCGCCGCCCGGGTCCGTACCGCCGCCGGTGGCGTCGCCGCCGGCCGTGTCGCCGCCGGTGGTGTCACCGCCCGTGGTGTCGCCGCCGGTGGTGGTGCCACCGCCGTCGGTGGTGGGGGTGCCGCCGGTGGTGGTTCCGCCGATGGTGTCGCCGCCGGTGGTCGTACCGCCGTCGGTGGGGGTGCCGGTGGTGGTGCCGCCGCCGGTCGGGCTCGTGGTCGCACCGCCGTCGTGCCGGCCGCCGCCGGTGGTCGTACCGCCGTTGTTCTGGTCGCCGGTGGTGCCCGGCGGGGTGGCGGAGCCCGTGCTGGGCGGCTGGGGCTGGTCGGCGCCCTGCTGCAGTTGCAGATCGAAGTCGCTCGCCGGGGTGCCCTGGAGAGCGGTGCGCGTGTACTGGGCCCAGATCTCGGTGGGCGGGCCGCCGCCGTTCATGCGGGGCTGGCCGAGGGCGCCGTACAGCGGCATGTGCTTGGCGGTCACCGGGTCCTGGCCCATGACGGAGACCACCGTGGCCAGGTCGGGGGTGTAGCCCGCGAACCAGGCGGCGGTGTCGTTCTCGGCGGTGCCGGTCTTGCCGGCCGCCGGGCGGCCCGCGTTCTGCGCGGCGAGGGCGGTGCCGTGGTCGACGACGCTCTGCAGGATCGACGTGGTGGTGTCGGCGGCCTCCCGGCTGACGGCCTGCTTGACCGGCTGGTCGGGCAGCGACACGTCCTTGGTGCCGTCCTTGGTGATCTTCTCGATCAGGGTGTACGTGCCGTGCTTGCCGTGGTTGGCGATCGTCGCGTATGCCTGGGCCATGTCCAGGACGCTGGCGGTGGCGGTGCCGAGCGCCATCGACGGGGACGGGTACAGGTCCGGGGTGTCGGCCGGGATGCCGAGGTCGATCGCGGTCTGCTTGACCTTGGACGGGCCGACGTCGGCGGCCATCTGCGCGTAGACGGAGTTCACGGACAGGTCCGTCGCCTTGGTGACGGTGATCGGGCCGTACGACTTCTGGTCCTCGTTCTCCGGGTTGTACGGCGTGCCGCTCCAGCCCTCGACGAGCCGCTTGTTGGTGCCGTCGTACATGGTGTTCGGGGTGATGGTGCGGCCGTCCTGGGTGGTCGAGCCGTTCTGCACCGCCGAGGTGAACACGAGGGGCTTGAAGGTCGAGCCGACCTGGAAGTCACCGCGGGTCGCGCCGTTGGTGTACTGCTTCACGTAGTCGATGCCGCCGTACATGGCGACGACCTTGCCGGTCTTCGGGTCGATGGAGGCACCGCCCGCGCGGACGTACTTGTCCTTCGGGTTGTTCTTCTTGTCCAGCTTGGACATCAGCTGGTCGTCCACCGCCTTGACGAAGGCGTCCTGCTTGTTCTTCTGGATGGTGGTGGTGATGCGGTAGCCGCCGGCGGCGAGCTGGTCGGCGTCGAGGATGTTGTTCGCGGCCAGGTAGTGCTTGATCGCGTCCACGAGGTAGCCGCGCTGGCCGGACAGGCCGGTGGAGACCGTCTGCT
Source organism: Streptomyces sp. NPDC053069 (assembly GCF_044546895.1). Taxonomy (NCBI): domain Bacteria; kingdom Bacillati; phylum Actinomycetota; class Actinomycetes; order Kitasatosporales; family Streptomycetaceae; genus Streptomyces; species Streptomyces sp. NPDC053069. The sequence goes on along the minus strand of NZ_JBITZN010000006.1, from coordinate 141,950 downwards.
CCTTCGGCATGGGGAACTTCATGCCGGCGCGCTTGGACTCGCTGAGCCAGCCCTTCTTGACCATGCCGTCCAGGACGTAGTTCCAGCGGGCGACGGCCGCGGCCTTGTTCTCGGGGTGGGCGACGACGTCGTACTCGCTGGGCGCGTTGACGAGCGCGGCGAGGTAGGCGGCGCGGGCCGGGTCGAGGTCCCTGGCGTCGGCGCCGAAGTAGGCCTGGGCGGCGGCCTGGATGCCGTAGGCACCACGGCCGAAGTAGCTGGTGTTGAGGTAGCCCTCCAGGATCTGGTCCTTGGACTTGGTGCGGTCCAGCTTGATCGAGATGAAGAACTCCCTGGCCTTGCGGGTGAGCGTCTGCTCCTGGGCCAGGTAGTAGTTCTTCACGTACTGCTGGGTGATCGTGGAGCCGGACTGCTTGCCCTTGCCGGTGGCGGTGTTCCAGGCGGCGCGGAGCATGGCCTTGGGGTCGACCGCGGACTCGGTGTAGAAGTCGCGGTCCTCGGCGGCCAGTACGGCGTGCTGGGCGTCCTTGGAGACCTCGGCGAGGCTGACGTTCTCGCGGTTGACCTGGCTGTCGCGTGTGTCGCGGGCGATCTGGGAGCCGTCGGCGTAGAAGTAGACGTTGGCCTGCTTGGTGGCGAGGGCGTTGGCGGGCGGGATCTTGACGAGGGAGTAGCCGAGGAAGAAGAGCCCGACGAGCAGAAGGATGCCGATGACGACGGTGCTGAGCACCATGCGCCAGGTGGGAATGATCCGCCGCCACCCGGTCCGCTTGGGCCGCTTGGGCTTCTTCCCCTTGCCCTTGCCGTCGCCGGGGGTGGGCTGGGCGTCACCGGATGCCGGTGTCGCGGCGAGGACGGTGGCGTCGTGGTCGGTGGTGCCGGTGGAGTTGTTGCCGGTGGTGCCAGTGGCATGGGTGCCCGTACGGGTGCCGGTGCGGCGGCCCCGGGCGGCTGCTCCGGCTGCGCCGAGCGCGCCTGCGGCACCGGCGGCACCTGCGGGGCCGGCCTGGGAGGCCTGGCCGGCGGCGCCCGCGGCACCGGTGGCTGCGGCTCCGGCCGCACCGGCGGCACCGGCCGCCTGGGCAGCACGGTTCGTACGAGGGTTGCGGCCGGCGGCGCCGGGGCCGGTGGCCCGGGTCGTGGGTCCGGCAGGGTTCGGCTCGTCGGCCCGGGAGGCGGCCGACGACCTGGTGGGGTCGCCGGGCTCGGCCGGTCGGGGCGGGCCGACGCGCCGGAGGACCTGGGTGGTCTCGGGCGCGCGCGTCTCACCGGCCCCCTGAGCCGCGCCGGTCTCCTTGCCGGAGGGGCCTTCCTGGGAGCCCCGGGGCGCCGTGACCCTGCGGAGCACCTGGGTGCTCTCGGCCGACGGGGTCGGCTCGGAAGCGCCCCCGGCCCCCGAGGCCTGCGACTTCGCGGAGTCACCACGCCGCCGGGCGGACGCGTCGGACGCCCGGGAGCCCTGTGCCCCCGCGGACCCCCCGGACCCCGCCCCCGAGCCCCCGCGAGCAGCCGGACCCGAACCCGAGCCGGAACCCGAAGGGGCCGCCGACGCACCACCGGCAGCACCACCGGACGCGGAAGCACCCCGAGCCGTCGAACCGCCCTCGGAGCCCGAGCCCCCGCGAGCCGCCGGACGCCTGCCCGAAGCCGAACCCTCGTGAGCGGCCGGTTCCGTGCCGGAAGCCGGGCCCGAGCCGTCGCGAGCCGTCGGCACACCACCAGCAGCCCCGCCGGAGGTCGTGTCGGCGCCCTGCGCGGGCGTCGCCCGGTCCGGGCGGCTGCCTCGGGCCGCCTGGCGGGCCCGGGCCATGGAGGCGGTCCGCTCCTGGGCCGAGCGGTCCGCCGGAGCCGACGGGGCCGCCGGCGGCGCCTGTGCCGGGGCGTCCTGAGCCGGGCCGTCGTGGGTCGGCGTCGTACCGTCACCCGTTCGGCCGAGTCCGGGCCGGCGGGCCCGGCCGCGCTGCTCGGCGGGCTCGGCCCCCTCTGCACGCTCAGCCGGCGTGGCCCCCGCCCGTGTCCCCCTGCCTGCGGCGCCCTCAGCCGGCGTCGGTCCGGCCTGTGCCCGCTCGCCGGTGGCGCCCTCGGCGTGTGCCGGGGCGGTGGTCCGGTGAGGTGGTGTCGGCTTGCCGGTCCCGCCGACCTTGCCGGGGGCCGGCGCGTCGCGGCCCCCGGGGTCACCGGGCCCTTCAGCCGGCAGCGGCTTTTTCGGCTGCACGCCTTCGTTCGGCTGCTGCGGCTGCGGCTCGTCGCTCATGTCGTGCACGGACTCCTGTTTCGCGTCGTACGTTCCCGTACGCCTCGTACGCTTCTGCGCCCCCGGTTGGAAGACTCTCGCACCTGGCGTTCCGTTCCCGGATCCCGGCACGCTTCGGGCACGAATATTGCGTGGCCGGCAGCCGGACCCCTGGACTAGGCTCCTGCGCTTCGGTGTCGAGCGGTCCCAGGAGGTGGACTGGCGTGGGCGCGGGACGGTTGTACGTGGCCGTCGCGGCGGGGGGATTCAGACGGTACGCGACGTATCGGGCCGCCACTGCGGCAGGGGTGTTCACCAATACCGTCTTCGGACTGATCCTTGTCTATACCTACCGCGCGCTGTGGGACGAGCGGCCGCACCTGGGCGGCTGGGATCAGACGCAGGTCGTGACCTATGTGTGGCTGGGTCAGGCGTTTCTCGCGGCGCTCGCGCTCGGGGGCGGCGGCGTCGAGAACGAGTTGATGGAACGCATCCGTACGGGGGACGTGGCGATCGACCTGTACCGGCCCGCCGACCTGCAGCTGTGGTGGCTGGCGACGGATCTGGGCCGGGCGTTCTTCCAGCTGCTGGGCCGGGGGCTGGTCCCCTTCGCCTTCGGGGCCCTGTGTTTCCCGGTGTACCTGCCGACGGACGTGGGCACCTGGGCCGCCTTCCTGGTCGCCGTGCTGCTGGCGATGCTCGTGGGCTTCGGGATCCGGTATCTGGTGGCGCTCAGCGCGTTCTGGCTGCTGGACGGCCAGGGTGTGACGCAGATGTCCTGGCTCGCCGGATTCTTCTGCTCGGGCATGCTGCTGCCGCTGAACGTCTTCCCGGGGGCGCTCGGCGAGGTCGTACGGGTGCTGCCGTGGTCCTCGCTGCTCCAGGCTCCGGCGCAGATCCTGCTGGGGCACGGGGACCCGCTGGGCACGTATGTGTTCCAGGGGGCGTGGGCGGTGGTGCTGCTGGGTGCCGGGCGGCTGGTGCAGTCGGCGGCGACGCGGCGGGTGGTGGTGCAGGGTGGGTGAGACGGGTACCGGCCGGGTGCGGGAGGGGCTGCGGGCCTATCTGATGATCGCCGGGATGTGGATCAGGTCCACCATGGCCTACCGCGCCTCGTTCGCGATGACCACGTTCGGCAACTTCTCGGCGACCTTCTTCGACTTCGTCGCGATCCTGCTGATGTTCTCGCGGGTGGACGCCCTGGGCGGCTGGTCGCTGCCCGAGGTGGCGTTCCTCTACGGCCTGTCGGGTACGGCCTTCGGGCTGGCCGATCTGGTGATCGGCTCGATGGAGCGGCTGGGGCGGCGGGTGCGCGACGGCACGCTGGACACGCTGCTGGTGCGCCCGGCGCCGGTGCTGGCGCAGGTGGCGGCCGACCAGTTCGCGCTGCGGCGGCTGGGCCGGGTGACGCAGGGGCTGCTGGTGCTGGGCTGGTCGGTCGTCCGGCTGGAGGTCGACTGGACGCCGCTGAAGCTGCTGCTGATGCCGGTGATGGTGGTGAGCGGCTGCGGGATCTTCTGCGCCGTGTTCGTGGCGGGGGCGGCCTTCCAGTTCCTGGCGCAGGACGCCTCCGAGGTGCAGAACGCCTTCACCTACGGCGGTACGACGCTGTTGCAGTATCCGCCGACGGTGTTCGCGAAGGAGCTGGTGCGCGGGGTGACGTTCGTACTGCCGCTGGCCTTCGTCAACTGGCTGCCCGCGACCTATGTGCTGGGGCGGCCGTATCCGCTGGGGCTGCCGCAGTGGACGGCGTTCGCACCGCCGCTGGTGGCGGCGGGGTGCTGTGTGCTGGCGGGGCTGGCCTGGCGGGCGGGACTTCGTTCGTACCGGAGCACAGGGAGCTAGCGTGAGCGATTTCATCGCCCTTGAGAAGGTCGAGAAGGTCTTCGAGGTGCGCAAGAAGACCGGGTTCCTGAAGCGGGAGCGGCGCGAGGTGCGGGCGGTGGACTCGATCTCGTTCACCGTGGCGCGCGGGGAGATGGTCGGGTACATCGGGCCGAACGGCGCCGGGAAGTCGACGACGATCAAGATGCTGACGGGCATCCTGACGCCGAGTGCGGGGCGGCTGCAGGTGGCCGGGATCGACCCGTCCCGGGAGCGGCGGCGCCTCGCACACCGGATCGGGGTGGTGTTCGGGCAGCGTACGACCCTGTGGTGGGACCTGCCGCTGATCGACTCCTACCGGCTGGCGCACCGCATGTACCGGATCCCGGACGCCCGTTACCGGGAGAACCTGGACCGACTGGTGGAACTCCTGGAGCTGGGCCCTCTGCTGGACGTGCCCGTCCGGCAGCTCTCGCTCGGGCAGCGGATGCGCGGGGACATCGCGGCGGCGCTGCTGCACGATCCCGAGGTGCTGTACCTGGACGAGCCGACGATCGGCCTGGACGTGGTGTCGAAGGCCAAGGTCCGCGGTTTCCTGCGGGAGTTGAACGCCGAGCGGGGCACGACCGTGCTGCTGACCACGCACGACCTCCAGGACATCGAGCAGTTGTGCTCACGGGTGATGGTGATCGACCACGGGCGGCTGATGTACGACGGTCCGCTCGCGGGGCTGCACGAGGCCGGGGAGAGCGAGCGGACGCTCGTGGTGGACCTGGAGCGGGAACTGCCGCCGGTCCAGGTGCCGTCGGCGCGGGTGGTGCGGGTGGAGGGGCCGCGGCAGTGGCTGGCGTTCCCGGCGGGGTCGTCGGCGGCACCGCTCGTCGCGCATCTGGCGGCGGAGTATCCGCTGGTGGACCTGTCGGTGCGGGAGCCGGACATCGAGGCGGTCATCGCGAAGATGTACGTGGAGAAGGCGGTCTCGTAGGCTTCGGTCATGACCGACGACCCAAGTCCGGACCTCCGGGCGTCCGACCGCGACCGTGACCGGGTCGCCGAGGTCCTGCGGGACGCCCTGGCCGAGGGCCGGCTCGACATGGCGGAGTTCGAGGAGCGGCTGGAGGCGGCGTACACGGCGCGCACGTACGGCGAGCTGGCGCCGATCACCCGTGACCTGCCGGCGACCGGCACGGCGGCTGCGCCCGGCCCCGTCTCCTTCACCAAGGAACCCGCGCGGGGCGGGAGTTGGGCGGGCCGGATCGTCGGGGGCGAGGGGTCCTCGACGGGCGCGGTCGCCATCATGTCGGGCTTCCAGCGCAAGGGCCGCTGGACGGTGCCGAGGCGGTTCAACTGCTTCGCGTTCTGGGGCGGCGGCGAGATCGACCTGCGGGAGGCGGACTTCGCGGACCGCGAGGTCGAGATCAACTGCGTGGCGGTCATGGGCGGCGTCCAGGTCATCGTGCCGCCGGGGGTCGAGGTCGTCGTCCGTGGCATCGGCATCATGGGCGGCTTCGACCATCCCAGGGACGACGGGCCGCCCGAACCGGGCGCTCCGCGGGTGATCATCGGGGGACTTGCGTTCTGGGGCGGGGTGGACGTGACCCGCAAGATCACCCGTGCGGAGCAGCAGCGGCTCAAGGAGCAGCGCCGTCAGGAGCGGCTGGAGCGCAGGAAGTCCAGGAAAGAGCTGGACTGAGGCGCGTCCGGTCCCCTACTTCGTGCAGACCTTGGTCAGTTCGCCGGCGGCGTCCGTCACCGGGCTGACGTCCGGGGTCCGGTCGCCGTTCTTGATGGCCGTACGGACGTTCCCCACGGCCTTCCTGAGGTCGTCGACCGCCTTGTTGACGTCGGCGTTGTCGGTCTTGTCGCCGATCTTGTCGAGGTTCTTCTCTATGGAGTCCAGGGAGCTGTCCGCCTGGGTGGGATCGTTCGCGGCGTTCTCCACGGCCTGCTGGAGGTCGGTGACGCTGTCGGCGATGGAATCGGCGGTCTGCACGCAGTCCAGGGCCTTGTTCACGGCGTCGCAGCCGGTGGTGAGGCCGGTGGTGAGCGCGGCGAGCGCCACGGTGGCGACGGCGGTGAGACGGCGTCGGCTGACGGCCATGGTGGTGGTTCCCTCCCTGGTAAGGCTGTGCCGTACCCCTAGGACGCCGAGGAGGGCGCGCTGGTTGCCCGCGCGCCCCCATTGCGTTGGTCCGCCCTTTACTTCTTCTTCTCTCCGCTTCTCTCCGCCTCTACTTCGCGAGCGTGGCGTCGAGGGCCGCGCGCTGGTGGGCGGCGAGTTCGGCGCAGCCGGTGACGGCGAGGTCGAGCAGGGCGTTGAGTTCCTCGCGGGCGAACGGCTCGGCCTCGGCGGTGCCCTGGACCTCGACGAAGCGGCCGTCGCCGGTGCAGACGACGTTCATGTCGGTGTCGGCGCGCACGTCCTCCTCGTAGCAGAGGTCGAGCAGCGGGACGCCGCCGACGATGCCCACGGAGACCGCGCTCACGGTGCCGGTGAGCGGCTGGCGGCCGGCCTTGATCAGCTTCTTGCCCTGGGCCCAGGCGACGGCGTCGGCCAACGCGACATACGCGCCGGTGATCGCCGCCGTACGCGTGCCGCCGTCGGCCTGGAGGACGTCGCAGTCGAGGACGATGGTGTTCTCGCCGAGCGCCTTGTAGTCGATAACGGCGCGCAGGGAGCGGCCGATGAGCCGGGAGATCTCGTGGGTACGGCCGCCGATCCTGCCCTTGACGGACTCGCGGTCGCCGCGGCTGTTGGTGGCGCGGGGCAGCATGGCGTACTCCGCGGTGACCCAGCCCTCGCCGCTGCCCTTGCGCCAGCGCGGGACGCCCTCGGTCACGGAGGCGGTGCAGAACACCTTGGTGTCGCCGAAGGAGACGAGGACGGAGCCCTCGGCGTGCTTGCTCCAGCCGCGTTCGATGGTGACCGGGCGGAGCTGTTCGGGGGTACGGCCGTCGATGCGAGACATGCCGATGAGCCTAGCCGTACCTGCGAAAGGGACTCCTCCCGCGTCGGGAAGAGCCCCTTTCAGGTGAACCCGTCGGCTCACATCATGTCTTCGATCTCCGCGGCGATCGGGTCGGCGTCGGTGCCGATGACGACCTGGATGGCGGTGCCCATCTTGACGACGCCATGGGCTCCGGCGGCCTTCAGGGCGGTCTCGTCGACCAGCGAGGGGTCGGTCACCTCGGTGCGCAGCCGGGTGATGCAGCCTTCGATCTCCTCGATGTTGTCGATGCCGCCGAGGCCGGCGACGATCTTCTCAGCCTTGCTGGCCATGTTCCCTCTCCCTGATCCGAACCGCTTTGTCGCAGTAACCCACAGTTGGCCCATCTTCGCGAGCGGTCATGCCGTACGTGCCGAATGATGGCGATCACGACAGCGGAACCGTCCGCGAACTGGTCTACACCACACGGGGGACGGTCGCCAAACCGTGCCCGAGTCGAGTGACCGGGAGGACGCCATGAGCGCGCAGAGCGCCAGCAACCCGCAGGACACGGTCGGTCCCGTTCGCGAGCGCTGGAACCGGCTGTTCCAGGGCCTGCAGAAGATGGGCCGCAGCCTGCAGCTGCCGATCGCGGTCCTGCCGGCCGCGGGCATCCTCAACCGGCTGGGCCAGCCGGACGTGTTCGGGGACCAGGGCCTGGGCTGGACGGACCTGTCCAAGGTGATGAAGGGCGCGGGCGGCGCGCTGCTCGACGGCTCCCTGGGTCTGCCCCTGCTGTTCTGCGTCGGCGTCGCGATCGGCATGGCGAGGAAGGCGGACGGTTCCACCGCGCTCGCCGCGGTCGTGGGCTTCCTCGTCTACTACAGCGTCCTGCACCAGTTCCCCGAGAAGTGTCCGGGCGGCTCGAAGGCACTGCCGGACATCGGCTGCCAGGTCGGCGTCGGGGCGGGCGTCGGCTCGGTGACGCCGTTCACCTTCCAGAACCCCGGCGTCTTCGGCGGCATCGTCATGGGTCTGCTGGCGGCCTTCTTCTGGGCCCGCTTCCACCGCACCAGGCTGGTGGACTGGCTGGGCTTCTTCAACGGCCGCCGGCTGGTGCCGATCATCATGGCGTTCGTCGCCATCGTCTTCGCGGCGCTGTGCCTGTGGATCTGGCCGCCGATCGGCGCCGGCCTGGAGAGCTTCGGCCACTGGCTGCGGGACGCGGGCGCCTGGGGCGCCGGCATCTTCGGCGTCGCCAACCGCGCCCTGCTCGTGATCGGCCTGCACCAGTTCCTGAACGTGCCCATCTGGTTCCAGTTCGGCACGTACACGCCGCCGGGCGGCAAGCCGGTGCACGGCGACATCAACATGTTCCTCGCGGGCGATCCGCACGCAGGCCAGTTCACCTCGGGTTTCTTCCCGATCATGATGTTCGCGCTGCCGGCGGCGGCGCTGGCCATCACCCACTGCGCCAAGCCGCACCGCCGCAAGGAGGTCGGCGGCCTGATGCTGTCGGTGGCGCTGACGTCGCTGGTGACCGGCATCACCGAGCCGATCGAGTACTCCTTCCTGTTCATCGCGCCGTTCCTCTACGCCGTGCACGCCGTGCTCACCGGTGTCTCGATGGCGGTGACGTGGGCGCTCGGCGTGCACGACGGCTTCAGCTTCTCGGCCGGCCTGATCGACTACGTGATCAACTGGAACCTGGCGACGAAACCGTGGGCGATCATCCCGATCGGCCTGTGCTTCGCGGTCGTGTACTACGTCGTCTTCCGGTTCGCGATCACCGGGTTCGACCTGAAGACCCCGGGCCGTGAGCCGGAGGAAGAGGTCGAGGACATCACCAAGGCGTGACCTCTTACCACATCGGCACGCCCCGTAGCGTTGCGGTCGCGGATTTCGTGGTTCCTTATCCCGCCTTCATCGTGCTACAACAGGTCTACACCACTGAGTGGTGTAGACCACCAGCGATGGAGGAAACCAACCATGAGCACCGCCACCGCCACGGCGGCTCCCGCGAAGAAGCGGGGATCCGGCCTGTTCCAGGGTCTGCAGAAGGTCGGCCGCAGCCTGCAGCTCCCGATCGCCGTGCTGCCGGCGGCGGGCATCCTGCTCCGTCTCGGCCAGGACGACGTGTTCGGTAAGGACGGCCTCGGCTGGAACAAGGTCGCGGCCGTGTTCGCCACCGCCGGTGACGCCGTCTTCAGCAATCTGCCGCTGCTGTTCTGCGTGGGCATCGCCATCGGCTTCGCCAAGAAGGCCGACGGCTCGACGGCGCTGGCGGCGCTGGTCGGCTTCCTGGTGTACAAGAACGTGCTGACCGCGTTCCCGATCACCGAGGCCAGGATAACCAAGGGCGCGGACATCCCTGCCACGTACAACGACCCCAAGGTGCTCGGCGGCATCGTCATGGGTCTCATCGCCGCCGTCGTCTGGCAGCGCTTCCACCGCACCAAGCTGCCGGACTGGCTGGGCTTCTTCAACGGCCGCCGGCTGGTCCCCATCCTGATGGCCTTCATCGGCACCGGCATCGGTGTGCTCTTCGGTCTGATCTGGGAGCCCATCGGCAACGTCATCACCGACTTCGGCAAGTGGATGACCGGCCTCGGCGCGTTCGGCGCGGGCCTGTTCGGCCTCATCAACCGCGGTCTGCTGCCCGTCGGCATGCACCAGTTCGTGAACACGGTGGCCTGGCAGGAGATCGGCAGCTACAAGGACTCCGCCGGTGCCCTGTGGCACGGTGACCTGCCCCGCTTCTTCCACGGCGACCCGACCGCCGGTCAGTTCATGACGGGCTTCTTCCCGATCATGATGTTCGCCCTCCCGGCCGCCGCCCTGGCGATCACCCACTGCGCCCGCCCGGAGCGCCGCAAGGCCGTCGGCGGCATGATGCTGTCCCTCGCCCTGACCTCGTTCGTCACCGGTATCACCGAGCCGATCGAGTTCGCGTTCATGTTCATCGCCCCGCTGCTCTACGCGATCCACGCGGTGCTCACCGCGGTGTCGATGGCGGTGACCTGGTCGCTGGGCGTGCACCACGGCTTCAGCTTCTCGGCCGGCGCGATCGACTACGCCCTCAACTGGGGTCTGGCGACCAAGCCCTGGATGATCATCCCCATCGGCCTGGTCTTCGCGGCGATCTACTACGTGGTCTTCCGCTTCGCGATCACCAAGTTCAACCTCCCCACCCCGGGCCGCGAGCCCGAGGAGGAGGTCGAGGACCTCACCAAGGCCTGACGGGCCGCACCTCGGCAGGACGAAGGCCCCGGAACCGAATGGTTCCGGGGCCCTTTCGCATGCGGAAGGCTAGATCTCGTACGTCAGCCTCGGCGCCGCCAGTTCCACTGGCCCCCCGAACACCTCGCGCGCGTCGCGCAGGTTGACCTGCGGGTCGGTCCACGGCGGGATGTGGGTGAGGACCAGGCGGCGGGCGCCCGCACGGGCCGCCGACTCGCCCGCCTCACGGCCGTTGAGGTGCAGGTCGGGGATGCTCTCCTTGCCGTGCGTGAACGCCGCCTCGCACAGGAACAGGTCGGTGTCCCGGGCCAGCTCGTCCAGCGCCTCGCTGACCCCCGTGTCGCCGGAGTACGTCAGCGACCGTCCGCCGTGCTCGACGCGGATGGCGTACGCCTCCACGGGATGGCGGACCCGCTCGGTGTGCACCGTGAACGGGCCGATCTCGAACGTGGACGGCTTCACGGTGTGGAAGTCGAAGACCTCGCTCATGGAGGAGGCGGAGGGGGTGTCGGCGTAGGCCGTGGTCAGGCGGTGTTCGGTGCCCTCGGGGCCGTAGACCGGGATCGGGGCGCAGCGGCCGCCGTCGTGGCGGTAGTAGCGCGCGACGAAATAGGCGAGCATGTCGATGCAGTGATCGGCGTGCAGATGGCTCAGGAAGATCGCGTCGAGGTCGTAGAGACCGCAGTGGCGCTGCAGCTCGCCCAGGGCGCCGTTGCCCATGTCGAGAAGCAGCCGGAAGCCGTCGGCCTCGACGAGGTAGCTCGAGCAGGCCGATTCCGCGGACGGGAACGACCCCGAGCAGCCGACGACGGTGAGCTTCATGAAGCAGAAACCTCCGTTGGCGGAGAGATCAGACGGCAAGATCAAAAGGGCAGGAAACGGGGGTCGTGCGGTGCGTCGAGCGTAAGGCGCAAAAGCGCGGGTCGCTCCTCCGCCAGGGGCCGTTGTGGGCGAACTCACCTGTGCTGTCACCGGTTCGGCTGGACCCGGGGCGCAGAAGGATACGCAGAGGGCGCGCGATCCTCGGCGCGCGCCGGTAACGTCGTCGTATGGACACGTCCTGGTGGCTGGCGCTCGCGGCGGTGGTACTGCTCGCCCTGGTCGCCACGCTCATCGACGGCTGGGGAGGCAGCCGCCGGCCCGGCGGGCGCCGCCTGAGGCCGCCCGGCCGCCCGGGTACGCGCACGGCGCGGGCCGCCCGGCCGGCCCCCGGGGACATCTGGTGGGCGGACGTCCCCTACGAGGACCGGACCGAGACCAAGGACCGGCCCTGTCTGGTGCTGGCCGTACGCGGAAACCGGGCCACCGTCGCGAAGATCACCAGCAAGTACCACGACGAACGTGCCGGGGTGATCCCGCTGCCCCCGGGCGCGGTCGGGGATGCCGGGGGGCGGCCCAGCTTCCTGGAGACCGACGAACTCCGCGAGGTGCCTGTCGGCGACTTCCGGCGCCGGGTCGGTGTGGTCGACCCGGTTCTGTGGGACCAGGTACGGCACCTGGCACGTTAGAGGGTGCCGTCTGGATCATCCCGGTGCCGCGGTCACCGCACGTTCACCGTCACCGTCCACTCCTGGATGCCCTTGCAGGACACCTGGCCGGGAGCCGTCGGCTCGGCACACAGCGGGCGGGAGGACGTCAGTTTCACCGTTCCGGCGGCCACCGCCTGGTACGCGGCCGTGGCCTGGCCCGGCTGGATGACGAAGCCCGCGTTGATGCCCTTCAGCGCGGTGCCGTCGGCCATGACCGGCTTCCAGGGGCGGGACTTGGTGCCGTCCAGGGTCAGGCGGACCTCGCCGCCCTTGGTCACGCAGACGGTACGGCCGTTGTCGGCGGCCTTGAGCTGGACGAGGGGGGCGCAGGCAGCGCCGGTCGGGGACGCGGACGGCGCCCCCTTGTCGGCGCTTCCGCCGCCCGTGCCGCTCTGGGAGCCGCATCCGGCGAGGAGCAGTGCGGTCGCCGCGAGGGCGAGGGATGTCGTCGTACGGCGCATGGGTTTCGCCTTTCTGCCGTGGCCGCACGGGGTCGGCCGCCTGGTGCAGATGTGACGTGCCGGCACGACGAAAGGATCCCGCACACGGAAGGTTTCCGCGTGCGGGACCACTCTGTCCGGGTGCGGGATCAGCTGGTCGTCAGGGCGGTGTCGTCCACGACGAAGCCGGTCTGCAGCGAGGAGTCCTCCACTCCGTTGAACTTCAGGGTGACCGTCTGGCCCGCCAGCGAGGACAGGTCGAAGGTCTTCTGCGTGTATCCGGAGGCGGCGTTGAGGTTCGAGTACGTCGCCAGGGTGGTCGACCCGGCGGTGACCGTCAGCTTGTCGTACGCGGTGCTGCCGGTCTCGGCGGTGTCGATGTGCAGGAAGAAGGTGAGCGTGGCCTTGCAGCCGGCCGGGATCGTCACCGACTGGGAGAGGGCGTCGGTGTGGCTGGAGCCGTAGCCGTCGAGCCAGGCGTAGTACGAGCCGCCGTGGGCCGCCTCACCGGAGTCGTTGGTGATGACCCCGCTGGACGCGGTCCAGGTGGTGTTGCCTGACTCGAAGCCCGGGTTGCCGAGCAGCTGCGCCGCGGTGCAGCCGCCGCCGGAGGAGGAGACGGTCCAGGTGAAGGAGGTGGAACCGGAGGCGCCGGTGGAGTCCTTCGCGGTGACCGTGACCTGGTAGGTGCCCGCGGTGGACGCCGTACCGGAGATCAGGCCGGTGGAGCTGTTGACGGACAGGCCGGTGGGCAGGCCGGTGGCGCTGTAGGTGAGGGCCGCGCCCGCGCTGTCGGTGGCGTGGATCTGGAGGCTGACCGAGCTTCCGGTGGCGGTGGACTGGCTGCCGGGGGTGGTGACGGTCACCGTGTTGCCGCTGCTGGAGCCGGCGGTGAAGGCGGCGGTGCCGTTCGGGGTGCCCCAGCCGGTCGGGCCGTCGTAGCCGGTGGTCGCGGTGCAGAAGTACGAGGTGGTGCAGGAGCCGTTGCTGCCGCTGGTGACGTCGTACAGGTTGCCCGTGTGCTGGTAGGGGTACTTCGCCGGGTAGTCGCTCGTGCCCGGGGTGCCCGCGAGGGCGTAGACGCCGGCGACGATCGGGGCGGAGGCGCTGGTGCCGCCGTAGACCGCCCAGCCGGAGCCGCCGTAGGTGTCGTAGACCGCCACGCCGGTGGCCGGGTCGGCGACCGCGGAGACGTCGGCCTCCATGCGCTTGGCGCAGCCGGAGTCGGTCTGCCAGCTGGGCTTCGGGTCGTAGGCGGAGCAGCCGGAGCCGGTGCCCTCGGTGGAGCTGGTGTGCCACACCGACTCGCTCCAGCCGCGGGAGCTGGAGGAGGTGGTGAGCGCGGTGCCGCCGACGGCGGTCACGTACTGGGAGGTCGCCGGGTACTCGGCGCCGTAGGCGGAGTCACCGGAGGAGACGGTGATGGCGACGCCGGGGTGCTTGAAGTACTGGGTGTCCTCGGTGGTCTGGGAGGAGGACTCGGAGCCGCCCCAGCTGTTGGAGACGACCTTGGCGCCGAGCGCGACGGCCTCGTTCTCGGCGATGCCGAGGTCGGTGTCGTTCGCGGAGTTGGCCTCGACCAGGATGATGCTGCAGTTCGGGCAGACCGCGCTGACCATGTCGAGGTCGAGTGCCTCCTCACCGGCCCAGCCGGTGTCGTCGGTCGGCAGCGAGGTGGTCGAACCCGTCTGGCTGACCTGCTTGAAGCAGCCGTTGGCCTTGGTGCAGGCGGACAGGCCGTAGGTGGAGCGGTAGGTGGCCAGGTCGGACTCGGCGTTGGGGTCGTTGTAGGCGTCGACGATGGCGACCGTCATGCCGGAGCCGCCCGTGGTGGGCAGGTTGTAGGCGCTGTGCAGGTTGGCCGGGGAGAGGCCGGAGGGTGCCGCGGCGGCGAGCGCCGAGGCGAAGCGCTGCTTGATGTCGGTGCGGCGCTGGGCGAAGCAGGATGCGTGCCCGGGCTCGGCGGTGGCGCAGAGGTGGGTCGTGGGGACCTTCTGGCCGGCCCTGCCGGTGGAGTGGTAGGTCTGCCGCTCGGGGGCGGTCAGCGCCTTGTTGTTCTGCGTGATCTTCGAGGTGTGGGGGTGGGCCGCTGCGGGCTGTGCCCCGGCCGTCGGTGCCGCGGCGAGTCCGGCGACGGTGAGGGCGAGGGCGGGGAGGGCGACGGCGACGAGTCTTCGCAGACTGCGTCTTTGCCGGCTCGGGCGTGACTCACGCATGGGGTACTGCCTCCGTTGACGTGGGGTTTTCGGGATGGGGCAGGCCCGTGACGCGCGAGCGGCGGCAAGCGCGCAGCCATGAGCATGACACTGCGCGAGGAACGTAGTCCCGGCCCGGGATCGACCGGCAGTACCGAAAGGAATTCTTTGCTCGGCTGTAGGAATGACTTAGCCCCCTCATAAGAGGGGGCTGACGTGGGTTTGAGGCAGGCTAGGCCCAGAGCTGGCCCTGCAGCGTCTCGATGGCCTCCTCCGTGGTGGCCGCCGTGTAGACGCCGGTGGACAGGTACTTCCAGCCGCCGTCGGCCACGATGAAGACGATGTCGGCGCTCTGCCCCGCCTTGACCGCCTTCCTGCCCACGCCGATCGCGGCGTGCAGCGCGGCGCCCGTCGAGACGCCCGCGAAGATGCCCTCCTGCTGCAGGAGTTCACGGGTGCGGGTGACCGCGTCGGCCGAACCGACCGAGAAGCGGCTGGTGAGCACGGAGGCGTCGTACAGCTCCGGTACGAAGCCCTCGTCGAGGTTCCTGAGGCCGTACACCAGGTCGTCGTAGCGCGGTTCGGCGGCCACGATCTGGATGCCCGGCCGGTGCTCGCGCAGGTAGCGGCCGACGCCCATCAGGGTGCCGGTGGTGCCGAGGCCCGCGACGAAGTGGGTGATCGAGGGGAGGTCCGCCAGGATCTCCGGGCCGGTCGTGGCGTAGTGGGCGCCGGCGTTGTCCGGGTTGCCGTACTGGTAGAGCATC
Organism: Streptomyces sp. NPDC053069; assembly: GCF_044546895.1. Classification (NCBI taxonomy): domain Bacteria; kingdom Bacillati; phylum Actinomycetota; class Actinomycetes; order Kitasatosporales; family Streptomycetaceae; genus Streptomyces; species Streptomyces sp. NPDC053069. Next base: position 126,795 of record NZ_JBITZN010000006.1, on the reverse strand, counting down.
ACCCAGTCGGGGTGCTCGGCGGCCAGCTCCTTGGCCACGCGCACAGCGGTGTTGGAGCCGCCCGCCGCCGGGGAGGAGATGATCTCGGCGCCCCACATGCCGAGCAGGTCCCGGCGCTCCTGCGAGGTGTTCTCCGGCATCACGCACACCATGCGGTAGCCCTTGAGCTTGGCCGCCATGGCGAGGGAGATGCCGGTGTTGCCGCTGGTCGGCTCCAGGATCGTGCAGCCCGGGGTGAGCCGGCCGTCCTTCTCCGCCTGCTCGATCATGTGCAGGGCAGGGCGGTCCTTGACGGAGCCCGTGGGGTTGCGGTCCTCCAGCTTGGCCCAGATACGGACGTCGGGGGACGGCGACAGCCGCGGCAGGCGCACCAGGGGGGTGTTGCCCACCGCGGCCAGCGGGGAGTCGTAGCGCATCGCTGCTCAGCGGCCGATCAGCGCATGCCGCCGGCGACGGCCGGCAGGATCGTGACGTTGTCGCCGTCGGACAGCTTGGTGTTGATGCCGTCCAGGAAGCGGACGTCCTCGTCGTTCAGATAGACGTTCACGAACCGGCGCAGCTGGTCGCCGTCCACGATGCGGGCCTGGATGCCCGTGTGCCGGCTTTCGAGGTCGGCGAACAGCTCGGCGAGGGTCTCACCGCTGCCCTCCACCGCCTTCTGACCGTCGGTGTACGTGCGGAGGATGGTGGGGATGCGGACCTCGATGGCCATGATTGCGGCTCCTGTCGGAAAGGGTGGGTCTGGGCACACGGCGGCACGCCGCGGCTCACGGCCGTACGGCGGCAGGGGTACGTCAACAGATGGCGCTGTTCAGCCTGCACAGGTCGACGTGCAGCCGCGCCACGAGCAGCATGCCCGGCGTCTTCTCGCTCACGTCGTTCAGAACCATGCGCTCATCGTAACGATTCCCGGTCCGGCCATCGGAGTGTGATCTCGCATACTGGATGGAATCTGACCGCATCGCGGGATCAGTAGGAGTCCACGACCTTGACCTCCTCCTCCGTGACCGCACCGTCCACGATCCGGAAGGAGCGGAACTGGAACTCGCCCATGCCGTCGGTGTCGGCGGTGGACACCAGGACGTAGTGCGCACCGGGCTCGTTGGCGTAGGAGATGTCGGTCCGGGACGGGTAGGCCTCGGTCGCGGTGTGGGAGTGGTAGATGATCACCGGGTCCTCGTCGCGGTCGTCCAGCTCGCGGTAGAGCTTGAGCAGGTCACCCGAGTCGAACTCGTAGAACGTCGGCGACATGGCCGCGTTCAGCATCGGAATGAAGCGCTCCGGGCGATCGGAGCCCGCCGGGCCCGCGACGACACCGCACGCCTCGTCGGGGTGGTCCTTGCGGGCGTGGGCGACGATCTGGTCGACGACGGCCTGCGTGATGGTCAGCATGTCCGTCAGGATAAGCAGAAGGGCCGTTCCGTACCGAGGGATGGTACGGAACGGCCCATATGCCGGACGTCCTGAGCGGCAGCCGCAGCGGAGCGCCACGAGAGCCCCGTGCGGCTGGACGTCCCGGAGGGGATGGTCAGCGCTTGCGGAAGGCCGCGGCCTCCGGGTTGCGGCGCTTGAGCACCCAGTAGGAGACGCCGAGGATCGCGGCCCACAGCGGTGCACAGTAAAGCGACACCCGGGCGTCCTTGTCGATGCCCATGAGCACGATCACCATCAAGATGAACGCGAGCGCGAAGTAGCTCGTGTACGGCGCGCCCGGCGCACGGAACTCGCTCTGCGGCAGCAGCCCGCGGTTCGCCCTCGCCCGGTAGCGGATCTGGCAGAGCAGGATGACGATCCAGGCCCACATGCCGGAGATGGTCGCGAAGGAGACGACGTAGTCGAACGCCTTGCCCGGCCACTGGTAGTTGATCCAGACGCCGAACAGCATCAGCGCGGCGGAGAACGTGGTGCCGACGAGCGGGGTGCCGCTGCGGGTCAGCTTGGTGAACACCTTCGGGCCCTGGCTGTTGAGCGCCAGGTCGCGCAGCATGCGGCCGGTGGAGTACATGCCGGAGTTGCAGGAGGACAGCGCGGCCGTGAGGACGACGAAGTTGACGATGCCGGCGCCGGCGGCCAGGCCCATCTTCTGGAAGGCGGCGACGAACGGGCTCACACCCGGGTGGAAGTTCGTCCACGGCACGACCGAGAGGATCATGATCAGCGCGCCGACGTAGAAGACGGCGATGCGCCACGGCACGGTGTTGATCGCCTTCGGCAGCACCTTCTTGGGGTCCTTGGACTCGCCCGCGGTGACACCGACCAGCTCGACGGCGAGGAAGGCGAACATGACCATCTGCAGGGTCATCAGCGTGTTGCCGACACCGTGCGGGAAGAAGCCGCCGTCGTTCCACAGGTGGCTGACGGAGGCGGTGTCGCCGGCGTCGGAGAAGCCGATCGTCAGGATGCCGGCGCAGATCAGGATCATGCCGATGATCGCGGTGACCTTGACCATGGAGAACCAGAACTCCAGCTCACCGAAGAGCTTCACGGAGATCAGGTTGGCGCCGTACAGCACGATCGTGAAGATCAGGGCCGAGACCCACTGCGGGATGTCGAACCAGTACGTCATGTAGGCGGCCGCGGCCGTGACCTCGGTGATACCGGTGACCACCCAGAACAGCCAGTACGTCCACCCGGTCACAAAGCCCGCGAAGGGGCCGATGAACTCGCGCGCGTACTCCGAGAACGAACCCGACACCGGGCGGTACATCAGCAGTTCGCCGAGCGCCCGCATGATCAGGAAGATCACGAGGCCCGCGACGGCGTACGCCAGGATGAGGCTCGGGCCGGCCTTGGAAATGCCCTTGCCCGCGCCGAGGAACAGACCGGTGCCGATGGCACCGCCGATGGCGATCATCTGGATCTGCCGGGACCCGAGCCCGCGCTGATACCCCTCGCCGCCCTCGCTGCCCTCGGCCCGCGCGGCCTCGTTGCCGTCGCGAAGCTGGTCGACCTGCGATGAGGTCATGTGTGGTGCGCCTTTCTCCATGCCGACCCGGGCCTTTCGTCGGCCACGGATCGGGTTTCGATCCCCCCGGATTGCTGGAGCTGGGCGGCATTCGCGATCCGCCCCTGCCTGGCCGACGGTCGTCGGCTCGGTGGCGCACCCGGCCGGACATGGGTGGTGTCGGCCGGGCGGTCGTGAAGATTTATCACGGCCGCAATATTGATCACAGAGCCGGACTGTGATGCACCACACAGGTAAAAGCGGACAAAATTACACCGAACGCTGCAAAACCGGCCGCAAGGGTGACAGGATCGTTATCCGGATTTGAGCGTCCGCTGAGCGAACACACTCCGGGGGAATCGCCCGGATTACGGCATAAGCGTGGCGACCAGGGTCTCCTGGAGCCCGCCGAGCCACAGATAGGCCATCACCATCGGCTTGCGCGGGTCCTCGTCCGGGAGTCCGTACAGCAGATCGGTGTCGTCCTCGTCGGTGATCTCCAGCCGGGCGCCGATCGCGAGCCGCAGGTCGTTGAGGGCGCCGAGCCACTGCCGGGACTCCTCCGGCGTCAGCTTCAGCACCGCACCGCCCTCGTCCACCGGGGCGAGCGCGTCCAGGGCGCGGATCACCGCGAGCGCGTTCTCGCGCTTGCCCGCGCGAAGGTCGTTCTCGGTGTAGCGGCGGAACTCGGCGGAGTGGGACCGGCGCTCCTCGGCCTCGGCGGGCGAGCCGGGGGCCTCCTCGGGGTCGCTGTACGCGTCGGGGAAGAGCCTCCTGAGCACCGGATCGGCGGGCGGCTCGCTCGGCCCTTCGGCGAACAGCTCGGCGAGCGGGTCCTTCGGGGCGTCCGCGCCGGGGCCGGGGCCGATGAGCTCCAGGAGCTGGACGGCCAGCGACCGGATGATGGAGATCTCGACGTCGTCGAGCGCGACGGCCGCGCCGCCGCCGGGAAGCGGTTCGAAATGTCCGGGCATGTAAGTGGATTCGCTACTTCCGGTCCTGCTGCAGGGTGGCCCACAGACCGTAACCGTGCATCGCCTGCACGTCGCGCTCCATCTCCTCGCGGCTCCCGCTGGAGACGACCGCCCGGCCCTTGTGGTGGACGTCGAGCATGAGCTTGGTCGCCTTGTCCTTGGTGTACCCGAAGTACGTCTGGAAGACGTAGGTCACATAGCTCATGAGGTTGACCGGGTCGTTGTGCACGATGGTGACCCAGGGGACGTCGGGCTCGGGTACAGCGAAGACCTCCTCCGCCGACTCGGTGCGTTCGATCTCTACGGGCGCGGGTGACGTCACAGTGCCCATGCTGCCACGGGCTCCAGAAATCGTCACACTGACGAAATAGGAGTACGATCCATGGTCATGAACACAGCGGACCTTGGGCTGCCGGTGGATGTTCCGTCGACGGCGCTCTTCACTGACCAGTACGAGCTGACGATGCTGCGGGCCGCCCTGAGGGCCGGTACGGCCGAACGGCGGAGCGTCTTCGAGGTCTTCACCCGGCGGCTGCCGGACGGGCGCCGCTACGGCGTGGTGGCGGGCACGGGACGCGTCCTGGACGCGGTGGAGAACTTCCGCTTCGACGCGGGCGTCCTCGGCTTCCTGGGCGAACGGAAGATCGTGGACGAGGACACCCTGAAGTGGCTGGCCGACTACCGCTTCAGCGGGGACATCTGGGGCTACCCCGAGGGCGAGGTCTACTTCCCCGGCTCGCCGGTCATGCGCGTCGAGGGCACCTTCGCCGAGTGCGTGCTGCTGGAGACGGTCATCCTCTCCATCCTCAACCACGACTCCGCGATAGCCGCCGCCGCCTCCCGCATGGCCTCCGCCGCCGGGGAGCGCCCGCTGATCGAGATGGGCGCGCGCCGTACCCACGAGCTGGCGGCCGTCGCCGCGGCCCGGGCGGCCTACGTCGGCGGCTTCGCGACCACCTCCGACCTGGCGGCCGGCTTCCGCTACGGCATCCCGACCGTCGGCACCTCCGCCCACGCCTTCACCCTTCTCCACGACCGGGAGCGGGACGCCTTCCAGGCCCAGGTCGACACCCTGGGCCGGGGCACCACCCTGCTCGTGGACACCTACGACGTCGCCGAGGCCGTGCGTACGGCGGTGGAGGTGGCCGGGCCCGAGCTGGGCGCGGTCCGCATCGACTCCGGCGACCTGCTGCTCGTGGCGCACCGGGTGCGGCAGCAGCTGGACGAGCTGGGCGCGACGGACACGAAGATCATCGTGACCTCGGACCTGGACGAGTACGCCATCGCCTCGCTGGCCGCCGCCCCCGTGGACGCCTACGGCGTCGGCACCCAGCTGGTCACCGGCTCCGGGCACCCGACCTCCTCCATGGTGTACAAACTGGTCGCCCGCGCCGAGTCGAGCGACCCGAAGGCCCCGCTGGTGCCGGTCGCGAAGAAGTCCAGCGGCGGCAAGACGTCCGTCGGGGGCCGCAAGTGGGCGGCGCGCCGGCTGGACGAGGACGGGGTGGCGGAGGCCGAGGTCGTGGGCACCGGTCCGGTGCCGGCGGACCTCGCCGACCGTCAGCTGCTGACACAGCTGATCAAGGGCGGGGACGTGATCGCCCGCGAACCCCTGGACGTGCCCCGGGACCGTCACATCGCCGCCCGGGCGAATCTCCCGCTCTCCGCAACCCAGCTGTCCCGAGGGGAACCCGTCATTCCGACGGAGTACGTCCAGGGACGCTCGGGTAGCTAAAGCGGGACCGTCGTCCGCCCCGCTCGAATGCCCTCTCCCGCACGGGCCCCGAAGTCTCTAGGCTCAGTTACTTCACTCTCAGTCGAAGGACACCCACCATGCGCCGCGCATTGATCGTCGTAGATGTGCAGAACGACTTCTGCGAGGGGGGCAGCCTCGCGGTGGCCGGGGGTGCGGACGTGGCCGCCGCCATCACGGAACTGATCGGCCAGGCGGCCGGCACCGGCTACCGGCACGTGGTGGCCACCCGCGACCACCACATCGCGCCCGGCGGCCACTTCGCCGACAACCCCGACTTCGTCCAGTCCTGGCCCGCGCACTGTGTCGCGGGCACGGAGGGCGTCGGCTTCCACCCGAACTTCGCTCCCGCCGTCGCCTCGGGCGCGGTCGACGCGGTCTTCGACAAGGGCGCCTACTCGGCGGCCTACAGCGGCTTCGAGGGCACCGACGAGAACGGCGTCCCGCTCGCCGACTGGCTCCGCGCCCGCCACATCGACGAGGTCGACGTGGTCGGCATAGCCACGGACCACTGCGTGCGGGCCACCGCCCTGGACGCGGCCCGCGAGGGCTTCCGCACCCAGGTCCTGCTGGACCTGACGGCGGGGGTGGCCCCGGAGACGACGGAGAGGGCACTGGAGGAGCTGCGGGAGGCAGGGGTGGAACTCACCGGCAAGCCGGTGAGCGGTTAGGGCAGCGCCCCGAAGGGCGCGGGGAACCGCGCGGGCAATCACCACGGACCCGCGGTCGCACCACGCGCCGAACGGTCACTGCACCACCGCCGACCGGCGCAGGAGCGCCCGGATCGGATGCCACAGCTCGTTCACCATGACACCGTTGTCCGCCGGTGCCGTGCGCCATATCAGGCCGTCCGGGTGGTGCAGGACTGCCGTGATCTCGTCCGGGGTCGGAGGCGCGGCGTTCCCCCGGAGATAGATCGCGCGCAGGCCCAGGTTGCGGAGCCTGGTCAGGGCCCTGGCCCGGTTCTGGGCGTGCACCAGGACCCGCACCCCGGCAGTGCCGTAGGGCAGGTTCAGTGCCACCACGACCGTGCCGTTCGGCAGTTTGCAGAAGCCTCCAGCGGCCATGCGGTCACATCCCCGTTTCGGTCGGTGTCAATAAGCGGTCCACAGGACGCACCTAAACACGATCGGCGGCAACCCGCCAAGGGGTTGCCGCCGATACCTGTCTGACCTGCAAGAACGCGGACTACTTCACCGCGGGACCCACCTTGAGGAAGATCGTCGAGCCGTCCTTGGCCTCCTTGACGATCGTGATCTTGGTGTTGGTGTCAGTGACCTTCACGCCCCCGGTCGGGTTCGTGGGGTCGTAGTACGTGCTGGTGTGGTCGTTGAAGACCGGAACACCCTTCGACGCCTTGATCACCGTCGCGACGTCCGCCTTGTGCAGCGTGATGCCGTCGGTGCCGTACAGGCTGAACGGGGAGTCGTAGGCCTGCATGCGGTTGCGCATCAGCGTGCCGTCGGCCCACTTCATCGCCGTCGGGTGCGAGTCGATCGGCAGGATCAGACCGGTGCCCGGGTGGTCCTTGGCGTTGGTGTTGTTGTCCGCCTGCGAGGTGTCCCACTTCCAGATCAACAGGCCGTTCTGGTACGGGTAGTGCTCCACCCAGCCGGGGCGCTTGGCCGAACCGAAGTTGTACGGGCCGACCTTGAGGGTCTTGTCGTACGAGACGTACTGCCGGTTCTCGGCGATGTAGTACTGCTTGTAGTCCTTGGTGAAGGACGCGCCGATGCGGGAGAAGCCGTTCGACGTCCAAGCGGCGTCCTGCGTCTCGGCGTTGTCCGAGAAGAGCGCCGTGCCGTCGGCGGTCACGCTGATCAGGTCGGCCGCGAAGCCGTTCTCCGCGACACCGCCGTCGGTGGCGTAGCGGAAGCGCAGGTCGATCTTCTTGCCCGCGTAGGCGTCGAGCGGGAACGACAGCTTCTTGTGCGTCTGCGAGAAGCCGGTCAGCGCCGGCTTGCCTCCGGCGTCACGCGGAATGGCCTGGCCGTCCGCCGTGCCGTCCAGGGCGGTCCAGTTGGCGCCGCCGTCGGTCGACACCTCGGTGTAGACGTAGTCGAAGCCGTCCTCGGTGGCCCACCAGCCGTCCAGGTCCAGCTTCGCCGACGACTTGCCGGTGAGGTCCACGGACCGGGTCAGCGTGTTGTTCAGGTCGTTGCCGCTGCCGCTCCACCACTGGTTCTTGCCCTCGGCGGGCTCGGTGATCGTGGTGGTGACCGCCTTGTCGGGCAGGTTGACCACGAGGGCCTGCTTGTTCCAGGTGTTGTACTCGGCGACGCCCAGCTTGTGGGTGGACTGCGTGCCGGCCTTGGCGGTGTCGTAGTTCAGCCAGCCCAGCTGCAGCTTGTCCCAGGCGTTCATGTCGCCCGGCAGGTTGCCGATGGACTCCTTGCCGGTGCCGAGCCAGGAGCCGGAGGACATCAGGGTCCAGAAGCCGGTGGAGTTGTCGCCGCCGTCGGTGTCGTACTCGTCCGGCAGGCCGAGGTCGTGGCCGTACTCGTGGGCGAAGACGCCGAGGCCGCCGTTCTCCGGCTGGATGGTGTAGTCGCCGACCCAGACACCGGTGGTGCCGACCTGCGCGCCGCCGAGCTTGTTGTACTCGGGGCCGGTGGCGCCCTTGTCGGTGCCGAAGGCGTACCAGCGGTGGGCCCAGATCGCGTCCTTGCCCTGGGCGCCGCCGCCCGCGGACTCGTCCTCACCGGCGTGCACGATCTGGAAGTGGTCGACGTAACCGTCGGGCTCGTTGAAGTTGCCGTCGTGGTCGTAGTCGTAGCGGTCCCACTGGTCGTACTGGGCGAGGTCCTTCTTGATGTCGGCGTCGGACTTGCCGGCCGCCTTCTGCTGGGCCACCCAGGCGTTCAGGCCGTCGCTGACGACGTTCCACACACTCGGGCAGTTGGTCTGGCCGCAGGCGTTGTTGCCGTAGCGGGCCTCGTTGTAGGGGACCTTGACCCAGTCCGAGACCTCGCCGTTGACCGAGTAGCGGCCCGAGGACTGCTTCTCGTAGTACTTCTTCAGCGACTCGGTCTTCTTGCCGGTGCCGAAGTAGAGGTCCTGGTAGTGCTTGCGGTTGTAGTCCTTCTGCCAGGCCGTCGAGTTGTCCTGCTTGCGGTCCGGCGCGGCGATGGTGTTGTGCAGCGGGCCGGGCGTGCCGCCGAACTTGGGGTCGGTCCTGTCCCCGAACTCCACCAGGATCGTGAAGATCTTGTCGGTCTTCTCGCGGCTGAGCTCGACGTACTTGCTCTTGCCCTTGCGGCCCTTGAGCGCCACGACCTTGGAGCCGTTGCGCTCCTGCGCCTTGGCCTTGCCCGATACGAGCTGGTTCAGCGCCTCCTGGCGCTGGGCCCTCTGGGTCTTGCTCAGCGGACCGTCCAGGTCGTGCGCCCGCTGCTGCACCGGGGCCGGGTCGTGCCGGTTGGCGGCAGCGGACCGGGGCTGGGTGCCCGCCTCCGCGACGGCGAAGGTGGCGAACGTGGCGGAGGCCGCCGCGAGCGTCACCCCGATCGCGGCAGCTCTGAACGTCCAGGATCTGCTGGTCACTTGAGTTCCTCCCCCGCGCCGCGCACACGGACAGGGGGTTCCGGGTCATGGAGGAATCCGTGCGCGCAAGATCAACGCGTGTAATCAAGTGCCGTAATTTGACTAGAGGTTTAGAAGAAAAGACAGTCCTTGACTTGTGCAGGCCAAGTGCACTATGCGGATGCGGTGTCCGCTTTACGAACCTGCTGGCGGCCTATGCCTCCACCCCATGACTCCGTGCGCCCCCCATGCACCCCGTACCGTGGGTTAGGTCACGCTTACCAGGCGCTCCGTTCGGGCATGCACGCGAAGAGAGTCGAACGGCACGTCTCAGCCCCCGAAGTCTTCCTAGGACACGATTGCCATGCCTCGTCCGACTGCCGCACAGCTCGTTTACGGTTCCTGCACCGTGGTCTTCTCGACGCTCGCCATGCTGCTGCTGTCCCAGACGGGTTCGGGCCTCGGGATCACCGTCATCGCCCTCGCGGCGCTGGCCCTCGGGCTGCTCGTGGCGATGACGGTGCCGCTGCCGACCGTCCGCACGACCGAGGCGGCGGCCGGATCCGCCGAGCCCGCACCCCAGGAGCAGCCGGTGTCCACAGCCCTGTGAACGGCGGCGCACACGACAGCGGCGGACCCGTGTTCCCCACGGGCCCGCCGCTCTCGTATGGCCGCCCATAACATCTCCGGCCACCCCGGCACGTCGCTCAACGGGTGCTGACCACCACCGTCTTGGCCGCCTTGTCGTGCAGGCCTTGTTTGTACGGTTTGTCGAAGAAGCTCCAGCCGCCGGAGATCGCCGTCCAGATGCAGGCGCAGCAGAAGGCGAACGGCAGCCACAGCACCAGGGCGCGGATCAGGTTGGTCTGCACCGAGGGGGTGGCGCCGTCGTCCAGGTTCGCCACCCGCATGCCCAGCCACTGTTTGCCGAGGGTCTGGCCGTACTTGGCCGTCATGAAGGTGTCGTAGGCGATGTACAGGACGGCCGCGATGACCGACTGTGCCACCGACCGGCCGACCTCGACCTGGTCACCGTTGATCTCGTACTCGCGCACACCGAACGCCCAGGTGAGCAGCCAGACGACGATGCCGACGAGGACCATGTCGATGATCCGCGCGAGCGTCCGCCTGCCGCTGTCGGCGAGCGGGGGCATACCGGCCAGCGGGTCGGCGGGGTAACCGCCGGCGCCGGCGCCATGGGGGTCGTAGGGGCCGGCACCGTAGGGAGGGGGCCGGCTGCCCCCGTACGGAGGCGGCGGCTGGTCGCCGTACGGGGGTGGCTGGCCGCCGCCCGGGGGCTGCCCGCCACCGCCCGGTGGCGGGGGCGGCTGGGCACCGCCGTACGGGGCGTCGTACGGCGAGCCCGGCCCCTGCCCCTGGTCCGACGGGGGCCGCTTCCTGAACGGGTCGTCCTCGGGTGGCTGCTCTCCGGATCCGGGGGGTGGTGCGCTGCTCATGGCCCGAGTGGACCGCGAAAGCGGCGGTTCCGCATCCGGTGGGCGGCCGTACGGGGGAGCGGGCAGCGGCTGCCGGCGCCGTTCGGTCAGCCGGCGACGAAGGTGTGGGCCGCCTTGTCGTGCCAGCACTGGTGCCAGGGCCGGTCGAACAGGCACCACAGCACGCCCACGATCCCGATGCCGAGCAGCCCGGGCACGCTGTAGACCAGCCAGCGGCGCAGGGCCGGGCCGAAGGCCGGGGGCTCGTGCGCCTCGATGTCCCGCACCTCGATGCCCAGCAGCTTCTTGCCGAGGGTGCGGCCCCACTTGGCGGTCGGCAGCACCTCGTACACCACACCGGAGAGCAGCAGGACGGCGAGGACGATGCCGAGGCTGGTGGCGGTCGTGCCGTCGAGCAGCCAGACGGTGACCTCGCGGCCGGACAGCTTGGCCGCGTCGATCTTCTCCTGGACGTGGTCGGCGGCCCGGATGCCGAGCGGCACGGCAGCGGCGGCCGTCACCGCGCCCAGCACCAGACTGTCGATCAGGCGGGCGGCGAACCGCTTGCCCAGTCCCGCGGGGCGGGCGGCGGCCTGGCGGCGCGCGGCCGCCTGGAAGGGGTCCTCCACCGGCGGCTTCCACGGCGCCACCGGCTGCTCGTCACCGCCACCGGCCAGCTGGTGCACCTGCTGCGCCCAGGACGCCTGACCGCCACCGGGCCCGCTGGTCAGCGGGGTGGCCGGGGCAGCGCCCTGCGCCGGCACCGACGGCGCCACGGAGGAGGGCGCGGGCTGGGCGGACTGCGCGGCGGCGGCGCGCGCGGCGGCGGCCTTGCCGGCCCCGAAGCCGGGGCCTGCGGCCGGGCCGGACGCGGCGGACGGCGGGGCGGGCGCGCCGACGGGACCCTGAGGGCCGAAGCCGCCCGAAGCCCCGGCCGCACCGGGTCCGGCCGGAACGGCACCCGGTGCCGCGCCCGAGCCCGAGACCTGCCCGCCGAAGCCGGAACCAGGCCCGGCCTCGGCACCGGAGGCGGGGGCCGCGGCGGAGGTACCGAAGCCCGCGCCCTGCGCGGGAACGTGCGGGCCGAAGCCACCGGGCGCTGCGGACGCACCGGCGGCACCCGCGTCGGTACCGGACCCGCCGGCGGCTGCCGCTGCCGAGCCGGACCCGGGCGCGCCGGGGCCCTGGGCCGCGCCGTGCGGTCCGAAGCCGGAGCCCGCGCCGGCTTCCGTGCCCGGGGCCTGCGGGCCGGACCCGGGCTGCGCGCCCCGCCGGCCCTGGCCGGGTACGGGGCGGAACGTCATCGTGCCGTCGTCCTTGACGGCCGCGGGACCCGGGACCGGCCGCCGGAAGATGAAGGTGCCGCCGGGGTCCTGGTCCTCGCCCTCCCCCGGCGTGACCGAGGCCGTCCCGCCGGTGCGGCCGGCCGGCCGGGCCGGACCCTCCGCGGGCACCCGCGGGTCGGCACCCCAGGCGGCCCGCCCGTCACCGTCCCCCGCCCGGCCGCCCACGCCGTAGCCGCCCGCGGCTTCCCCCGCCGGGCCCTGGTCGCCGTACCCGGCAGGGCCCGTGGTGCCGGGGCCGTCGGCGCCCCAGGCACCGGCCCCGCTCCGGCCGTCGGCCGCCCACCCACCGGCCCCCTCCTGCCCGGAGGCGGCCGGCTCGGGGTCCTCGTCGAAGAAGTGCGGGCCCGTTTCCTCCACCGCCGCGGGGGCGGCGCGGACGCCGGGCGGCGGGACGAGCGGTTCGCCGTCCTTCGGCGCCGGCCGGCTGGTGCCGGGCACCCAGGAGGCGCCGTTCCAGTACCGGACGTATCCGGGGATGGACGGATCCGGGTAGTAGCCCTCGCGGGGCCTGTCGTCACCTGGGGCCGGGGTTGGGGCGCTCATGTCCGTCGTCCCGTATCTGCTCGGGGGTGGGATGGGGGCCTCCACATCTATCAGACCGGGGCAGCCCGCAGCGCCAGTCCCGCCGGACCCACCCCTTTCCGGGCAACGCCGCACCGGACTCCCACAGGTCCGCGAAAAAATTTTCCCCCTACCCGCGTAATGGCCCGGCCCCACTCCTCTCTCCCCTGGTACGGGCCCGTTCCGAGCGGTCCCGAAAAGCGCAGACGAGGAAAGGAACGCAGGTCATGGGGCACATCGTGGTGGAGCGGGAGCTGGAGCTGAGGCTGATCCTGTCGCCGGAGCGCAGCATCCCGGTGCCGGCCCGGCTGGGCTACCGCTCCGCGGATCCGTACGCCGTCCACATCGCCTTCCACATCAACTCCGACTCCCCCGTCAGCTGGACGTTCGCCCGCGATCTCCTGGTGGAGGGGGTGTTCCGGCCGTGCGGGCAGGGCGACGTACGGGTGTGGCCGACGAAGGCCGACGGACGCAGGGTCGTCCTGATGGCGCTCAGCTCGCCGGACGGGGAGGCGCTGCTGGAGGCGCCCGTCCCGCAGGTGTCGGCCTGGCTGGAGCGGACGCTGCGGGCGGTACCGCCGGGGACGGAGGGCGGACAGCTGGGCATCGACGACGCGCTCGACCAGCTGCTCGCCCAGTGAGGCACGGTCAGAAGACCTTGCCCGGATTGAGGATGCCCAGCGGGTCGAAGGCCTGCTTCACGGCCCGCTGCATCTCGACCCCGACCGGGCCGATCTCCCGGGCCAGCCACTCCTTCTTCAGCACGCCGACGCCGTGTTCGCCGGTGATGGTGCCGCCCAGCTCCAGGCCGAGGGCCATGATCTCGTCGAAGGACTCGCGGGCCCGCCGGGACTCGTCGGCGTCCTGGGCGTCGAAGCAGACGGTGGGATGGGTGTTGCCGTCGCCGGCGTGCGCGCAGACGCCGATGGTCAGGTCGTACTTGGCGGCGATCCGCTCGACGCCCTCCAGCATCGCGCCGAGCTGCGAGCGGGGCACGCACACGTCGTCGATCATCGTCGTGCCCTTGACCGCCTCCAGCGCGGTCAGCGAGAGCCGCCGCGCCTGCAGCAGCAGCTCGGACTCGGCCGCGTCCTCGGCGGGCACCACCTGGGTCGCTCCCGCGGCCTCGCACAGCGCACCGAGGGCGGCCAGGTCGGCGGCGGGGTGCGGGGTGTCGAAGGCGGCCAGCAGCAGCGCCTCGGTGGTCTCGGGGAGGCCCATGTGGGCGAGGTCGTTGACGGCCTTGACGGTCGTACGGTCCATCAGTTCGAGGAGGGAGGGCACGTGACCGCCCTCCATGATCCGGCAGACGGCACCGCAGGCGGCGGCCGCCGAGGGGAACTCGGCGGCCAGCACCAGCTGCTGCGGCGGCTTGGGCCGCAGGGCGAGGACGGCGCGGACGACGATGCCGAGCGAGCCCTCGGAGCCGACGAAGAGACGGGTCAGGTCGTAGCCCGCCACCCCCTTCGCCGTACGGCGGCCGGTGGACATCAGGCGGCCGTCGGCGAGGACGACGTCCAGACCGAGGACGTACTCGGCGGTCACGCCGTACTTGACGCAGCACAGGCCGCCCGAGCCCGTGCCGATGTTGCCGCCGATGGTGCACATCTCCCAGCTGGAGGGGTCCGGCGGGTAGTACAGGCCGAGTTCCTCGACGGCGCGGGACAGGGTCGCGTTGATCACGCCCGGTTCGACGACGGCGATCCGGTCGACGGGGCTGATCTCCAGGATGCGGTCCATCCGGGTGAGGGACAGCACGATGCAGCCGTCGGTGGCGTTGGCGGCGCCGGACAGGCCGGAGCGGGCGCCCTGCGGTACGACGGGGACGCGCAGCTCGGTGGCGGTGCGCATGACGTGCTGGACCTGTTCGACGGTGCGCGGCAGAACGACGACGGCCGGGGCGCCGGCCGGGCAGAAGCTCGCCATGTCGTTGGCGTAGGAGGCGGTGACGTCGGGGTCGGTCAGGACGGCCTCGACGGGCAGGCCGGCCAGGAGCCGGTCGGTGAGGTCGCTGCTGCCCGCAGCGTTGCCGGTGTCCGCAGCGTCTTCGGAGCGGGGCGCTTCGATACGGCTCATGATCAAAGGGTCGCACTCACGGCCATCGGTGTGAACCCCGGACGCCCTCCGGTTGGTCCACTCGGATGTGATCGTCGTATTGACGCACAGTGAGCGCCATGGACAACCGAGTGTGCGTACCGGGTACGTCCCTGCCGGTCGAGCCGCCGCCGCGCCGCTCCCGGCGCTGGCCGCGCCGGGTGCTGGCCACCGCGCTGGCGGGCGGGGTCGCCGCAGGCGCCGTGCTGACGCTGCTCACCGAGGAGCAGCCGCACGGGGCGGGCCGGCCGCCCGCCGCCGGACCGCCGGCCCAGGCGCAGGCGCAGGCGGCGCAGGCACTGAAGGCGGTGACGTGGGGCCTGCCGGCCGCGCTGCCGCAGCTGGGGGCGCTCATCGGGCAGCAGGAGCAGCGGGTGCGGGCGCAGCCCAAGGACGCACGGGCGTGGGCCGTGCTGGGGGCCGCGTACGTGGCGCGGGCCCGCCGGACGGCCGACCCGGCGGACTACCCGCGGGCGGAGCAGGCGCTGCAGACGTCCCTGCGGGTGCGGGCGGCGCAGAACACCGAGGCGCTGGACGGGCTGGCGGCGCTGGCCCTGGCGCGCCGGGACTTCCCGGCGGCGAAACGGTACGGCGAGCAGGCGCTGAAGGCGGCGCCGAAGCGGTGGACGGCGTATCCGCCGCTGATCGACGCCTACACCGGGCTCGGCGACTACAAGAACGCCCGCGCGACGCTGGACAAGCTGCTGGGGCTGCGCACCGGCGCGGCGGCCCGGCCGGCGGTGATGGCGCGGGCGTCGGCGGTGTACCGGGACCGGGGCTGGCGCGAGGACGCGGTGGCCCAGCTGACCGACGCCGCGTCCGCCGCCGGCACCCCGGCCGAGCAGGCCGCCTATCTGACCGGGCTCGGGCAGCTGGCCTGGGAGCGCGGGGACCTGCAGGACGCGCTGCGGCACTTCGAGGCGGCCGCGCGCCTCGATCCCGACCAGGGGGCGGCGCTGACCGGGCGGGGCCGGGTGCTGGCGGCGCTGGGCCGCACCACGGAGGCGTACGCGGCGTACCGGGCGGCGCTCGCCGGGCATCCGAGTCCGCAGGACGCCTGTGAGCTGGGCGAGCTGTACGAGGCGCACGGTATGGCGGCGCAGGCCCGGGAGCAGTACGACCGGGTGAAGGAGCTGGTACGGCGCCGGATGGCGGCCGGGGTCGACGAGGAGCTGCTGATCGGGCAGTTCGAGGCGGACCACGGGGATCCGGAGGAGGCCGTGGAGCGGTTGCAGGCGGAGTGGGAGCGCCAGCCGGGGATCGAGGTGGCCGACGCGCTCGGCTGGGCGCTGCACCGGGTCGGCGACGACGAGGAGGCGCTGACCTACGCCACCACCGCGACGGACACGACGAAGGGCGGCGGGGTGCGCAGCGCGCTGTACGCCTTCCACCGGGGTCTGATCGAGCTGGAGCTGGACGAGCAGGCTTCCGCGCGCCGGCACCTGCAGCAGGCGCTGCGGTTCAACCCGTACTTCTCACCGCTGCAGGTTCCGGTGGCCGAGGAGGCGCTGCGGGCGCTGGGCGACGTACCGGACGAGCCGGCGCCCAGCGCCTAGCACCGCCGTTACAGGTTGCCCCGCTTGGCCTGCTCGCGTTCGATCGCCTCGAACAGGGCCTTGAAGTTGCCCTTGCCGAAGCCCATCGAGCCGTGCCGTTCGATGATCTCGAAGAAGACGGTCGGCCGGTCCTGGACCGGCTTGGTGAAGATCTGCAGCAGGTACCCGTCCTCGTCGCGGTCGGCGAGGATCTTCAGCTCGCGCAGGGTCTCGATCGGCACCCGGGTGTCGCCGACCCACTCGCCGAGGGTGTCGTAGTAGGAGTCGGGGGTGTCGAGGAACTCGACGCCGGCCGCGCGCATGGTGCGGACCGTCTGCACGATGTCGTTGGTGTTCAGCGCGATGTGCTGGACGCCGGCGCCGCCGTAGAACTCCAGGTACTCGTCGATCTGGGACTTCTTCTTGGCGATGGCGGGCTCGTTGATCGGGAACTTGACCTTGAGGGTGCCGTCCGCGACGACCTTCGACATCAGCGCGCTGTACTCGGTGGCGATGTCGTCGCCCACGAACTCCTTCATGTTCGTGAAGCCCATGACCTTGTTGTAGAACCCGACCCACTCGTTCATCCGGCCGAGTTCGACGTTGCCGACGCAGTGGTCGATGGCCTGGAAGGTGCGCTGGGCGGGCGGTTCGACCATCGGCTTGGCGGCGACGTAACCGGGCAGGTAGGGGCCGTCGTAGCCGCTGCGGTCGACCAGGGTGTGGCGGGTCTCGCCGTAGGTGGCGATGGCGGCGAGGACGACGGTGCCGTGCTCGTCCTTCA
Organism: Streptomyces sp. NPDC053069; assembly: GCF_044546895.1. NCBI lineage: Bacteria > Bacillati > Actinomycetota > Actinomycetes > Kitasatosporales > Streptomycetaceae > Streptomyces > Streptomyces sp. NPDC053069. The sequence continues at coordinate 109,846 of NZ_JBITZN010000006.1, read as the reverse complement.
CCTCGTACGGCTCGGCGACGCTCGTCGCGCCGTGCTCGATCGCGTAGGCGTACGCGGCGCGGGCGTCCGGGACCTCGATGGCCAGGTCGACGACGCCGTCGCCGTGCTCGGCCACGTGCCGGGCGAGGAAGCGCCCCCAGTCGGTATCCGGCTTGATCACGGAGGTCAGCACGAAGCGGGCGGAGCCGTTCTCCAGGACGTAACTGGCGGTCTCGCGGCTGCCGTTCTCTGGTCCGGAGTACGCGACCAGCTTCATGCCGAAGGCGGTGGAGTAGTAGTGCGCCGCCTGCTTGGCGTTGCCCACGGCGAAGACGACCGCGTCCATTCCCTTGACCGGGAAGGGGTCGGCCTGCCGTGCGGTGTCGGGAGCGGGGTGTGTGTTCGCAGAAATCGCAGCCATGCGGGAAGGGTGGCCCCGCTCTGCAAGGTGCGCAATAGTTGGCGTATTCGCTGGGCAATCTGCTCAGCGGTACGGCCGCATCGGCGGACTTTCTGTGCAGGATGACCATTCCTGGGGGTGCTGTGGCGATCGATCATCTGGACGGGCGCATCATCGTGCTGCTGGCCCAGGAGCCGCGCATCGGTGTGCTGGAGATGTCCCGGCGGCTCGGGGTCGCGCGGGGCACGGTGCAGGCACGGCTGGACCGGCTCCAGTCGAACGGAGTCGTCCGCGGATTCGGCCCCCAGGTGGATCCGGCGGCCCTCGGCTACCCGGTCACCGCGTTCGCGACGCTGCAGATCCGGCAGGGCCAGGGGACCGACGTCCGGGCACACCTGTCGACCGTGCCGGAGGTGCTGGAGCTGCTCACGACCACCGGCAGCGGGGACATGCTGTGCCGGCTGGTGGCCCGCTCGAACGCCGATCTGCAACGGGTGATCGACCGGGTCGTCGGCTTCGACGGCATCGTCCGCGCCTCCACGGCGATCGTCATGGAGAACCCCGTTCCGCTGCGGATCATCCCGCTGGTGGAACAGGCGGCGGCGGAGGGGCGGGACACCCCCTAGCAGCTCGGGACCGAGTCCTTGCCCTTCTCCAGGGCCACCAGGGAGTTCACCGCGCTCTTCAGCGTGGTGACCGGGACCAGCCGCAGGCCCCGGGGCAGTTCCGCCTTGGCGTCCGCGCACTCGTCCTCCGGCACCAGGAAGACACTCGCCCCGTCCCGCCGGGCGGCCTGCATCTTCAGGGCCACCCCGCCGACCGCGCCGACCTTGCCGGCGGGATCGATCGTGCCCGTACCGGCGATGGTGCGGCCGCCGGTGAGGTCGCCGCCGCTGCCGTCGCCGTCCAGCTTGTCGATGATCCCCAGGGTGAACAGCAGACCCGCGCTCGGCCCGCCCACGTCGGCGAGCTTCAGCGTGACCTTGACCTTGTCGGCGCTCAGCCCCAGGTACTTCAGCGCCGCCGCGGTCGCCGCGTCCTGGGACTGCCGCATCTGCGCCTCGTTGTGCTTCTCGATCTCCTTGACCGTGTCACCGCTCGGGTAGACGGCGTCGTGCGGCATGACGGCCCGGTCGGTGCGGAACCAGTTGCCGACCACGTCACCGAGGGTCACCGTGGTGTCGGGGCCGGTCGCCACGATCGTGACCATCCGCAGCTGCCCGCCGGTCCTGCGGACCGGCACGCCGGAGACGGTGATCACCGGGGTGCCCTTGTTCTCGCCGAGCACGTTCGCCGTCATCCCGGGCTGCGCCACCGAGAACGGCAGCGGCGCGAACGCCGCCGTGGCCAGCAGGGCCACGACGGGCAGCGCGCAGACGGCTACGGCCTGGGGACGCGTGAGACGAGAGAGCACGGGATCAATCTAACGCGACCACCGCCTGTGCCTTATGCCGCGTACAGGTCCCGACGCTGCACGGTGAACCGGCGCAGGGCGTCCGGGAGGGGCGCGGTGCCGATGCCGGGCGTGGTCGGCACCGGGAGGTGGCCGTCCTCCAGGACGAACGGCTCGGTGATGTCCTCGGCGAAGTAGCGGGAGGAGGCGGAGGTGTCCCCGGGGAGGGTGAAGCCCGGCAGGGCGGCCAGGGCCAGGTTGGGGGCACGGCCGATGCCCGTCTCCAGCATGCCGCCGCACCACACCGGGACGCCGTGCGCGTGCGCCACGTCGTGGACCCGGCGGGCCTCCAGGTAGCCGCCGACCCGGGCGGGCTTGACGTTCACCACCCGGCAGGCGTCCAGCGCGATCGCGGAGGCGGTGTCGCGGGCGCCGTGCAGGGACTCGTCCAGGCAGACCGGCGTCCGCAGGCGCTGCTGCAGCCGGGCGTGGGCGTGCAGGTTGTTCTCCTCCAGCGGCTCCTCGATCAGCAGCAGCCCGAACTCGTCCAGCCGCCGCAGATGCTCGGTGTCCGCGAGGGTGTACGCCGTGTTGGCGTCCACCTGGAGGGGAAGAGCGGCGCCGAAGCGGTCGCGGACCGCACGGACCGGCTCCACGTCCCAGCCGGGCTCTATCTTCAGCTTGATGCGGACGTACCCCTCGGCGAGGTAGCGCTCGACGTCGTCCAGCAGCTCGGGGACCGAGTTCTTGATGCCGACGGACACCCCGGCGGGCACCCGGTCCCGTACCGCGCCGAGGTAGGTCGCGAGCGGCATGCCGTACGACCGCAGCTCGGCGTCCAGGAGCGCCGTCTCCAGGGCGGCCTTCGCCAGCTCGTGGCCCTTGATCTTCGCCAGGGCGGGGGCGAGCGCGGCCGTGGTGAGGTGCGGGAGGGCGGCCACGCGCGGGATCAGGAAGTCGCGCAGCACGATCTCGGCGCCGGCGACGAACTCCGGGCAGTACAGCGGTTCGGGGTCGGCGGCGAACTCGGACCAGCCCTCGGCGGTGTCCGTGACGGCCCGCAGGAGGAAGGTGTCCTTCGTCGTCATCGTCCCGAAGGACGTACGGAAGGGCGTGACCAGCGGGATCGCCACGTGCACGATCTCTATGCGTTCCAGCTTCATGCGCCCGCCGCCTCCCGGGTGAGGGTGTACCAGCCGTCGCGGGACATGCCGGTGGCCCGGAATCCCTCCGTGAAGGCGTCCAGGAACACGTCACGCACCGCGTGCCGCCAGCGCAGCGCCAGCGCCGGGTCGGCGGCGCGCAGTTTCACGATGTCCTCCGGCACCCGGCACCAGACGTACCGGCCGGCGGGGTCGCGGCGGGCGAGGGGGTCGCCGTCGGGGGCCCTCCGGACGACCTGCCCGCGGGCCTCGACCTCGGGCGGGGCCCCGGACGCCGTCAGATCCCAGGTCACCGTCAGCCGGTCGCTCTCGTCGCCGTCGTTCACGCCGTCGCTCATGGGGCCGTAGAAGTCGACCAGGTACTCGGTGCCGACGGCGCCCAGCTTGACCAGGTTGAAGCGGGCGTTGCGGCCGACCAGCGGGTCGAAGGTCCAGCGCATAGTGCGCGCGCCGAGCCCGGCCGCCCAGTCGCGCTGGGCCAGCTTGACGGCGTGCCCGAGCCCCCGGTCGGCGGCGGCCACCAGCGAGTACGTGCTGTGCTCGGGGCCGAGGACGGCGACGGACGCCCCGGCGAGCCGCTGCCCGTCGTAGGCGGCGTGCACCGCGCCGCCCGCGTGCACCAGGCTGTGCAGGACCTCGGCTGGGTAGGGCGGGGCGGTGCGGGGTGTCTGCCAGACGTCGCTGAAGTAGTCGGCCACGGCCGTCAGGCGCGCGACGTCGTGGACGGTGCGGATGGTGACTCCTGCTGTCATGGCACGAGTCTCGAAGGAGCGTGCGGCGTATGTGTTGTGCGAGCGGCCAAGGGATGCATACGTTCGTTTCACCATCCGCCAACAGCCTGCTGGGACCCTCATGGACGTCTGCACCCTCGGCGATCTCCTGGACGTCGTCGGCGGCCCCGCCCTGCGCCTGCACACCGCGCCCGCCGGCCGGGCCGTGCCGGTCACGGAGGCGGTGCTCCACGACGGCCGCACCCCGCTCCCCCGGCTGCCCGGCGCGCTGCTGCTGGCGGTCGGCGTGCCGGCGGACCGGGCGGGACCGCTGCTGCGGGCGGCGGCGGAGGCCGGGCTGACCGGCGTGGTGGTGCGCGGCGCGGACGGGCCGGTCGCGGAGGCGGACGCGCACGGCGTGGCGCTGCTGTCCGTCGCCGAGGACGCCGCCTGGCACCACGTGCATCTGCTGCTGGCCTCGGCCATCGCCGCCCGGCCCACCGCCGTCGCCCCGGACAGCGGGCTCGGCGACCTGTTCGCGCTGGCCGACGCGATAGCGACGGCGACCGGCGGGGCCACCGCCGTCGAGGACCCCCGGCAGCGGATCCTCGCCTACTCCACCGTCCCCGGCCAGCCGATCGACGAGGACCGCCGGCAGGGCATCCTCGGCCGTCAGGTGCCGACGACCAGCACGGAGAACACCGAGCAGTACCGCCGGCTGTTCGCCGCCGACCGCCCGCTGCGGCTGCCCGCGCTGACCGACGGCGACCTGCCCCGGCTGGCGATGCCGGTGCGGGCCGGCGGGGAGACGCTCGGCTCGGTGTGGGTGGTCGACGACGGCGCCCTCGCCCCGGATGCCGAGGACACCCTCGCCCAGGGCGCCTCGACGGCCGCCCTGCTCCTGCTGCGGGCCCGCGCGGCCCGCGAGCTGGCCCGGCACCGGGGCGGCGAGCTGCTGCGCCGGTTGCTGGACGGCACGGCGGCGGAGGCGACGACGGCCGCCGAACGGCTGGGCATCGCCGGCCCGGCCAGGGTGGCGGCCTTCGTCCTGGCGCTGGACTTCGCCGGGAGCGTCCCCGACACCGAGCGCACGGCGTCGCGCCTGCTGGACGTCGTACGGCTGCAGTGCGAGGCGCGCTACGGGCGGCACGCGGGTGTGCTGGTGGACGGGGTGGTGTACGCGGTGCTGCCCGGTCCGGGAGAACGGCACAAGCGGCTCGCCGAGGACATCGTGGCGCGGGCCGGGCAGGCGCTGCGGGTGCCGGTGCGGGCGGCGCTCGGCGAGGTGGTACCGGACGCGGAGGGGCTCACCCACTCGCGGGCGGACGCGGATCTGGTGCTGCGGGTGCTGGACGCACAGCTGCCGGTGGCCACGGTGGACGAGGTACGGGCCCGGGTGACGCTGCTGCGGCTGGCCGAAGTGATGGCCGGGCGGCGGGAGTTGAGCGCGGGCGCGTGGCGGCGGGTGCTGGCGTACGACGCCGCGCACGGCACCGAGTACGCGCGCACGCTGGCGTGCTGGTTCGACGCGGGCTGTGACATGGCGGGCGCGGCGAAGCGCCTCGCCGTGCACCCCAACACCTGCCGCTACCGCCTCAGACAGCTCCAGCAGCACGCCGGGGTCGATCTGGACGACCCCGACGAACGGCTGGTGCTGTGGCTCCAGTTGCGGACGCTGGCCGGGCTCCGCTCAGCCACGCCCTGAGCCGGTCCTCGCAGCTGTGCAGGTGCTCGACGGGGACGTACTCCCCCGCCGTGTGGGCGAGGGACGGGTCCCCGGGACCGTAGTTGAGCGCGGGCACGCCCAGCGCGGCGAACCGGGCGACGTCCGTCCAGCCGAGCTTGGGCCTCGGGGAGGCACCGAGCGCGGCGACGAGAGCGCCGACCCGGTCCAGATGCGGCAGGGCACCCGCGACGACCTCGGTGACACGCACCTCGTACTCCGGGAAGAGCGAGCGCACGTACGCCTCGGCGTCCTGCGGCGAACGGCTGGGCGCAAAACGGCAGTTGACGGTGACGACACACTCGTCGGGTACCACGTTCCCGGCGACCCCGGCCCGTACGGCGACGGCGCCGAGCCCCTCCCGGTACTCCAGCCCGTCGATCACGACCCGCTGCGGCCGGTGCGCGTCGAGGCGCCGGAGGACCTCGCCGGCCTTGTGCGCGGCGTTGACGCCCTGCCAGGCGCGGGCGGTGTGGGCGCGGGCGCCCTTGACCACGATGTCGGCGGTGAGGATTCCCTGACAGCCGGCCTCGACGCCCGCGTCGGAGGGCTCCATGAGGATCGCCAGGCCGGCGTCGGCGAGCAGCTCGGGCCGCTCGGCGCCGATGCGGGCGAGCCCGTTGCGCTCGCCTTCGACCTCCTCGCACTCGTAGAGGACGAAGGTGAGATCGCGGACGGGCGCGGACAGGGCGGCGGCCAGCCGCAGCGCGACCGCGACCCCGCCCTTCATGTCGCAGGCGCCGAGCCCGTGCACCCGGCCGTCGGCGAGCCGGGAGGGCAGGTTCCGCGCGGCCGGGACGGTGTCCAGGTGCCCGGCGATCACGACGCGTTCGGGACGGCCGAGGCCGGTGCGGGCGACGACGGAGTTGCCGACCCGGTCGACGGTGAGGTGGGGCAGGCCGCGCAGGGCGGCGTGGACGGCGTCGGCGATGGCCTTCTCCCGTCCGCTCTCGGAGGGCAGGTCGACGAGGGCACGGGTGAGGGTGACGACGTCGGCGGTGAGGTCAAGCGTGCTCATACGAGGTCCCGGGACTGGTTCAGCTGGGAGTGGCGGATGCCGTAGAGGCCGTAGACGACGAGTCCGGCCGCCATCCAGGCGCCGAACGCGATCCAGGTGTCGGCGCCCAGGCTGCCCAGCATGTAGACGCAGAAGCCGACGCCGAGCAGGGGCGTGAGGGGCGACAGGGGCACCCGGAAGGAGCGCGGGATGTCGGGGCTGCGCCGGCGCAGCAGCACGACCGCCAGGTTGACCAGCATGAACGCGAAGAGCGTGCCGATGCTGGTGGCGTCGGCGAGGCTGCCGAGCGGGACGAGGGCGGCGAGGACGGCGATGAACCCCGAGACGATGACGGTGTTGGCGCGGGGCACTCCGGTACGGGGGTGCACCTTGGCGAACAGGGGCGGCAGCAGCCCGTCCCGGGCCATGGCGAACAGAATGCGGATCTGCCCGTACTGCACGGTGAGCACCACACTGGTGGTGGCGACGACCGCGCCGACGGACAGCAGGACCGGCCACAGATTCCCGCCGCCGACGGCTCGCACGAGCACCTCGCTGAGCGTGGCCTCGGTCCCGGCGAACTGCTTCCACGGCATGGCGCCGAGCGCGGCGACCGCGACGAGCACGTACAGGACGGTGACCAGGACGAGGGACAGGATGATGGCCCGCGGCAGGTCCCTCTGCGGGTTGCGTGCCTCCTCACCTGCGGTGGAGGCGGCGTCGAAGCCGATGTAGGAGAAGAAGAGGGAGGCCGCTCCGGCGCTCATGCCGGCGGCGCCGAGCGGGAAGAGGGGGTGGAAGTTCCCGGCGCGGAAGGCGGTGAAGGCGACGGCGCAGAACAGCACGAGGGCCGCGATCTTGACGCCGACCATGACGGTGTTGGCGACGGCGCTCTCCTTGGCGCCGCGCAGCAGGACGACCATGGCGAGTACGACGATGAGGGCGGCGGGGACGTTGAGGGTGCCCCCGGCTCCGGGCGGCGCGCTGAGCGAGTCGGGGAGCGAGACGCCGAAGGTGAGCTCCAGCAGCTCGTTGACGTACTGCCCCCACCCCACGGCGACGGCCGCCACGGAGACCCCGTACTCCAGGATCAGACACCAGCCGCACACCCAGGCGACCAGCTCGCCGAGGGTGGCGTAGGCGTAGCTGTAGGACGATCCCGAGCCGGGGATCATGCCGGCCAGCTCGGCATACGACAGCGCGGAGAACAGGGCGGTGACGCCGGCCAGCACGAAGGAGATGACGACGGCGGGCCCGGCCTCGGGGACGGCCTGGCCCAGCACCACGAAGATCCCCGTGCCGAGGGTGGCCCCCACGCTGAGCAGCGTCAGCTGGGCCACGCCCATCGTCCGCTTGAGCCGGCTGCCGGCGGCATCGCCGAGGAGGCGTTGCACCGGCCGGCGCCGGGTGAGGCTGTGTGTCCTGGTTCTTGCTGCTGTGGCCTCCGGCCGGGTGTCCACTGTGTCCACCGCGCTGTTCCCTCCGCCTCGGGGCTGTATGAGCCTTGATGATGCGGAGGGGGTGGGGCGGCGGGGTGGGCGGATCGGCCAAAGGTGGGGGGTGGCGATTGGCCGGATGAGCAAAGGGCCGGCGGGTCGTTTGCCTGTGCGGCTGGGTGGGGCTGGTGGCGGGGTCGTTTGCCTGTCCGGCTGGGTGGGGGCTGCTCGCGCAGTTCCCCGCACCCCTTCGGCGCTCGGCGAGCGACCCGGCCCACGGGCACCTGCAGCGCGGTGCACCCGGCACCGGCCCCCGCGTCAGCGCAACGCCTCGGCGACCTCCCGCGCCGCTTCCACCACCCTCGGCCCCACCCGCTCCGGCACGGAGTCCGCCAGCATCACGACGCCCACACTGCCCTCGACCCCGGTGACCCCGACCAGCGGCGCCGCGGCCCCGCTCGCCCCGGCCTCCAGCTCACCATGGGTGAGGGTGTACCCGGGATCCACGGACGGCGACTGCCGAGCCGCCAGGATCGCCCGGCCCGCCGCCCCCCGGTCCAGCGGATGCCGGAACCCGGCGCGGTACGCCACGTGATAGTCGGTCCACGTCGGTTCGACCACGGCGACGGCCAGCGCCTCGGTCCCGTCCACCAGCGTCAGGTGCGCCGTCGCGCCTATGTCCTCCGCCAGCGCCCGCAGCGCGGGCAGCGCGGCCTCCCGCACCAGCGGATGCACCTGCCGGCCGAGCCGCAGCACCCCGAGGCCCACCCGGGCTCGACCGCCCAAGTCACGCCGTACGAGCGCGTGTTGTTCCAGCGTGGCGAGCAACCGGTACACCACGGTACGGTTCACGCCCAGTTTCGTGGACAGCTCGGTGACGGTCAGCCCGTGGTCGGTGTCGGCCAGCAGTTTGAGGACGCGCAGTCCCCGGTCGAGCGTCTGAGAGGTCTCCGCGGTCACGACGCCCACTCCTTTGGTGGTGAGGCCGGCGGTCCCCTGAGCGGCGGATGCGTCACCGAGTCCCGTCGGCGACGCGCCTCAGAGGCCGCCGATCGGCAGAACGGCCCGGCGGCTCCGGGTCATGTCGCTTCACGGCTGCGCTCCGCGGCGGCGCTGCCACGGGGCGTGTGCGTAGCGGGACAGTAGCGAAGCAGGTTCGCTCAGCGGAAGTCTCAGTCCAGAATCCGGGCAAGACCAGTTCCGGCCTGCCGCAATTCGTCCGGAAACGCACGGGCCCCAGGAACTGACACACGCCAATCCCTGGGGGGTCCGGGGCGACGCCGGCCGTCAGTCCCAGCGGGGCGTCAGCGCATGCGCGTAGCCCACTCCTGCATCTTGGCGATCCGCTGCCGCAGCTGCCCCGCCGTGGCCTCCGCGCTGGGCGGTCCCCCGCACACCCTGCGCAGCTCGGTGTGGATCACGCCGTGCGGCTTCCCACTCTGGTGCACATACGCGCTGACCATGGTGTTCAGCTGCTTGCGCAGCGCCATCATCTCCTTGTGCGTGACCACCGGCCGCCGCTCGGCGGGCAGCTCCAGCAGGTCGGCCTCGGTGTCCGGTTTCTTACGGCTGTGCGCGATCTGGCGGGCCTGCCGCTTCTGCAGGAGCAGCTGCACCTGCTCGGGTTCGAGGAGCCCCGGGATACCGAGGTAGTCCTGCTCCTCCTCGCTCCCCGGGTGCGCCTGCATGCCGAACTCGGCGCCGTCGTACAGCACCCGGTCGAAGACGGCGTCGGACTCCAGCGCCTCGAAGGGCAGCATGTCCTGCTCGCCGGTGTCCTCGTCCTGCTGCTTGTTCGCCTCCTCCATCTCCTTCTCGGATTCGGCGTACGGGTCCTCCTCGCCCTCCTTCTTGGGCTTGTCGAGGGCGTGGTCCCGTTCCTTCTCCATTTCGTTGGCGAAGGTCAGCAGGTCGGGCACGGTCGGCAGGAACACGGACGCGGTCTCGCCGCGCCGCCGGGACCGTACGAAACGCCCGACGGCCTGCGCGAAGAAGAGAGGGGTCGAGATCGTCGTCGCGTACACGCCCACCGCGAGCCGGGGGACGTCCACGCCCTCGGACACCATCCGGACCGCGACCATCCACCGGTCGTTGCTCTCGCTGAACTCGTCGATCTTCTTCGAGGCGCCGGCGTCGTCGGACAGCACGAGCGTCGCCTTCGTCCCCGTGATCTCACGGATGAGCTTGGCGTAGGCGCGGGCGGAGTCCTGGTCGGAGGCGATGACCAGCGCCCCCGCGTCCGGGATGGCCTTGCGGACCTCGGTCAGCCGCTGGTCGGCGGCACGCAGCACGCTCGGCATCCACTCGCCGCGCGGGTCCAGCGCCGTACGCCAGGCCTGGCTGACCGCGTCCTTGGTCATCGGCTCGCCGAGCCGGGCGGCGATCTCGTCACCGGCCTTGGTGCGCCAGCGCATGTTGCCGCTGTAGGAGAGGAAGATGACGGGCCGGACCACGTGGTCGGCGAGGGCGTTGCCGTAGCCGTACGTGTAGTCGGCGGCGGACCTCCGGATCCCGGCGTTGTCCTCCTCGTACGTCACGAAGGGGATGGGGTTGGTGTCGGAGCGGAACGGCGTACCGGTCAGCGCGAGCCGGCGCGTGGCGGGCTCGAACGCCTCCAGGCAGGCCTCACCCCAGGACTTGGAGTCACCGGCGTGGTGGATCTCGTCGAGGATGACGAGCGTCTTGCGCTGCTCGACCCGGTTGCGGTGCAGCATGGGCCGCACGCCGACACCGGCGTAGGTGACCGCGACGCCGTCGTACTCCCGGCCGAGGGGCCCCGCGCTGTACTCGGGATCGAGCTTGATCCCGATCCTTCCGGCCGCCTCGGCCCACTGCTTCTTCAGGTGCTCGGTGGGCGCGACCACGGTCACCTGCTGCACGACGTGGTGGTGCAGCAGCCAGGAGGCGAGCGTCAGCGCGAAGGTGGTCTTGCCGGCGCCGGGCGTGGCGACGGCGAGGAAGTCACGCGGCTGCTCCTGGAGGTACTTCTCCATCGCCCCCTGCTGCCAGGCACGCAGCTTGCTGGCGGTACCCCAGGGCGCGCGGCCCGGGAAGGCGGGCGACAGGTGATGGGAGTGAGCGGAGGAAGCAGTCATAGGGGCGGGCCCGGAGGGTCCTCCGTTGACGGTGGTGGCGGGCGACGGGCGGGCGGTAGTCACGGTCTCCGTATGTCTTGCGGGTCGGGGGCTCGGCTACGTATGACAACCGGGCCACCCTACCGGCGCCCCGCGCCCGTCAACGCCCGGACGAGCCCGGGTCGCCCTCGGGTGGGATCCACGTCACAGCCGCCGCAGCCGCCCCGCGATCACCGTGACATCACTGACGTCTCCCGAGGCCACATCGATGACCAGGTCGTATGCGGTGTCCTGGTCGATGTCGGCGAGATCCACTCCGTTGCAGGCCAGGAAGGTGGCCGTCGCCAGCCAGGCGGTGCGCTTGTTGCCGTCGACCAGGGGGTGGTTGGCGGCGAGGGCGTGCAGCAGGGCGCCCGCCTGCTCGTACAGGTCGTCATAGGCGGCCGTGCCGAACATCCGGGCCCGGGGCCGGTGCACGGCGGAGACCAGCAGCCCCGGTTCCCGCGCCTCGGGCGGCCGGCCGCCGAAGGCGATCTCGGCGATGGCGGTGACCTCGGCGACGGTCAGGTGACGGCTCATTCGCCCAGCCTCCGCAGCAGGTCGGCGTGGCTGCGCGCAAGGCGCTCGGCGTGCGCACGGACGACCGCCTGCTCCTCGTGCAGATACCGGTGTACGGCCTCAAGCACCACCGCACCGGTCCGGCGGCCGGAGGCGTCGGCGAGGTCGTCCAGCGCCTGCCGGGTGGCGGCGTCGAGGGAGAGGGTCAGCTCCTGCATGGGAGGAAGGCTACGGCCCGCAAGATCACCGGGCGACGGATTTTGTCGGACCAACGCCGGGCCGGCGGCCCCCTCCTCCCCCCAGCGCTCCCACGCCCCGTTCATGAACGCCGTATGGCAGTCCCGTTGCACCCCCACCGATCCCCTTGAGCCCGGGAAGCACCTCGCCATAACGTCATTTCCACGAACACGGCCGTGTGCCCGAGTGGTTCAGGGGCTCGCCTGCAAAGCGAGTTACGTGGGTTCGAATCCCGCCACGGCCTCTGAGGCCTTGACCAGGCAGAAGACAAGGGCGGCACCCGTAACGGGGTGCCGCCCCTTCTCCCTTGGCCGAGTCATCCGCGAGGGGGATTGAGGCGGTTCATCGGGTAGGTCGGTCTGATCACCGCGTAGGGCCGGTAGACGGGCTTGTCGGTGAAGGACGCACTCAGTGGCGTGGAATAGTCGTCGAACTGGGTGAGGGGGCCGATTCCGGCGAACAGTTCCACGGTCCGGACCATGGAAGCGGTGCTGTAGAAGGTCGAGTCGATCCTTCCCGTCTGGGTGTACGGGCTGATTGCCAGGGCGATCGTCCGGTGGGCATCGATGTGGTCGGGCCCGTCCTGGGCCTCGTCCTCGGTGACGAGGATGGCGGTGTCCTTCCAGAACTGCGAGTGGGACACCGCATCCACCAGCCTTCCGAGGGCGTAGTCGTTGTCGGCCACCATCGCCTTGGGGGTGGGCCGACCGGCCCTGGTGCCCAAGGTGTGGTCACCGGGGAGCTGGATGAACTGCACCGTCGGCATGTCGCCCTTGGTCTCGTACCTGCGGAAGCTCTTCAGCCACTGGTCGATCCGTGGGGTCAGGCAGTCCTTCTTGGTGGCCGCGAACGTTCCCGCCGAGTCCGGGCAGCCCACCTCCACCTGGAACCCGTGGTCCGTCCGGGCGTCGAGCACCGGATCCGCGGCGTGCGCCTCGTTCCCCCGACGCGTCACGTAGAAGCCGAAGTTGGCAAAGCTCACACCGGCCTTGTCGAGGCGCTGCCAGAGATAGGAGTTCCCGGGCTCCTGCGCGGCGTTCTCTTCGGCGTTGTTCCCGCCGGCATAGACACCCTTGCGGCCCGAGTAACGTGCAGGCCACATCTGCTCGTCGTAGGGGTTGGAGTTGGCCTGGACCGCCCAGTTCCAGCCGCTGGCGCTGACCTTGCCATCGGCATAGAAGTTGTCGATGGTGGTGAAGCGCCGCGCCAACTCGCGCGTGTTGGGCGCCGACTCGTCCCCGAACAGGTTGAGGCCGGGGTCGCCGTTGCCCTTCTCCAGGCTGCCGAGCACCTGGTCGTAGCTGCGGTTCTCCTTGACCATGTAGATCACATGCTTGACGGGAGTCCCTCCGCCGGGCTTGCGCGGCACGACGGCACCACCGCCCCCGGTCACCGGGGCGTTGTTGCGCTGCACCTGGCGGGTGTACTCAGCCAGGCGTTCGCCCGATGCCGGCACGACCACACTGCTCAGCGTGCCGAAGCCCATCGACGCGAGCTGCCGGCTGGGTGCCGCCCCGATGGGGCGCTCGGGATCGGGGTGTCCGGGACCGTTGTTCGGGCCTACCCCCAGCCCCTTGGCGTTCGTGATCCAAAGGCGTCCGTTGCGCCAGACCACCGCACTGGGGTACCAGCCGGTGGGGATCTGCCCCAGGATCCTGCCGCTGGTCGGATCGAGCACCGACACGCTGTTGTTGCCCGAGTTGGCGACGTAGAGCCGGTTACCCGCGGAATCCAGGGCCAGGCCCGTGGGGTTGCTGCCGATGAGAGGCTTCCGGGGAGGCGACAGGGAGAACCGGCGTACCACGCTCCTGGTGGGCAGATTCACCATGCTGACGCTGTCGGCGTCGCCGATCGCGACGTACAGCTTCCGACCGCACGCGGAAAGCACCGACTTGTTCGGATGCAGACCCACCTTGATCCGCCCTGTCACCCGGGGCGCCGCGCCCGCCACATCAACGATGTCCAGGGTGTCGGCACCCTGGTTCGACACGTAGGCCGTTCGCCCGTCCTTGCTGAGCGTCACCCACACCGGCCGACGGCCTGCGGCGACGGTCTGCACACGCCGGCTGACGGTGTCGGCGACCGTCACGGCGTCACCGCGCTGATCGGCGACCACCAGCTTTCTTCCGTCCGGGGTGATGGCCAGGCCGGCCGGGAACAGTGTGACGGCCTTGCCGTCCGGGGACTTGGTGGGCAGCTTGATGGGATCACGTTCGGTGAGTCGGCCACCGGTGAACGACAGCACCCGGATCTTGGAGTTCGCCGCGGCACTGGCATAGGCAGTCCTGCCGTCCGGACTCCACACCAGGCCGATGTACAGCGACTCCGGTGACGGATACGACAGTGTCTGGACGACCTTGTTCGTCCGGGTGTCGACCAATTGCAGACTCTGTACGCCCTGACCGTCGTTGGTCACCAGCAGATGGCGACCGTCCGGGTGAAGAGCTGCGTTCAGTGGGAGGTCCCCGAGCCGGGTCTGGTCCCCCGCTGGTGTGACCCGGTATCCCAGGGGCGTAACTGCAGTGCCGTCCTCCCTGGGACCGGCGGTCTTGATGGTGAGCGCGGATGACAGGGTCCGCTTCGTTGCCACGGCCGACGGAGCGTCGGCCGGGGCAGAAGGGACAGTGACCGGATCCCCGAGTGCCCAAGCGGTGGCGGCGGTGGCTATGACTGCCCCACCGATCGCGAGCGTGCGGAGGTTCGACCCGGCCATTGTCTTCTCCCTGGTCCGCAAGGCGACGCGACGTGGGTTCGGAGCTAAGAGAATTGTCACTGCCGGCCCCGAGCCGCTCTCGCCGCATCGGGCATTCGGGTGAGTCAGCGGCGGGATCGCTTCAGAGGACCCCGCCCGCCTCGTCCCGGAACAGGGCTGTCCAGTAGTGCCAGGTCGTGTCCGGCAGGGTGGCCGTGGGGTCGAGGGTGGTCAGGGTGTGGATCATGGCGGCGGCGAGCTGGTCGTAGGCGTTGGTGGTCAGTTCGTTGCCCAGGTGCTCGTCGATGGTGCGCTCGTGGTGCAGGAGCCAGAGTGTGAAGGCGAGGGTGGAGACGTCGGTGTTGAGCGGGTGGAGCGTCGCATCCGGTTCGCCGCAGGTCAGGACCGCGCCCGTTCTGCCGTCGACCACCAGGCTGTGGTCCCCGACCAGGCGGCCGAGGCGGACCAAGTGGTCGGCGTGGGCCGGGAGTTCGTCCGGGATGCGGTCGCCCGCGTATCCCTCGGTGACGTACTCACGGAGCGTCGGCAGCGGGACGTCCGTGTCGGCGTGGAAGAGGACCGCCTCCTCCGGCAGGCCGGTCTCCCGCAGGAAGCGCCGGGTCGGCTCGTGCGTGAGCGTCGCGGGGAAGTCGACCTCCTCGAAGCGCACCACCCGGCCGTGCCCGAACTCCTGGTCCAGCAGGCGGGCGGGCACGTCCAGGGTGAGCCCGCAGGCCGTGCCGGGACCCGCGGCGAGGGCGAGCGGGCGGATCAGGGCCGCCGCCTTCCAGTACGGCGGGACCTCGCCGCCCGCACCCTCCTGGAAGAGGGAGAGCAGCCGGCGGGTCGCCTCGGCCGCCGTCCCGGGGCCGTACTGGCCCGCCAGGGAGGCGAAACGGCCGCGCAGGCCCGCCAGTTCCTCCGTGACCGCGGCGAAGCGCAGCAGGGTGGCCAGGGAGGGCGCGAAGGGGCGGGCGTCGGACGGGGCGAAGAGGTACGCCGTCGTCAGCTCGCCGGTGCCGCCGTCGAGCAGGATGGACTCGCGCTCCGTGCCCGCCGGGTTGAGCAGTTCGCCTATCACCAGCCGGTCCCGCAGCTCGTCCGCCACGCGGAAGGGGCCCTTGGCGGCGTCGGCGAGTGTGCGCAGGCCGTGCGTGCGCAGGGGGGAGAAGGTCAGCAGGTCGGTGGCCGCGGGCAGGCCGGTGCCGCTGAGCAGGCCTCGCGTCGGCCCGTGCGTGACATAGCGGTCCAGCTCCGCCTCGGTCAGTGTGATCGCCGTGATCCCGGCCTCGGTCGTGCCCATCGCTCCCCCGCGATCTTCCCCGTACGGTGCGCCATTGCGTCCGTGAGTGCCGCTGCCCCCACCGCTCAAGCACACTACGCCGCCCCACTGACAACGGCCCTCACCGGCAAGGACGTCGGGCGACCCGGGTCCGTTGCGTCACGTGAAGTAGATACCGCCCAGGACCACGGCCAGCGCGGCGACGAGGAACAGCAGGATCCACAGGAACAGCTTGCCGACGCTCGGCGGGGGTTCGTAGCGGGGCTCGTCGGGGGCCCCGGGGGTCTCGGGAGTGCTCACTGGGTCGTCACCACCGCTGCCTGCGGGCGGATCGGGAGGCGGTTGACCGGGCGGCCGGTGGCCGCCCGGACGGCGGAGGCGATCGCGGCCGGTGCCGTCACGACCGGGACCGCGCTGACGGACTTGGCGCCGAAGGGGGCGACCACGTCCCGTTCCTCGACCAGTTTGACGATCCGGATGTCCGGCGCGTCCAGGGCGGTCGGGAGGGCGTATCCGGTCAGGTCGGGGTGGCGGACCAGACCGCGGGGCGTACGGAGGTTCTCCGTGAGCGCGATGCCCACGCCCTGGGTGACGCCCGCCTCGATCCGGGCGGCCAGCTGGGTCGGGTTGAGGATCCGGCCCACGTCCTGGGCGACCGCCAGCTCCACCACCCGGACCGAGCCCAGCTCGATGTCGACGTCCACCACCGCGCGGATCGCGCAGAAGGCCAGACCCACGAAGGCGTCGCCCTGGCCGGAGGCGTTCAGCGGCTCGGTGGGGTGCGGGCGGCACTGGGCGGTGGCCCACAGCTCCTTGCCGTCCAGCGCCTCGGTGACGGTCGTCGAGAGCACGCCGTCGTACGAAGTGATCTTGCCGTCCGTGATCTGCAGCAGCTCGGTGGACATGCCGAACTTGTGCGCCAGGGGCTGCAGCAGCTGGGTGCGGACCATCTTCGCCGCCCGCTCCACCGCGCCGCCCGACACCCAGGTGTGCCGGCCCCGGCAGCCCGCACCGGCCGGCGGCTGGTCGGTGTCGACCGGCGCCACGTGGACTTCCTCGATGCCGAGGGTCTCCTGGACGATCTGCCGGGCGAGCGTGGTGAAGCCCTGGCCGGTCTCGACGGCGGCGCAGAGGACGGTCGCCACGCCGTCGTGGACCTTGACCGTCGCCGTGGACACCTCGTCGGCGCCCTCCGCGCCGAGCATGTGCACCATGCCCAGGCCGTAGCCGACGCCCCGGCGCACCGCGCCCGGTTCGCCCGCGCCCTCGGGGCCGCCGGGCAGCAGCCACTCCTCCTCGGGGCTGTCCTTGGGCAGGGCCGGCAGCGGGAAGTCCCGTACTGCCTGAAGGAGTTCGGCCACGGGGGCGGGGCAGGTCACCGTCTGGCCGATCGGGAGGACGTCCCCCGTCGCCAGGACGTTGCGCAGGCGCACCTCGGCCGGGTCCAGGCCCAGCTTCCTGGCCAGCTTGTCCATCTGCGCCTCGTAGGCGGCGCACACCTGCATCGCGCCCTCGCCGCGCACATGCCCGGAGGGCGGGTTGTTGGTGCGCACGGCCCAGCCCTCGATGAAGGCGTTCGGGACGACGTACGGGCCGCACGCGAAGGAGACGGCGGCGGCCAGCGCGTCGGAGGAGGTGTCGGCGTACGCGCCGGCGTCCAGCAGGATCTGCGCCTCCACCTTCACCAGCTTGCCCTCGGCGTCCGCGTGGTGGCGGTACCGGAGCAGCGTCGGATGGCGGTGGGCGTGGCCGAGGAAGGACTCCTCGCGGGTCGCCGTGAGCTTCACCGGGCAGCCGGTCTTGAGGGCGAGCAGGCCGAGCGGGAGCTGGAAGCCCTGGTCCTCGCGGTCGGCGGTGGCGCCCGGCACCCCGGTGACGACGATCTTCACCCGATCGGGGGACAGGCCGTAGCAGGCCGCGGCGGTGTTGCGGTCGGTGTGCGGGTCGGTGGAGGCCAGGTACAGCTCCACGCCGCCGTCGGGGCGCGGCACGGCGAGGCCGGCCTCGGCGCCGATCGGCGCCGGGTCCTGACGCCCTATGCGGTACTGGCCCTCCACGACGACCTCGCCGACCGCCGACGGGTCGCCGTGGTGCAGCGGAATGTGCCGGATCAGGTTGCCGTCGGGGTGCAGCGGCTCGGCCTCGAAGGCCTGCTCGGGGTCGGTGACCGGGTCGAGCACTTCGTACTCGACGATGACGGCCGCGGCGGCCATCCGCGCGGTGTCGGGGTGGTCGGCGGCGACGGCCGCGATGGGTTCGCCGTGGTGGCGTACGACCTCGGAGGCGAACACCGGCCGGTCGGGCGTGCCCCGGCCGTGGCGCGGGGTGCCGGGTACGTCCTCGTGGGTGACGACGGCGCGGACGCCGGGCATCTCGCGCGCGTGGCTGGTGTCGATGGACACGATGCGCGCGTGCGCGTGCGGGGAGCGCAGGACGGCCGCCCACAGCAGGCCCTCGGCCCACAGGTCGGCCGCGTACGGGAAGGTGCCCTCGGTCTTGGCACGGGCGTCGGCGTGCGGCAGGGAGGCGCCGATGCCGTGCGGCCACGCCTCGGCCTCGGGGGCTGCTTCCCCGGCGGTGGTCGCCGTGGCGGCTTCGTTGCTCACGCCTGGCCTCCGTCCTGGCCGTAGTGCGGGTCGTGCGGGCCGTGCGGTCCCGGGGTGCCGTGCGGCGGGGTGCCGTACGGGTCGGGCGCGCCGTAGGGATCCGGTGCGTCGCCGTAGCCGCCGGGAGCGGCCTGCGGCGTGTCGAACGCGCCCGGCGCCTCGAACGCCGAGGGGTTGACCCCGCCGGCGCCGGGGCCCGCCTGGTGGGGAATACGGGCCTCGGCCGCGTCCGTCTCGGCGTCGGCGGCGTGCGACGCCTCGCGTTCGGCGACGACCTCCTGGACGGCCTGGAGGACGCCCCGGTAGCCGGAGCAGCGGCACAGGTTGCCGCACAGCGCCTGCCGGGTCTCCAGCTCGGTCGGCGCGGGGTTGCCCTCCAGCAGGTCGTGCAGGGTCATCGCCATGCCGGGCACGCAGAAGCCGCACTGCACGGCGCCGCACCGGGCGAGCGCGCGCTGTACGTCGGAGGGCTGTCCGTCGACGGCGAGACCCTCGACCGTGCGCACCTCGCTGCCGGCCGCGGTGACCGACGGGACCAGGCAGGAGGCCACCAGCCGGCCGTCGACCTGCACGTTGCAGGCCCCGCACTCGCCCTGCGAGCAGCCGTCCTTGGCGCCCGCGAGACCGAGCCGTTCCCGCAGGACGTACAGCAGCGACTCGCCGATCCAGGCGCCGGTGACGGGACGGTCGACGCCGTTGACGCGCAGGACGTAGGAGGCGAGCGGGTGGTCGTCGTTCGGCGGGAGGGGCGCGGCGTGGTCCGCGTGTTCCTCGGCGGCGTCCTCCCGCGGCCGGGGCGCGGTTTCCTCGGCGGCGACGGCGGCCCCGGGTGCGTCGGCGGCGTTCTCCGGTACGGCCGCGGAGGCCGGGGGCTGCGGTGCCGAGTGGCCGCCCGCCACCGCGTCGGCCGCGGCGGGGTCGGTGGGCGTCGTGGGCGCTGTGGCCGCCCGTGGGGCTCCGGCGGAGGCCGCGGGGCCCTCGTGGCCTGCTGGGCCGTCAGCGGGGCGCTCAGAGGCCTCCCCGGGGCCGTGGCCCTCCGTGTCCGGTCCCGTTCCGGCCGTCGGCTCGCCCCGCTGCTCGGGGAACGCGGTCGGCACGCCGGACTGCTCCGGCTCCGCGGCCTCGCCGAACTCGGCGGACCGGGCAGGCCCGGCGGACCCGCCGAACGCGCCGGGGCGGTCGTCCTCGGCGCGGCGCGCCTCGACATGTGCGGCAGCGCCCTCGCCGCGCCGACCGTCCCCGTGACCGGCCGGTGGGTGCGCGGCCTCCCTGTGGCCGGCCGGCGGACGGCCGGCGCCTCCGTGACCGGGTTCATCTGCCCCGGTCTCCTCGTGCGCGGCCGTGCCGTGGTCGGCCGGGGCCTGCCCGTACCGCTCGTCCGGTGCGGGGGCGTAGCCCGGCGTTGCCGCATCCGCCGGCGCCGGTGCGGCCGGAGCGCCCGCGGGGTGCGCGTCGGTGTGGTCGGGCAGGGCGGTGTGGCCGGTGTCCGCGGGCGGGTCCCAGGGGCCGCCCGTGTCCTGCGTCGCCCATGGCGCGGGCGCGCCGCCGGGCAGCGTGGCCGGCGGGGTGCCGCCCCACTGTTCGACCAGGGAGGACGTGGTGAACTCGCCCGACTCGTCCGGAAGGTCGCCGCCGGCGACCGGGATGGACCACTGTCCGGTGACGTCGTGCCCGGGCGCGGCCGGGGCCGCGGCCTCGTCGAAGGTCCAGTGCTGGGTCGCGCCGGGCTGGTAGGTGAACCGGTCGTCCGCGGAGGGCACCTGGGGCGTGGCGTTCGGGTCGGGCCACTCGGCGCCGCCCGCGGGCGCGGTCCAGGTGCCGGGGACGGCGGGGTCCCCGGTGCCGGGGGCGGCCGTTATCCGCGGCGGCACGTAGCCGTGCCCCGGCGCGGCCAGCGGGCTGTCGCCGGACAGCAGGGCGTCGATACCGCCCTCGGGGAGCTTGACGAAGGCGGTGGCGCCGTCGTCGTAGTCGCCCTGGGGCAGCGGGTTCCAGCGTCCGCCGCCCTGGGGCGTGCCCTCTCCGTGCTGGTCGTCGGTCACGACAGCGCCCTCCCCAGTGCTCGTCGGGCCAGTGCGGCGACGGTGCGCCGCAGGTGCAGTACGGCGGGCGGAAGCGGGGCGACCGAGCCGTCCGGCTCCGGTGCCGGGTCCGGGATGCAGGCCGCGGCGACGTACTCGCCGAAGGCGTTCAGGGCCTCCGGCACGAGCGCGCGGTCGTTGTCCCAGTCGATCAGCTGGGCGACCCACTGCTCGGCCTCCAGGGGCCTGAGCGGCATCGGCGCTATGGCGCCGACGGCGCACCGCACTCCGCGCCGGGCGGGGTCGAGGACGAGGGCCACGGAGGCCAGCGCGCGGCCCGGGCCGGTGCGTCCGGTCGCCTTCAGGAAGACCTGCGGGGCGTGCAGCAGCGGCACGCGCACGTAGCCGATGAGTTCACCGCCGCGCAGCATCTCCATGCCGGCCAGCAGGTGCGACACCGGGATCTCCCGGCGGGCTCCGCCCGGGCCCGCGATGATCAGCGTCGCCTCCAGGGCGGCGAGGACCGGCAGCGCGTCCCCGGTGGGGGCGGCCGTGGCGATGTTGCCGCCGAGGGTGCCCGCGTTGCGGATGTGCGGCGGGCCCGCGGCGCGCGCGGCGGCGGCGAGCGCCGGGATCAGGGCCGCGAAGTCGGGGCGGCCCATCCGCGCGTGCGTGAGGCCCGCGCCGAGCAGCGCGTGGCCGTCCTGGTACTGCCAGCCGCGGATCTCGCTGATCCGCCCGAGACCCACCAGTGCGGCGGGCCTGAGCTGACCGGAGTTGACGGCGGCCATCAGATCGGTGCCGCCCGCGACGGGGACCGCGGTGGGCATCTCGGCGAGGGCCGCCACCGCCTCGTCCAGCGTCGTGGGCAGCGTGACGGCCTGCGCCGCCTGCGGTGCGTGCGTGGTCAAACCGGCTGCCCCTTCCCGCTGCCCCACTGGTCCCACCTGTGTGGCCGTACCGTACGTGCTCACAGGGCGGACGTGGCAACTCTGGCACATCTTCGCCACGGCCGAACGCGGGGGTCCGCTAGGAGGCATTCGCCCACCTCACCATGGAGATGGTCCGTTTTCGCACGGCATCACCGGTGCGCACCGATTGACACTCTTCGGTGACCCTTGACGCGATTTTCCATTCCTTGTTCGGAACGGTCACGTGTTCGGGGTGGTCACTTGTTCGGCGGCGGCCCCTCTTTCGGGCGACCGAGGACGCCGGGGCGTTTCTGCCACGGCCGGGGCCCGGTGGGCGGCCGATAAGCGACTCCGAGGGCGTCCAGTCGCGCGTAATGGGCGGCCATACGGCGTTCGAAGCCGGCGAAGTCCCGGTCCGCGGGGGCCGGCAGGCGGCTCCAGGCCACCTCGGCGAAGGCCGCGAGCCGGGGAAACGTCTGGTAGTCCACGCGTGCGGCGTCCTCCATCACCTCGGTCCAGACGTTGGCCTGAGTGCCCAGCACATGCCGGGCCTCCTCCTCGGTGAGCCCGGGCGGGACGGGTTCGAACCGGTAGACGTCCTCCAGGGTGCGCACGAACCCGATCGGCACGGGCTCGTCCTCGCCCGGGGCCTGACGATGGTCCAGATACACGTACTGCTCGGGGCACATGACGACGTCGTGGCCGGCCCGCGCGGCCGCGATGCCGCCGCCGTAACCGCGCCAGGAGGACACCGCGGCCCCCTCGGCGAGCCCGCCCTCCAGGATCTCGTCCCAGCCGATGAGCCGGCGCCCGCGCGCGGCGAGCCACGCGTCGAAGTGCCCGATGAACCACGACTGCAGTTCGTCCTCGTCGGCGAGTCCGAGGTCCGCGATCCGGTTCCTGACCGCCGGCGACTCGCTCCACTGCTCCTTTCGGCACTCGTCCCCGCCGACGTGGACGAACTGCGAAGGGAACAGTTCCAGGACCTCCTCGAACACTCCCTCGTAGAAGCGCAGCGTGTTGTCGGTGGGGGCCAGTACGTTGGGGGAGATCCCCCAGGTGTCCCACACGGAGAGGGCGGAGGTGTCGATGACGTCGGTGTTGCCGAGTTCCGGGTACGCGGCGATGGCGGCCTGCGAGTGGCCCGGTACGTCGATTTCCGGGACGACGGTGATATGCCGCTCGGCGGCGTAGGCGACGATCTCCCGGATGTCGTCCTGGGTGTAGTAACCCCCGTGCGGCTTCTCCTCCCACAGCGGCGAGGCCCGGTGACCGAATTTCGTCCGCGACCGCCAGGAGGCGATCTCCGTCAGCCTCGGGCAGCGCTTGATCTCCAGCCGCCAGCCCTGGTCGTCCGTCAGGTGGAAGTGGAAGACGTTGAGTTTGTGCGCGGCCATCAGGTCCAGATAGCGCAGCACGCCGTCCTTGGGCATGAAGTGCCGGGCGACGTCGAGGAGGAGACCGCGCCAGCGGAAACGGGGCGCGTCCTCGATGGTCTGGTGGGGGATGCCGACCGTGCGGCCGGGGCGTACGGGGGCGCGCCGGAAGGCCTCGGGGCCGAGGAGCTGACGCAGGGTCTGCGCACCCCAGAAGACGCCGGCCGGGTCACCGCCGCGGATCTCCACGCCCCGGCCGGCGACCACACTCAGGCGGTACGCCTCCGCCTCCAGCGAGTCGTCCAGGAGCAAGCGCACACACCCGCGGGCGTCCTCCGGGCCGGGCCGCAGCGGCAGCCCCAGAGCGGCGCCGAGCGTGCTGCGCAGCCAGCGCTCCGTGGTCTGCGTGCCCGGGGCAGCCCACAGCGTGGTCTCGTGGTCCAGCAGGACGCCGCAGCGCATCGGTCCCTCGATGGCGCGCGGCGCCGGAATCAGATCCGTCATGTCCAGTCCTTTACCGCTCCGCCCCGCGGGGAGGCCAGACGTCGATGTGGTCTGCACCACTTCGTGACCGGCACCTCGTGACCGGAAAGCATGAAGGCCCCCGGGGTGCGCGTGTCGCACGCGCACCCCGGGGGCCCTGCGAAAACCGGGACCGGCGGGCAGACCGTCAGGGGTCTACTTCTTGTCGCCGCCCTTGTCCTCGCCACCGCTGCCCATGGACTCGTAGATCTCCTTGCACATGGGGCACACGGGGTACTTCTTCGGGTCGCGGCCCGGCACCCAGACCTTGCCGCACAGCGCCACGACGGGGGTGCCGTCGAGGGCGCTCGCCATGATCTTGTCCTTCTGGACGTAGTGGGCGAAGCGCTCGTGGTCGCCGTCGCCGTGGGACACCTGTGGCGTCGGCTCTACGAGGGTCCCCGTACCAGTCCCGCGCTCGGGCTCAAGAGTGCTCATATCGCCAAGGGTACTGAAGCTCACACGCATCAGTTGAGCGACGGGTCGTCCGGGTACGTCGCCACCATCGCCAGCTCGTTGCGCTGGCGGCGCAGGACCTCGCGCCAGAGTCTTTCCGGGGCCGGCGAGGAGACGTCCCCGGGCTCCGACTCGACCACGTACCAGGCGCCCTCGACCAGCTCGTCCTCCAGCTGGCCGGGGCCCCAGCCGGAGTATCCGGCGAAGATCCGCAAGGACCCGAGGGCCGAGGCGAGCAGCTCGGGCGGGGCTTCCAGGTCGACCAGGCCGATCGCGCCGTGCACCCGGCGCCAGCCGAGCGGGGCGAGGTCGCCGTTCGCGCCGCCCGGGATGACCGCGACGCCGAGCGCCGAGTCGAGCGAGACGGGGCCGCCCTGGAAGACGACACCGGGCTCGCCGGCGAGGTCGGCCCAGCCCTCCAGGATGTCACCCACGTCCACCGGGGTGGGGCGGTTGAGGACGACGCCGAGGGAACCCTCCTCGTCGTGGTCGAGAAGGAGCACCACCGCGCGGTCGAAGTTCGGGTCCGCCAGGGCGGGAGTGGCCACGAGCAGCCGCCCTGTGAGCGAGGACACCTCGGTCATGCCAGACATGATCCCGCATCTTCCCCTTCGGTGGGGAGCCAATCGGCGTGCCGGAGTGAACGCAGCTCAGGGAGCGGGGAAGCACTCCGGGCGCACACCGCGGGCGGTGACCCCATGTGCCCGAAAGAAAACGGTTCGTGTTGTGACACAGCTATGACGTGTCTGGGTGGTACTCGGGCTTACGGACGGGGGGTAATCGGCGATTACCCTGTCTTCCCGGCCCCTGCGCACAGTGATCGGCCGGCCCCTGCCCAACTCATCGGAACGCGAGATACATGACCGTCAACGACGATGTCCTGCTTGTCCACGGCGGAACCCCGCTGGAGGGCGAGATCCGTGTCCGCGGTGCGAAGAACCTCGTACCGAAGGCCATGGTCGCCGCCCTGCTGGGCAGCGCGCCGAGCCGACTGCGCAACGTCCCCGACATCCGTGACGTGCGGGTCGTCCGCGGCCTGCTCCAGCTGCACGGGGTGACGGTCCGTCCGGGCGACGAGCCCGGCGAGCTGGTGCTCGACCCGACGCACGTCGAGAGCGCCAACGTGGCTGACATCGATGCCCACGCGGGGTCGAGTCGTATCCCGATCCTCTTCTGCGGCCCTCTCCTGCACCGTCTCGGCCACGCGTTCATCCCGGGTCTCGGCGGCTGTGACATCGGCGGCCGCCCCATCGACTTCCACTTCGACGTGCTGCGGCAGTTCGGCGCGACGATCGAGAAGCGGGCCGACGGGCAGTACCTGGAGGCGCCGCAGCGGCTGCGCGGAACGAAGATCCGGCTGCCGTACCCCTCCGTCGGTGCGACCGAGCAGGTGCTGCTGACGGCCGTACTCGCCGAGGGCGTAACCGAGTTGTCCAACGCGGCCGTCGAGCCGGAGATCGAGGACCTCATCTGCGTGCTGCAGAAGATGGGCGCGATCATCGCGATGGACACCGACCGCACGATCCGCATCACCGGTGTGGACAAGCTCGGCGGCTACACCCACCGCGCCCTGTCGGACCGCCTGGAGGCCGCCTCCTGGGCGTCCGCGGCCCTCGCGACCAACGGCAACATCTACGTCCGCGGCGCCCAGCAGCGCTCGATGATGACGTTCCTGAACACCTACCGGAAGGTGGGCGGCGCCTTCGAGATCGACGACGAGGGCATCCGTTTCTGGCACCCCGGCGGCCAGTTGAAGTCCATCGCGCTGGAGACGGACGTCCACCCCGGTTTCCAGACCGACTGGCAGCAGCCGCTGGTCGTGGCGCTCACGCAGGCCACGGGCCTGTCCATCATCCACGAGACGGTCTACGAGTCCCGCCTCGGCTTCACCTCGGCCCTCAACCAGATGGGCGCCCACATCCAGCTGTACCGCGAGTGCCTGGGCGGCTCCGACTGCCGCTTCGGCCAGCGCAACTTCCTGCACTCCGCGGTCGTCTCCGGCCCCACCAAGCTGCAGGGTGCCGACCTGGTCATCCCCGACCTGCGCGGCGGCTTCTCGTACCTGATCGCGGCCCTGGCCGCCGAGGGCACGTCCCGAGTCCACGGCATCGACCTCATCAACCGCGGCTACGAGAACTTCATGGAGAAGCTCGTGGAACTGGGCGCGAAGGTGGAACTGCCGGGCAAGGCGCTCGGCTAGCCTTCGTACACGCCTGAAGGGCGGCCCCCCTCGGCAAGAGGGGGGCCGCCCTTTGGACATCGTCGGCTGCGGCGCGCCCCGAGGGGGGCGCGGGGAACTGCGCGACCAGCCACCGGCGGCCCGCAGTCACCCACGGCGCTCCGGCAGAACGGCGCTCCGGTGGACCCGGCGCCCGAAGCGGAGCGCTTGCGCTTACTTGCCCTTGGCCGCTTCCTTGAGCTTGGAGCCCGCGGTGACCTTCACGCTGTAGCCGGCGGGGATGTTGATGGGCTCGCCGGTCTGCGGGTTGCGCGCGGTGCGAGCGGCACGGTGGGTGCGCTCGAAGGTCAGGAAGCCCGGGATGGTGACCTTCTCGTCGCCCTTGGCGACGATCTCGCCGACGGTCTCGGCGAACGCGGCCAGCACGGCGTCGGCGTCCTTGCGGGTCACCTCGGCGCGGTCGGCCAGCGCGGCCACCAGCTCACTGCGGTTCATGTTGTTACTCCCGTGTATTTCTTGCCGTTGGGGTGTGCCACGCGGCGGATCCGCCCGAGGCACTGCGATGCCGATGCGCTCGCGCCCAGGGACGCATCCTGCCCCTACCTGCGGCGGTAAAGCCAATCCGGCACCCGTAGGAGTCGTGAGAACACCCTGGGGAGTCACACGAAAGGCGCCCGCTCGGCGTCACCCTAGAGCGCGCCCGGCATCAGCTGGTTCCACGACGCGCCGGTGCAGGGGCCGCCGTGGTGATCCTCACAGCCCTTGCACAGTACGGTACGCCGTCACCCGGCCGACGCCCGGCCGCCGCTTTTCCTTCACCGGGCGACTAGACCGTCGCCCCGGCCGCCTTCGCCGCCTCGCGGACCGCTCCGGCGACCGCGCCCGCGACCTTGTCGTTGAAGACGCTGGGGATGATGTAGTTCGGGTTCAGCTCGTCCTCGGTCACCACGTCGGCCAGGGCCTTCGCGGCGGCGAGCATCATCTCGGTGTTGACGGTGCGGGACTGGGCGTCCAGCAGGCCGCGGAAGACGCCCGGGAAGACCAGCACGTTGTTGATCTGGTTGGGGAAGTCGGAGCGGCCGGTGGCCACAACGGCCGCCGTCTGACGGGCGATTGCCGGGTCCACCTCGGGGTCGGGGTTCGCGAGCGCGAACACGATCGCACCGTCGGCCATGGCGGCCACGTCGGCGCCGTCCAGCACATTGGGAGCCGAGACACCGATGAACACGTCGGCGCCGCGCACGGCTTCCTTCAGGGTGCCGGTGAGGCCCTCGGGGTTGGTGTTGTCGGCGATCCAGCGCAGCGGCGAGTCGGCGGGGGCGTTCACCAGGTCCTCGCGGCGGGCGTGCACGACACCGTGGATGTCGGCGACGACGGCGTTCTTCACGCCGGCCGCGATGAGCAGCTTGAGGATGGCCGTCCCGGCCGCGCCGGCACCGGACATGACGACCCGGATGTTCTCGATCGCCTTGTCGGTGACGCGCAGGGCGTTGGTCAGGGCGGCGAGGACGACGATGGCGGTGCCGTGCTGGTCGTCGTGGAAGACGGGGATGTCGAGGGCCTCGCGCAGCCGGGCCTCGATCTCGAAGCAGCGGGGCGCGGAGATGTCCTCCAGGTTGATTCCGGCGAACCCGGGGGCGATCGCCTTGACGATCTCCACGATCGCGTCGCTGTCCTGGGTGTCCAGGCAGATCGGCCAGGCGTCGATGCCGGCGAAGCGCTTGAAGAGGGCCGCCTTGCCCTCCATGACGGGCAGGGCCGCCTTGGGTCCGATGTTGCCGAGGCCGAGCACGGCGGAGCCGTCCGTCACGACCGCAACGGAGTTGCGCTTGATGGTCAGCCGGCGGGCGTCCTCGGGGTTCTCGGCGATCGCCATGCAGACGCGGGCCACACCGGGCGTGTAGACCATGGAGAGGTCGTCACGGTTGCGGATGGGGTGCTTCGACGCCATCTCGATCTTGCCGCCGAGGTGCATCAGGAACGTACGGTCGGAGACCTTGCCGAGGGTGACGCCCTCGATGCCGCGCAGCTGCTCGACGATCTCCTCGGCGTGCGCGGTCGAGGCGGCCGCGATGGTGACGTCGATACGGAGCTTCTCGTGCCCGGACGCGGTGACGTCGAGGCCGGTCACCGAGCCTCCGGAGGACTCCACGGCGGTGGTGAGCTGCGAGACGGCGGTTCCGCTCGCGGGCACCTCCAGCCGGATGGTCATCGAGTAGGAGACGCTGGGCGCCGTTGCCATGGCCGACTTCCTCTGCTTTCACCGTGTCGCGAGTTGTGCCGTCCGATCGTCGCACCTACCCGTGAGTACGTGATAGTCGCCCGGCATTGCGGACGTTTTGTTCACAGCAGGCGCACGGCCAGGCGCGCAGTTTCGGAAAATCACTTCCACCATACGAGAAACGATCAGACGGGGGAAGGGTCGTGCGCGGCAAAGAAAGAGGCCCACGTCACATTCGTGACGTGGGCCTCCCACGCTTACGACACCGACCCGCCATGCTCGCCTCGCGGCAAGTGGTCCCTCGCAGGGACAAAGGTTGGGCCCGGGGGCTTGGATCGGGCCGGTGCCGTCTCCAGGCTAACAAACGGATGCCGAGGACCATTCCCCCCGCGGGGAGTTCACAGAAAAGTCAGTCCCTCAGCAGATCCGGCACCCCGGCGGCGTCCGGCTCGTCCCGCTCCCCCGAGACCACCGTCAGCTGCTGCGTGGCCCGGGTCAGCGCCACGTACAGCACGCGCAGGCCGGCCGGGGACTCGTCGGCGATCTCGGCCGGGGACACGACCACCGTGGCGTCGTACTCCAGGCCCTTGGCCTCCAGGCTGCCGAGCGCCACCACCCGGTCGCCGAGCCCGGCCAGCCAGCGCCGGGCCTCCTCACGCCGGTTCATGGCGACGACCACGCCGACCGTGCCGTCGACGAGGTCCAGCAGCCGCTCGGCCTCGGCCCGCACGGTGCGCCCCAGCGACTCGGGTACGACCGTGAAGCGCGGCTGGACCCCGGTGGACCGCACCGCCCTGGGCGCCTCGGAGCCGGGCATGGCGAGCGCGAGCACCTTGGCGGCCAGCTCGGCGATCTCGGCCGGGTTGCGGTAGTTCACGGTGAGCTGGAAGCGGCGCCGGGGGCGGGTACCGAGGGCCTCGTCGCGGGCCTCGGCCGCCTCGTCCGGGTCGGACCAGGAGGACTGGGCCGGGTCGCCGACGACCGTCCAGGTGGCGTGCCGGCCACGGCGGCCGACCATGCGCCACTGCATCGGCGTGAGGTCCTGCGCCTCGTCCACGATGACGTGCGCGTACTCGGTGCGCTCCTGCGCGAGCCGCTCGGCCCGCTCCCGCTGGGTCTCCTCGCGCACCGGCATCAGCTCCTCCAGGCCGGTGAGCTGGTCCAGCGGGTCCAGCTCACGCCGCTTCTTCGGGCGGGCCGGGGCGCCGAGGATCGCCTGCAGCTCGTCCAGCAGGGCGATGTCGTGCACGGAGAGGCCGTCGCGCTGGAGCGACCGGGCCACCTTGCGGATCTCGCCGGGGTTGAGGATGCGGCGGGCCCAGCGGCCGAGCCGCTTCTCGTCGGCCATCGCGGCGAGCACCGCCCTCGGCGTCAGCTCCGGCCACCAGGCGTCGAGGAAGGCGAGGAAGGAGTCCTCGCTCGTGACGTCCTCGTCGAAGGAGGAGCGCAGCTCGGCGGCCAGCTCCGGGTCGGTGTGCCGGGCGGCCGCTCCGGACCTGGCCCACAGGGCGTCCAGGAGCAGCTTGCGGGCGCGCGGCCGGAGCAGGTTGACGGGCGCGGTGCCGCCGAGCGCGGTACGGCGGATCCGTTCCAGTTCCTGCGCCTCCAGCTCCAGACGGCGCCCGAAGGCGACGACGCGGAGCCGGGCCGGTGCCCCGGTGACCGTCTGCGGCCCGGCGTCCTCGTCCCGCACCGGAGCCGTGGGCCCCAGCTCCAGCGCGCCCCGGGCGGCCTTCCGCAGCACCTTCAGCATGCGGTACGAGCCCTTGGCGCGGGCCACGGACGGGGAGTCGTACACGGTGGCCTCGGCACCGTCGACCAGCGAGCCGATCGCACGGATCGCGACCTGGCCCTCCTCGCCGAGCGAGGGCAGCACGCCCTCGGTGTAGGCCACGAGCAGCGGGGTCGGCGAGACGATCAGGATGCCGCCCGCGTAGCGTCTGCGGTCCTGGTAGAGCAGGTAGGCCGCGCGGTGCAGGGCGACGGCGGTCTTGCCGGTGCCCGGACCGCCCTCCACATGGGTGATGGAGGCGGCGGGGGCGCGGATCACGAGATCCTGCTCGGCCTGGATGGAGGAGACGATGTCCCGCATGGTGTGGCTGCGGGCCTGGCCGAGGGCGGCCATGAGGGCGCCGTCGCCGATGACGGGCAGTTCGCGGCCGTCGAGGCGGGCGGTCAGCTCGGGCCGCATCAGATCGTCCTCGACGCCGAGGACCCGGCGTCCCTTGGACCGGATGACCCGGCGTCGTACGACCCGGCCTGGATCGACCGGGGTGGAGCGGTAGAAGGGCGCGGCGGCCGGTGCCCGCCAGTCGATGACCAGCGGGGAGTAGTCCTCGTCGAGGACGCCGATGCGGCCGATGTGCAGCGTCTCGGCGATGTCGGCGGTGTTGTCGGGCCGGACCGCGCCCTCCGCGGGCTCGACCGCCGTGTACGCGCCGTCGGGTCCCTTCTTCCCGTCCTTCCCGAGCAGCAGGTCGATCCGCCCGAAGAGGAAGTCCTCGAACTCGTTGTTGAGCCGGTTGAGGTGGATGCCGGCCCGGAAGACCTGCGCGTCCCGCTCGGCCAGCGCACCCGGGGTGCCGACCTGGCCGCGCTTGGCCGCGTCGTTCATCAGGAACTCGGCTTCGTGGATCTTCTCCTCCAGCCGCCGGTACACCCGGTCCAGGTGTTCCTGTTCGACGCTGATCTCCCGGTCACGGACGGAATCGTGTGCGTCGTGTACCGAGCCGACCGCGGACTGCTGAACCTGAGCGGCCACCGGGCCCCCTTCTGACGTGCTGGGCAGCCGTCAACCGTACGCGAAGGGGGCCCGTCGAAGCTACGAGTCCACTTGCACCAGCTTCTTGCCCTCGAAGGTCACGACCTCGAAGTGGTCGATCTCGTTCGGCTTGAAGGCCGCCGCACCGCCGATGTAGAGCGGTTTCCTGGACTCCGGGGTCTTCCCGTTCGGGATGCCGTAGCCCCAGTCCGGCACCGACCACGACGACATGGTCACGCGCTGACCGTTCTTCGCGACGAGCACCAGCGAACACTTCAGGGGGCCCTTGACGTTCTTCAGCTCCAGGACCGCCTGGGTGCCCCAGTCCTTCTGCGCCATGCCGACGGTGGCGCTGACCTGGGACGACGGGTCCGTGCCCGACTTCTTGTCGGGCATGGCGGAGAACGTGGTCTGGGCGCTGGAGGCGGCGACCTGGCTCCCGCCCCCGTCCGAGCCGCTGTTGACCGCCACCGCGGCCAGCGGCCCGGCGATGATCAGCGCGGCCGCCGCGGCGATCATGTAGAAGGAGCGCCGCCGCTTCTGGGCGCGCTTCTCCGCCACCTCGTCGACCAGCTTCTCCGCCAGCCGCGGGCCGGGCCTGGCGGACAGCGAGTCGCCGATCGCGGGGGTGCTGCCGGAGCCCGGCAGATCCGCGAGCGCGGCCAGCATCGGCTCCATCCCGGCCAGCTCGTCCAGCTGCTGGGCGCACCATTCACAGCCGGCGAGGTGCGCTTCAAAAGCGGTTGCCTCGGCGTCGTCGAGAATTCCGAGGGCGTAGGCGCCGACGGTCTCGTGCTCGTTCGGCACCGAAGATCCCGATGGGGGGTTCATAGGCCCAGACATACCCGGACCACCTGCCCCGAATCCCTGCATCCCCCCGTATCCGCTGCTCATCACGCCGTCACCCCCCGCTCCTCCAGTGCCAGCTTCATCGATCGCAGGGCGTAGAACACCCGAGAGCGCACCGTGCCGCTGGGGATACCCAGCGTCTCGGCCGCCTCATTGACCGTACGCCCCTTGAAGTACGTCTCCACGAGCACTTCCCGGTGGGCCGGGGTCAGGTCGTCGAGCGCGTCCGACAGCGTCATCAGCCACAGCGCCTTGTCGATCTCGTCCTCCGCGGGGATGACCTCCAGCGGCGACGGATCGACCTCCTGCGGCCGGGCCTGCCGGCTGCGGTGGCCGTCGATGACGATGCGGCGTGCGACCGTCACCAGCCAGGGGCGTACCGAACCGGTCGCCCGATTGAGCTGACCGGCGTTCTTCCAGGCACGGATGAGCGTTTCCTGTACGACGTCCTCGGCGCGCTGCCGGTCACCGGCGACGAGGCGCAGGACATACGCGAGCAAGGGTCCGGCGTGCTCTCGATACAGGGCACGCATCAACTCCTCGTCAGGTTCCGAGGGCTGTGAGGACATGCGATGTCGGGCCCTCGATCCACGTTCATTGGCCACGGCCGCATCCTTGCGCACGCCCACCTCCGGTGTCCGGGGGTTCCCCCAGTCGGTCGCTCGCCCACCCGTACGGAGAGAAGCGGCGCGGTGTTCAAACGGAGGTGACAGATTTCTTCGGAGTGACGTGACGAGCGGGACATGCACGCATAATCCCACCGCCTGATCTTTACATTTCCGACACATCGCCGGGGGCTCCCGGGAGATGCCCGTGTACCAGCCACCGAAACTCGCTGTAACGGAAATCACGCTCGGGCGAGAGCGGCCCGCCGCCGGTGCCGGGCCACCCGCTCCCGGTTGCCGCAGACCTCACTGGAGCACCATCGCCGGCGCCGCCCCCGGGAGGTGTCCAGGTAGACGAGCGGGCAGTTGCCCCCCTCGCACTCCCGCACGGCCGCCCGAGCGACGGGATCGGTGAGCAGCTCCACGGCGTCCCGCGCGACGAGCGCGAGCAGCGCCGCGCAGGTCGGCGGGTCGGCCAACTCCCGCACCAGACCGCCCCCTTCACGGCATACGGCACGCAGGGCCGGAGGCGCGGGACGGGCGGCTTCGTTGACCCGTCCGAGCGCCCGCGCCTGCGAGGACGAGTCCGGCACGCGGGAGTCGGGCACCAACTGCCCGATGTGCGCCCGTAGTTCCCGGAACCCCACGAGCCAGGAGGCGTCGGCGTGACCGAGCTCCGTCCCCTCCGGCACCAGCCCGGCCCCGCCGATCCACCCGCACAACGCCTCCACGCCGTCCAGCCGTTCGACCGGATGCGTGGTCGCGAGGAGATCGAGACAGATCCGTCCGGCGTCGAACCGCAGTTCGTACGGGGACGTGGCCGTACCCAGTGCCATGCGCCTGTCACCGCCTAGGCAGGAAGCGTGGGGTCTCCTCTTCACAGTGCCTGCCCGCAGACGTCTCCGGAACCCCTCGTACCGCCCGGGGCACGACCCGGCCATCACCGCACCGTCCCCCGGCCCACGGGGTTCTCCGTCCGGCCCGTCCCCGGCGGGGACCGCGCAGCCCGAAGCGCGGGTCGTCCCCGTCCGGTCCGGATACCCCGTCGGCCCTCGCCGCCCCCGCTCACGGCCGCGAGTCTTTGTCCTGCGAAAGCACCGCGAGCCGCCCCAGAGAAGACCCGGGGGGACGGCGGCCCAGAAAGGAAACGTTCATGAGCACGCGCACCCGGATCGTCGCGCTGGCGACGGCCGCGCTGCTGGGCGCCGGAGCCACCGGCATCGCCCTGGCGCCCACCGCCAACGCCGCCTCGTACCACGGCATCGACGGCGGCGGCGCCGTCACCGACGACTGGCAGGACGAGGAGGACCTCGGCCTCGACGACTACGCCCAGAGCAACGCCACGGCCCTGTGGGAGACCGTCCTGTACGCGGACGGCGCCCAGTGGCAGGACGACGACGGCGACTGGCACAGCTTCAAGAAGAGCCAGATCGACGGCTCGTTCGGCCCGGAGACGGAATCGGCGACCCAGTGGTGGCAGGAGCACTACCACCTCTCGGACGACGACGGTGTCGTCACCGACCAGAGCTGGGCGTTCGCCCAGCGGTGGCTCGTCGGCCCGTCCTCCGGCGGCGTCGTCACGTACAAGGGCGACGCACGGAACGTCACCTTCAAGCGGATCGGCGGCAAGTACCGGGTGCGGATCAAGGGCTCCGGTCCATGGCGGCTCGCGTACTACGACAAGCTCGGCTGAGCACACGGCCGGCCCGCGGGCGGGCGATCGTACGGTCCCCCGCCCTACGGGGCAGCGCCCACAGCAGCCCCGCCCCCAGCAGCACGCCGACGGCGAACGCGGCCAGCGCCGCCGTCCGCCACCGCCCGTGCCCGGCGCCGCACGGCTGCGGCTCGCCCCCGGTCCCGGTTTCGGCTTCCGGCGGCGCCGCGAACTCTCGCAGCACTGCGGACTCCGGCGGCGGCACGGGCTCCGGTGCGCCCTGCGGCCATGCCTGTCCGGCCAGCTCCCACAGCGCCAGCAGCCGCGCCTGATCCGCTCCCGCCAGTCGGCACAGCACCTGCACCGCTCCCCTCGGCGGCAGTTTGGACCCGCTGAGATACCGCTGCCAGGACGACTTGCTGTACGCGGTCCGCCGGGCCAGTTCGGCGAGGCTGAGTCCGGTACGGCCCTTCAGCAGGCGCAGTTGCCCGACCAGGTGCCGGCACTCTCTCGGCAGCGAATCCGGCAGGGGCCGCCAGCGTGTCATCCTCGTCCCCCCGAGTGCCGGCCGCCCCGTCTCCGGGTGCGGCGCCTCCCCACCACCGTCCGGCGTCAGCCTGACGCCCGGCCGAAAACATCCGGCAGAGCGCACACCCGGCACCCCGGAGCACCCGAGGTCGCACGTGCGCGGCCGGGCGGGGC
Source organism: Streptomyces sp. NPDC053069 (assembly GCF_044546895.1). Classification (NCBI taxonomy): domain Bacteria; kingdom Bacillati; phylum Actinomycetota; class Actinomycetes; order Kitasatosporales; family Streptomycetaceae; genus Streptomyces; species Streptomyces sp. NPDC053069. The sequence continues at coordinate 75,339 of NZ_JBITZN010000006.1, read as the reverse complement.
GGCAAGGCCCGGACGGTGGAGGAAGAGCCCTGAGTGGCGAACCGAGCACCTCCCGCGACGGGCCACGACCCCTCGCCGCTCGGCCCGTTGCTGTGCCGCGGTCCCCCCAACGTCGTACGGCGGCCGGACCTCTTGGGGGCACTTCGGTGGGTACAGTCGGACGATGCCCGAGCTGCAGCGGCTGCACGCCGGCCACGCCCCGGCGGTCCTGGCCTTCGAGCTGGCGAACCGCGCCTACTTCGCGGCCTCGGTCTCCGACCGGGGTGACGCGTACTTCGAGCAGTTCACCGAGCGGTACGACGCCCTGCTGGCGGAGCAGGAGGCCGGCGTCTGCGCCTTCCACGTGCTCGTCGCCGAGGACGGTTCGGTGCTGGGCAGGTTCAACCTGGTCGACATCACCGACGGCACGGCGGAACTCGGCTACCGGGTCGCCCGGCACGTCACCGGCCGCGGCGTGGCGACGGCGACCGTCCGGGAACTGTGCCGGCCGGCGGCGGAACGCCATGGACTGCACACGGTCAGGGCGGCCACGGCCCTGGAGAACACCGCGTCCCGGAGGGTGCTGACGAAAGCCGGCTTCCTCGCGGTCGGACCGGCCGACCCGTCCGAGGTCGGGGGCAGGCCGGGGACCTGGTACCAGCTCAGCCTGCCGCTTCCGCCGCGTACGCCAGGAACTCCGCCCAGGTGACCGGGCTCCGGCTCACGCGTCCGCGTACTTCGCGTCCGTGGCGGGGTCCAGCGCCAGCCGGTACCCGCGCTTGACCACCGTCTGGATCAGCTTGGGCGCCCCCAGCGCCGTGCGGAGACGGGCCATCGCCGTTTCCACGGCGTGTTCGTCGCGGCCCGCGCCCGGCAGTGCGCGCAGGAGGTCCGCCCGGGGGACGACCCAGCCGGGGCGGCGGGACAGGGCCCGGAGCAGGGACATGCCGGCCGGCGGGACCGGCTTCAGGGCGCCGTCGACCAGGACCGCGTGGCCGCGGATCTCCACCCGGTGGCCGGCGATCGGCAGGGCGCGGGCGCGGGCCGGGAGTTCCTGGCACAGGAGCTGGACGAGGGGGCCCAGGCGGAAGCGTCCCGGCTGGATCGTGTCCACGCCCTGCGCCTGGAGCGGAAGGGCGGTCACCGGGCCCACGCAGGCCGGCAGGACGTCGTGGGCGAGCGCCGACAGCAGGTCCGGCAGGAGGCCTCGGGTCTCCGCCCGCTCCAGCAGGGACGCCGCCGCGGGGGCGCTCGTGAACGTGAGCGCGTCCAGGGACCGGGACACGGCCGCGTCCAGGAGCCGGTCCAGCGGCGTGATGTCCTCCGGGGGCATCCACCGGTACACCGGGACCGGGACGACCTCCGCTCCGCCGGCCCGGAGGGACTCGACGAAGCCCGGGAGCGGTTCGCCGTGCAGCTGTACGGCTATGCGGCGGCCGTCGACGCCCTCCGCCAGCAGGCGGTCCAGGACCTCGGCCAGGGACTCCGAGCACGGGGACCACTCCTCGGTCAGGCCGACCGCCCGGATCGCTCCCTTGACCTTGGGTCCCCGGGCCAGCAGCTCCGCGCCGCGCAGCCGTCCGAGCAGCTGCTCGCCCAGGCCCCAGCCGTCGGCGGCCTCGATCCAGCCCCGGAAGCCGATCGCCGTGGTGGCCACGACCACGTCCGGCACCTGGTCGATGATCTCCTTGGTGGCGGCGAGGAGTTCGCCGTCGTCGGCCAGCGGCACGATACGCAGGGCGGGGGCGTGCAGGACCGCGGCACCGCGCCGCTGGAGCAGGGCGCCCAGCTCGTCGGCACGGCGCGCGGCGGTGACGCCCACGGTGAATCCCGCGAGCGGACCGTGCTCGGAATGCTGCTCTACGTCGTACATGGGGCTCTCCTAGCTGACCGGCGCGCGAATCGAGCCTGTCAACGGCGCGTGACAGGCTCGGTTCGGCTTGATGTCACCGGTGTTACGTCACACTTCCACGTAGCTGAGCTGCTGCTTTGCCTCAGCTGTGGGCTCCGTCTGTTCCTGCCCGGCCGGGCGGCGAAGGTATACGGCCCACGTCACCGCGAAGCAGACGCCGTAGAAGGCGAGGAAGGCGACGAATGCGCCGGTGCCGGAGCCGTAGGACAGGAAGGACTGGCGGAAGGCCAGGTTGATGCCGACTCCGCCGAGCGCTCCGACGGCGCCGATGAGGCCCATGGAGGCGCCGGAGAGGCGGCGGCCGTGGGCTGCGGCGGCCTCTCCCGTCAGCCCCTTCGCCAGGGCCTTGGCCTGGAAGATGCCGGGGATCATCTTGTACGTCGACCCGTTCCCGAGCCCGCTGAGCACGAACAGGACGACGAAGACGGACACGAACAGCGGCAGCGACTTCTGCATGCTGGCGACGATCAGCACGGCGGTGGCGGCGGCCATGCCGACGTAGTTCCACAGGGTGATGCGAGCACCGCCGTAACGGTCGGCGAGCCAGCCGCCGACGGGACGGATCAGGGAGCCGAGCAGCGGGCCGATGAAGGTCAGGTAGGCGGCCTGCAGGGGCGTACGGCCGAACTGGTTCGTCAGGACCTGGCCGAAGGCGAAGCTGTAGCCGATGAAGGAGCCGAAGGTGCCGATGTAGAGGAAGGACATGATCCAGGTGTGGGCGTCCTTCGCGGCGTCCTTGGCCGCGCCCGTGTCGTTCTTCACCGTCGCCAGGTTGTCCATGAAGAGGGCGGCGAGCGTGGCGGCGACGACGATCAGCGGGATGTAGATCCCGAGCAGGACGCGCGGGCCGCCGCTCGCGCCGATGATGGCGAGGGCGACCAGCTGGATGACCGGCACGCCGATGTTGCCGCCGCCCGCGTTCAGACCCAGCGCCCAGCCCTTCTTCCTGAGCGGGAAGAAGGCGTTGATGTTGGTCATGGAGGAGGCGAAGTTGCCGCCGCCGATGCCGGCCAGCAGGCCGACGAGGAGGAAGGTGGTGAAGGACGTTCCCGGCTCCATCACCACGAACGCGGCCACGGTCGGGATCAGCAGCAGGCTCGCCGAGATGATCGTCCAGTTACGGCCGCCGAAGACGGCGACGGCGAAGGTGTAGGGGATGCGGACGACGGCGCCGACGAGCGTGACCATCGAGGTCAGCAGGAACTTGTCGGCGGGGGTGAGACCGTACGCCGGGCCCATGAAGAGGACGAGGACGGACCACAGGGCCCAGACGGAGAAACCGATGTGCTCGGAGAGGACGGAGAACCAGAGGTTCCGGTTGGCGACCTTCTGCCCGGTCGCCTTCCAGAATCCCTCGTCCTCCGGGTCCCAGCGCTCGATCCAGCGGCCACTGCGACGGGTTGGGGCTGTTGGGGCTGGGGCTGTCATCACGCCTCCACGGGGCTCCGGCTGCTCGGTCTGCCGTCGACCTGCCATCGACTGACTCAGCCCGAAGGTAGGGAGGGCGCGTTTCCTGCCTGTGGCTGTGAATGACCGCAAGGGAACGTTGCTCTCACTCACCGCCCCCGTGCCCGGTGAGGGTCATCAAGTCGTGTGCATGACATCCGCATCGGCGGCCGGCATCCAGCTCCCGGCGGGCCGCCGCAGCCACCCCTGAGCCCGTGCCAGCTCGGCCGCCGCCCGGCGCAGCGCGTCCAGTGCGGGATGGACCAGTCCCTTCCGCCACACCAGGGAGACCGGCGACAGCGGGACGGGGTCGACGAGGGCCCGGCGCACCGTGCGGGGCATCGGCGGAAAGTCCATCACCGCCAGCACGGGGTGGCGGGTCTTGGCCATGATCCGCTCGAACTCCTCGTCCCCGAAGGCCGGCGGAAGGGGTGCGGCGAGCCGGATGCCGCGTCCCTCGAAGAGCCGTCCCGCCAGGTCGGTCCACTCCAGGGTGCGCGGGTTCCCGGCGCCGGCGTACACCGTCTCGCCGGCCAGCGCGGCCAGGGGCACTTCGGCGAGGGGGGCCAGCGGATGGTCCTCGGGCAGTACGACGGCCATCGGCTCGTAGCGCACCGGCTGCTGCTCCAGCGCGGACCGCAGCGCCGGGTCCAGGCCGGTGAAACGGCCGAAGGAGGCGTCCAGCCGGCCGGCCAGCAGTTCGCCGGCGGCTCCGGTCAGGCCACTCTCGTAGCGGGCCAGCAGCTCGCACTCGGGGGCCAGTTCACGGGCCCGGTGCAGCACCCGGCGGCCGGTGACCAGGCCCGGCGTGTTGAGGTCCACCAGCAGCGGGCGGGACTGGCCGGGACCGAAGGCGGCGAGCAGGTCGTCCTGGGCGGCGAGGACCCGCCGGGCGTGCGGCAGCAGACGCGTACCGTCCGCGGTCAGCGTCACCTGCCGGGTCGTCCGCAAGAACAGCTCCACCTCCAACTCCCGCTCCAGGCGCCGCACATCCCTGCTGAGCGCCTGCTGGGCGACGTACAGACGAGCCGCGGCGCGGGTGAAGTGCAACTCCTCCGCGACGACGACGAAGGCGCGCAGGAGTCGTGGGTCCAGGTGGGCGGGCATGGCCGTGAACCTACAACACAGGTGAGTGAATCAGCGCGGAGAAGGTGTTGGACCCCTTGATCCACCGAGGGCGAGGGTGGCTCCATGCCCTCGGTCATATCCACCACCCACAGCTACCGCCGCCTCTTCCGCCTCCCCGGCACCCGCGCCTTCACCACCGGCAACCTCCTCGCCCGGCTGCCCATGGGCATGTTCAGCGTGAGCGCCGTCGTGATGATCGCCGGGTCGCGGGGCTCGTACGCCCTGGCCGGTGCCGTCACCGCGACCGGTCTCGCGGTGACCGCGCTGGCCGGACCCTGGATCGCCCGGCTCGTCGACCGGCACGGGCAGGCCCGCATCGCCGTACCGGCCACGCTCGCGTCCGTGCTCGGCAGCCTCGCGTTGCTGCTGTGCGTGCGCCACGACACCCCGGACTGGACGCTCTTCGCCGCCTACGCCCTCACCGCGACCACCCCGAACATCGGCGGCCTCTCCCGCGCCCGCTGGGCCCACCTGCTGCGCGACGAGCCCGGCGCGCTGCACACCGCCAACTCCTTCGAGCAGGCCGCCGACGAACTGTGCTTCATGCTCGGCCCGGTGCTGGCCTCCTTCCTCACCGGCACGTTCTTCCCGGAGGCGGGCACGCTCACCGGCGCCGTGCTGCTGCTGTCCGGCATGCTGCTGTTCACCGCCCAGCGAGCCACCGAGCCGCCGCCGCGGGCCCGCTCAAAGGCGCCCTCGCCGCTGCGCAGCCCCGGCATCCCGCCGCTGCTGGCCTGCTTCCTCGCGACCGGCGCGGTGTTCGGCTCGATGGAGGTCGTCACGATCGCCTACGCCGACGTGCAGGGACACCGGTCGGCGGCCGGCGCCGTGCTCGCCCTGCAGGCGGCGGGGTCGTGCGCGGCGGGTCTGGCGTACGGCGCGCTGAAGCCGACAGGGCTGCGGCTGAGCCACTGCCTGACGGGGATGGCCGTACTGATGACACTGCCGTGGGCGGCGGCCGGCCTCACCGGCTCGCTGTGGACGCTGGCGGGCGCGCTGCTGGTCGCGGGGATCGCGACGGCGCCGACGATGGTGACGGCGATGACGCTGGTGCAGCGGCGGACCCCGGCCGACCGGCTCAATGAGGGGATGAGCCTGATGGTGACCGCCCTGCTCACCGGGATCGCCTGCGGCTCGGCGGCGGGGGGCTGGACGGCGGAGCACCTCTCCCCCGTCTCCGCGTACGCCGTACCCGTGGCCGCCGCTGCCCTCGCCCTCGGGTTGGCCACACTCACCGGCGCCGGCCGGGTGCAGCCCCAGCGGTACGGCTGCCCATGACGACGGCCCCGCCGCTGAAAAGCGACGGGGCCGTTGCCCACATGGGGTGAACCCCCGGAGGGGCTTGGTGGAGATGGCGGGAATCGAACCCGCGTCCAACGGTGCGGAATCAGGGCTTCTCCGTGTGCAGTCCGCTTCGCTTTTCTCGGCCCCGGAGATCACGCGGACAAGTCTCCGACGGGCTCAGTCACTGTTTGATTTCCCTCTACACCCCGTGACCGGGTCTAGAGGTTTAGTTCCCTAGCTGATGCCAGGATCCGGGTCGGGAACAGCCCCGGGCTGACACTTCGCAAGTCGCTGCTTAGGCAGCGAGGGCGAAGGAATCGCGCTTGGTGTTGGCGATTATTTTTTGCGACATATGGTTTACGAGATCATTGCCGCTTCCTCGACACGCTTCCCCTGCTTCGACAGCCGCTGTCGAAACCGATCATCCCCATGTTGATTTTTCAATCCCTCCGTATGGAGGGTGCCGCACTCTCCGTGGAGTGCACTGCCATCGTACGTGACCAACGCACGACGATGCCAGCCTATTCCCCGGCGGCCGGCCGGCTACATGCCGCGCTGCCTGCGCTTCGCCGCCGCGATCGCCCGGTCCGACTCCCGCCGGTCCTGCTTCTCCCGCAGCGTCTGCCGCTTGTCGTACTCCTTCTTGCCCCGTGCGAGGGCGATCTCGGCCTTCGCCCGGCCGTCCTTGAAGTAGATGGCGAGGGGCACGATCGTGTGACCCGTCTCCTGGGACTTCGACTCCAGCTTGTCGATCTCCTCGCGGTGCAGGAGCAGCTTGCGCTTGCGGCGCGCGGAGTGGTTGGTCCAGCTGCCCTGGTGATACTCGGGGATGTGGGCGTTGTGCAGCCACGCCTCACCGCGGTCGATCTGGACGAAGCCGTCGGTCAGCGAGGTCCGCCCCTCGCGCAGCGACTTGACCTCGGTGCCCATGAGCACGAGCCCGGCCTCGTAGGTGTCGATGATCGCGTAGTCGTGCCGGGCCTTCTTGTTCTGGGCGACGATCTTGCGCTTGCCGCCCTTCTCGCCGTCCCTGGCCTTGGCGGCCCCGCCGCCCTGCTTGGGCTGGGACTCCTTCGGTACGTACATTCCCTTGCTCATAGTGCCGACCATTTTCGCACTACGGAGGGGCCATGCGTACAGCCGATTAACACGGGGCTACGAGGGGTTGCCCAGGCCCGTGAGCACGGTCTGGGCCCGCCGCAGGGACTCGCCCGGCGGCGCCTCCAGGTCCGGGGTGATGCCCCGGCCGTCGACGGTGTGGCCGGAGGGAGTGCGGTAGTGGCCGACGGTCAGCTCGGCCACCGAGCCGTCAGGGAGTTTCGTCGGCATCTGGATGGAGCCCTTGCCGAAGGTGCGCGAGCCGATCACCACCGCACGGCCCCGGTCCTGCAGGGCCCCCGTGAGCAGCTCGGCCGCGCTCATCGTGCCGCCGTCGACCAGGGTGACCAGCGGCCGGGCGGTGTCGCCGCCGGGCTCGGCGTGCAGCGAGCGCGGGGCGCCGTCGACGTCGTAGGTGGCGACCAGGCCGCCGTCGAGGAACGCGGAAGAGGTCTCCACCGCCTCGGTGACCAGTCCGCCGGAGTTGCCGCGCAGGTCCAGGACGATCCCGCCGTCGGCCGGGACCTGCCGTACCGCGGCGTGGACGGCGTCCCCGGTGCCCTTGGTGAACGCGGCGATCTTGATGACGGTGACCCCGCCGGGCAGTCTGCTCACCGTCACGGAGTGGGTGGACAGGCTGGCCCGGCGCAGTTTTTCGGTCCACGCACGCGTGCCGCGTTCCAGACCCAGGGTGACGGTCGTACCGGCGGCCGCGTCGTCGGCGTCGCCGCGCAGTAAGGAGACGACCTCGGTGACCGGCCGTCCGTCGACCTTGCGGCCGTCGACGCTGCGCAGCCGGTCGCCCGTGCGGACCCCCGCCTCGGCGGCGGGCGAGCCGGGCTGCACCTTGGTCACCTCGATCCGGCCGTCCCGGTCGCTGCGCGCCCACAGCCCGACGCCGGTGTACCGGCCGTCGAGGGCGTCCTGGAACTCCTGGTACTCGCCTTCGGAGTAGACGGCGCCCCAGCGGTCCCCGCTGCGGCTGACGGCCCGCTCGGCGGCCTCCATCGGGGACTTGCCGTCGGCCATCGCCTCGGCGGCGGCCTTCTGCACGTCCTCGTGCCGGGTGGCCGACGGCACCGGCCCGGAGGCGGCCCTGCGCGCGTGGGTACCGGTCTCCGGGAAGGAGCCGGTGGCGGCGCCGGCGACCAGAACGCCGGCGAAAACCAATGTCAGGGCGGCCCCGCGGCGGATGCGACGGGGCTGGCTGAACAGGTCTCCGCACAGCTCTCGGCCTGACATGGCGGTGAGTCTAGGACAACGCGAAGGGCCGTACGGCCGGATGCCCGTACGGCCCTCTTGGCATGCGTCACACCTTCAGGTACTTGCGCAGCGCGAAGAACGCCGCCAGCGACGGCATCACCACGCTCGTGGCGAGGATCAGCGGCAGCTTGGTCAACACCGCGTCCCAGCCGACGAAGTTGATGAGCTGGAGCTTGTGGGACAGGGCCATGCCGTGGTCGATCGTGAAGTACCGGCCGACCACCAGGGCCACACAGGCGAGCCCGCCGCCGATGAGCCCGGCGACCGCGGCCTCGGCGATGAACGGCGCCTGGATGTAGAAGCCCGAGGCGCCGACCAGCCGCATGATCCCGGTCTCACGCCGGCGGCTGAACGCCGAGACACGCACGGTGTTGACGATCAGCAGCAGGGCGACGATCAGCATCAGCGCCATCACGCCGAGCGCGCCCCGGTTCATCAGGTTCAGCAGCGTGAAGAGGTTGTCCAGGATGCCCTTCTGGTCCTGCACGGACTGCACGCCGGCGCGTCCGTTGAAGGCCGACGCGATGACCTGGTACTTCTGCGGGTCCTTGAGCTTGATCCGGTACGACTCCTGCATCTGGTCCGGCGTGAGCGATCCGGCCAGCGGGGAGTTGCCGAACTGCTCCTTGTAGTGCTTGTACGCCTGGTCCTGCGACTCGTAGGAGACCTTCTCGACGACCGACGTCATCTTGTTCAGGTCATCGAGGATCTGCTTCTTCTGGTCCGCCGTGACCGCGCCCTTGGCGCAGTTGACGTCCGATTCGGCGTCGTGCTTGTTGCACAGGAAGATCGAGACGTTGACCTTGTCGTACCAATAGCCCTTCATGGTGCTCACCTGGTCGCTCATCAGCAGCGAGCCGCCGAAGAGGGACAGGGAGAGGGCGACGGAGACGATGACGGCGAAGGTCATCGTCAGATTGCGGCGGAGACCGACACCGATCTCCGACAGGACGAACTGGGCGCGCATGGCGTCTGGTCGAGCCTTTCCGTCGTGAACTTGCTTAGTGCTGGTAGCCGTAGACGCCGCGGGCCTGGTCGCGGACGAGGCGGCCCTTCTCCAGCTCGATGACGCGCTTGCGCATCTGGTCCACGATGTTCTGATCGTGCGTCGCCATGATGACCGTGGTGCCCGTCCGGTTGATGCGGTCGAGCAGCTTCATGATGCCGACGGAGGTCTGCGGGTCGAGGTTGCCGGTGGGCTCGTCGGCGATCAGCAGCTTGGGCCGGTTGACGAAGGCCCGCGCGATGGCCACGCGCTGCTGCTCACCACCGGACAGCTCGCCCGGCATCCGGTCCTCCTTGCCGCCGAGCCCGACGAGATCGAGCACCTGCGGCACGGACTTGCGGATCTCGCCGCGGGACTTGCCGATGACCTCCTGGGCGAAGGCCACGTTCTCCGCGACGGTCTTGTTCGGCAGGAGCCGGAAGTCCTGGAACACCGTCCCCAGCTGGCGGCGCATCTGCGGCACCTTCCAGTTGGAGAGGCGCGCGAGGTCCTTGCCCAGCACATGCACCTGGCCGTGACTGCACCGCTCCTCGCGGAGGAGCAGCCGCAGGAAGGTGGACTTTCCGGAGCCGGAGGACCCCACGAGGAACACGAACTCGCCCTTCTCCACCTCCAGGGAGACATCCCTGAGTGCGGGGCGGGTCTGCTTGGGGTAGACCTTGGAGACGTTGTCGAATCGGATCACGGATGCACCACGGGTCGCCGGGGGTAGATGAGCGTGACCATACGCGAACCGGGTGTGCAAGTGCAGTCGCAGGACGAGGTTGGGTAAGGCTTGTACGTTTTTGTACCGTGTCCTGTCCTTGCCCGGCTCCCCAAGGCCCCGCGCATGCACTCCGCGAACCTGGCACAGTGGAGGGGGAACGTTCTGGTTCCCGTGAGCGTTGTACGAGCGATGGCCGGTGCAAGGAGGGCGAGCGCATGACGTACGACCGGTTGGTGTGCGCGAACTGCGCGGCGCCCGTGAGCGAGGGCCGGTGCCCGGTGTGCCGTGCCAACCGCGAGCGACTGCAGCAAGAGGGTTTTCTGGGCGGGGTGAACCCGATGGCGCTGGTCGCGCTGCTGGCGGTGCTGATCGCCGCGGTGGCGCTGCTGGCGCACCAGACCGCGTGAGACAACGCGTGAGAAAACTCTGAGAACAGCGTCAGGGCCCGGAGCGCCGAGCTCCGGGCCCTTCAGCATGCGCGATGCGTGCGCAGCGTGACCGTGGGGTCACGATCAGGCCGCAGCGCCGCCACGGCCGTTCACCAGACGCGGCAGGACGCGGAAGCCGACGCCGCCGGCGATCATCGTCGCGGCACCGATGACCAGGAACGCGGTCTGACCGGCACCGGTTTCGGCGAGCTGCTTGCCGCTGCCCTTGCCCTGGGCCTGGGTGTCGGAGCCGGTGTCGGTGAGCTCCGAGGAGCCCTCCTCCTGCGAGGCGTTGTTGTTGCCGCCCTGCGGGGTGTCGTGGTTGCCGCCGGTGCTGGAACCGCCACCGGTACCGTGGCCGCCACCCGTGCCACCGGAGGTGCCGGTACCGCCCGTGTTGCCGGTGCCGCCGTTGTTGCCGGTGCCACCGTCGGTCGTACCGCCGTTGTTGCCGGTGCCACCGTTGTTGCCGGTACCGCCGTCGGTCGTACCGCCGTTGTTGCCGGTACCGCCGTTGTTGCCGGTGCCACCGTTGTTGCCGGTGCCACCGTCGGTCGTACCGCCGTTGTTGCCGGTACCGCCGTCCGTGGTGCCGCCGTCGGTCGTACCACCGTCGGTGGTGCCACCGATGGTGACGGTGCCACCGTCGGTCGTGCCACCGTCCGTGGTGCCACCGTCGGTCGTGCCGCCGTCCGTGGTGCCACCGTCGGTGGTGCCGCCGTCAGTGGTGCCACCGTCGGTCGTGCCGCCGTCCGTGGTGCCGCCGTCGGTGGTGCCACCGTCGGTCGTGCCACCGTCCGTGGTGCAGACGGCGATCGGGCAGCCGCCGTCGGTGGTGCCACCGTCGGTGCCGCCGTCGTCACCCCCCACGTTCGTGTGCGCGCCCAGGCTGATCGGGCCCGCCTGGACATCGAGGTCCAGGGCGGAAGCCGCACCGGCTGCGGTCAGTGACGCACCGGCCGCGATCACGGCGCCCGCGGCTATCCGCGCGACCCGGATCCGCGTCTTCTTCGTCATATGGTTGCTACCCCCAGTAGCTGTTCGTCAATGAGGCCGCGCGTGGGGCGTGCCGTGATCGACGGAGGCAGCTGGCGACGAAGTACGCGTCTTGATCCCCCGGTTCACATGCGCCCCAGATGTACGCATGCCGCGCCTCACCCTTCCGATTTTTCAAAGCAACGTCAAGGGCGTTGCGGGCGCAATGTCCGTTGGGGTGGCGTTTGGGGCGAGTTGAAACCTGTGAGTGTGATGTAAAACCCAGACAAAAGACAACTGCCGCCTCTGGGGCGGCAGTTGTCAGGCCGGTTGTCTTGTCGACAAAGTTACTTCTCTTGCTGCTTGCGCCAGCGAATACCGGCCTCCAGGAAGCCGTCGATCTCGCCGTTGAACACGGCCTCGGGGTTGCCGACCTCGAACTCGGTCCGCAGGTCCTTGACCATCTGGTACGGGTGCAACACATAGGAACGCATCTGGTTGCCCCAGGAGTTGCCGCCGTCGCCCTTGAGGGCGTCCATCTTGGCCTGCTCCTCCTGCCGGCGGCGCTCCAGCAGCTTGGCCTGGAGGACGTTCATCGCCGTGGCCTTGTTCTGGATCTGCGAGCGCTCGTTCTGACAGGAGACGACGATGCCGGTGGGGAGGTGGGTGATGCGCACCGCCGAGTCGGTGGTGTTCACGCCCTGACCACCGGGCCCGGAGGAGCGGTAGACGTCGATCCGGAGATCGCTCTCGTCGATCTCGACGTGGTCGGACTGCTCGACGACGGGCAGCACCTCGACGCCCGCGAAGGAGGTCTGGCGGCGGCCCTGGTTGTCGAAGGGCGAGATCCGCACGAGGCGGTGCGTGCCCTGCTCGACGGAGAGGGTGCCGTAGGCGTACGGCGCCTGCACGGAGAAGGTGGTCGACTTGATGCCGGCCTCTTCGGCGTACGACGTCTCGATGAGCTCGGTCTTGTAGCCGCGCTGCTCGGCCCAGCGCAGGTACATGCGCTGCAGCTTCTCGGCGAAGTCGGCGGCGTCGACGCCACCGGCCTCGGCGCGGATGTTGACGAGCGCCTCACGGGCGTCGTACTCGCCGGACAGGAGGGTGCGGACCTCCATCTCGTCCAGCGACTTCCTCACCGCGGCCAGCTCGGACTCGGCCTCGGCGCGGGTGTCCGGGTCGTCCTCCTCCTCGGCCATCTCGAAGAGGACGGCGAGATCGTCGATCCGGCCGCGCAGCGCCTCCGCCTTCCTGACCTCGGCCTGGAGGTGGGAGAGCTTGCTGGTGATCTTCTGCGCCTCGTCCGGGTTGTCCCAGAGGGACGGCGCGGCCGCCTGCTCCTCGAGCACGGCGATGTCTGCCCTCATCCTGTCGAGGTCCAGGACGGCCTCGATCGACTCCATGGTCGAGGAGAGGGACTTCAGCTCTTCGGATACATCGACGACTGCCACGGTTCCAGCGTAACGGCTCCGCCGAGCGGCGAGGGTCGAGTGTGTCGCAGCCGACGGCATGCCCGGCACCGCCCCCCACCGCCCTGGGGTCTCCGCCCCCAGCCCCCCGCTTCCCAACCACCCACCCGCCTCGGCCGGGCTGGGCTGGGTGAGACGGGGACGGTGGGGCGGAACCGGGTGGGGTGGGGTGCGGCAGCGGCCGGGGCCGGATGGGGCAGAACGGGGCGGGGTGGGGCTGTGGGGCGGCCCGGGGGCGTTTCTTGATCGGCCGAGGGGCAGCTGGGCTGGGGGGCTGCTCAGCCGACCGAGACGGGTGGGTGGGTGGGAAAGGGGGTCCAGGGGGCGGAGCCCCCTGGGTGGGTCAGGGGGTCGACGTGCTGTGGGTGTCGGAGGGCTTCTCGGAGCTGCCGTCGGCCGACGCCCACCACGCGCCGACGCCCACCACGGCCGCCAGGACCACCCCGGCCACTCCCAGCGTCACCCTGCGCCGCCGTACCGCCGCGCGGTGGCGGGCCGAGCCGGGCCTGGGCGTACCGGCCGCCCGAGGAGCGCGAGCCGTACCGTGCGCGCCCCCCGCCAGCTCGTCCGGCGCCGGCACCCGCATCGACGTGTGCGTGTCCCGGTTGGAGTCCGGTTTGGCCCCGGGGACGAGGGACACGGCCCCCCGACGCCGTACCGGCTCACCCGGCGGAGCCGACGGCAGGGGCTCCTCGGCGGCCTCCTCGGAGAGGTCCGGCTCGTCCACGTCCAGCGGTGGCATCCCCGCCAGCGTCGGCAGCTGCTCGCGCAACCGCGCCGCCAGCTCCGAGGCGCGCAGCCGGGACGCGGGCGCCTTGGCCAGGCACTGCACGATCAGCTGCCACAGCTCTTCTGGAATTCCGGGCAGCGGTACGACGGTCTCGGTGACGTGGCGCCGCAGCACCGCGCCGGGGTGGCCGCCGCCGAAGGGGGTGAACCCGGCCAGCAGCTCGTACAGGACGGTCGCGAGGGCGTAGATGTCCACGGCCGCGCGCGGCGGCAGACCCTCGACGATCTCCGGGGCCAGGTAGTCCGGCGTACCGATGATCTTCGTGGTCCGGGTCCGCTTCGGCGAGTCGATCAGCTTGGCGACGCCGAAGTCGGTGAGCAGCGCCGGGTGGGCGCCGCCGGGGCCGAGCGGGCCCTGCATGTCCAGCAGGACGTTCTCGGGCTTCACGTCCCGGTGCACGATCCCGGCCGCGTGGGCCGCCGCCAGCGCGTCGGCGATGTCGGCGACGATCGCCACGGCCGCCTCGGGGGCCAGCCGCCGCTCGCGCTCCAGGCGGGTGCGCAGGTCGGTGCCGCGCACGAGGTCCATGACCAGGGCCAGGTCGTTGCCGTCGACCACCAGGTCCCGCACGGTGACGATGTGCGGGTGCTCCAGACCGAGCAGCGCGGTGCGCTCGTGGACGAAGCGTCCGACGAGCTCCTGGTCGGAGGCGAGGTCCTCACGCAGCAGCTTGACGGCGACGGGCCCCTCCGGACCCTCGCCCAGCCACACCGTGCCGGCGCTGCCCCGCCCCAGGATCTGGTTCGCGGTGTACCGGCTGCCGATCTTCCGTGCCAAGACTGCTCCTACAGACGCGTGTTGTCGCTAAAACTACGCGTCCGATGAGCCAACCTTCACCGCGGAGACGGAAATCACCCGTCAGATGTCGACAAATCCACAAGCCTGTGATCAGTTGGCGCTGCCGGACGAACCGCCCAGGTCCTTGACCCAGCGGCCGGCCTGGCCGATCCAGTGGGTCAGCTCGTGCCAATAGCTCCTGCCCTGGCCGACCCAGGTGTGCAGCGGGGTCAGCTCGTAGATCAGCCAGCTCGCCACGACCAGGATGACGATCGTGAACAGACAGCCCTTCAGACAGCCGAGTCCCGGGATCTTCATGGGGTTGGCACTGCGCTGCCGCGGCGCGCGGGGCTCGCGCGCGGGCCGTTGCGGCTCCGGCGCGGGCGGCGCGTACCGCTGCGGCTGCTGCGGCGGCGGGGCGTACTGCTGAGGCTGGTGGGCCTGTTGCGGCTGCTGGGGCGCATAGCCGTACCCCTGCTGGTACCGTTGCTGCCCGCCGCGCTGCTGCGGCTGCTGCGGGCGGGCCTGCGGGGCCGGGCGCGGCTGCTGCTGGGGCCGGGCGACCTGCCGCTGGGGCCGGTGGCGCAGCGGATCGTCCTCCGGGGACAGGTACTGGATCTGCGTCTGCTCGTTGCGGTCGCGGGCGGCGCGCAGCTGACTCTGCCAGGGGTGCGGCTGCTCGGGCTGCTGCCCCTGCGGTCCCGCGTTCGGCAGCACCGCCGTCGGGTCCGCCGCGCCCGTGTTCGGCAGGACGGCGGTGGGGTCGGCCGCGCCGGCGGGGCCGCCGGTGTGCGGCAGGAAACTGGTCGCGGCGTTCGGGTCGTACGACCCCTGCGGGCCGGTGTTCGGCAGTACCTGGGTGGGGTCGGCGGCGCCGGGCACACCCGGGACGGCGGCAGGTTCCGGGTCCGGCGCGAGCAGCGCGCCGACACCCTCGGCCGCGGCGATCTGCGCGGCGTTGGCGTGCACACCGATGCCCTCGGCGACGACCCTGAGGCCCCGCGCGAGGTTCTCGGCACTCGGCCGTTCCTCCGGGTTCTTGCGCAGGCAGCGCTCTATGACCGTCCACAGCGGGTCCGGGACGGTGGAGGGGCGGCGCGGCTCGGCGCTCAGGTGCTGGTGCAGGACCTCCAGGGCGGTGCTGCCGGCGAACGGCGGGCGTCCGGTCACCAGCTCGTACAGCAGGATGCCGGCCCCGTAGATGTCCACGGCGGAGGTCTGCGGGCGGCCCTCGGCGGACTCCGGTGCCACGTACGCGGGCGTGCCGACGAACTCCTGGGTGCGGGTCAGGCCCGGGGAGTCGGCGAGGCGGGCGATGCCGAAGTCGGTCAGCATCGGGTGCATCCGGCCCTCGTGCTGCTCTAGCAGGACGTTGGCGGGCTTCAGGTCACGGTGGACGACGCCGTCGGCGTGGCTCGCGGCGAGCGCGTCGGCGATCTGCGCGGTCATCAGCGCGGCGGCGACCGGGGTGAGGGCGCCGTTCTCGCGCAGGTAGCGGTGCAGGTCGGGGCCGTCGACGAGGTCCATGACCAGCGCCAGCAGATCGCCCTCGACGACCAGGTCGCGGACCCGGACGATGTTCGGGTGGGTGAGGCGGAGCAGGACGGAGCGCTCGCGCAGGAAGCGCATCACGATGTCCGGATCGCTCGCCAGCTCCTCCTTGAGGACCTTGATCGCGACCGTCTCGCCGGGCTGCCCGGGTACGGCCGCCTCGGCGCCCGCGGTCTCGCGCTGGCGGGCACGCCAGACGGTGCCTGTGGCGCCGCGCCCGAGCGGCTCCTCAAGCAGGTACTTGCTGCCGACTGGCCGCACGTCACGCGCTCCCTGCTGCTTGCTGATGCTTGCTTGCCTGCATTCCGGTTGTCATTCCGGTTGTCCGACCCACTGTAGTGCCGCCCTGGAGGGCGCCAGGTGCTCGACGGAAAGACGCACGTCCCGGTCCACTGGTTGCCGGAAACAGACGTGACCGATCTCAAGTGATCGCCCGCACCCTCATGGTCAGGCACTTTTGGGGGCAGAGGCGACCAATCAAGATCACTTGTTACCGGGTGCCCGGCGAGCTGTCAGTGGCAGGTGCGAGGATGCCTTCCAGTACTGGCCGACGTGCTCGTGTGGGGTGGGGATGCAGATCCGGCTGACCGTCGTAGACCCGCTGGGCGCGTCCCCGCAGCGGGGCCGCGCCGCGAGCCGCGACGTGCTGGTCACGGCGCCCACGGGCACGGACCTGTCCGCGGTCGCCTCGGCGCTGGCCGGGGCGGTCACCGGGGAGGGCCGCGACGCCTCCAACGCGACTGTCGTGCTGTACGCCGGTACGGAACGGCTCGACCCGCGCCGCTGCACCCTCGGCGAGCCCCCGCTGGTCGACGGCGCCGTGCTGTCCCTGGGCGCCCCGGCGGTCGCCGAGCCGCATCCCGAACCGGCCGACGCGCCGACCCAGCTGCATGTCGTCGCGGGCCCCGACGCGGGCGGGGTCCATCTGCTGCACGGCGGCCGGATCACCGTGGGCCGCTCGGCCGACGCGGACGTACCGCTGGACGACCCCGACGTGTCCCGGCTGCACTGCGCGGTCACCGTCGGCGCGGACGGACGCGTCGCGGTCGCCGACCTCGGCTCCACGAACGGTACGGCGCTGGACGGGGTGCGGGTGGACTCGCATCCGGTGCGGTTCCCGGCCGGGGGCCTGTTGCGGATCGGGGAGTCGGCGCTGCGGGTTGCTCCGTCCGAGGGGACCGGGCTGCGGGTCGTACCGGACGGGGAAGGGTGCGTCCGGGTCGTTCGGGACGAGGTGCCGGGTGCGGGTGCGGGTGCGTCGGGGTCCGGCTCCGGATCCGGGTTCCCACCAGCACCACCCGGGCGGGTTTCGCCTCCGGGTGCGGGTGGCCCCGGCGGAGGGCCAGCGCCGTCGGCGGCTGCGGAGGGGGCCGGTGAGGCGTTCCCAGGTGCCGGAGGGGTGTCCGGGGGGCCGGTCGGCTCCGGACAGCACGGTTATGGCGCTGTGGGGTGGGGGGCCTCGGGGGGCGAGGGGCCGGAGCACCGGTGGCGGGAACCGGGGGTGGTGCCGGGGCAGGGCGGGGCGCCGCGGATCGAGAGGCGGAGCGGCGGGGACACGCACGCCGGGCGCTTCGGGGTCGGCGGACCGAGCCCGGTGGCCGGTGAGCCGTACACGGGTGCGGCCGAATACGGGCCCGCCGGCCGTGAGCCGGAACCCGTCCGGGATCCGCGGGCGCAGGGTCGTGGAAGCACCCCTGCCAGGGGCAGCGGCATCTCCCCGGGCGCGCGGCGGCGCGGGCTCGGCGCCTGGGCGCGCAAGCTGACCGGCGGGCGCGGGGAGCAGCCCGTGGGACCCGGGACGTACGACGGCACCGCCTCCCGTGCGGACTCCGTCCCGGCGGACCCGGCACCGCAGCAGCCGGAGACCTGGCCGGACCCCGCCGCGCTGCTGCTGACGGCGCTCGGTCCCGGGCCCCGGCTGTGGGAGCGGGGGCCGGACCACGCGGAGGCGCTGACCGTGCGGCTCGGCACGGCCGACCGCAGCGCGCCGGACGGCTCCGGGCTGCTGCCCGCGGTGCCCGTGACGGCGGCGCTGCGCGAGGCGGGCGCCCTGGGTCTGGCCGGTCCACGCCCCCGGCTGTCCGGGCTGGCCCGCTCGGTGCTGGCGCAGCTGGCCGCGCTGCACTCTCCCGACCTGCTGGAGATCGTGCTGATCAGCGCCGACCGCGCCCGTCCCGTGGAGGAACGCACGGCCGAGTGGTCCTGGCTCGGCTGGCTCCCGCACGTCCGGCCGGGCCACGGCCAGGACTGCCGGCTGCTGCTCGCCTACGACCGCGAACAGGCGGCGGCGCGCGCGGAGGAACTGCTGCGCCGGGTGGAGGACCACGCGGTGACCGGCAGAAGCGCGGCCCACCCCGCCCCGCCCCGTGTCCCGGCCCCCGGCACCCCAGCGGGCACGGTGCCGGGCGCCCTCACCCCCGACGACCCCGCCGCCCCGGCCACACCCGGCTTGGGCCCGGCCGCCGCCGCCCCCAGCACCCACGCACCCGGCACCGGCACCGGCACCGGCACGCAGGCCTCGACCACCGACCCCCGCAACACCTCCCACACCGCCATACACCACGCCCCGTCCGACCCGGCCACGCCCGGCCCCCGCCCAGCTGCCACCGCCCCCACCACCCACACACCCGGCACCGGCACCCAGGCCTCGACCACCGACCCCAGCAACACCTCCGCACACACCAACCCGTCGGGTGCGGCCACGTACGGAGCCGGTACCGGTGCCGCAACCCCGGGCGCCCCCGGCAGCGCGCCGGCCCAGGGCAGCCACCCCGGCCGGCCCGTCTCCGGGCACCCGGACAGTGCCACCGCGCACCCCGGTACGCCGGCCGCCCCCGGTAAGGGGCTCCCGTCCGGCGGCCCCGGCGCCACGGCCGGCCCCTTCGGCGGGCCCCTCCCCGAAGCGGGCCCCGACCACCCCGGAGTCCCCGCCCCGGGGCCTCTGTACGGCCGTCCCGGCACCGCCGCCCAGGGGAGCACCCCCGGACACCGGGCCGGCTCCACCCCCGGCCGAAGCTCCACCACTCCCGCCTCCCACACTTCCGCGCACCCCACCGGAGCGGCCACCGCCGCCACCCCGCAGCCCGCCGACGGCTCCCCCGCCCGTCGCCCCTCCTGGGCCAGGGAGGACGGCGAAGTCGGCCGAGTGAGCGGGTTCCCCGGGCCGTACACCGTCGTCGTCGTGGACGGAGACCCGGGAGGGGCCGCGCTGCGGGAGACCGTGGCGCGGCTGGCCGTGGCCGGGCCGCGGGCCGGGATCCATGTGGTGTGTCTGGCGGAGACCGAGCCCGCCTCGCCCGCCTCCCCCGTGACACTGACGTACGAGGCCGCGTGCGCGGTGACGCCGACGTTCCGGCACTGCGGTGCCGTGGCACTGCTCAGCGGCGATGTCGCCACGGCGCTGCAGCTGATGCGGGTGGCGCCGAGCGGGCCCGTCGGACCGGGCTCGCCGGCCGTCGTCGACGCCGTCTCCCCCGCCTGGGCGGAGCGGTTCGCGCGGGCACTGGCGCCGCTGCGTCCGGACGGCCCGGCCGGCGAGCGGGACACCCGCGTGGCGACTCCGTTGCCGCAGTCGGCGCGGCTGCTGGACGAGCTGGGGCTGGCCCGCGCCACCCCGGCGTCGCTGATGGCGCGCTGGGCGGACGCGGCGGACGACACCCAGGCGCCGGGCGGACGGGCGCGCGCCGTGCTGGGTGCCGGGCCGCGCGGGCCGGTCACCGCCGATCTCGTCGCCGAGGGGCCGCATCTGCTGATCGAGGGACCGGCCGGCAGTGGTCGTACGGAGTTGCTGCGGGCCGTGGTGGCCTCGCTGGCCGCCGCCGAGCGGCCGGACCGGCTGGGCGTGGTGCTGATCGACGGGCGGGACGGGGTGGGAGCGGGCGCGGGGCGAGGTGAGGGGTTGCGGGTGTGCACCGACATACCGCACGTCACCACGCATCTCATCGCCAACGACCCCGTTCGGATGCGGGAGTTCGCCCAGTCGCTGACCTCGGAGCTGAAGCGGCGGGCGGAGCTGCTGGGCCGGACGGACTTCACGCAGTGGCACACGGGGCGTGCGGTGTCGGGCCGGATGGTGGCGCAGCGCACGGCCCCGAACGGTGACATAGAGGCGCCGCCCAGCTCCACCCTGCGGCTGCGCCCGGGTGCGGCCGCGCGGCAGCAGGCCGAGGCCGCACCGCCGCTGCCGCGGCTCGTGGTCGTCGTCGACGACCTGGACGCGCTGGTCTCGCCCCCGCTCGGCTCGCCGGGCCGGCCCGCCGCCGGGTCGGTGCTGCGGGCGCTGGAGGCGGTGGCCCGGGAGGGCGAACGGCTGGGGGTGCATCTGGTGGCGGCGGCCGGGACGGGCGGTCGTACGGCGGAGACCGAGCCCGCGCGGCGGGCCGCCTTGCGGGTCGTGCTGGAGACCGTGAACCAGGGGCCGGACGAACCGGCGCCGGGGCGTGGACGGTTGGCGTACGCGGACGGGCGGGTCGTCGGTTTCCAGGGCGGCCGGGTAACGGGCCGTATCCCGCGTACCGCGACCCAGCGGCCCACGGTCGTCCCGCTGGACTGGCAGCGCATGGGCGACCCGCCGGCCCGCCGGCCCGTGCGGGAGCTGGGCAACGGCCCCACCGACCTGGCCCTGCTGGCGAGCGCGGTGCAGCGGGCGGCGCGCGAGGTGTCCGCGGCTCAGGTGCCCTCACTGCTCTGAGCCTGCTCTGAACGGACCCAGCCCGAACCGTATGCGCATGCCTCCCCGATCACGAGCCGGTCACGATGAGCCGCCGGACGGCGCAGGCGCTCTTGCCGCCCTTGTGCGGCGCGGCGTACACCGGAGCGCACGGACAGAGTTCTGACGTTCAACGAAGAACGACGAACGGGGAAGTGATGCGCAGCAAGAGCAGCACCATCCGGACCCACAGGACCGTCACCGCACTCGCCGCGCTGCTGGCCGGAGCCCTCGCGCTGAGTGCCTGCTCCAGCAGTGACAACGACAGGAAGGGCAGCGGGGAGCAGACCGGCGGGGCCACCGGCTCCACCGTCACCCTGCCGAAGCTGAACGGCGCGAACCTGGAGATCGCCGCCGTCTGGACCGGTCAGGAGCAGAAGAACTTCAAGCAGGTACTGGCCGAGTTCGAGAGGCGCACCGGCGCGAAGGTCACCTTCGTGCCCGCGCAGGACCCGATCATCAACTTCCTCGGCTCCAAGATCGCGGGCGGCCAGCCGCCGGACGTGGCGCTGCTGCCGCAGCCCGGCGCCATCAAGCAGGCCGTGCAGCGGGGCTGGGCCAAGCCGCTCGGGCCGGAGGCCGTGAAGGAGCTGCAGAAGAACTACTCGCAGGGCTGGCAGGACATCGGCAAGGTCGGCGGCAAGCAGTACGGCGTGTACTACAAGGCCGCCAACAAGTCGCTGATCTGGTACAACGCCAAGGTCTTCGAGAACGCGAACGCCAAGGAGCCGAAGACCTGGAAGGACCTGCTGGGCACGGCGCGGGCGGTGTACGACTCCGGGGTGACGCCGTTCTCGGTGGCCGGCGCGGACGGCTGGCCGCTGACGGACTGGTTCGAGAACGTCTATCTGTCCCAGGCGGGCCCGGAGAAGTACGACCAGCTCGCCCAGCACAAGATCAAGTGGACGGATCCCTCGGTCAAGCAGGCGCTGACGACGCTGGCGCAGATCTGGGGAAAGAAGGACTACCTCGCGGGCGGCCAGGGCGGCGCGCTGCAGACGGAGTTCCCGGCGTCGGTCACCCAGACCTTCACCGGCGGCGACCAGCCGAAGTCCGCGATGGTCTACGAGGGTGACTTCGTGCAGGTCAACATCGGTGAGACCAAGGCGAAGGTGGGCACGGACGCGAAGGTGTTCCCGTTCCCTGCCGTCGGCTCGACCGCGCCGGTGGTCTCCGGCGGCGACGCGGCGGTGATCCTCAAGGACTCCAAGGCGGCCCAGGCCCTGGTCACCTTCCTCGCCTCCCCGGACGCGGCGACCATCCAGGCGAAGCTCGGCGGCTATCTCTCGCCGAACAAGAACGTGCAGATCTCGGCGTATCCGAACGCGGTGCAGCAGAAGATCGCCAAGGCGCTGATCGCGTCCGGCGACGACTTCCGCTTCGACATGTCCGACCAGGCCCCGCAGGCCTTCGGCGGCACCCCGGGCAAGGGTGAGTGGAAGGACTTGCAGGACTTCCTGAAGAACCCGGCGGACGTGGCGGGCACCCAGGCGAAGCTGGAGAAGGACGCGGCGGCCGCGTACGGAAGCGGGAGCTGAGCCGGCGATGGCGTCGGCGGCAACGGCGGCCGGGGCCTCACCGGGTCCCGCCGCGCCCCGCAGCCGTAGGAGCGTGACCGGCACCCGCAGGACGGTGGCAGCCCTGTTCCTGCTGCCCGCCCTGGTGCTGCTCGGCGCGCTCGTGGTCTACCCGATCGGGTACTCGCTCGTCCGCAGCTTCTACAACGCCCATGGCGACGGTTTCTCCGGCGTCGACAACTACAAGACCCTCTTCACCGACGACGGCATCCGCACCGCCCTGAAGAACAACGTGATCTGGGTGGTGTTCGCGCCCACGGTCTCCACCGCGCTCGGTCTGGTCTTCGCGGTGCTGACGGAACGGGTGCGCTGGGGGACGGCGTTCAAGCTGGTCGTCTTCATGCCGATGGCGATCTCGATGCTGGCGGCGGGGATCATCTTCCGGCTGGTGTACGACCAGGATCCGCACAAGGGGGTCGCGAACGCGGTGTGGGTGGGGGTCCACGACACCTTCGCCCAGTCGTCGGCGTTCCCGAAGGCGCACCCGGGCCGCGAGTCACCGCTCGTGGCACAGGGGGGCGGTTTCCTCACCAGGACAACCGTCCATGCCGGGCAGACGGTGACCCTTCCCCTCGTCGGCGTCGCCCCGGACCGGATGCCGGACGGCGCGAAGAAGGCCGTCGCCGCCAGGCCGGAGCCGGGGAGGATCACCGGCACCACGTGGCAGGACTTCACGCGCGGCAAGGGCGTGGGACGGCTCGGCGCACCCGACCCGTCCGAGCTGGGGTACGCCGGGATGCGGATCGAGGCGGTGAAGGACGGCAAGGTCGTCGCCTCCACGAAGGCGGCCGGCGACGGCACCTTCACGCTGCCGGCCTCCGCCGACGGCGCGCGCCTGCGGCTGCCCGCGAGCAACTTCCGGGAGCCGTACAACGGTGTCGAGTGGCTCGGCCCGGCGCTGGTCACCCCGGCGGTCGTCGGGGCGTACGTGTGGATGTGGGCGGGCTTCGCGATGGTGCTGATCGCGGCCGGGCTCGCGGGCGTGCCCCGGGAGCTGCTGGAGGCGGCGCGGGTGGACGGTGCCACCGAGTGGCAGGTGTTCCGCAAGGTCACCGTGCCGCTGCTCGCACCGGTCCTCGCGGTGGTCACCGTGACGCTGATGATCAATGTGCTGAAGGTGTTCGACCTCGTCTACATCATCGCGCCGGGCTCCTCCCAGGACGACGCGAACGTGCTCGCCCTGGAGCTGTACCGCAAGGGCTTCGCGGAGGACCAGCCGGGCGTGGCGAGCGCGATCGCGGTGCTGCTGCTCGTGCTGGTGATCCCGGTGATGGCGTTCAACATCCGTCGGCTGAGGCGGGAGGTGCGGCGATGACCTGGCTGCTGGAGAAGATCAATGGTGGTCTGGTCCGCGTGTTCCTGATCGTCGTGGGCCTGTTCTGGCTGGTGCCGACGATCGGGCTGCTCATCTCCTCGCTGCGGGCGCCCGAGGACATGAGCGCGAGCGGCTGGTGGACGGTGTTCTCCAAGCCGTCCCAGCTCACCTTCGAGAGCTACCGGAAGCTGCTGGAGAACAGCGACATCACCAGCTCTCTGCTGAACACCGTGCTGATCACGGTCCCGGCGACCCTGCTGGTCGTCGTGATCGGCGCGCTCGCGGGCTACGCGTTCGCGTGGATGGAGTTCCCCGGCCGGGACTGGTGGTTCCTGGGCGTGGTGAGTCTGCTGGTGGTGCCGGTGCAGGTGGCGCTGATCCCGATCGCCGAACTGTTCGGGAGGATCGGCCTGTTCGGGTCGATCCTCGGGGTGGTCCTGTTCCACACCGGCTTCGGTCTGCCGTTCGCGGTGTTCCTGCTGCGGAACTTCTTCGCGGAGATCCCGCGCGAGCTGCTGGAGGCGGCCCGGCTGGACGGCGCCGGTGAACTGAGGCTGTTCGCGCGGGTGGTGATGCCGCTGGGCGGGCCCGCGATCGCGAGCCTCGGCATCTTCCAGTTCCTGTGGGTGTGGAACGACATGCTGGTCGCGCTGGTGTTCACCAAGTCGGGCACCCAGCCGATCACGATGGCGCTGCAGACGCAGGTACGGCAGTTCGGCAACAACATCGACGTGCTGGCGCCGGGCGCGTTCATCTCCATGGTGATCCCGCTGGCCGTGTTCTTCGCGTTCCAGCGGCAGTTCGTGTCCGGGGTGATGGCGGGCGCGGTCAAGTAGTCGCACGAGCGACCCTTTTCAAGGGGCGGGTCTTCAGCGGCCCGCCCCTTGGCGTTCACCGTATGTCCCCCACATGCCGTACGAACCGTAACCAATTCACTCCATCGGCCGTTTCCGGTCAGAACCCTCGCGCCGACCGACGACCCTTGGATGTCCCTTGCCCAGGTTCAGTGTCATTGTCCCCGCGTACAAGGTCCAGGCGTATCTCTCCGAGTGCCTGGACTCGGTGCTCTCGCAGTCGTACCCCGATCTGGAACTGATCGCCGTGGACGACTGCTCCCCGGACGCCTGCGGGGCGATCATCGACGAGTACGCGGCCCGCGACGCGCGCGTGCGGCCCGTGCACCTGGCCGAGAACCAGGGGCTCGGGCGGGCCCGGAACGCGGGGATGGCCGAGGCGAGCGGCGACTACCTGGTCTTCCTGGACAGCGACGACACACTGACCCCGGACGCACTGCGCGCGATCGCCGACCGGATCAAGGAGTCGGGCGAGCCGGACGTCCTGGTGTACGACTACGCGCGCACGTACTGGGACGGCCGGACGGTGCGCAACCAGCTCACCGCCCAGCTCACCGAGCAGGGCCCGGCGCCGTTCCGCCTGGAGGACCGGCCGGGGCTGATCAGGGTGCTGATGGTGGCCTGGAACAAGGCCTACCGGCGGGAGTTCGTCGAGGACAACGGCTTCGCCTTCCCGCCGGGCTACTACGAGGACACCCCCTGGACCTTCCCGGTGCTGATGACGGCGGAGTCGATCGCCACGCTCGACCGGGTGTGCGTGCACTACCGGCAGCGCCGGCAGGGCAGCATCCTCGGCACCACCAGCCGCAAGCACTTCGATCTGTTCGAGCAGTACGACCGGGTGTTCGCCTACATCGAGGGGCGGCCCGAACTCGCCCGGTGGCGGCCGGAGTTGTTCCGCCGCATGATCGACCACTACGCGACGGTGTTCACCAAGCGGGGCCGGCTGCCGCGCGGCAGCCACGGTGAGTTCCTGCGCCGGGCCCGCGCCCACTACCGCCGCCACGGCGTCCCCGGCACCCGGATGCGACGCCGGAACATCCTGGTCCGCTTCGGCCTGCACCGCACGTTCCGGGCGCTGCAGCTGTCCTCGGCCGGGTGCCGTCGCACACTGAAGGCGGCGGTGAAGCTGGCCCGCGCCGTGCGCACCGGCGCGCTGCGGCTGCACTACCGGATCCAGCTGCGGCTGCCCGTCCGCGCCGACCGGGCGGTGTTCGCCTCCGGCGCGGGCCGCGGCCACGGCGGCGACCCGGGCGCCCTGGAGGAGGCGTTCCGCACCCACGCCCCGCACATCCGCACCGCATGGATCAGCCGCCCCGAGCACCAGCACACGGTCCCGCCGGGGCCGCGCCGGCTGCGGCCGGGCACGGCCGCCTACTGGACGGCGCTGGCCCGCTCCCGGTACCTGGTCACCGATGACGTCCTGGACCGGCGGCTGCGCAAACGGCGCGGGCAGGTGATGATCCAGACCCGGCAGGGGACACCGCTCAAGCACATGGGCCTGGACCTGCAGGAGCACCCGGCTGCGGCCCGCGGCACCGACTTCGCCGAGCTGCTGCGCGGCGTCGACCAGTGGGACGTGGTCCTGTCCGGCAACCGGCACTCGACGCTGGTCTGGGAGCGGGCCTTCCCGGGCCGCTACACCACGCTGGAGTACGGCGCCCCACGCAACGACGCCCTTCTGCGGGCGACCTCGGCCGACGTGGCCCGGCTGCGCGAGTCGCTGGGCATCCCGGAGGGCGCGGTCGCGATCCTGTACGCGCCGACCTTCCGCGACCACCGGCGCACCCAGCGCCCGCTGCTGGACCTGGAGCGGATCGCGCGCCGCCTCGGCCCGCGCTTCGTGATCCTGGCCCGCCCCCACCCCACCCGCGGCGGTCCGCTCGGCACGGGCACCCGGATCATCGACGTCGGCGACCACCCGAGCGTGGAGTCGCTCTGCCTGGCCTCGGACGCGCTGCTCACCGACTACTCGTCGATCATGTTCGACTACGCCGGCCTGGACCGGCCGATCGTGGTGCACACCGGTGACTGGGAGGCGTACCAGGCGGCCCGCGGCACCTACTTCGACCTGCGCGCCTTCCCGCCGGGCGCGGTCGCGCGCAGCGAGGACGAGCTGATCGACATCTTCGCGACCGGCCACTGGCGCGGCTCGCGCTCGGCCGAGCTGCGGGCGGCGTTCCGGGAGCGGTTCTGCCCGTACGACGACGGACGCGCCGCCGAGCGGGTCGTACGGCATGTGGTGCTGGGCGAGACGGACCGGCCGCCGGTGGTGCCGCTCGCGGAGCGCCGCCCGGTGCCGTCGGCCTGCGCGCATTCTCCGCTGGCCACCGTGGCGCAACCTTCCGGTCCCCTCCCCGTCACCGAGAGGCGCTGAACACCGTTGGTCCCTGCGGGAGTTCCCCTGCACCTCGGCTCGACGCGGCCCGCCCCGAGCCGGCCGTCCACCTGGCGTCCGGCGGGGCGGCCCGGTCGCGCGTCCGGCGTCGTCCGCGGGACACGTGTCCGCAAGACAACAGAAAGTACAGAATGCCCCGCTTCAGCATCATCGTCCCGTCCCATGGGGTCGCCGCCCGGCTGTCCCAGGCGCTGGACTCGGTTCTCGGCCAGTCCTTCGGCGATCTGCAACTGATCCCGGTCTGCGACGCCCCCGACTCCCCGGCCGCCGCGGTGGCCGCCGGACACGCGCAGCGGGACTCCCGGGTGACCCCCGTCGACTCGCCGCCGTCCGCCGGTCTGAGCGGGGCGCGCAATGCCGGGATGCGGGCGGCGACCGGCGCGTATGTGCTGTTCCTCGACGGCGACGACCTGCTGCTGCCGGGCGCGCTCGCGGCGCTGGACGCCCGGCTGACCGAGACCGCCGGCGTGGATGTGCTCTACGCCGAGCACGAGCGCGTCCCCTGGTGGGAGGGGGAGCCGGCCAACCCGGCCGCGCCGCTGCTCGCGGGGGCTCCGCAGGACGCCTTCGCCCCCGCCGACCTGCCGCAGCTGACCGGTGTGCAGCTGCCGGCGTGGAGCGCGGTCTACTGCCGCGCCTTCCTGACCGAGCACCGGCTCGCCTTTCCCGACGGCCACTTCACCGACCTGGGCTGGGCCGGCCTGGTCACGCTCGCCGCCGAGCGGATCGCGGTGCTGCGCCGGGTCGTCGTACGGCACCGGCTGCGCCGGCAGGGCAGCCGGCTCAATCTGCCCGGGCCGCACCAGCACGCCCTGCTCGACCAGGTGGACCTGGTGCTGACCCGGGCCGCCGAGGCCGCCCTGCCCGCCGAGCGGATCCGGCCGCTGTTCGAGCAGCTGTTCCTGCCCGTGCTGAAGACCGCGTCCCGGCCCGAGCGGCTGCCGTCCGGGCACCGGGCGTTCTTCCGCCGCGCGGGCCGCCTCTACCGGCGCCACCGGCCGGCCGGCTTCCGGCCGCCGGGCGGCAGCCTGGGCGTGCAGCACCGGCTGCTGGCCACGGGCGCGTACGGTGCGTTCCGCGGTCTGCGCGGCGCCAACCGGGTGGCCTCCGGGGCCGCCGAGCGGCTGCCGCGTCCGCACATGCTGCGCACCCGGCTGCGCTACGCCCGCGACCTGCGCCGCCCGCTGGACCCGCAACTGGCCGTGTACTGCGCCTACTGGGGCCGGGGTTATGCCTGCAACCCGGCCGCGATCCACGCCAAGGCCCGCGAACTCGCCCCGCACATCCGCTCGGTGTTCCTGGTCGAGGCCGACCAGGCGCACGCCATGCCGAAGGACGTGGACTACGCGGTGATCGGCTCGCGGCGCTACTGGGAGGTGCTGGCCCGCGCGACGTACCTGATCAACAACGCCAACTTCGCCGAGGGGATCGTCAAGCGGCCCGGCAGCGTGCATCTGCAGACCCAGCACGGCACGCCGCTGAAGACGATGGGCGTGGACCAGTCGACGTACCCGGTGGTGGCCGCCCAGTCGGGCAGCTACACCCGGCTGCTGGGCCGCGTGGACCGCTGGGACTTCAACCTCTCCGCCAACCGCCACTCGACACAGATGTGGGAGCGCGCCTTCCCCGGCTCCTACGAGCATCTGGAGTACGGCTATCCGCGCAACGACGTGTACTACACGGCGACCGCCGAGGACGTGGCGCGGATCAGGCGGCGGCTGGGGGTCCCGGAGGGCAAGACCGCCGTGCTGTACGCACCGACCCACCGTGACCACCACACCGGCTTCGAGCCCGGGCTGGATCTGGAGGCGTTCTGCGAAGCGGCCGGCGAGGACGTCGTCGTACTCCTGCGCGCCCACTACTTCTACGACCGGCGGTCCATGACGAGTTCCGCCCGGATCAGCCGCGTCATCGACGTCACCGGGCACCGTTCCTCGGAGGACGTGTGCCTGGCGGCGGACGCGCTGGTCACCGACTACTCGTCGATCATGTTCGACTACGCCAACCTGGACCGGCCGATCGTCGTGTACGCCGACGACTGGGACGTCTACCGGGAGACGCGGGGCGTCTACTTCGACCTGATGGCCGAGCCGCCCGGCCCCGTCGTGCGCACCCCGCAGGAGCTGGCCGCGGTCTTCCGCGACGGCTCGTACGGGGGCGAGGAGGCCAGGGCGCTGCGGGCCGCGTTCCGGGAGCGGTTCTGCGACTTCGACGACGGACGGGCCGCCGAGCGTGTCGTACGGCGGGTGCTGCTCGGCGAGCCGCCGGAGGCGATCCCGCCCGTGATCCCGCTCGCGGAGCGCGTCCCCGCCCCCGCCGCCGCGACCCTCGTGAGGAGCTGACCCGCCGTGCCCCGCTTCAGTCTGATCGTGCCCTGTTTCAAGGTGCAGGGGTTTCTGCGCGAGTGCCTGGACTCGGTGCTGCTGCAGTCCTTCAACGACTTCGAGCTGATCGCCGTGGACGACCGCTCCCCGGACGGCTGCGGTGCGATCCTCGACGAGTACGCCGAGCGCGACCCGCGCGTGAAGGTGCTGCACCTGCCGGAGAACGTGGGCCTCGGACGGGCCCGCAACGCCGGGATGCCGCACGCCACCGGCGACTACCTGTTCTTCCTGGACAGCGACGACACCCTCACCCCGGGCGCGCTGCAGGCCATCACCGACCGGCTGGCCGAGGCCCGCGACCCGGACGTGCTGGTCTTCGACTACGCGCGCACCTACTGGTGGGGCGGCACCCGGCGCAACGTCCTCGCCCACGTCCTCGGCGAGGCCGGCCCGGACACCTTCACCGCCGACGAGTTCCCGCAGATCCTGGAT
Source organism: Streptomyces sp. NPDC053069 (assembly GCF_044546895.1). Taxonomy (NCBI): domain Bacteria; kingdom Bacillati; phylum Actinomycetota; class Actinomycetes; order Kitasatosporales; family Streptomycetaceae; genus Streptomyces; species Streptomyces sp. NPDC053069. The sequence continues at coordinate 45,856 of NZ_JBITZN010000006.1, read as the reverse complement.
CTGCTGATGGTGGTGTGGAACAAGGTCTACCGGCGCCGGTTCGTGGAGTCGGAGGGCTTCCGGTTCCCGCCCGGCTACTACGAGGACACCCCCTGGACCTTCCCGGCCATGCTCAGCGCCCGGCGGATCGCCACGCTGGACCGGATCTGCGTGAACTACCGGCAGCGCCGGCAGGGCAGCATCCTGTCCACGACCAGCCGCAAGCACTTCGACATCCACGACCAGTACGAGCGGGTCTTCGCGTTCGTCGAGCAGCGGCCCCAGCTGGCGCACTGGCGGCCCTATCTGCACCGCAAGATGGGCGAGCACTGCCTGGACATCCTGGCCAAGCCGGACCGGCTGCCGCCCGCCGACAAGGCCGAGTTCTTCCGGCGTACGGCGCGGATGTTCCGCGACCACAGGCCCGAGGGCGCCCAGGCCGACGGTGAGGTCCGCCTGCTGGAGGGCTCCTGGACGGCGTACCGGATCAGGCGGCAGGCGGCGCGGGCCGGGCGGGAGGCGGCACGGCGCGCGGACCTGGTGCGCGGCTCGGCCACCGCGCGGGCCCGCTCCGGCTGGGCGTCCCTGCACATGCACCGCCCGCTGGACCCGCACCTGGTCGTCTACTCGGCCTCCTCGCACCGGGGCATGCTCGGCGACCCGGCCGCCGTGTACGCCGCGGCCCGCCGGATCGCCCCGCAGCTGCGCGGGGTGTGGGTGGTGAAGGACGCGGAGACCGCCGCACGGCTGCCGTCCGGCGTCGAGCACGTGATCCTGGGCTCCCGGCGCTATCTGGAGGTCACCGCGCGGGCGGCATTCTTCGTCAACGACGTCAACTGGCCCGGCACCCTGGCCAAGCGGCCCGGCAGCGTGCACATCCACACCCATCAGGGCACCCCGCTGAAGTACATGGGCGCCGACCTGCGGGACAAGCCGGGCGCGCGGCTCGGTTTCGACGTGCCGCAGATGCTGCGCCGGGCCGACCGCTGGGACTACAGCCTGGTCGCCAACCGGCACTCCGAGCTGGTCTGGGAGCGTGCCTACCCCTGCCACTTCACCTCGCTGCGCACCGGCAGCCCGCGCAACGACGTGCTGGTGCAGGGCGGCTTCGGTGACTGCGGCGGCTTCCGCGAGCGGCACGGCATCCCGGCGGACCACACGGTGGTGCTGTACGCGCCGACCCGCCGGGACTACCGCCGCAGCGGCCACGTGGACCGGTTCGACCTGGCCCGGTTCGCGGCCGACCTGGGCGAGGGGCGCACCCTCGTGGTCCGGCTGCATCCGTCCCTGGCGGGCGGTCCCGCGCGCGGGATGGGCCTCGCGGAGCTGGCCCGGCGCGGGGTCGTGGTCGACGCGACCGGGGAGCCGCGGGTGCAGGACGTCCTGCTCGCGGCGGACGCCCTGGTCACGGACTACTCGTCGATCATGTTCGACTACGCCAACCTGGACCGGCCGATCGTGGTGCACGCCGACGACTGGTCCGCCTACACGGCGAGCCGGGGCGCCTGTCTCGACATCACCGCCGAGCCGCCGGGCCATGTCTCGCGCTCCTACCGGGAGCTGGCCTGGCTGTTCGCCTCGGGGTCCTGGCGGGACGAGGAGTCGGCGCGGCTGCGGGCGGACTTCCGGGCCCGGTTCTGCGAGTTCGACGACGGCCGGGCCGCCGAGCGTGTCGTACGGACGCTGCTGCTGGGCGAGCCGATGACCGGCGAGGGCACGGTACGGATCCCGGGCCAGGCGGCCGGCCGGGACACGCTGACCTCGGCGTAGCCGCACGGGTGCGAGGGTGCCGGCCCCTGCCCGGCACCCTCGTCACGCCTGACCTGCGGGATTACTCGATGACGAGGTCGACGTCGACGTTGCCGCGGGTGGCGTTGGAGTACGGGCAGACCTGGTGGGCGGTCTCGACCAGCTTGCGGCCGGTCTCCTCGTCCACGGTCTCGGGCAGCTCGATGCGCAGCGTCACCTTCAGCCCGAAGCCCTCGCCCTGCTTGCCGATGCCGACCTCGGCGGTCACCGCCGCGTCGCTGACGTCCACCTTCGCCTGCCGGCCGACGAGGCCGAGGGCGCTGCCGAAGCAGGCGGCGTAACCGGCGGCGAAGAGCTGCTCCGGGTTGGTGCCCTGGCCGTTGCCGCCCAGCTCCACCGGCGGGGCCAGCTGGAGGTCGATCCTGCCGTCGGAGGACACGGCGCGACCGTCACGGCCGTGGGTGGCGGTGGCGACGGCGGTGTAGAGCGCGTCCATGAAGACCATCCCTTACGAAGTCGGGGTTCCGGCGGCCCCTGTCCTGACCGCCTGACGACCATAAGTAGAGCACACAATTAAGTTGTGTACAACTAAATGGACCGCAAGAGCTACTCTGGACTCATGACCGACACGGAGTGGCTGCGCCTGGACCGCCAGATCTGTTTCTCGCTGCACGCGGCGTCCCGCGCCTTCAACGGCGTCTACCGCGTGATCCTCAGGGACCTCGGGCTGACCTATCCGCAGTACCTCGTGATGCTCGTCCTGTGGGAGCACGGCGACCTGCCCGTCAAGGCGCTCGGCGAACATCTGCGGCTCGACTCCGGCACACTGTCCCCGCTGGTCAAGCGGCTGGAGGGGGCCGGCCTGGTGCGCCGGGAGCGCAGCGCGCAGGACGAGCGCTCGGTCCGGGTGCGGCTCACCGAGGAGGGCGCGGCACTGCGCGAGCGGGCCCTGGAGGTGCCGCGCCGGATCATGGGCGCGACCGGCTTCGACCTGGCGGAGATCGCCGAACTGCGCGAACGCCTCGACCGGCTCACCACCGCACTGGACGCGGCAGCACTGGCGGAGGAGCGCTAGGGGGTGTCGTTCGGATCAGGCCGGCCGTGACGAGCGGTGCCGACCGGCCGACCCGAGCGGGGTCTGGTGCGTGCAGCTGCAAGGCGGAGGAGGGAGTCGACGCGGAGCGTCGGCGAGTGACGACAACGCGGCAGATGTGCGTGCCAGGGCCCGCGACGCCGGGATGATCCACACGACACCCCCTAGACGCGCCGGCCGGGGCGGACAGCGGCTTGCGGACGTACAGCCGTACGGCGGTCCCGCCCCGGAGGATCTCCTCCCGCACGGCGAACTCCCTGCGCAGCACGGCGAGTTTGGTCCGCTCGACGGGACTGCGGGGGCTCCACCGCCCGGCGAGCAGGTCCGGGTCCGCGACGACCCACACCCGGTCCAGCCGCGCCAGCCTGTCCCGCACCTCGCGGGCCCCGGCCTCCCGTCCGTACAGGGTCCCCGACTCGGCCGCCCCCTCCGCCAGTGCCACATCCCGCACTCCACGGAACGCCCGCGGATAGCCGAGGGCCGCGTTCCGCGCGCTCCCCGGCACGAACACCACCGCGTCCCCCGGCCTCGCCTCCCGCGCCACCACGCGGGAAACGGCCCCGAGATCGTCGGCCCGGGTACGGGGATCCCGGTCCTCGCGGAGGAGGGGGAGCTGGAGCAGGAAGGCGAGGCAGATCGCGAGAACACCGGCGAGGGTGACGACAGGGGACCGCACCGAGGAGTGCCTTTTCGGACCCCCGGCGGTCAGCCGCCCCACAGCCCCGGCCACCCACTCGGCTCCGCCGGCCACCAGCAACGGCGCCCCGCTCAACGCGTACAGCACATACCGATCGACATACAGCGGCGAAATCTGAGAAGCCGACATCAACACCATCGGAGGAACCACGGTCAACGGCAACGCCACCCCCGGAAGGGTGAATTGCCCCCGTCGCCCCGCGGGCCCCGAGAGCCCCGACAGCCCCAGTAAGGCAAGGGCCAGACACGCCGCGTACACCCCGGCGGCAGGCCCCAGAAACCCCCGCAACAGCTCCTCCGCCGAAGACGCCGTCGGCCTCCGCAACCACGCCACCTGCGCCGCCTGCCCCCAGGACACCACCGCCATCGGCAGCAGCGACAGCACCACACCGCCCGCCGCGCACCCCCAGCCCCGCCAGGCCCGCATCCCCACCCGGGCCAGCGCCAGCGACCCGGCGTGGGCGCACAACACCAGCACCGCGAACTCGTGCAGCCAGCAGGTGACGCCCAGGACGGCGCCGTACCCCCACCAGGAGCCCCCCTGCAGCGCGCGCACGAGCAGCAGCGTCGCGCCGGTGACCCCGGCGGCCACCAGGGCGTACGAGCGGCCCTCCTGCGCATAGTGGCCGGCCATCGGCGCGACGGCGTAGAGCAGCCCCGCCCACAGTCCGACGCGCGGCCGGGCCAGCCGGGTGCCGAGCGCCGCCACCAGCGCGGCCGTCAGCGCCGCGGCGCACACCGACGGCAGCCGCAGCACGACCTCGCCCGGGTGCACGGCGAGGACGGCGTGCATGAGGAGGTAGTACAGACCGTGCACGGCGTCCACGTCGTGCAGCAGCTGCCAGATCTGCGGCACCGTACGCCGCCCCACCTGGAAGCTGACGGCCTCGTCCCGCCACATCCCGCCCCGGTCGAGCCCCCAGAGCCCGGTGCCGAGCATCACCAGCGCGGGCAGGCAGACGGCGACGCGGCGGTGGATCCGCGACGCGTGCCCCGCCCCACCGGCCGCCGCGACGGCTGTCGTTGCAGCCGCCTTGCGCGACTGCGGTCTCACAGGAAGCCCGAGGTTCACCACGGCCCGATCTTGTGCGATTAACCAACCATTCAGCGGTCATGACGGCGTATCAGCACGGATACACCATCCGTGCGGCTTAGGCTCCCATGTGATGAACCGTCCCCGTGTCACCCCCGGCCCGGTCCTCTCCGTCACCGCCCTCTGGCTCACCACGCGCGCCCTGATGCTGTGGCTGCTCGCCCACGACAACGCCCCGCTGCTCGGCGGGGGGTCGGTGGCACGTGAGGTATGGCGGTTGTACTTCAGCTGGTACGGCGTACTGGCGCACGGCTCCTTCCCGGCACACGACACGCTGTGGCAGTACCCGCCGGGCGCGGGCGTGGTCCTGCTGGCGCCGGGCCTGCTGCCGCGGCTGACGTACTTTCAGGCGTTCGTGGCGCTCACACTGGCCGTGGACGCGCTGGTCACGGCGGCGCTGACCCGCGCGGGCGCGGCTGCCGGACGCAGTCTGCTCGGCGCGTTCGTGTGGACGGGCGGGCTGCCGCTGCTGCTGCACGTCCCGCTCGCCCGGTACGACGTCCAGGTCACCGGACTGGCGGTGCTCTCCCTGCTGGCGCTGGCCCGCTCCCCGCGTGCGGGCGGGGTACTGGGGGCGCTGGGCGCGCTCGTGAAGGTGTGGCCGGCGCTGGTGCTGCTGGGCACGCCGCGGGGGCGGGTGACGCGCGGGGCGTGGGGGTGGGCGGTGGCCGCCGGGGCCGGCTCGCTCGGTGTCCTCGCCGTGTTGTTCGACCACCCGCTGTCCTTTGTGCGGCAGCAGGGCGGGCGCGGGGTGCAGATCGAGTCGCTCGGCGGTACGGCGCTGAATCTCGCGCGGCACGCCGGCTGGCGGGGCCGCACGCGCTACCGGTACGGCGCCGTCGAACTGGCCGGCCCGTACGTGGACGCCGTGGCCACCGCCTCGCTCGCGCTGACGGCCGTCGCCTTCGCGCTGCTGGTGCTGTGGCGGGTGCGGGCGCGGCGCTGGACCGAGGCCACGCCGTACGACGCGGCGCTGAGCGCGGTGCTGCTGTTCACGGTCACCAGCCGGGTGATCAGTCCGCAGTACATGGTCTGGCTGCTCGGTCTGGCCGCCGTCTGCCTGACCTCGCGGCACACCGGCCAACGGCCGGTCGCGGCGCTGGTCCTGGCAGCGACCGCGCTGAGCACCGTGGTGTACCCGATGTACTACCGCGAGGTGATCGGCGGCACCTGGGCCGGCTGTCTGCTGATGCTGATCCGCAACGGGGTCCTGGCGGCCGCCGCCGTGCTGTCCTTCCTCCGGTTGTGGCGGGCCGCGGGAGCGGACGGAAAGAACCTGCGAACGACGCAACCCCGACCCGATTCCGACCGTCTTCCGGAACGACTGCTAAGCAGCTCTTAACGGACTATTACCCTCCATTTCTACGCTTCGGCCTGTGGATTCCATGCGACCTGACCAGCCCGACAGACCCGACCGGCCAGATCCGCCCGTCAGGCCGGACACCGCCGAGCCCGCGCCCGTGCCGCGGGTCGGTGTCGTCGTCATCGGCTACAACGACCGTGCGCATGTCGCCGACGCCGTGCGCTCGGCACTCGCCCAGGGGCCGGCGGTCGCCGAGGTCGTCGCCGTGGACGACCGCTCGACGGACGGCAGCGCCGAGCTGCTCGACCGGCTGGCCGCCGACGAGCCCCGGTTGCGGGTGGTGCGCCTGCGCGAGAACAGCGGCGGCTGCGGCACCCCGCGCAACACCGGGATCGACGCGGTGACCACGCCGTACGTGATGTTCCTGGACAGCGACGATGTGCTGCCGTCCGGTGCGGTGGACGCGCTGCTGGCGGCGGCCACGGGGGCGCACGCCGAGGTCGCGAGCGGTCTGTGCGTGCGCCGGGAGCTGCCTTCGGGGCGCGAACAACCCTGGCAGGCGCCCCTCTACACGGCGCACACCACCCTGCCGCACCCCTCCCAGCGGCCGCGTCTGGTCCACGACACGCTGTGCGTCAACAAGCTGTACCGCACCGACTTCCTGCGTGAGCACGGCATCCGCTTCCCGGAGGGCCGCTTCCTCTACGAGGACATCGTCTTCACCGCACGGGTGCTGGCCGCCGGCCCGCGCATCGCGCTCGTACCGGACCGTGTGTACGTGTGGCACGTGCGCCGCAGTGCCGAGCGGCTGTCGCTCTCGCTGGACCGGGAGCACATCGGCAACTGGCAGGCGCGCGTGGAGGCGTGCGCGCAGGCGTACGACATCCTGCTGAGCTCCGGGCAGAAGGAGCTGGCGCGGGCGGTGCGGGCCAAGTTCCTCGACCACGAGGTGCGCATGTACGCGCGCGAGCTGGGATTGCGCGACGTGCACTACCAGCGCGCATGGTGGGCGCACACCCGGGAGTACCTCGCGCACTACGAAGCCCCCGACTGGGAGTTGAACCCGACGGCGGCCGGCCGGGTGCTCGCGCGGGTCGTCCTGGAGTCGCCCGAGCCGCGCGACCTGCCCCGGCTGCGCGAACTGGCCGCCCGCCCGGCACGCCTCCTGCCGCCGTACGCCCGCACCCCCGACGGCGTCCCCGTCTGGTCCGCCGACCTTCCCCAGGTCACCCTCGCGCCGTACCTGACCGGCCCGGTCGCCGCCCTCCCGCTCGCCGTCGACGCGGCACTGGAGCCACGCGCGCGTGCCTCGCTGCTGCGCCTGCGGCTGCACGAGATGTACGGCAGAGTGGCCGAGGGCAGCCCGCGGGAGGTGGATGTGGAGTGGGTCTCGCGCGACGACGAGCGGACGCGGGGGCGCACGACGGTGCCGCTCGCGCCCTCGGGCACGGACAGGTGGTCGGCGAAGCTGCCGGTCGACCTGGCCGCGCTCGGCGCGGGCACCTGGGACCTGCAGCTGACCGTGCGCTTCGCGGACGGCACGCAACGGGAGGTCACGGCGCACGCCCTGACGGGCGCCGGCCGGCTGCGCCGGCGCGCCGTCCCGAGTGCCCGGTACGGCGTGCTCCTGGTGCAGCCGTACGCCACGCACTCCGGCGCACTGGCCGTGCGTGTGGCGACCGGCGTGCGCGGGGTCGTCCAGGTGCTGCGCGGCCGGCTCCGGCGCCTGCTGCGCTGAGCCGCCCGGCGCGTCACCGACGCGCCCGCTGCCCGACCGAGAGATGCCCGGCGCCGCGCACGCGGCGCAGCGGGCCGACTGACGAGGAGACAGCCGCCATGACCTGGCTGATCACCGGCGGTGCCGGATACATCGGGGCTCACGTCGTACGGGCGATGACCGAGGCGGGCGAGCGCGCGGTCGTCTACGACGACCTGTCCTCGGGCGTCGCCGAACGCGTACCGGCACACGTCCCCCTGGTGCGGGGCTCCACCCTGGACGCGGACCGGCTGGCCCGCACGCTCGCCGAGCACGAGATCAGCGGGGTCGTGCATCTGGCGGCGAAGAAGCAGGTGGGCGAGTCCGTGGAGCGCCCGCTGCACTACTACCACGAGAACGTCGAGGGCCTGCGGGTCCTCCTGGAGGCGGTGACGGCGGCGGAGATCCCGTCCTTCGTCTTCTCCTCCTCGGCCGCCGTCTACGGCATGCCGGACGTCGACGTGGTGACGGAGGAGACCCCGTGCCGGCCGATGTCCCCCTACGGCGAGACGAAGCTGGCCGGCGAGTGGCTGGTCCGCGCCGCGGGCAGGGCGTCCGGCATGTCGACCGCCTCCCTGCGCTACTTCAACGTGGCGGGCGCGGCCGGCCCCGAACTCGCCGACACCGGCGTGTTCAACCTGATCCCCATGGTCTTCGAGAAGCTCACCGAGGGGGCGGCCCCGCGTATCTTCGGAGACGACTACCCGACCGCCGACGGCACCTGCGTCCGGGACTACATCCACGTGGTCGACCTGGCCGAGGCCCACGTCACCGTCGCCCGCGCCCTGGCCTCCTCCCCCGGCACGGACCTGACCCTCAACATCGGGCGCGGCGAGGGCGTCTCCGTCCGCGAGATGATCGACCGCATCAATGCGGTCACCGGCTACGACCATCCGCCGACCGTCACCGCACGCCGCCCCGGCGACCCCGCCCGCGTCGTCGCCTCCGCCACCCGCATCGCCACCGAGCTGGGCTGGCAGGCCAAGTACGACGTCCAGGACATGATCACCTCGGCCTGGGAGGGCTGGGTACACCACCACCCGGAGGCGGCGCGGTCGTAGTCTGCGCCGGTGAACGTTGCCGCAGCGACCTGGGGCGGGCAGCGCGCCCCGCCCTCACAGCGCCCTCAGTGCCCCCGCCGCGGCCCGGGCCAGGTTTTCCAGGTAGCCCTTGGGGAGCTTCGGGGAGCGGATGACCACCGCGCGCCAGTACAGGGGGCCGGAGATCAGATCGAGCGCGAGGTCGGGGTCGAGCCCCGCCCGTACCTCGCCCCGCTCCTCCGCCGCGGCCATGATCCTGCTGGCCACGCCCTCCTGACCGTCCCGCAGGGCCTTCTGGAAGGCGTCGGCGATGTCGGGATTGCGGGCCGCCTCCGCCTGCAGGTCGGGGATGATCTGCGAGGCGACGGGGTGGCGCAGGGCGCGGGAGGTGACCTCGTAGAGGAGGCGGAGGTCGCCCTCCAGGGAACCCGTGTCGGGGACGGGCAGGCCGAGGACCGCCATCGCCGACACCACGTCCAGCACGAGGTGCAGCTTCGAACGCCAGCGCCGGTACACCGCCGTCTTGCCGACGCCCGCCCGCCGCGCGATGCCCTCGATGGACATGCGCGCGTATCCGACCGCCGCCAGCTCCTCGAAGACCGCCGCGCGGATGGCCTCGGTCACGTCCTCCCGGAGTACGGCGGCCCCCGCGGGGGTCCGGCGGCGCGTACGCGTCGGCGGCTCGTCGGCGTTCGTCGTCATGACGCACAGCATAGGCCGTTACGACGATACGGTTGCGTTCCGACGTCGATTGGTTCTACGCTCACGTTGCGACGATACGGTCCCGTTCCGACGTAAGAGAACGTGAAGAGAAGCGTAAGGAAGGCGCAGCGGAGGAAGCGCCGGACGACGGACCGACCCGACGCGCCCCGGCCGGCGGCCGGACGCGCCACCCCCTCCCCCGAGCGAAAGCAGCGGATGTGAGCCAGGTCCTCGACACACCGCCCCCCACCCAGGCCCCGGCCGACGACGACCTCGCGGCGCTGGCCGCCCGGCACGGCCTGTCGGTCAGTGGCGCCCGCCCCTCCCTGCCGGAGTACGTCCGGCAGCTGTGGGCCCGCCGCCACTTCATCACCGCCTTCGCCACCGCCAAACTCACCGCGCAGTACAGCCAGGCGAAGCTCGGCCAGGTCTGGCAGGTCATGACCCCGCTGCTGAACGCGGCGGTCTACTACTTCATCTTCGGCGTCCTGCTCGGCACCAAGCAGCATGTCCCGGACTACGTCCCCTTCCTGGTCACGGGCGTGTTCATCTGGACGTTCACACAGAGCTCGATCATGGCCGGCACCCGCGCGATCTCCGGCAACCTCGGCCTGGTCCGCGCCCTGCACTTCCCGCGCGCCGCGCTGCCGATCTCCTTCTGCCTCCAGCAGCTGCAGCAGCTGCTGTTCTCGATGGCCGCGCTGATCGTCATCCTGCTCTGCTTCGGCGTCCCGGTCGCCGCCTCCTGGGTGCTGGCGATCCCGGTCCTGGTCCTGCAGTTCGTGTTCAACACCGGCGTGTCGCTGATCATGGCGCGGATGGGCGCCAAGACCCCGGACATCGCCCAGCTGATGCCCTTCGTCCTGCGCACCTGGATGTACGTGTCCGGCGTGATGTGGAGCATCGACAAGCTCACCAAGAAGGACCACCTGCCGCACATCGTCACGGTCCTGCTGGAGACCAATCCGGCCGCGGTCTACATCGACCTCATGCGGTTCGCGCTGATCGACAGCTTCCACGCCCACCAGCTGCCCCCGCACGTGTGGGCCGCGGCCACCGGCTGGGCGCTGCTCGCCGGCATCGGCGGTTTCATCTACTTCTGGAAGGCTGAGGAGAGGTACGGCCGTGGCTGAGCAGACCGAAGCGAAGATCCCCACCGTCATCGCCGAGAACGTCGACATCGTCTACCGGGTCCACGGCACCGGCGCCGGCCGCGGCAGCGCCACCGCCGCCCTCAACCGCATCCTGCGCCGCAAGCAGGCCGAGAAGGCGGCGGGCGTGCGCCGGGTGCACGCGGTGAAGAAGGTGTCGTTCATCGCCTACAAGGGCGAGGCGATCGGTCTCATCGGCACCAACGGCTCCGGCAAGTCGACGCTCCTCAAGGCGGTCGCCGGCCTGCTCCCCGTGGAGAACGGCCACATCTACACCCACGGCCAGCCCTCCCTGCTCGGCGTCAACGCGGCCCTGATGAACGACCTCACCGGCGAGCGCAACGTCCACCTCGGCGGTCTCGCCATGGGTATGTCGCGGGAACAGGTCAAGGAGCGCTACCAGGACATCGTGGAGTTCTCCGGGATCAACGAGAAGGGCGACTTCATCACCCTGCCGATGCGCACGTACTCCTCCGGCATGGCCGCCCGGCTACGCTTCTCCATCGCCGCCGCCAAGGACCACGACGTCCTGCTGATCGACGAGGCCCTGGCCACCGGCGACCGCAAGTTCCAGATGCGCTCCGAGGAGCGGATCCGCGAACTGCGCGAGAAGGCGGGCACGGTCTTCCTGGTCAGCCACAACAACAAGTCGATCCGCGACACCTGCGAGCGGGTCCTGTGGCTGGAGCGCGGCGAGCTGCGCATGGACGGGCCGACGGAGGAGGTCATGAAGGAGTACGAGACCTTCACCGGCGACAAGAGCGACAAGAAGGCCGGCGCCACGAAAGCGGCGTAAAAGTGACAGGGAGGGAAACCAGGAGTCGCGGAACCTCCTCTTCCCTCCTGAGCGTCTCTCACCCCGAGCGCGGTCATCCCTTTCATCCGCTTAGTGACAGTATGTTATGAAGGGTGCCCCGAGCTGAACGAGCAGAAGGAGTCCACTGCGATGCCCCAACTCAGCGTCATCGTCTACGGACCGAACGCACAGGGGCATCTGACAGAGCTGCTTGGCTCCCTGGAGGCCCACCCGCTCCCCGACGCCGAGGTCATCGTCGCCGCGGTCGGCGACTGGGCGCGGGAGACGGCCGAGGGCCACGCCCCCGACACGATCGTCGTACCGCTGCCCGACGGCACCGGTGACGCGGCGGCCCGGGCCGCCGGCGCCGCCCGCGCCACCGGCCGCTGGCTGCACTTCGTGCACGCCAAGGACGGCCTGCCGGCCGGCGCCGCCCGGCTGATCGCCGAACGCACCGCCGAACTGGACGCCGCCACCGGCACCGACGGTGCCGCCCCCGTGGACGTGCTCCTCTTCGACCACGTCACGACCACCTGGCAGACCGCCGCCACCCCCTCGCGAGACGGGCGGCTGCTCGCCGCCGTCGGCCGTGCGGGCCTGCCCCTGGACGAGTCCGCCGACCTGCTGCGCCTCGCCCCGCTGCTCGGCAACCGCGCCCTGCGCGCGCAGTTCTGGCAGGCGCACGAGGAGCGGTTCACCACCGACGACGAACCGCACGCGGCGTACGCGACCCTGCTGCACACCGGCCGCGTGGCCTGCCTGAACCAGGTGGCGTACGAGAACCGCGAACTGCGCCCCGAGAGCCTGCCGCCGCGCGCCCCCGAGGACCGGTTCGCGCTGATCGAGCGCTACGAGTCGCTGCTCGCGCTCACCAAGGACCGCCGCGCCGCCCGCACGGTGCTGTACGACCTGATGATGCGCGACCTCGTGCGCACCTTCGCCGGTGAGAGCCTGCCCGACGACGTGGCCCGGGAGTTCTTCCGCCGCGCCTCCCTCGCCGCGGTCCGCTGGCGCCCCGAGAACCACGAGCGCCCGGCGGGCGTGGAGGGCGTACGGCACGCGCTGCTGGAGGAGGGCGCGTACACGAAGTACCGCGCCTTCCAGGCCGCCAACCGCGCCCGCCGCGCCGCCAAGAAGGCCGTACGGACCCGTAAGAAGCAGGTCGGCGCCCTGCTCCGGGAGCAGCAGTACCGCCGCGCCCTGACCCGCCCCCTCGACCCGGACCTGGCCGTGTTCGCCGCCTACTGGGAGCGCGGAGTGGCCTGCAACCCGGCCGCGATCGCCGCGAAACTCCGCGAACTCGCCCCGCACATCCACCCGGTGTGGGTGGTGGCGAAGGGCAACGAGGCCCTGCTGCCGCCCGGCACCGACCATGTGATCCCCGGCACCCGCCGCTACTGGGAGACCCTGGCCACCGCCAAGTACCTCGTCAACAACGTCAACTTCCCCAACGCGGTGGTCAAGCGCCCCGGCGCGATCCACCTCCAGACCCACCACGGCACTCCGCTCAAGCGCATGGGCCTGGACCAGATGGAACACCCGGCCGCCGCCAAGGGCCTGGACTTCGACGCCCTGCTGGGCCGCATCGACAAGTGGGACTACAGCGTCAGCGCCAACAGCCACTCCACACGCATGTGGGAGCGCGCCTACCCGGCCCGCTACACCTCGCTGGACCACGGCTACCCGCGCAATGACGTCTTCTACTCGGCCACGGCCGCCGATGTCCGTGCCGCCCGCGCACGCCTCGGCATCCCGCGCGGCAAGACGGCCGTCCTGTACGCGCCCACCCACCGCGACTACGAGGCCGGCTTCACCCCGCGCCTGGACCTCGCGGCCCTCGCCGACCGGCTCGGCGACGACACCGTGCTCCTGGTCCGCGCCCACTACTTCTACGGCGGCGCGGCCTCCCCGCTCACCGGCCTGCGCCGCTCCGGCCGGATCATCGACGTCTCCTCCTACGACCCCGTCGAGGAGCTGTGCCTGGCCGCCGACGCGCTGGTCACGGACTACTCGTCGATCATGTTCGACTACGCCAACCTCGACCGTCCGATCATCGTCTACGCCGACGACTGGGAGACCTACCGCACCACCCGGGGCGTCTACTTCGACCTGATGACCGAGCATCCCGGCCAGGTCGCCCGTACCCAGGAGGAGCTGACGGAGATCTTCGTCTCCGGCGCCTGGCGCGACGAGAACGCGGCCAAGGCGCGGACCGCGTTCCGGCGCCGGTTCTGCGAGTACGACGACGGACGCGCCGCCGAACGGGTCGTACGACGGGTGTTCCTGGGCGAACCGGAGGAGTCACTTCCCCCGGTGATCCCGCTGGAGGAACGCACCCCCGCCCCGACCCCCGAGGAGGCCTCGGCATGACGACCACGACGACCACGACCCCCGACGTCACGGTCACCGTCATCGTCTACAACGACGCGGCGCGCCTGCCCCGGGCGGTGGCGTCCCTGCGCGCGCAGACGCACGCGAACATCGAGATCATCATCAGCGACGACCACTCCACGGACGACACACCGACGGTGGCGCGTCAACTGGAGGCGCAGGACTCCCGCATCCGCTATCTCCGCCTGCCGGAGAACAGCGGCGGCTGCAGCGCCCCGCGCAACCGGGCCATCGAGATCGCCCGGGCGCCGTATCTGATGTTCCTCGACAGCGACGACGAACTCCCGCCGCGCGCCGTGGAGTTGCTGCTCGCCGCGCACCGCGAGCGCGAGGTGGACTTCGCCATGGGCGCCTGCCAGCGCCTCCGGGTGGACACCGGCCGCCGTACGACGTGGATGCCGCACCTGTTCGCCGAGCGGCGCACCCTGGACGACATCGCGTCGGACACCGAGCTGCTCTTCTGGCCGCTGTCGACGAACAGGATGTACACGCGCGACTTCCTGAACCGCCACAACCTCCGCTTCCCGGAGGGCGTCCACTACGAGGACCAGCTGTTCTCGATCCAGGCGTTCTGCCTGGCGAAGGCGTTCACGATCATCCCGGACCCCGTGTACGTCTGGCACATCGAGCCGTTCGCGGCGGCGGAGTCGGCCACGATCTCCAACCAGCGGCACAAGATCTCCAACGTCCAGGACCGTATCCGCGTGCACCGCATGATCGACGACTTCCTGGAGAAGAGCGGGCATGCCGGGCTGCGGGAGGCCAAGGACTTCAAGTTCCTCAAGCACGACTTCAGGCTCTACGCGGGCGACCTGCCCTACCGGGACGCGGAGTGGCTGGCCGCCTTCGCGGACATCATGAACCCGTACCTGGACACGCTGTCTCCCGGCGCGTACGCCCGTCTGCCCCGCCCGGAGCGGGTGGTGCTGGAGCTGCTGCGGGGCGGGCGTCCGGCCGACGCCCAGCTCGCGGCGCGCGGCCTCAGTCACGGGGTGGCACCGCGGCAGATCACGACCGACGCGTCCGGAGTGCCGTACTGGGGCGACAGCGTCCCCACCGACGACCGCGCCCGCCGCGAACTGGACGTGTCCGACCTGGAGTTGGACACACGTCCGTTCCCGAGCGCGCAGTTCCGCCACGAGATCACGGAACTGACGCGTGGCCCCGGAGCCACGCTCACCCTGTCCATCCGCACATACGACCCCGGCCTCCGCCTTCCCATCGGCCCCCAGCGCGCCCGCCTGGTGCTGTCGCCCGGCCGGCGCCGCATGGCCGTGCCCTTCCGGCTGGACCCGGTCCGGCCCGGTCTGTTCGAAGGCACCGTGCACCTGGACCTCGCCGCCGCACCGATCCCCCTGCAGGGCTTCGAGGGCGTCCGTCACCCCCTGGTCGTCCTGAACCAGCAGGGCCTGTCGCACTCGGGCCTGCTCCTGGCCCCCCTCGACTTCCCCACGGCCACGGCCCGCGTCGACTACCACTCCGGCGCGACCCCGCACCAGGTCACCGTCGAACCGGAGGGCCGCAACCCCGGCCGTCTCCAGATCCGCTGGCATCCCGTCGGTGTGACGGCGAGCGTCATCCGCCCGGTCATCCGCAAGATCGCCCGCCCGCGGGTCCGCAGGGCGGCGAAGCTGGTGGCGAGCGTGCTGAGGTAGGAGGGCCTGTCCGAAGCGCCGTTGCGCTGCAGGCGGATGCCCGGCGACGGGCGCGGGGTGGGCTGCTCACGCAGTTCCCCGCGCCCTTACGGGGCGCCTGCAGCTCAGCGCACCACTCGGTACAGGACCTGGCCTTCCGGGCCCACAGTCACCTTCCGCAACCCGGGTCCCGCCATGCCCTCCGGCCCCACGACCCACTTCACGTCGTACTCGCGCAGAATCCCGGCCCGGCCGGAGCCGGACGTCCCCGCGGCGAAGTACCGCTCCACCGCCGCCTCCCGCCGTGCAGCGTCCCGCAGGAACACATCCGGATAGCCCGGCGCCACGGTGTACGGCCCGTACGCGGGGATCTGCCGCGCGGGAAACCTTCGAGCCATCACCACATCGCCGTACTTCACCCACGGCGTGATCCAGTGATACCCCACCCACGGCGTGTGGTACTTCGCCGCGACCACCGACGGCAGCGCACTCTTCCCCGTCACATAGCCGAGCGTCCCGGCCTGCGTCCACGCCCCCACGGCCAGCGCGGCGCCCAGCACACACGCCCACCCCGCCCGTACGGCACGCCGCCCCGGCGACACGGCCTCCAGCGCGGCCGCGAGCTGTGCCGGGATCAGCGCGGCCGGCAGGGCGCGGCCCCAGGAGTAGTGGCCGGTCAGCCCGCCCGCGGCGAACACCAGCGCGCCGAGGACGAAGAACAGCGCCAACGGGTCCCAGCGGTCGCGCCGGACGCGCAGCACCAGCGCCGCCACCCCGAGCAGGACCAGACCGAACCGCGCGGCCAGGTGCTCGTACAACGGCCGGTGGATGGCCTCCAGGTCGGCACCCGCGGAGAACAGGGAGAAGAAGTCGTAGTACGGCCACAGCCACAGCAGGAGCATGCCCAGGGCCGACGAGGCGGCAAGCCGCGGCAGCACCGGCCGGGCCGGCCGGGCCGCGATCACCGTCGCCAACGCGCCCAACGAGGCCACGACGCCCGTGAACTGGTGGCACAGCAGAATCAGCGCCCACAGCACACCGAGCCCCAGCCACCTGCCCCATGTGGCCTCCTCCCGCGTCGCCCGCGTGAGCCAGGCCCAGAAGTGGAACGTGAGGCCGAGCGCGAAGACGCTGGGGTACGACACCGTCAGCGCCAGGGAGTTCAGGCCCAGGAAGCCGGACCAGTTGAACAGCAGCGGGCCCCAGAGGAAGACCAGGCTGAGCAGGGCCAGGGCGGGGGCCGCACGGTGCGGGCTCAGGGTTCGGACGTACCGCCAGACCCCGGTGACCAGCAGGGTCAGCCCGGCGAGCGCGGCGATCCGCAGCACCACGAACACCGACAGGCCGGTCAGCTTGGCGATCACGCCCAGGACCAGCATCCACGGCGAGTAGTAGGGGCTCGGCGTGTCCGCGTCGACCAGCGGGTTGCCGGGATGCAGCAGGCTGTGGCGCAGGCGCTGGACAGTGGCCGCGTGCATGCCGAGGTCGCCGGCCCAGGGCAGCCGGACGATGACCAGGAGCAGCAGCACCACGACGAGCGCGGCGGCGGCATGCGGCAGTATCCGGCCCGTCCGCGCGGCGCCGGCCGGCGGCGTGGTGCGGCTCAACGGCTCGGTGTCAGACGGTGCGGCGTGCATCCTGCTGGAACACCCACGTGCGATAGACCAGGAAACGGAAGGTGGAGGCGAGCGCGATCGACAGGGCCTTCACCACATTCGACCCGACCACGCCGTGCAGGCCGAGACCCTGGTAACCGACCCAGAACAGGCCGATTTCCATCCCGACGCCGAGGCCGCTGAAGACGAAGAACAGCAGGATCTGGCTGCGGGTGCGCGCAGACCGGTCCCGATAGGCGAAATAGCGGAACCCCAGGTAATTGGTCGCCATCGCGACACAGCTGGCCAGGACCGTCGCGGTCATCGCAGGCCAAGCCGGGCCGTGCAGCAGCAGGTTGAAGACCAGGAAATTGACCAGGACGCCGCTGCCGCCGACGATCCCGAATTTCACGATCTCCAGCACGACACGGGTGACGGGCCGCCGGGCCGGAGCCGGCGCTGGGGGTGCTGCCGGGCGGGTCTCGGTGAGTTGAACAGTCACAACCCAGACCCTAGCCGAAGGCCACCGATAAGCAGGAAACGGTAAATTCGCAGATCTTTTTTGGCTAAGGGCCGGCAAGAAACGGAACGCCCCGGGCCGATTCGACGTCGGCCCGGGGCGTTCTCAGCGCCGTACGGCTACGAGTGCGTGCGCAGCAGCGTCCGCATCGTACGCATCGCCACCGAGAGGTTGGCGAGGTCGAACGTCTCCGAGCTGCGGATCTCCTCCAGGGTGGTGCGCGCCCGGCTCAGGATGGGTGCGTTCTTCTGCTCCCAGGCCTTGAAGCGCTGCTCGGGGGTGGAGGTGCCGTTGCCGACCGCGAGGACGTCCGAGGTGAGCGCCGCGTGCGCCGCGTACAGGTCCTCACGGATGGAGGCGCGGGCCATGGACTGCCAGCGGTCGTTGCGGGGCAGCTCGATGATGCGGTCCATCAGCTGGGTGATGCTGAGCCGGTCGGCGAGGTCGTAGTACACCTCGGCGACGTCCAGCGGCTCCTTGCCCATGCGGTCGGCCACCGACACGATGTCGAGCGCCGGGAAGGCGGAGGAGAACCCGGCCACGCGCGTGGCGAGCTCGTCCGGGACGCCGGCCGCGGACAGCTCGTCGTACACGTGCTGGTACCACTCCAGGTCCGCGCCGCGCAGCAGCTTCGGCAGCTCCTGCCACACCCGCTCGACCCGCTCGGCGAAGAACTCGACGGTCTCGGCGAGCTCCAGCGGCTGCGGCCGGTTGTTCAGCAGCCAGCGCGTGCCGCGCTCCACCAGGCGGCGCGAGTGCAGCCGGATGCGGGTCTGGACGGCGGCGTCGACCTGGTTGTCCAGGGCCTCGACCGCGTCCCACACCGGTGCCGAGCAGAAGATCGCGCGGGCGGCCGTCTGGGCGCGGACGATCTCTTCCAGGGAGGCCCCGGTCTCCTCGCGCAGACGGTGCAGATACGTCGTACCGCCCGTGTTGACCGTGTCGTTGACCAGCACGGTCGTGGTGATCTCGCGGCGCAGCGGGTGGTGGTCGATGGCGTCGGCGAAGCGTTCGCGCAGCGCGGTCGGGAAGTACGCGTGCAGCAGGCTGCGCAGATACGGGTCGTCCGGCAGCGAGGTGTGCAGCAGCTCCTCGGCGACCGTGATCTTCGTGTACGCCAGGACGACGGCCGTCTCCGGGCTGGTGAGGCCCTGGCCCTGGCCGAGGCGCTCGCGGATCTGGCGGTCGGTGGGCAGGAACTCCAGCGCCCGGTCCAGGTGGCCCTCGTGCACCAGGTGCCGGATGAACCGCTGCTGGGCGTGGAGCATGTCCTTCGCCTGGAACAGGGCGTTGGCCAGGGCGGTGTTCTGCGCGTAGTTGTTGCGCAGGACCAGCGCGCCGACCTCGTCGGTCATCTCGGCGAGCAGCTTGTTGCGCTGCTTGACGGTCATGTCGCCGTCCGCGACCAGGCCGTTCAGCAGGATCTTGATGTTCACCTCGTGGTCGGAGGTGTCCACGCCGGCGCTGTTGTCGATCGCGTCGGTGTTGATCTTGCCGCCGTGCATGGCGAACTCGATCCGGCCGAGCTGGGTCAGGCCCAGGTTGCCTCCCTCGCCGACGACCTTGACCCTGAGGTCCTTGCCGTCGACGCGGATGGCGTCGTTGGCCTTGTCGCCGACGTCCGTGTTGGACTCCACCGACGACTTCACGTACGTGCCGATGCCGCCGTTCCAGAGCAGGTCGACCGGCGACTGCAGGATCGCCTTCATCAGGTCGGCCGGGGTCATCTTGGTGACCTTGTCCTCGATGCCGAGGGCCTCGCGGATGTGGGCGTTGACCGGGATGGACTTGGCGCTGCGCGGGAAGATCCCGCCGCCGGCCGACAGCAGCTCGGTGCTGTAGTCGGCCCAGCTGGAGCGGGGCAGCTCGAACAGACGGCGGCGCTCGGCGTACGACGTCGCCGCGTCCGGGGTCGGGTCGATGAAGATGTGCCGGTGGTCGAAGGCGGCGACCAGGCGGATGTGCTCGGACAGCAGCATGCCGTTGCCGAACACGTCACCGGACATGTCACCGATGCCGACGACCGTGAAGTCCTGGCTCTGCGTGTCCACGCCCAGCTCGCGGAAGTGCCGCTTGACGGACTCCCAGGCGCCGCGCGCGGTGATGCCCATGCCCTTGTGGTCGTAGCCCGCGCTGCCGCCGGAGGCGAAGGCGTCGCCGAGCCAGAAGTTGTACTTCTCGGCGACCCCGTTGGCGATGTCGGAGAAGGTCGCGGTGCCCTTGTCGGCGGCGACCACCAGGTAGGTGTCGTCGCCGTCGTGCCGGACCACGTCCTGCGGGGGCACGACCTCGCCGGCGACCATGTTGTCGGTGATGTCGAGCAGCGCCGAGATGAACGTCTTGTAGCTGGCGATGCCCTCGGCCAGCCACGCGTCGCGGTCCTTGGCCGGGTCCGGCAGCTGCTTGGCGACGAAGCCGCCCTTGGCGCCGACCGGCACGATGACGGTGTTCTTCACCATCTGCGCCTTGACCAGGCCGAGGATCTCGGTACGGAAGTCCTCACGCCGGTCGGACCAGCGCAGACCGCCTCGGGCGACCTTGCCGAAGCGCAGGTGCACGCCCTCGACACGCGGCGAGTACACCCAGATCTCGAACGCCGGGCGCGGCGCCGGCAGGTCCGGGATGGCCTGCGGGTCGAACTTCATGGAGACGTAGTCGTGCGGCCCGCCGCCCTGCGCGGCCTGGAAGAAGTTCGTGCGCAGGGTCGCCTTGATGACGGTGAGGAAGGAGCGGAGGATCCTGTCCTCGTCCAGGCTCGCCACCTGGTCCAGGGCCGCGTCCAGTTCCTCCAGCAGGGCGTCCGTGATCTCCAGGCCGGCCTTCTGCCGGTCCGGCGACATCCGGGCCTCGAACAGCGACACGAGGAGCCGGGTGGTGTGGACGTTGTTGCGGAGGGTGTCCTCCATGTAGTCCTGCGAGAAGGTCGAACCGGCCTGCCGCAGGTACTTGGCGTAGGCGCGCAGCACCATCGCCTGCCGCCAGTTCAGCCCGGCGCTCAGCACCAGCGCGTTGAAGCCGTCGTTCTCCGCCTTGCCGGTCCAGGTGGCCGCGAAGGCCTCCTGGAAGCGCTCGCGGGCGTCGTCGCCGAGGTACTCCCCGCCGCCGGCCGCCTTGGGCATGCGCAGACCGAAGTCGTAGATCCAGGCGGTGGTGCGGTCCGCGCAGCGCAGCTCGTACGGCCGCTCGTCCGTGACCTCCACGCCGAGGCGGCTGAGCACCGGCAGCACCTTGGAGAGGGAGACGGTGCCGCCCTTCTGGTAGATCTTGAAGCGGCGCTCTTCGGGCCCGGCGCCCACCGGCTCGTACAGGCTCAGGCTGAAGGTCTTGTCCTCGCTGAGCTGCTCCAGGTGGACCAGGTCGGCGACCGCCGCGCGCGGGGTGTGGTCGGCCTTGTAACCCTCGGGGAAGGCGTTGTTGTAGCGGCGCAGCACCTCGGCCGCGCGCTCCTCGCCGCACTCGGCGGTCAGCGCCTCGGCGAACGCGTCGGCCCAGGAGCGGGCCGCCTCGACCAGACGGGCCTCGATGCGCTCCTTGTCGCCGTCCGACAGCTCGGGCAGCTCGGTGCCCGGCGGAACACGGACCACGAAGTGCAGCCGGGAGAGGATCGACTCGGTGTTCCAGGCGGTGAAGTCGACGCTGATGCCACCGAGCTCCTCCTTCAGGATGTCGATGATCCTGAGCCGGACACCGGTGGTGTAGCGGTCGCGCGGGAGGTAGACGAGGGCCGAGTAGTAGCGGCCGTATTCGTCCTGGCGCAGGTAGAGCCGCAGCCTGCGGCGCTCCTGCAGGTACAGCACGGACGTGGCGATGGACTGCAGTTCGGCGGCGGGCGTCTGGAACAGCTCGTCGCGCGGGTAGGTCTCCAGGATCTGCAGCAGGTCCCGGCCGTCGTGGCTGTTGGGCGAGAACCCGGCGCGCTCCAGCACCTCGTCGACCTTGCGGCGGATGACGGGGACGCGGCGCACGGACTCGGTGTACGCGGCCGAGGAGAACAGCCCGAGGAACCGCCGCTCGCCGACGACGTTGCCCTGCTCGTCGAACTTCTTGACGCCGATGTAGTCCAGGTACGACGGCCGGTGCACGGTGGCCCGGCTGTTGGCCTTGGTGAGCACGAGCAGCTTGTGCTCGCGCGCCTTGGCGCGGGCGTCGGCCGGAAGCCGCTCGAAGGAGGGGCTGACCGGGTGCTTCTCGTCCTCGGCGTGGTGCGGGTCGGAGCGCAGTATGCCGAGACCGGTGCCGGGCACCGCGGCGAGCGTGTCGTCGTCGCGCAGCTGATACTCGCGGTAGCCGAGGAAGGTGAAGTGGTCGTCGGCCAGCCAGCGCAGCAGCTCGCGGGCCTCCTCGGCCTCGGGCGCGGGGAGGTCGCCGGGCAGCGGCTCGCTCTCCAGCCCGTCGGCGATCCGGGTCGCCGCGTCCCGCATCTTCTCCCAGTCCTCGACGGCCTCGCGGACGTCGGACAGCACGCGCAGCAGGTCGACGGTGATCTGCTTCAGGTCGGCGCGGTCGGTCTCCCGGTCGATCTCGACATGGATCCAGGACTCGACGTGCGCGTCGTGCGGGAGGTCACCGGCGGGCGGGGTCGGCAGGACCTCGATCAGCTTGCCGGTCAGGTCGCGCCGGACGACGAACTGCGGGTGGACGACGACATGGATGCCGCGCCCGCGCCGGGTCAGCTCATTGGTGACCGAGTCGACGAGGAAGGGCATGTCGTCGGTGACGACTTCCACGACCGAGTGACTGCAGGTCCACCCGTTCTCCTCCACGGTCGGGGTGTGGACCCGCACGTTCGCCGTGCCCTGGGGGCGGTGCTCGGCGAGCCGGTAGTGCGAGAGCGCGGCGCCGAAGAGGTCGACCGGGTCACGGCCGGTGAGGTCTTCCGGGGCGGTGTGCAGGTAGTAGCGCTGGAGGAACGCGAGCACGGACTCGCTGTCCGGGGTGTCCGGGGAGCCCTCGCCCGTGGTCCCGGTCGGAAGGTGGCCCCCGACCGGGCTGTTCTCAGCTACCCGGGCGGCCCTCTCGAGCAGCTCGGCCTTGGCTTCGTCCAGCTTGGTCTGCATTGTCCTCTGACTCCTGTCGCGCGCCGTTGCGTGACGTAGAAGGAAGTACGGTCTCTTTCCCTCCGGCTCGACGCCACGGCCCGGGGTGTCCGGTCCGTGTCGACGCTATGCCGCGAGGTGAGATGCGCGGGGGGAATTCGGCCATTCTCGACACGTCCGTCGGGTGTGACGCTGCTCTCGGCGCCGCCGTGTCCAGGGTTGTCCTCGGCGTCCCGGGGGCTCCTGCGGCCCCGTCCCGCCCGCGAAGACCAGCGACCGCCGCCCGGTCACGGAGGTGTTCCGTGCAACCCGGGCGCAGGGCAGGGGCAGGATCGCCCCCGCGAGATATCGCGCTGATCACGCCACAAGGCTATCGCTCCTCACCCCGGGCACGTCATGAGCCGTATGTGTACAAAACCGAGGGGTGAAGTTTGACGTTCTGCACAGCGGTCGGCCGGGGGGCGGTGACGTATTCGGGCGGGTGCGGCCCCTGGGTCACCGGGGGCGCGGGCGGCAGGGGCGGGCGGCGGCGTCCGGTCGCGCGGGCAGAGCCCCGAGCCCACTCTGAGAACAGGGCATACCGACATCCGGCAACGCTCCGAAGCCGTCGCCGGAACCGCGACGGCCCTCTTGGCAAGCCCGCCCGGTGTTGGCACCTTGCCCAGGGACAGTGCGTCCCGCCCAGGAGTACCGGAGTACCCGGAGGAGCCGACATGCCCGCGAAGATCCTGATCGTCACCGGCGACGCGGCGGAGTCCCTGGAAGTCCTCTACCCGTACCAGCGTCTGCTTGAGGAAGGCTACGACGTCCATATCGCGGCCCCCTCCCGCAAGACGCTCCGCTTCGTCGTCCATGACTTCGAACCCGGCTACGACACGTACACCGAGAAGCCCGGCTACACCTGGCCCGCCGACCTGGCCTTCGCCGATGTGGACCCCGGCGAGTACGCGGCCGTCGTCATCCCCGGCGGCCGGGCCCCGGAGTATCTGCGCAACGACCCCGAACTCCGCAAGATCCTCAAGGCCTTCTTCGACTCCGACAAGCCGGTCGCCCAGATCTGCCACGGCCCGCTGCTCACCGCCGCGATCGACAGCCTGCGGGGCCGCCGGGTCACGGCGTACCCCGCACTCGAACCGGACATGCAGGCGGCCGGAGCAGGCTTCCAGGACACCGAGGCCGTGGTCGACGGCACCCTGGTGTCGTCCCGGGCCTGGCCGGACCACCCGGCCTGGATGCGGGAGTTCCTCAGGGTGCTGCGCTCGAAGGCGCCGGTGAGCTGAGCGACGGGACGGCGGCGGGTCTCGCCGTTGCGCTTGCGGTGAGCCGCCGGATGGCGGCCCGTCGTGGCTGGTCGCGCAGTTCCCCGCGCCCCTGGGGAACTGCAGCCGCCGCACCCCGTCCGCCAAGCCCCGCTAAGCCGCTATTCGCTCCGCTTCCTCCACCGCCTCGGCCAACGTGTCCACCACCGGCACCCCCGCCTCCTCCAGACTGGCCCGGCTGTGCGAGCCCCCGGTGTACAGCACGGCCCGAGCCCCGACACGCCCGGCCGCGACCGCGTCGTCCGCCGCATCCCCGATCACCACGGTCCGCGCAGGCTCCACCACTCCGCTCAGCGCCTCCAGATGCCGCACCATGTGCTCGGCCTTGCTGCCCCCGGACGGGCCCGTACGCCCGTCGACCCGCAGGAAGTGCGTCTCGATGCCGAAGCCCCGCACGAGGGGCACCAGCTCCTCGTGCACATACATGCTCAGCAGCGACTGGCTGCGCCCCGCCGACCGCCACCCCGCGAGCAGGTCCGCGGCCCCCTCGGTCAGACCGCACCGCACCCGGTGTTCGGCGTAGTACCGGTGGAAGACCCCGTCCATCAGCTCCCACTCGGCATCGGTCGGCAGCCGGCCGATCAGCCGCTCGTAGAACTTCGGCACCGGCACGCAGTACAGCGACCGGTACTGCTCCAGCGTGATCGGCGCGAGCCCCAACTCGGCGAAGGCCGCGTTCGTCGCCCCGATGATCGCGTCATTGTCATGGAACAGCGTGCCGTTCCAGTCCCAGACGATGTGCGCGCTTGCCTGCATCCCCATGCCAAAGACCGTACCCGCCCCCACTGACAACGACCTCTGCGAGCGGATACGACCAGGTCAGGCCCGTTCGACCAGGTTGGGGATCTCCTGCGTGGCGTACCACAGCAGCTCGTGGTCGTCCGCTCCGTCCACGACGAACTGCGCGTCGTCGTCCCCGCCGTCGGCCGCCGCCAGCGCCTCCGCCGCCGCGGCCACGTCCTGCTCCGCGTCATCGGCGTCGACATGGACCGCGGCCGCCTTGGCGAGCGGCACGGTCGCCGTCACGGTCACCTCGCCCAGAGCGGCCGGATCGAGCCCGCGGTCGGGGTCGACACCGGCGGCGCCGTCGGCCACGTCCACGGCGACCACCACCCGGCGCCGTACCGCACCCGGGTCCGCCGCGAGCAGCCGCAGCGAGGCCAGCGCGGCCCGGCTGAGCGCCGCGTACTCCAGCTCCTCGACGTCCTCGGAGAGATACCACTCGCGCAACGCGGGCGTCACCGCATACGCGGCGAAGGGGCCGGTCCCCAGCTCACCCGTTTTGTACGCCTCGGCGAGACGGGGGAGGGTCAGGGGGACGTAGACGCGCATGCTGGCCGCTCTTTCCTGCTCAAAGGCTCCGCTGGGGCCCCGGGAAGGCCGGCTGCCGCGTCTCCCGGAGGGCCTTCAGGATACGTGCGCCCGTCCCCTTTCGGGTCTGTGCCCACGCCCCGGAAGCCGTCGACTCCGCGCCGTGAATTCACCCGGAGCACCCGCCACATCTCCACCGTCGCCCCGTCCGGCATCCCCCGGATAGGTGAACCTCTCCGCCTCTCCCGAGCGCTCCCCGCCGCCCTTGCCACCCCGCTCCCGGTCCCCGTACAAGATCCCCACCAGCGAGTTACCGCCCGGTATCAACCGGGCCCGGCGAACGGGGACTTCATGAACAAGGTCATGAGCCGCACCGCGAACAAGGCGACGAGCCGCGTCTCCCAGCCCCGCCCGCGCCACCGCCCGCCCACCCGTCACGACACCCGCCGCCCGGCAGGAGCCCCGCCCAGGATCCCGCCCCACCGCCCGACGGCCCACCAGCCGGCCACCACCCCGCAACCAGCCCGGCCCCGCCCGACCACGAGTCCCGAGCCGGCACCGGCCCCGCTGCCCGATGCTCCGGAAACGGCCCGCACAACGCCCCGGAGGTCGGTACGGCAGCCCCGCCCCACCGACCTCTTCGCCGACCGCCTGCTGGCCGTCCTGAGCGGTCAACGGCCCGTGCACTGGATGCTCCGCCACACCGCGGGCCGCGCCTACGACGACCTGGTCCGCCTGGCCGAACGCGGCCCCCTGCGTACGCGAGGCTCCCGCCCCCAGGTCCACGACATCGGCTACTACGTCCCCCGCGACGGCGCCCTGGAGGTCTTCGCCCGCATCGCCGCCGGCGACCGGCTCCGCGCCCTGGCCTTCCGCCTGGAACTCGGCCAGGACCTCCGCTGGCGCTGCACAGCGGTGGAAACCGGCCCCCGCCCTTGACCGACCGCCCAGCCACAGGCACGGGGCACCGGGAAGCAGGCAACACGAAAGGGCCGGGCCCCGAAAAGGACCCGGCCCTTCAACGGCCGACGCGCCGCGGGCAACCGCGCCGCGGGCAGCCGCTACTTCTTACGACGCCGCCCGCCCTTGGCCTGCCGCCGCCGCTCGGCCCGGGTCAGCCCGTCCGACTCCGACCGCACCGGCTCGTCGTCCTCGAGGTCACGCTCCACGATGCCGCCCTCACCGTCCACGGTCGGCGCCGAGAAGTGCAGATCCCGCCGCTGCGGAACGTCCAGCCCCTTCGCGCGGATCTCCGGACGCGCCCCGGCCTGCGCCGGAACCGTGTCGTGGACACCCTCGCCGACCGGCTCGGCTTCCTCGACCGGGACCTCCTCGACCTGCTGCTCGACCTGGACCTCCAGGTTGAACAGGTAGCCGACGGACTCCTCCTTGATGCCGTCCATCATCGCGGTGAACATGTCGAAGCCCTCGCGCTGGTACTCGACCAGCGGGTCCTTCTGCGCCATCGCGCGCAGGCCGATGCCCTCCTGGAGGTAGTCCATCTCGTAGAGGTGCTCACGCCACTTGCGGTCGAGGACCGACAGCACGACCCGGCGCTCCAGCTCACGCATGATCTCGGAGCCGAGCTGGGCCTCCCGGGCCTCGTACTGCTCGTGGATGTCCTCCTTGATGGACTCGGAGATGAACTCCGCGGTGAGACCCGCCCGGTCGCCGGCGGCCTCCTCCAGCTCCTCGACGGTGACCTTCACCGGGTACAGCTGCCGGAAGGCTCCCCACAGCCGGTCCAGGTCCCAGTCCTCCGGGAACCCCTCGGCGGTCTCGGCGGCGACGTACGCGTCGATCGTGTCGTCCATGAAGTGCTGGACCTGCTCATGCAGGTCTTCGCCCTCCAGCACGCGCCGGCGCTCACCGTAGATGACCTCGCGCTGCCGGTTGAGCACCTCGTCGTACTTCAGAACGTTCTTACGGGTCTCGAAGTTCTGCTGCTCGACCTGCGACTGCGCGGACGCGATCGCGCGCGTGACCATCTTGTTCTCGATCGGCACGTCGTCCGGCACGTTGGCCATGGACATCACGCGCTCCACCATCTGGGCCTTGAACAGGCGCATCAGGTCGTCGCCGAGCGAGAGGTAGAAACGGGACTCGCCGGGGTCGCCCTGACGGCCGGAACGACCGCGCAGCTGGTTGTCGATGCGCCGCGACTCGTGCCGCTCGGTGCCCAGCACGTAGAGGCCGCCGAGCGCCTCGACCTCTTCCTTCTCCGCCTTGACGGCCTGTTCGGCCTTCTCCAGGGCGGCGGGCAGGGCGTGTGCCCACTCCTCGATGTGCTCCTCGGGGTCGAGGCCGCGCTGGCGCAGCTCGGCCTCGGCGAGGTCCTCGGGGTTGCCGCCGAGCTTGATGTCCGTACCACGGCCGGCCATGTTGGTGGCCACGGTCACCGCGCCCTTGCGGCCGGCCTGGGCGACGATCGACGCCTCACGCTCGTGGTGCTTGGCGTTGAGCACCTCGTGCTGGATGCCGCGCTTGGAGAGCTGCTGCGAGAGGTACTCCGACTTCTCGACGGACGTCGTGCCGACGAGGATCGGCTGGCCCTTCTCGTGTTTCTCGGCGATGTCGTCGACGACCGCCTCGAACTTGGCCACCTCGGTGCGGTAGATCAGGTCCGACTGGTCCTTGCGGATCATCGGCCTGTTGGTCGGGATCGGGACCACGCCGAGCTTGTAGATCTGGTGGAACTCGGCGGCCTCGGTCATCGCCGTACCGGTCATGCCGGAGAGCTTGTTGTAGAGGCGGAAGAAGTTCTGCAGGGTGATCGTGGCGAGCGTCTGGTTCTCGTCCTTGATGTCCACCCCTTCCTTCGCCTCGATCGCCTGGTGCATGCCCTCGTTGTAGCGGCGGCCGGCGAGGATACGGCCGGTGTGCTCGTCGACGATCATGACCTCGCCGTCGATGACGACGTAGTCCTTGTCGCGCTTGAAGAGCTCCTTGGCCTTGATGGCGTTGTTCAGGTAGCCCACGAGCGGGGTGTTCACCGACTCGTAGAGGTTGTCGATGCCCAGCCAGTCCTCGACCTTGGAGACACCGGACTCGTGGATGGCGACCGTGCGCTTCTTCTCGTCGACGTCGTAGTCGCCGGTCTCCTCGATGCCCTTGAGGGGGTTGCCCGCCTCGCCCTTCTTCAGGCGCGTGACGAGCTTGGCGAAGTCGCCGTACCACTTGGTGGCCTGGTCGGCCGGGCCGGAGATGATCAGCGGCGTACGGGCTTCGTCGACCAGGATGGAGTCGACCTCGTCGACGATCGCGAAGTTGTGGCCGCGCTGCACCAGCTCGTCCTTCGACCACGCCATGTTGTCGCGCAGGTAGTCGAAGCCGAACTCGTTGTTCGTGCCGTAGGTGATGTCGCACGCGTACTGCTCGCGGCGCTGGGCCGGCGTCATGTTGGCGAGGATGCAGCCGACGTTCAGGCCCAGGAACTTGTGGACGCGGCCCATCATCTCGGAGTCGCGCTCGGCCAGGTAGTCGTTGACCGTGACGATGTGGACGCCGTCTCCGGAGAGGGCGTTGAGATACGCGGGCAGCGTGCCGACGAGGGTCTTGCCCTCACCGGTCTTCATTTCGGCGACGTAGCCGAGGTGGAGGGCGGCGCCACCCATCAGCTGCACGTCGTAGTGGCGCTGGCCGAGGACGCGCTTGGCGGCCTCGCGCACGGTGGCGAACGCCTCGGGGAGCAGGTCGTCCAGGCTCTCACCATCTGCGTAGCGCTGCTTGTACTCCTCGGTGAGGGCTCGCAGCTCGGCGTCGGAGAGGTCGACGAAGTCCTCTTCGATGGAGTTGACCTGGTCCGCGATGCGGTGCAGCTTGCGCAGGATCTTGCCTTCGCCTGCACGCATGATCTTCGAGAGGACGGACACGGGGGTTTGTCTCCTTGCCGGTCGGGCCTGGGACGGTCGGTTTCCATTTGACGTACTGAGCAACGGCCATCGTATGCGAGGACCCGGCTGGGCCGGGAGGCCTGGCGGCCCGACGGCTGCTTCATCAAGGACAACGGACGGGCCACGGCGATAGTGCCGCATCGGCGGGAGGAATTGCGCGAACTGTGATCGCGTGCTCACGGATGGCGAAAACGGATGGCCCGACCGCGGGCGGCCGAGCACAATCGGCCGATGGACCCCGTCACACTCACCACGGACCGCCTGGTCCTGCGCACGGTAGGCCCGCACGACACGCAGGCGGTGTACGACGCCGTGCAGGACCCCGACATCCAGCGCTGGACCACCGTGCCGTCGCCGTATCTGCCCGAGCACGCGAGCGGCTTCACCGAGCAGCTCGTCCCCGACGGCTGGGCAGCGGGTTCGATGTTCACCTTCGGCGTCTTCCTCGCCGGCGGGGAACTCGCCGGCATGCTCAGTCTCACCATGCGCTCGCTCGGCGTGGCGGAGGTCGGCTTCTGGGCGGCCACGGAGCATCGCGGCCAGGGGTACGTCACCGAGGCCACGCTCACCGCCTGCCGGTGGATCTTCACCGAGGTCGGCGTCGACCGGGTCGAGTGGCGTGCCGAGGTCGGCAACCACACCTCCCGCGCGGTGGCCGAACGCGCGGGTTTCGCCATCGAGGGCACCCTGCGCTCCGCGGTCAACAACAAGGGCGTACGCCGGGACTGCTGGGTCGGTTCGCTGCTGCCCTCGGACCTGGGCCTGCCGTCCACGGCGCCGTACCTGCCCGCGCGCGTCTAGCGAAACCGCAGGTCAGCCAGGACTGTCAGTGGCACCCTCTATCGTCCGGGGCATGACGACCCTGCCGCGCCCGACCACCACTCTCACCGCGGACGACGCCCGCCGTATCGCCCTGCGGGCCCAGGGCTTCCTCGGCGCGCCCGACCGGCGGGCCGGAGTCCGCGGGGTGCTGCGCCATCTCGGCGCGGTCCAGCTCGACACGATCTCGGTCCTCGCCCGCTCCCATGAACTCGTGGCCTACGCCCGGCTCGGTGCGGTCGGCCGCAAGGCGGTCGAGGCCGCCTACTGGAAGGGCGCGTCCACGGGTGTGTCGCCGGCCCGCCCGCATGCCTTCGAGTACTGGTCGCACGCGGCGTGCATCCTGCCCATCGAGGAGTGGCCGCACTTCGCCTTCC
The DNA here is from genome assembly GCF_044546895.1 of Streptomyces sp. NPDC053069. NCBI lineage: Bacteria > Bacillati > Actinomycetota > Actinomycetes > Kitasatosporales > Streptomycetaceae > Streptomyces > Streptomyces sp. NPDC053069. The sequence continues at coordinate 15,603 of NZ_JBITZN010000006.1, read as the reverse complement.
GCCGCCGCGCCTACCGGGACCGCCCGCACTGGAACCACGAGCTGCCCGAGGGCGCCTACGACCAGGTCATCAAGCAACTGCGCGCGGAAGGCCCGCTGACCTCCACGGAACTGGGCGGCGCGAAGAAGACGAACGAGTGGTGGGACTGGTCCGGCACCAAGGTCGCCGTGGAGCGCGCGCTGATGTACGGCGAGGTGGTGTGCGTCGAGCGGCGCGGCTGGAAGCGGGTGTACGACCTCGCCGAGCGAGCCGTCCCGGAAGCGCTGCTGCACGACGAGCTGGACGACGGCGAGTGCCTGCGCCGCCTGGTCCGGCTGGCCGGTGAGTCCCTCGGCGTCGGCACGCGCGCGGACATCGCCGACTACCACCGCCTCAAGGGCGAGCAGGTCGACGCGGTCATCGCCGACTCGGGGCTGGTGCCGGTCGAGGTCGAGGGCTGGGGGAAGCCCGCCTGGGCGGACCCGGCGGCCCTGGCCACGGCGCCGCGCGGGCGTCACCGGACCACGCTGCTGTCGCCGTTCGACTCGCTGATCTGGGATCGGGCGCGCACGGAGCGCATCTTCGGCTTCACCCACCGCCTGGAGGCGTACGTGCCCAGGCCGAAGCGGGTCTACGGCTATTTCGCGATGCCGGTGCTCGCGGGCGGCAGGCTGGTCGGGCGGGTCGACCCGGCCCGTGAGGGCCGCACGCTGGTGGCCAAGCAGGTCACCCTGGACGGCCCGAAGGCGGTTCCGGCGGTCGCCCAGGCCCTGATCGAGGCCGCCACCTGGGTGAACTGCACGGACGTCCGGGTGGAGCGGGTGGACACGCCCGCCCTGCGCGAGCCCCTGACGAGGGAACTGGCCCGCATCCTCACCTAGCCGCGCCCGGCGCGCCCGGCGCGCCGCCGCTAGCGGATCTCGAGGATCTTCTCCCGCATCGCGTAGACCACGGCTTCCATCCTGGAGTGCAGCTGGAGCTTCTCCAGGATGTTGCGGACGTGGTTCTTCACGGTGTTCTCCGAGATGAACAGCTCCTTGGCGATGTCCCGGTTGTTCATCCCGGTGGCGACGAGCTTGAGGACCTCCAGCTCCCGATCGGTCAGCCGCGGCGCGGGCACCAGGCGGCGTTCGTCGGTGCGCTGGATCATCGACTTGAACTCGGTGAGGAGCTTGGACGCCATGGACGGGCTGATCTGCGACTGCCCGTCGGCCACCGCGCGAATGGCGGTCGCCACCTCGTCCGTGGAGATCTCCTTCAGGAGGTATCCGGTCGCGCCCGCCTTGATCGCGTCGTAGAGGTCGGCCTCCTCGTCGCTGATCGTCAACATGATGATCTTCGCGCTGGGTGCGACCTCCTTGATGGAGGTGCAGGCCTCGATCCCGCCGCGCTTGGGCATGCGGACGTCCATCAGCACGATGTCGGGCAGCAGGTCGGCGGCCTTGTCCACGGCCTCGGCGCCGTCGCCGGCCTCGCCGACGACCTGGATGTCCTCCTCGGCCGCGAGCACGATCTCCAGGCCGCGCCGGAAGAGGGCGTGATCGTCCACGACCAGGACTCTGATCGGCTCCGCGCGTACGGCGCCCGCGTCCGGCCGCATGCCGATGACACCGTCGTCGCCATCCTCGTCCCGCATCGGTCCGAAGGTGTCCGCCATCGTTCCTCCCCCTGAGGCTGTGGCCCGTGGTCCTGTGCCATCGCCAACCCAAGGCAGCGGCCCACCGGTTGGGCCGGTCCGGTCATGATTTCATGCCCGGGCGACACGGAGGTGACGTGCGGGGCGTGAAGTGGTCGCACACAGGTGCCCCTGGGGGCGCACACGCGCTTCCAGGGGCACTGGACCGGCGTGGGCCGGACGTCAGCCGCCCAGCGTGCCACCTGCCGCGGGGGCCTGCGCCTCGGCGACCATCGGATCCGTGCTGAGGTGGATCACGCCGTAGTCGTAGGCGTGCCGCCGGTAGACGACGCTCGGTTCCTTCGTCTCCGCGTCGACGAACAAGTAGAAGTCGTGGCCGACCAGCTCCATCTCGTAGAGGGCCTGGTCGAGGCTCATCGGGGAGGCGACGTGGGTCTTCTCGCGGACGACGAGAGGGCCGTCACCCTTGACCTCCAGCGAGCCGATCTTCTTCGTCGGCACTCCCTCCGTCTCTTCCTCCGAGACGGCAAGGCCGGTGCCGTTCAGCGTCGCCGCGCCCGGGACGTGGTCGGCCACCTCGGCCGCCGAGATCCGGCGTGCGCCTCGGCGCGAGAAACGCTTGTCGTGCTGCTTGCGCAGCCGGGCATCCAGTTTCTCCGCCGCCAGGTCGAGTGCCGCATAGGGATCGCTGGCCGCTGCCTCCGCCCGGATCACCGGACCGCGGGAGCGGAGCGTGATCTCCACTCGATCGCAACGGTCGGCCTGTCGGGGGTTCGGCTCCTTGGACACCTCGACGTCGAGGCTGATCACCTTGGCATCGAGCCTCTGGATCTTCTCCAGCTTCAGCTTCTCGGCCACGTGCTTGCGGAACCGCTCGGGCACCTCGGTCTTGCGGCCCTTGACGACGATGTCCACGCAGAACTCCGTTCCCGGATCACTCCGCTCGGTCGGCGGAGCATCTCCCTTTCGCACCAGGTCCGGTGAGCACCGGACCTCGGACTCGGTGACTTCCACCTCCTCCTCCCCCATGGGCGAGATCTCCACCCCACCGCCACGGGTGATTGCGGAAAACCCGTGGCACGGCATTCCGATATGAGAGGTGTGGCCTGCGCCTTTCCTCACAACCGAACATATCTCGCCCGGACGGATGTCGTCACCCTCTACTCCGGCGTACCTCCGTTCAGGTGAATTACCCCTCTCCCTGCCTGCAACGACGCAAGTCGGCGATCAGTTCCTGTTTATTTCGAAAGAATCCCGCGGAGCGGCGATCACGGCCGCACGGAGCGCATGCCCGACGGTGTTCGGTGACGGCTTTTCCGGTGCACCATGCACCCACTTCTCGCGCTCCGTCCGTGCTCCGGTCCGCTGTTCATCCCTTCCTTCCCGAGTTACGGCCCCGTACACGGCTGTTCTCACTCGACTTCGCTCCTCTGCCACGTCTCGCAGGGCCCGTGCCGCCTCCGCGAGGCTGGCGCCCGTCGTGATCAGGTCGTCCACGAGCACGACGTGTCCCGCCCCGAGCAACGGGCCGCCGCCCGCCGTCACCTCCAGCGCGCCCGCCAGGTTCGCAAGGCGCCGCCGTGCGTCGAGCCCGGCCTGGTCCGCCACCGGCCGCCGCTGGCGCAGCACGGCGGCCACCCTGGCCGGCGTCCCGCTGCGCCGCAGCTCCCCGGCCGCCGCGAGCGCCATCCGCCGCACCGGATCATGCCCACGCGCCCGAACGGCCCACCGGGCGGAGGGCACGGGGACGAGCAGCACGGTCCCGGACCCCCTTTCACCCGCATCAGCACCGCACCCGCCGAGCCCCGCAAGCACAGCCCCCGCCAGAGCGGCGCCCAGCTCTCCCGTGAGGGCCAGCGCGCCCCGCTCCTTGTGGGCGAGGAGAAGCGTGCGCACCTCCTCCGCGTACGGAGCCGCCGCATGCACCACCGGCAGTCCGGCCGGCTCCGGTACCGGCCGCACCCGCCGCGGCGCGCGACCGCACAGCGCGGCCCGGCAGCGCGGGCAGAGCACCGTACGAGGTGCCCCGCAGCCCGCGCAGTCGGCCGGCAGCACCAGGTCGGTGAGGTCTCGCCACCACCCCCGCATGTCCACCACTGTGCCAACACCGAAGCCGTCCGGCCACTCCTGTGGACAACACCCTGTGGACAACCCGGAGAACCGCACACCGCCCGTCACCCGCACGGGGGAACGGGCGGTGCGTGGCGCGATGCTCAGCCCGGATAGACCGGTGCCGACCCGTCCTTGTCCACCTTCTGCCACTGCGCCCCGGACGGCAGCCGCACGATCCCGTCGTCCTCCGAGTAGGCCACCAGCGGCACCCGCTCGTCCTCGGACGCGGCGATCGACTTCACGCCGGTGAGCGCGCCCGGCGCCGGACCGTCGAGCGTGGAGCCGTCGACCTGGACGTACCGCATCTGCAGCACCCCGCCCTGCTCCCGGCCGACGACGAGCAGCCTGCTGTCCCCGGCCCACGACAGGGCGCTGACCTGCTCCAAGTCCGGTGCGGCCGAGCGCAGTTCGACGACCGACGTACCCTGCCCGGTCCCGTCGTCGCGCTGGACCCGGCCGATGAGCAGGGACCGCTTGTCGCCCTTCTTCACGACGAGCGCGATCCGCACCCCGTCGGCGGCGACCCGCGCATCCAGGATCGTCCCGGACAGGTCCGGGACCGCGACATCCTGCGGTTTGGCGACGCCCTGTGCCATGACGTACAGCCGTCGGCGGTGCGGGTCACGGTCGGCCACCCACAGGTCGCCCCGGGCGTCCCAGCTCGGTGTCGTCAGCCGGTCGGCCGGTGTCGCACCCTGGCTGGTCACCAGCGCGTCCCCGAGCGAACCGCCCGACGCCAGCGACGTCACGTACAACGACCTGCCCTGGTCTCCGACACCGGCCGCGGTGTGCTCGTCCCGCGACACGGCCACCGAATCGAGCGCCTTGCCGCCCTCGCCCAGCGGACCCGGTACCGGAACGGCGTTGGTGCTCGTGCTTCCCGTCGGTATGCGCACCAGTCGGTGCTTGCCGTCGAGGAAGTACAGGTTCTCGGGGCTCTTGGCCGACCCCCGCCATGCGACGGCCTCGGCACGCTCCTCGCTCAGATCGCACAGCCGGTGCCCGCCGGCGCCCTGCAGCTCCACGGACTCCAGCGTCGGCGCCAGGTTCCGCAGCGTGAACAGCACCTGCGTCGCCATCTCGGTGCACTTGCGCGGCGCGACCTGGGACGCCTGGAGGTTCAGCGGCACGGTCAGCCTGTTCTGGTCGTCCGGCGCCAGCCCCGACGCGTCCTTCTGCAGGGCCGCACCGGTCGGGAAGCTGGACCTGACGACCGGCCGGAGCCAGCGGGTGGGACCGCCGATCAGCGAGCGGACCATCTGCGTCATCGGGTCCACCTTGCTGCGCACGAACACCGGGTCGGCGACCGCCACCGGCTGCCCCGTCGACCCGACCGCGGTGTCGGAGGCGAAGTAGTACTTGTCGACGGACGTGTAGTTGCGCTGGAAGTCCGACTTGCCCATGACGACACCGTCGGGCAGCCCGTCGATCCTCCACTGGCCGTCCTTGGGGCTCCGCGTGAGGTGGACCTTCTTGCGGTAGGCGCCGCCGGCCGGCTCGTACGCCAGCTGGGCATCCACCGTCGCGACCCTGCTGCCCGCCAGCACACAGGTGACGGTACTGGTCGGCTCCGCGCCCGCCCGGCAGTCCGGCTCGATGCTCGGGCCGCCCGCGAGGACCGTCGTCGACCGCTCCGGCCGCCAGCTGCGCGCCGCATCGGACGACAGATACTTGCGGGCCGTGTCGTAGTCCGGGTCGTCGCTGGTCAGTGCCTCCAGGAAGCCCTGCATGATCTCGGCGGGCCCGGCGCCCTCGGCCGGCGGCATGGCGAACACCCGGACCCGGGTGTCCTGCCGCGGTGTGGACTCCACGTTCCGCAGGTCCCCGCTGTCGGGCATCGAGGCGCACCCGGCCAGCAGTACGGCCCCCAAGGCGGCGTACGCCACCGCGCGCCCAGGCCTGGGCCGGGCGCCCCCCTTGCGGTCAGCGCCCACGAAATGCCTCCCCTGGCTCGGTCGAGTCCTCCACCTGGGCCGAATCGGGCCGGGTCGCGCCCGTTTCGGGTGCCGGAGGTGTGGCGGACTTGCCGTCCGCGGGCTGCGGGCCGCCGGCGGGCCGGGACACCACGCGCGCGCCGTTGCCGTTGCCGGGCAGCGCGGCCGGGTCGGCAGCGACCAGCCGGGGCGCGATGGGGGCGCGCGGCGGCAGCGCGGGCGCCTGGGCGCCACCGTGCTGCACCGGGACGGTCGCCCGCTTCTCCTCGGCCCCTCCGGGCAGCCCCGCTTCGTCGAGGCCGCGGTTGCGGCGCGAGTCCTTGGGCTCCAGCGGTATCGGCGAGCCCCGCAGCGGCTCGTCCGCGGTCCGGGGCAGCGTCAGCCGGAACTGGGAGCCGCCGCCCGGCTCGCCCCAGGCCTGCAGCCAGCCGCCGTGCAACCGCGCGTCCTCCAGGGCGATCGACAGCCCGAGGCCCGTACCGCCGGTGGTACGCGCGCGTGCCGGGTCCGCGCGCCAGAAGCGGCTGAAGACACGCGTCGCCTCACCGGGCTTGAGTCCCACGCCGTAGTCGCGCACCGCGACGGCGACCGCGCCGCCGGCCGCGGCGAGCTTGACGACGACGTCCTTGCCCTCGCCGTGCTCGACGGCGTTGACGACGAGGTTGCGCAGCACGCGCTCCACCCGGCGGGCGTCGGCCTCGGCGACGACGGGCTGCTGGTCGCCGACCACGCGTATGTGCGTGCCCTTGCGCTCGGCGAGCGGCTCGGCGCCGCTGACCACACGCCGGACGACGTCCCTGAGGTCTATCGGCTCGGCCTCCAGCGCCGCCGCCCCCGCGTCGAAGCGGCTGATCTCCAGCAGGTCCGCGAGCAGTGACTCGAACCGGTCCAGCTGGTCGGCGAGCAGCTCGGCCGACCGCGCGGTCACCGGGTCGAAGTCCTCGCGCGCCTCATGGATGACGTCGGCGGCCATGCGCACCGTGGTCAGCGGAGTCCGCAGCTCGTGCGAGACGTCCGACACGAACCGGCGCTGCATCCGCGACAGGTCCTCCAGCTGCTGGATCTTCACCTGGAGGTTCTGCGCCATCTTGTTGAAGGCCTCGCCCAGGCGCGCGATGTCGTCCTCGCCGGTGACCTTCATCCGCTCCTGCAGCCGCCCGGCGGACAGCCGCTCCGCGATCCCGGCCGCCATCCGCACCGGCGTGACGACCTGCCGCACCACCAGCCAGGCGATGGCACCGAGCAGCACGACGACGAACAGCCCGGCGGTCGCGAGCGTGCCCTTGACCAGGCTCAGCGACTTCTCCTCCTGGGTGAGCGGGAAGAGGTAGTACAGCTCGTACGGCCGCCCGTTGGGGTCGTTGACCTGCTTGCCGATGACCAGCGCCGGCTGCGACTCCTTGCCGTTGGAGTACACGATCCGGGTGTAGCTCTGGGCGGCGGTCATATTGCCGTTGACCTTCTCGCGCAGGTCCGCGGGCACGCTGGAGGTCGGATTGACGTTCCCGGAACCGCGCGGGCTGCGCCCACCGCCGCTGTCGTCGCCCACGGGCAGCGTGACGACGTCGAAGGCGCCCGCGCCGCCGCTGGACAACGACTCGACGAGGTCACTCATCCACTGGATGACGTTCTGCGACTGCCGGCCGTCCACGGTGGCGGTGCCGTCGGCGGTGCCGCTCCCGGCGGCCGCGCCGGCGCCGGCACCGGTAGCGGCGCCGCTGGCCGCCTCGTCGGCCCTCTGCTTGGCCACCGCGAAGCCGCCCGTGGCCTGGCTCTGCGAGGCCTTCACCTTCGCGTCCAGCAGGCCGTTGCGGACCTGCCCGATCACGACGAAGCCGAGCAGCAGGACCACGCCCAGCGACATCACCAGCGTCGTGGCGACGACCCGCAGCTGGATGTTGCGCCGCCACAGCCGCATCACCGGCAGCAGCGGACGGCGCACCCAGCGCAGGAACAGCCTGATGACCGGGCTGCCGTGGACCCCGCCCTCGAGCAGCCCACCCTCGAAAAGACCCCTGAACCGGGCACCCGCCGTCCGGCCGACAGACCGCCCCGGACGGGCCCCGGACCGGCCGGGGGCCGAAGCGGCGCTGTCCCCGGACATGTCAGCTCGGCCCGGCCTTGTAACCGACACCACGGACGGTCACCACGATCTCCGGCCGCTCCGGGTCCTTCTCGACCTTGGAACGCAGCCGCTGGACGTGCACGTTCACGAGCCGCGTGTCGGCAGCGTGCCGGTAGCCCCACACCTGCTCGAGCAGCACCTCACGCGTGAACACCTGCCACGGCTTACGGGCGAGTGCGACCAGCAGGTCGAACTCCAGCGGGGTCAGGGCGATCGACTGCCCGTCCCGCTTCACCGAGTGCCCGGCCACGTCGATGACCAGGTCACCGATGGTCAGCTGCTCCGGCGCCGGTTCCTCCGACCGCCGCAGCCGCGCCCGGATCCGGGCGACCAGCTCCTTCGGCTTGAACGGCTTGACGATGTAGTCGTCGGCGCCCGACTCCAGGCCCACGACCACGTCGACGGTGTCGCTCTTCGCCGTGAGCATCACGATCGGCACCCCGGACTCCGCCCGGATCAGCCGGCACACCTCGATGCCGTCCCGCCCGGGCAGCATCAGGTCGAGCAGCACCAGATCGGGCTTGGTCTCCCGGAAAGCAGCCAGCGCCTTGTCGCCGTCGGCTACGAAAGACGGCTCAAAACCTTCACCACGCAGCACGATCCCGAGCATCTCGGCCAGTGCGGTGTCGTCGTCGACGACAAGGACTCGTCCCTTCATAAACGACATCATCCCATTAGCTAATCGTTACCTGGCGTGACCTGGCACACAGCTCCGCAAGAGCCTCGGCCGTCACGGGTGAAACGGCTCCCTCCTCGGTGACGATGGCCGTCACCAGCTCGGGCGGCGTCACGTCGAACGCCGGGTTGTACGCCTGGGTCCCCAGGGGTGCCACCGGAATCCCGCCTCCTGCTCCTGTCACCGGCACCTGGGGTGCTGTGACCTCCGTCACTTCGAAGCCGGGTCGCTGCTCGACCTCGATGGACGCCCCGTCAGGGGTGTCCGGATCGACCGTCGTCACCGGCGCCACCACGATGAACGGCACATGGTGGTACCTCGCCAGCACAGCGAGCGGATAGCTCCCCACCTTGTTCGCCACCGAACCGTCGGCCGCGATCCGGTCCGCCCCTATCAGCACCGCGTCCACCTCACCCGCCGCGAACAGGGACCCCGCCGCGTTGTCGGTGAGCAAGGTGTACGCCATGCCGCTGCGGGCCGCTTCGTACGCCGTCAGGCGAGCACCTTGCAGCAACGGACGCGTTTCGTCCACCCACAGCCGCCGCAGCCGCCCCTCGCGATGCGCCGCCAGGGCCACCGCGAAGGCCGTGCCCTCGCCGCCCGACACCAGCGAACCGGAGTTGCAGTGGGTGAGGATCCGGTGCCCGCCGCCGGGCAGCAACTCGTCCAGGAGCGCCAGACCGTGCGCCGCCATCCGGGTGCTGGCCTCGGCGTCCTCCCGGTGCAGCGCCCGCGCCGCGGCCAGCGCCGCCGCGGCCGCCTCCGTGGGATCCCCGGTCCTGGCCAGCGCCGCCTGATGTGCGGCCCGGGCCCGGCGCACGCCGACGGACAGGTTCACCGCGGTGGGCCGGGCGCCCTCGAGCGCCCCTGCCGCCTCGGCCACGTCGAAGCCGCGCGCGGCGGCGAGCGCGACACCGTACGCGCCCGCGATCCCCAGCAGCGGCGCACCGCGCACGGAGAGCGAACGGATCGCCTCCACCAGCGCCGGCGCGTCCGTGCACACCAGCTCGACCTCCTCGGCCGGCAGCCGCGTCTGGTCGAGAAGGACCAGCACAGGGCCTTCGGGTGGTTCCTCCCATCGGATCGCAGGTATCTCGGTCGGCCGCTTGTCCCCGTCGGTTCGCGCCTGCTGATCAGCCATGCGGTCAGTCTGCCCCGGATCCGGCGGACAATTGAAGGGATCCAGCGCCCACCGCGGCCCATCCCCCGGTGACCACCCCATGGCACGATGTCTGCCAACCTGCCGCCGCGACCGCGGACGGGCACCGAGAAGGAGCTTCGATGACAGACACTCCGGGCTGGGCCTCGCCCGGATCCGCCCCGTCGTCCGAGGGACGGGAACCCGGCGCGTCCCGTCCCGCCGAGCCTGCAGACCGCCCCGGCGACACCCCACCCGCACCGCAGGCGGACGGGAACGCGCAGAGCCCGGGCGTGAAGTGGTCCACGGAGCAGCCGCCCCCCGGCCAGTGGTCCGCGCCCACCGGTGCCCCCAGCCCGAACCAGACCCCTCCGCCCCCTCCGCCCGGTCCGGGCTGGGGCGGCCGGCCGCCCATGGGCCCGGGGCCCGGCGGCCACGGAGGCGGCTACGCAGGCCCTCCGCCCGGCTACGGCGGTTACGGCACCCCCGGCGGCTACGGAGCCTGGGGCGGCGGCTGGGGCGGCCCCCCGCCCGCTGCCAAGCCCGGTGTCATCCCGCTGCGTCCGCTCGGCGTCGGCGAGATCCTCGACGGCGCCGTCTCCACCATGCGCACCTACTGGCGCACGGTGCTCGGCGTCTCGCTCGGGGTCGCTCTGGTCACGACAACCGCCCTCGTCCTCATGCAGGGCTTCGTCCTGAACGACGCCCTCGCCCAGGTGCAACTGGGCAGCCGTGACGCCAACCCCGACGACGTGTTTCGTGCCCTGCCCGACGTCATGGCCGGCACCGGCATCGTCGCTGTGATCTCCACGATCGCCGTGATCATCGCGACCGCCCTGCTCACGACCATCACCAGCCGCGCCGTCCTCGGCAGGCCGGTCGCCCTCGGCGAGGCCTGGCGCGACGCCCGCCCGCAACTCCCGAGGCTGTTCGGCCTGATCCTCCTGCTGGGACTGATCGTCGTCGGAGTCATGTGCGCCGGGACGCTGCCCGGCATCCTCGTCATGTTCGCCGGCGACGACGTGGTCGCAGGGGCGGGCCTGCTGTTCCTGGGCCTCCTCGGAGCCACCGTCGTCACGACGTGGCTGGTGATCCGATTCTGTCTGTCGACTCCCGCCCTGATGCTGGAACGGCAGAGCATCGTGAAGGCCATGAGCCGCTCCGCGAAGCTGGTACGCGGCTCCTGGTGGCGCACATTCGGCATCCTGTTGCTCACCGGACTCATCGTCCGGATCGTGCAAGCGCTCATCGCCATCCCCTTCACCGTCGTCGGAGCCGCCGTGAGCGGCGACGGCATCAACAACCTGCTCGGCACCGGCGGCGGACACCCCGGCTGGACGGCCCTGGTCATCCAGGGAATCGGCACCCTGATCGGCAGCGCACTCACCCTGCCGATCAGTGCCGGCGTCACCGTGCTCCTCTACATCGACCAGCGCATCCGCCGCGAGGCCCTCGACCTCGAACTGGCCCGTGCCGCCGGCGTCCAGGCCTCCGCCACCGGCTCGCCCGGTCCCCTCCCGGGGAGCTGATGCGGTGAGCCTCACGGGGGGAGTACTCACGGCGGCGGCCTCGTCCCGCGCCGCTGAAACGGTCGTACGAGGCCTGCTGCGCGCTGCCGACACGACCGTCCGCGCAGCAGGCGGCTCGGGAGACGAGCCGCCCGTGACCATCCCGCGTGATCCCGCGCGGGATGCGGCCCGCCGCGAGCTGTCCAAGCGGATGTACCACGAGAACGACCCCGGACTGTTCCAGCGCGCACTGAACGCGTTCTGGCACTGGCTCGACCGGCTGCTCAACTCGGCCGCCTCCGCGACACCCGGCGGCACGGTCGGCCTGATCGTCGTCGTCCTGTTCGTCGTCGCCGTCCTGGCCGCCCTGTGGTGGCGCCTCGGCACCCCCCGCCGGCAACCCGGCTCCGCCGCCGTCCTGTTCGACGACCGCCCCCGCAGCGCCGCCGAACACCGCGCGGCCAGCGAGGCGCACGCCGCCCAGGGCCACTGGAACCAGGCCGTGCAGGAACGCATGCGGGCCATCGTCCGCTCCCTGGAGGAGCGGACACTCCTCGACGCCCGTCCCGGCCGCACCGCCGACGAAGCAGCCCACGAAGCCGGCCGTACCCTGCCCGCGCACACGGACCGGCTGCGCGCTGCTGCCCGCGAGTTCGACGACGTGACATACGGCGGACGCACGGCCGGTGAGCAGTCGTACCTCCGCATCGCCGAACTCGACCGCGACCTGGAACGCACCAGGCCCGCCCTCGCCCACAGCACCGCCGGCACGGCCCCCAGCACCGACCAGGGGGCCGCCGAGTGACCGCCGAGGCCACGCTGCCGACGACCTCCACCGCGCCCACCGCCCGCCAGGTCTGGACGCGCGCACGAGGCATCGCCCTCGCCGTCGTGCTGATCCTGGCCGGGGCCGTCGCCATGGCGGCCGTACGCTCCACCGCCCGGCACGGCGAACTCGACCCGCGCTCCGCCGACCCCTACGGCAGCCGCGCCGTCGCCCGGCTCCTTTCCGACCGAGGCGTCTCCACGCGTGTGGTCACCACGCTCGGCGCGGCACGCGCCGCCGCCGGCCCCGACACCACCCTCCTGGTCGCCGTGCCCGACCTGCTGACCCCGCGTCAGCAGGACCAGCTGCACAAGGCCACCGCGGCCTCCGGCGGGCGCACCGTCCTCGTCGCGGCCGGCAGCCCGTCCGTGCAGCGACTGGTTCCAGGAGTGACAGCGGACCCCGCCACCAGCACCGGCACGACACTCGCTCCCGACTGCGCCCTGCCCGAAGCCCGGCGCGCGGGCAGCGCCGACACCGGCGGGATCCGCTACACCACCACCCACCTCGACGCCGACTCCTGCTACTTCAGCGCACGCCTCGCCACCCTGCTCCGCATCCCCGAGGCATCCGCGGGCGGTGACACCGTCGTGCTCGGCGCGCCAGACATCCTCTACAACGACCGCCTCGACAAGCAGGGCAACGCCTCGCTCGCCCTCCAACTCCTCGGCTCCCGCCCGCATCTGGTCTGGTACCTCCCCTCGCTCTCCGACGCCTCGGCCACCGACACCGGCGACCGGAAGGACTTCCTCGACCTGCTCCCCTCGGGCTGGCTCTGGGGCACCCTGCAACTGTTCGTCGCAGCGGTCCTCGCCGCCTTCTGGCGGGCCCGCCGTTTCGGTCCCCTCGTGCCCGAACGACTCCCCGTCGCAATCCGCGCCTCCGAGACCGCCGAAGGCCGCGCCCGCCTCTATCGCAAGGCCAACGCCCGCGACCGCGCCGCCGCCGCACTTCGCTCCCGCACCCGCATCCGCCTCGCCCCCCTCGTCGGCGTCCCCGTCACCCAGGCACACACGCCCGAGGCCCTGCTCCCCGCTCTGTCCGCCCACCTCTCCGGCGACGGACAGGCCCTGCACTCACTCCTCTTCGGACCGCCGCCCGGCGACGACGCGGCCCTCATCGCACTGACCGACCAACTCGACGCCCTCGAAAGAGAGGTACGCCGTTCATGATGGACCCGACCACTGACAACGCCGGGAACACCGGGGACACGGGCACCGCCCGCGCATCCCTGGAAGCCCTGCGCGCCGAGATCGCCAAAGCCGTGGTCGGCCAGGACCCCGCCGTGACCGGCCTCGTCGTCGCCCTCCTCTGCCGCGGACACGTTCTCCTTGAAGGAGTCCCCGGAGTCGCCAAAACGTTGCTCGTCCGCGCCCTCGCATCCGCCCTCGAACTCGACACCAAACGCGTCCAGTTCACACCGGACCTGATGCCGAGCGACGTCACCGGCTCCCTCGTCTACGACACCCGCACCGCCGAGTTCTCCTTCCAGGAAGGCCCGGTCTTCACCAACCTCCTTCTCGCGGACGAGATCAACCGCACTCCACCCAAGACCCAGTCCTCCCTCCTCGAAGCCATGGAGGAACGGCAGGTCACGGTCGACGGCACCCCCCGCCCGCTCCCCGAACCATTCCTGGTCGCCGCGACACAGAACCCGGTCGAGTACGAGGGCACCTACCCCCTCCCCGAAGCCCAACTGGACCGGTTCCTCCTCAAACTGACGGTCCCTCTGCCCTCCCGGCAGGAGGAGATCGACGTCCTGACCCGCCACGCCTCCGGCTTCAACCCACGCGACCTGCGCGCCGCCGGCGTACGCCCCGTCGCCGGCCCCGCCGAGCTGGAAGCCGCCCGCGCCGCCGTCGCCAAGACGACCGTGTCCCCAGAGATCACCGCCTACGTCGTGGACATCTGCCGCGCCACCCGCGAGTCGCCCTCCCTCACCCTCGGCGTCTCCCCCCGCGGTGCCACCGCCCTCCTGGCCACCTCGCGCGCCTGGGCCTGGCTGACGGGCCGCGACTACGTCATCCCCGACGACGTCAAAGCCCTCGCCCTGCCCACGCTGCGCCACCGCGTCCAGCTGCGCCCCGAGGCGGAGATGGAAGGCGTGACAGCAGACTCCGTCATCAACGCCATCCTCGCCCACGTCCCGGTCCCCCGCTGATGGCCCTCACCGGACGCGCCGCCCTCCTCGCGGCCCTCGGCTCCATCCCCGTCGGCATCCTCGAACCCGGCTGGACGGGGATCCTCGCGGTCAACGGCCCACTGGCCCTCGCCTGCGCCTGCGACTACGCACTCGCCGCCCCCGTACGACGGCTCGTCCTGTCCCGTTCCGGTGACACCTCCACCCGTCTCGGCGAGACCGCCGACGTCACGCTCACGATCACCAACCCCTCCCGGCGCCTGCTGCGGGCACAGTTGCGGGACGCCTGGCCGCCCAGCAGTTGGCAGCCCGGCACCGAGACCGAGGCCTCCCGCCACCGTCTGACCGTCCCGCCGGGCGAACGCAGGCGCGTGACGACCAGACTGCGGCCGACCCGTCGCGGCGACCGCCAGGCCGACCGCGTGACGATCCGCTCCTACGGCCCCCTCGGACTGTTCTCCCGCCAAGGCGCCCACAAACTGCCCTGGTCGGTACGAGTTCTGCCCCCGTTCACCAGCCGAAAGCACCTCCCGTCGAAACTCGCCCGATTGCGTGAACTCGACGGCCGCACCAGCGTTCTGACACGCGGTGAGGGAACGGAGTTCGACAGCCTGCGCGAGTACGTGCCCGGAGACGACACCCGCTCGATCGACTGGCGAGCCACCGCCCGCCAGTCCGCCGTCGCCGTCCGCACGTGGCGCCCGGAAAGGGACCGGCACATCCTGCTCGTCCTGGACACCGGCCGCACTTCGGCCGGCCGTGTGGGCGACGCCCCGCGCCTCGACGCCTCCATGGACGCCGCGCTCCTCCTCGCGGCACTGGCCTCCCGAGCCGGCGACCGCGTGGCTCTTCTGGCGTACGACCGCCGTGTACGGGCCCTGGTCCAGGGCCGCTCAGCGGGAGACGTACTGCCAGGCCTGGTGAACGCGATGGCGCCACTGGAACCGGAGCTCGTCGAGACCGACGCCCGCGGGCTCACCGCGGCGGCTCTGCGCACGGCACCTCGCCGTTCCCTGATCGTGCTGCTCACGACGCTCGACGCGGCCCCGGTGGAACAGGGGCTGCTCCCCGTACTCCCGCAGCTCGCACAGCGGCACACCCTCCTGGTCGCCTCGGTGGCCGACCCGTACATCGCACGCATGGCTGAGGCCCGAGGAAACGCGGAGGCGGTGTACGAGGCCGCGGCAGCGGCTCAGGCACAGAGCGAACGTCAGCGCACCGCGGAGCAGCTACGACGGCACGGGGTGACGGTCGTGGACGCGACACCGGAGGAGCTGGCGCCGGCTCTGGCGGACGCGTATCTGTCTCTGAAGGCGGCGGGCCGGCTCTGATGACTGATCGCTCCGGCTATGCCGCCCTTCGGGGATGCATCAGTATGCGTTCTGAACGCAGAAAACCCCCGCACCGTGTGGTGCGGGGGTTTTCTCAAAATTTGTTCGGCGGCGTCCTACTCTCCCACAGGGTCCCCCCTGCAGTACCATCGGCGCTGTGAGGCTTAGCTTCCGGGTTCGGAATGTAACCGGGCGTTT
>NZ_JBITZN010000005.1:306917-529619 GCF_044546895.1 Streptomyces sp. NPDC053069 | reverse complement strand
TGCGCTCCCGCTCCGCGTGAGCGCTGGCGGTTCGCTGCGCTCTCCGCCCAACCTGGCCGCTGCGCGGTCAGGTTGACGCTCCTTCCGCTGCGCTCCAGGAGCGGGCCGCTACGCGGCTCGTCCTGGCAAAGCCAGGACAAGTGCGGCCTGCGCTGCGCTCCGGCCGCAGCGCCTCGCACTAAGTGCGAGGCAACGGGCCACGCTCCGCGCGGCCCTGACGCAGCAGCAAGAGGACGGGGGTGGGGTGGTTCGGTTGAAGCAGCGCACCACCCCCGGCGGGGTGCAGTGAACGCCCCGATCCTCGGGGTGCTTCAAACTGAGTCCTCGGATAGAGACTGGAATGAGGCTCCGCCACCGCTACAATTCAAAAACGGGGAGGCCCCTTTCCGGGGCCTCCCCACAATAGCGGTCTTCGCTATTTCGTGAATGAGTGCAGACGGTCGATCTCTTCGAATCCTGACGACTCGTAGAGAGCTTTGGCGGCGGTCCGGTCCCGGCCGTCACCTGGCGGTGCGTCATCGTCCACGAACAGGATCACCTCGCTGGTGCCCATGCCGTGGAGCACGTCCAGCGCGGTACCGAGGAGGGCGCGGCCGAGTCCCCGCCCGCGCGCGGCGGGCTCAACGCCGATCCACCACAGAACCCCGGTGCCCTGTACGGGCGTTCCGATGGTGGCGTCGGCGAGGGTCTTGCCGTGTTCGGTGACGAGGAGTCGGCGGGTGTCGGGGGTGGCGGGTTCGGTGGCGTAGTGGGTGAGGCGGGGCAGTTCGGGGGCGGGGAGGGTGCGGTGCATGTAGCGCCACAGGCCGGTTCCGGCGTACCCGGCGGCGGTGAGGGCGGCGTGGGTGGCGGGGCGGTGGCGTACCGGGAGGGCTTCCAGACCCAGGGTCAGAGCGGTAGCGAACTGAAAGGCTTCCAGGGGGTGCGGGCCCATCACATGGGCGGCGTGGTCGAGCAGGGCGCGGGCCACGGTCTCGTTCTCGCGGCAGTGCAGCCACAGGATGACGCCGTGGGCGTCCTTGGGGCGCAGCGCGTAGGAGATGACGCCGAGGACGGCTCCGGTGGCGTCTGTGGCCACGGACGTGGCGGGGCGGTCGAGTTCGGCCCACCAGCCGGCATCCACGCCCGAGCGGCCCGCCAGCGCCTCGGTGAGCATGGCCGGGGTGGTGAGGGGCTGTCCGGACAGCCGGTCGGCGTTGATCAGGTCCAGGACTGCCGTCTGGTCGGTCGGGGCGTAGGGGCGCAGGCTCACGCCCAGTACAGGGCTCACGTACACGACCATGCACGGTGCTCCTTTCTGTGTCCAGGAAGCGGGTAGTGGCCTCAGGAAGGCGCCTGGGCGCCTTCCTGAGGCTGTGCGGAGTGAGGGTCAGGCCGTCAGAGTGGCGCCGTGCTCGACGGCCCCTCGCAGCCATTCCTCTCCTTCGCTGGGCGCGTGGAGCGTGCCCGGCACCGCCGAGGACTGATACACGGAGTGGGTGGGCTACACGGCACCAACCCGCAGACCCCGCACGTGGATCGGGCTACTATCGGCGGCCGTAGGCAACGGAGGCGGCCATGGGACCTGAGATCGCCGACCTCGCCAGGACGGCGGGGACAACGGTGGTGACACTGATGGCCGGGCAGGCTTGGGATGCGGCCCGCGAGGGTCTGGTGTCCCTCTGGCGGCGCTTCCAGCCGGAGCGCGCCGAGGCCGTCGCCGGCGCACTGGACGCCGCCCGTGACGACCTGTTGCTCGCGCAGCAGTCGGGCGACGCCGCCACGGAGGCGGAACTGGCCGCCGAGTGGCAGGCAAGGGTGCGTCGCCTGCTGGCCGCCCGTCCCGAGGTCGCCGAGGAACTGCGCCGAATTTTGGCGGAGCTGAACCCGCAGCTCCCGGACCAGCGAGCCTCGGTCGACATCCGGCTGAACGCCGATGTCTCCGGCAGCGGCCGGGTCTACCAGGCCGGACGTGACCAGCACATCACCGAGCGGTGAGCGAACTCGGAGCCCGGGCGTCGGGACAGGGGCGGATCTTTCAGACGACCGGGGACCAGTACGTCCAGGAACATCACCATCACTACAGCGTCGGCGCCGGTCCGCTCTTCGGAGACGGGGCCGGGCCGTCCACCGACGGATCCAGGCCGGCCGCCCCCGACTCCGTCCGGATTCCGCTCGTCGGCCGCCCGCCTAGGCCGCTGCGCGACCGGGCGGAACTCTGCCAGGTGCTGAGCACCGCCGTGGTCGGCCACGGCGGCGAGATTCACGTCGTGCACGGCATGGGCGGCTGCGGCAAGACCGCGCTGGCGTACTGGCTGTTCACCGAGGCCGTGCGCGAACACAGCCGTGTCGGGTTCTGGGTGAACGCCTCCGAGCGGATGTCCCTACGGGCCGGGATGCTGGCAGTGGCCGGGGACCGGGGCGCGTCGAGCGGGGAGCTGGCGGCCGCGGCTGCGGGACAGCGAGCGCCGGCCGACCTGACCTGGTACTACCTTGGCCATTCCGCCGAACCATGGCTGCTGGTCCTCGACAACGCCGACGACCCCACGATCCTTGAGGACGGCGCCTGGCTGCGCGCCAGCGGGCAGGGCACCGTCCTGGTCACCACCCGGCACGCCACGTCCCCGCTGTGGCACGCGCCCGGCACCCACCGCCACTCCCTGAGCGTGCTGCCGCTGGACGACGCCGCCCAGGTCCTGTGCGATCTGGCGCCGGAGGCGGGGGATCTGCGTTCGGCGCGGAAGGTGGCCGCCCGCCTGGACGGCTTGCCGCTCGCGCTCACCCTGGCCGGTTCCCACCTCTCCCGCCAACTCCTGGAGTCGTGGTCCATGGACGAGTACGCGCGCAAACTGGACGAGGAGTCAACGGCCATCGTCGACCGTGGCGCCAGTGGGTACGGCGGAATCCAGTCGCGCCATCTGGTCGGCCGCACTTGGCAGTTGTCCCTTGACGCCCTGGCGAGACAAGGGCTGCCGGAGGCGACGACCGTGTTGCGTCTGCTGTCGTTCCTGGCGGCTGATCCGGTGCCGTTGAGCCTGCTGACGCCGTTGGCCCGAGCGGAGATCGCGGTCGCCGGGCTCGAGCCGGAGCTGGCCCCGGAGCGTCTGGAGGCCGCGCTGCGCGGGCTTCTCGACCATTCGCTGGTCGAGCTGGTCGAGACGGACGGGGTGCGCTGCGTCAAGGCGCACGGGGTGCTGCTGGACAGCGTGGCCTCGGGGGTTTCACACGGGCAGCGCAGAGTCCTCGGTGAGGTGGCCGTACAGCTGCTGGAGGAGGCGCTGCCCGAGCGGGGCACGCAGACGCCCCTGGCGCGCCGCTCACTCGCCCTGCTGGCCCCTCACGGTTCGCGCCTGCTGGAAACAGCACCGGAGGAGCGGTCGGCGGCCCTTGGCGTGCGGCTAGTGCGGCAGGTGTACGAGACAGCGGACTACGGCGTGGCCATGGTGCTCTCACGCGCCGTCGCCGACCGGGCCGGTGCGCTGCTGGGCGAGGACCATCCGGTGGCGCTCGACGCGCGGGACGTGGTGGGCAGGGCCCTGTTCCGCATGGGCCACTACGAGGAGTCGGAGGCAGTGCACCGGCAGGTGCTCGCCCGCCGGGAGGCCTTGCTCGGACCCGACCACCCGGACACCCTGCGCAGCTGTGCCGGCCTGCACCGGCCGCTCGACCTGCTGGACAGGGACGAGGAGGCCGAACATTGGCTTCGCCGCGCGATCGAGGGCATGCGCCGAGTGCTCGGCGAGGATTCTTCCGAGACGCTGTACACCTGGACGTCCCTGCCCGAGGTCTTGTCGCAGCTCGGCAAGGAGCGGGAGTGCGACGCCGAGCTGGCGCTGCTAATCCCGGCGTGCGAACGGGCCTTGCCGGCGGACCACCCCACGCTGGTCATGGCCCGCCAGATGCAGGCCTACGCACTGTGGCAGTTCGGCCGGTTCACCGAGGCGGAGCCCGTGGCACGCCGGGTGCTGGAGGACCGCATGCGCATCCTGGGGCCGGACAACCGTTTCACGTTCGCCGCGCGGGGGCTGCTCGCCGAGATCGTGTACGCGCTGGGCCACCGAGGCGAGGCGATGGACCTGATGAGCCGGGTGGTCGAAGACCACGAACGGGTACTCGGTCCCGAGCACCCGTTCGTCAGCTACTACAGTGCAGCACTGGACCGTTACCGGACAGGACCCGCCGCCTCCTGATCAGTCATGCCGCCCGGCGAGTACAGCTGGATCTGGGCGCCCGCGTCGCGGAGCACGAGGACGAAGATCAGTGAGATCCCCGACCGAGACGGAACAGGCGCGCCGGGCGCTGGCCTCGGCCCTGTAAGGGCCGCATGCGCATACCCCGCGGGCCCGCCGAGAAGATCACTGCGGGCGGGAAGGAGCCGGCACCCACCACCTCGCCGACGTCACTGCCACCCAGTTCCGCGAGCGCTCTCGGCTTCACGCCGAACCGGAGAGATTCGCTCATGCCGCCAGAGCAGTGCCCCTACCGAAGACTTCCTCGAAGCGATGGGCTTGGCGTGTGGTGACCAGAACCCAGGCTCCGCTGGGATGGTGGCGGGTGTGCGTGGTGTAGTGCTGGACCTCGGAAGGGGTAAGAACCGCCAGGTCCCCAAAAACGTAGTACAGCGGCGTTGGGGCATGGGTGGCGGTGAACAGCAGGCCAGCCTTCAACGTGGCGGCGCTGATCGCATAGCGATCCGAGTGCGTGCTGGGCATGCGGTCCTTCGCGTCGACGGTAACCAACTCTCCCTCGCGGGCTGCTATGAGGTCGGGGAAGTAGCGCAGGGCCGAGCCAGTGCGCGCCAGGGCCTGCTGGATCGCAGGTGGGTAAGTGCCCTGCCCGCAACAATGGACCGTCCACCCACGTACCTCCAGTTCAAAGGCGACGCGTTGCTCATGGGCGTCACCAATCTTCTTGCGGTCCTGCCAGCGCGTCACCGTGTCTGCCCCTCCCACCACCTGCGTGATACGAACCATCCTCTTTTCGTGCTACATACGCATGGCTATGATGCCCAACATGGCGGCATACGTAGACCCACGGTTTCGTCCCACACTCTGGCCCGGAACGCCGGTGCCCGTACCGGAGTTGACTCCTCTTGAGACGGCGCAAGTGGATGCCGAGTGGATCGTCTGGCGCCCGCAGCCCCATTCGCGGACCGTCGCCGTGCCGGAAGACTTTTACCTGCGGGAGTTCATGGAAATCGACCCTGAGGACCTCAACACCATCGCGGCCATGATGCGCGCCTACGGCCACCTCGGCGGCCGCATCGAGACCGGCAGCTGGGACGTCGATGTCTACGAGCATCTCAAGGAGCTCGACGAGCGCGAACACCCAACCAGCGGGCCGTACTCCCTGCACGGCGAACTGGCCACGCTCTTCGTCACAGAGGCGCAGACGGCCATCGCCACCTGGCTGGCCCTACGGCGCGAGGGCGGACTCGACGCACTCATCCAGCCTGAGGTCTGTGAGGAACAGCTGGCACAGTGGCGCGCCAACAACACACACCTGGAGGAGGTCTGGCCACGCGACCTAGACCATCTGCGCGCACTTCTCGCGGAGTTCAGGATCCTCCACTTGGAGGGTGAGCTGAACGGTGCACTGAAGCGATTCAGCATCGGCACCGGCAGCCTGGAAGACCGCTACCCGACCATTCTCTCCGTGGCATTCCTCCAGCTGTACAACCACCTCGCCGAAGACGCCACGATCCGCGAGTGCGCCAACGAAACGTGCCGCCGACCCTTCGTTCGCCAGCGCGGCCGCGCCGAGTACGGACAGAACCGCACCAGCGGGATCAAATACTGCACCCGCGAATGCGCCCGCGCCCAGGCCCAGCGCGAACACCGCCGACGCCGCAAGCAAGCAGCCCCCAACCAGGCCACCCCCTAATCTCCCATCTGCCCGCCGCGCTCTCGGCTGCCCCAGGAACCAAAGGACCCAACCGTGACGAGGACTCTCCGCGCTCACCAGCGGGAGGCTGTTGACGCCGCGCTCCGCGCACTCGAGCTGCCCTCACACCACACCGTCCCCGAACGCGGGCTCCGGACTCAGGTGATCATGGCAACCGGGACAGGCAAGACCCTCGTCGCCGCGCGTAGCGCGGAGGAGCTGCACGCGGGCCGTGTCCTGGTGCTCGTGCCCTCGCTGGACCTGCTCACCCAGACCGAGGCCGCGTGGCGCGATGGCGGCCGCACAGGCCCGATGATCGGAGTCTCGTCCCTGCGCGGAGACGAGGCCGGCTTTCCCAACACCACGGACGTGGGCGAGCTGGTCGACTGGGTGCGGCCGTTCGACAAGGTCACGGTGTTCGCCACGTACGCCTCGCTCGGGCTCGGCACGCTCGAGCGCGCCCACACCGCCGGCCTGCCGGGCTGGGACCTGATCGTGATCGACGAAGCACACCGGACCTCCGGCCGGATCGGCAAACCCTGGGCCGTCGTCCACGACAACACCCGCATCCCCGCCCTGCGCCGCCTCTACATGACCGCCACCCCGAGGTTGTGGCAGTTGGACGACGACGCCGACCAGGGCGTGCCGGGCGAGCTGGTGGCGAGCATGGAAGACGACCCACAGGGGCCGTTCGGGGCTCGCTGCTACACGCTGACGCTGTCGGAGGCGATCGACCGGGGGATCTGCGCGCCGTACCAGGTCGTGTGCCTGGACATCACCGACACCCACCTCCGGGCCGCCCAGCTCCTGGGCGCTGAAGCGCGCTCGGACGAGGTCCGCGGGGCCCGGCTCGCCGCGCTCCAGACGGCGCTGCTCAAGGCGTCGGCGGAGGAGAACTTCCGGCGCACGCTCGTCTTCCACCACGTCGTCAAGGAAGCCGAGGCGTTCGCGGCCGGCCTCCCCCACGTCGCCGGCCGGCTGCACGCCGCCGACCCCGAGCTGTACCCGAAGACGATCTGGGCCAACTGGCTGTGCGGCGAGCACAAGCCGGGCCATCGACGGCGGGTCCTCGGGGAGTTCGCGGCCGGGATCGCCACGGACGGCACGGTCGTGGAGAAGGGCTTCCTGGGATCGGTGCGGGTGCTCGGCGAGGGCGTCGACATCCGCAACTGTGACAGCGTCTACTGGGCGGACGTGCGCGGTTCCATGCCGGATCTGGTCCAGGCGGTGGGCCGGGCGCTGCGGATGCAGCCCGGTGAGGGAAAGGTCGCCTCCCTCGTGGTGCCGGTCCTGCTCGGGCCCGGGGAGACTGTCGACAGCATGCTGACCTCGCGGGCCTTCGGCGGCCTGGCCAAGCTGCTGGAAGCGCTCAGGGCACACGACACCCGGGTCGTGGAAGCTCTGGCGCAGCCCCAGGCGCCAAGCCGTGCCAGAGGCGTACAGAGCCGCAGTGGGGCGGAGGAGGAGGGAGCGGGCAGCGACCGAAGCGACCGACTCTCGGTGCCCGCTCGGGAACTATTGAAGTTCTCCATCCCCCGCGACCCCACGCAGCTGGCCGCCTTCATCAACCTCCGCGTGCTCAACCCCGAACACGCCCACTGGCGACGCGGCATCGAAGCCGCAGTCATCTACCACCGGCTCCACGGCGACCTGCGCGTGCCCTTCACCTACCGCGTTCCCACCGCGGGCAGCGACGACCAGGAGCAAGAGGCGGAGAACGGCGAGGGGTGGCCGGCCACGCTCGCCGGTTTCCCGCTTGGGCAGTGGATCGCCGACGCCAGGAGGTTCTACGCCCGCGGCGACATGGACACCGACCGCATCGCGCAGCTTGAGAGGCTCGGTATGGTGTGGTCACAGTACGACGTCGCGTGGGAAGAAGGACTCGCCGCCGCCCGAGGCTGGGCCGAGGCGAACGGGCACCTGCTCGCCCCGCTGGGCGCCGCCCACCAGGGCTACAAGGTGGGCATCTGGCTGAAGAACGCCAGGGTCGCCGCCCGCAAGGCGCAGGAGATCGAGCAGTGGCGTGCCCAAGGTGTGCCGGTCGGCTCGGCGGCCGGCGCGCTGTCACAGGAGCGGCGCGAGCAGCTCGAGGACATCGATCCGTCGTGGTGCCCGAGCTGGGCGGTGGAGTGGCAACGCTGCTTCCACCTCGTCCGGCAGCATCTCCAGGCCGGCGGCCAGCTGCCCACGTCGCCGGGCATGGTCGTGCACCAAGGCGAAGACCTCGGACGGTGGGTACGGGCACAGCGGCTCGGCTGGGACAAGCTCACCACCGTGCAGCAGTGGATGCTGGAGCACATCCTCGGGATCAAGCCCGCCACCGAGGACGAGAAACCCAAGCCACGGCGCAGCCAGGCCGACAAATGGGCCCTCAACTACACGGCCGCCAAGCAGTTCTATGAGCGCGAGGGGCACCTGCGGGTGCCGAGGAAGCACGTAGAGACGATCGTCGTCGGCGACGGAAAGGACTGTAGCGGCCAGGACCAGGAGGAATGGCAGATCCGGCTTGGTGCATTTATCGGCAACCAACGCAGCAGAGCCGCCACGCTGTCGCCAGAGCGAGTAGAACAGCTCTCCGCCATCGGCATGCGCTGGACCTAACGGCGTCGGGGGGACGCATCGGTCTTCGGTGCAGGCCGCCCTCGTGCGCGGTCGGTATTGTTACAGCAGGTCGGAGAGGTGTCAGGTCGTCGCGTGAGCCCAGTGGGAGGTTCAGGCTGGATGCGCCGCTCGTCGGCCCGGTCAGGCCGTGCGAGCCCTGCGCGATGTGGCTGATCCTCACTCTGTACGGCCGACAGAGCGCGCTCGTGACGCATCCGCCGGGCCTTCCCTCCAGCGGGTTGGAGGGGGCATGTACAGCACCCGGTTGGTCAGACGGTGTGCGTCCTACCTGGTCCTGCGGTATCGGTTTCACCGCCCTGGCGCGGTAGGTGGCGTGCGCCTGTGAACGTGCTTCCGTGGCGGGCCCTATGGGCAATCTCAATTCGATTGCCTGTCGTTCGTAGTCTCTGGAGAGAAATGGCAGATCCGAACGCGACACAACCCGCGACCGCCGAGGCCGAGTCTTCGACTGCCGGCGGCGGCAGTGCCGAGGAACTGACGCCGCGGGAGGAACGGCTCCACAAGGCCGCCCAGGACTTCTCCCTGGAACGCTACAAGTACATCCTCCAGCAGATCCACGCCGTCAATGAGAACGTCTACAAGTTCCTCGCCATCTACCAGGCGCTCGCCACCACCGCGGTCGGTGCGGCAGTGGCCCTGTTCGTCAGCTACCGGCAGTGGGGCATGGCGCCGGAGGTGGCACGTACGGGAGTGATCGGCCTTCTGTTACTCGAAACGGTCGTAGCGGTCTTCACCGAAATCCTGATCTTCATCGGCATACTGAACTGGCTCGACTACCGCAGCGAGGAATGCGAGCTGACCGATCGCGCCGTCCATCCGGGATTCCGGAAGCAACCACGCCCGGGTAACTTCTTTCGCTGGTATGAGACCTACATCATGGCGTTCATCGTGGTGTCGACCCTCTTCATGTGGACGTACGCCGTGGTGTTTATGCTTCCGATGATCAGGTGACCCCAGTGGTCCGGCTGTTCATGCCGAGAGGAGTGCAACCGATGGATGAGACGGTCGCCGTCGCCGGGCGCGACTTCATCGGTGTCGGAGTCGGCGCCCTGGTCTTCGACGACGCAGGACGCGTCTTCATGGCACAGCGCGGTCGCCGAGCCAGGAACGAGGCCGGATCGTGGGAGTTCCCCGGCGGATCCGTCACGTTCGGCGAGCGGCTCCAGGACGCGGTGTGCCGCGAGTTCTTCGAGGAGTACGGGATCCGCATCGAAGTGACAGGCTTTCTTGGCATGTTCGATCACATCCTGCCGCGGGAGAGCCAGCACTGGGTATCGGGCACGTATCTCGGCCACCACCTGTCCGGTTCTCCCTTCATCCGCGAGCCCGACAAATGCGACGCCATCGGGTGGTTCGACCTGAACGGGCTCCCCGAACCGCTCTCTGAGATCACCCGCCTCAATCTGGAGGCGTACGAACGCATGGGGCATGACGGCCACCGATGACTTGCATCGGTGCCTTCCCAGGTGACGCAGCTGTGCGGATGCCGGGGCAAGGCGGGCCGTCGCCCACCTGTATGACCGGCGGCCGGGACGGCAAGGACCAGGAGGAGGGGGAGCTCCGGCTCGATGCATGGATCGGCAACCAGCGCAGCAGAGCCGCCACGCTGTCGCCAGAGCGAGTAGAGCAGCTCTCCAGCATCGGCATGCGCTGGACCTAACCAGACGCGTAGCCGCGGCGACCGTGAAAGCGTACACATCGCGTACGAGCCCATCGCTTGAGTGTGCGGGTCGGGCGGCGGACGGCTGCTGTCAAGCACCCCCGGCTCAGCTGCCGACGCCACTCGCTCTCCCAGCCATTCCACGCCGACGCCCCTCTCGGCGGCCTGGGCGCTGCCGACGCGGCCGCCACCGGTCCTCCCCGCCCCTCATCCGCCGGAGAGCACCCGCCGCCGTCCCCGGGCCACCCGCTTGGACGTCCTCGCCCTGTTCGACGACGGGACCCTCGGCCGACCCGAGATGACCATCGCGGTAGATGTCGCCACGCGCGCGATCCTGGCCGCCGTACTGTGTCCGGGCGGCACGCAGGCCGTGGACGCAGCCCTGCTCCTGGCCGAGATGGCCGTGCCCCACCCCGCCCGCCCCACCTGGCCCGACGTCCTGCGCTTCGCCCACACCCAACTGCCCGCCCACAAGCGGCTGCTGAGCCTGGACGAACGCCTCGAGCAAGCGGCCGCCCGCCCCGTCGTCCCTGAGACGATCATCGTCGACCGGGGCAAAGTCTTCCTGTCCCACACGTTCACCGCCGCGTGCGAAGCCCTCGTGTCAGCGTGCAGCCCGCCCCGCCCTACTCCCCCACCGCCAAAGGCATCGTCGAGCGCACCTTCGGCTCGATCAATTCGCTGTTCTGCCAGCACCTGCCCGGCTACACGGCTCCGACATCATCCGCCGCGGCCGCGACGCCGAACGCGAAGCGTGTTTCACCGTCGCGCAGCTGCAGGATCTCCTCGACGAATGGCTCGTCCACTACCGCCCCCACGAAGGGCTGCGCCATCCTGTCCTGTCTAAGGCTGCGCTGACGCCGAACCAGATGTGAGCCGCCCTCGTCTCGGTCGCCGGCTACGTGCCCGTGCCCTTGGCCCAAGACGACTACCTGGAACTGCTGCCGGTGCGCTGGCAGGCGATCACCGAACGCGGCATCCGCCTGAACCACCGCACCTACGACTGCGACCTGCTGGGCCCATACCGCGGCCAGCCCTCCCCCATCACCTCGCGCGGCGGCAAGTGGGAAGTCCACACCAACCCCCACGACATCCGCCAGATCTGGTGCGCCTGCCCGACGGAGACTGGCCGAGATCCCGTGGATCCACCGCGCCCACGTCCACCGGCCCTTCGACGAACAGACGTGGCAGCACGTCCGCACCACCCTCACCCACCACACCGACCCCGACAGCCGTGAGGCCGACCTCGCCGACGCCCTCGGCCAGCTCATGCGCCGCGCCCGCACCGGCCACGCCACCAAGGCCGAACACCGCCTGATCACCCGCACCACACTGCCAGGACACCCCTGCCCCCACCACGCGTCGCACCCGGCCGTACCGAGCAGGAACCACCAACGCCCTCGCCGGCACCCGCGGCGGACACCGACAGCCTCGACCATCTCGACGACACCCCCGACGAGCCACACATCCTGGACCAGGACGCTGAAGAAGGCGACGCCAGCCTGCCCGCCATCCCCTACACAGGCCTCGGGCTCTACGACGCGCAGGCGCAGGCCCTGCAGTGGTGAACAACCACCCGCCCACCAGGGACAGCCACGACCACCCCCTCACCGCCGACACAGCAGACCCAGCAGCGCAGTCCTGGCCAGTGACCACCTGGCAGGGCTGGCAGCACTCGCTACCACCGACCCGCCCGCCCCACCAACAGCCCGCAGGCCCGCCCCGCAGCCGCGAAGAACGCCTCGCCTACCACTCCGCGTTCGTCACCGTGCGCACCCCCGTCATCAACCAGCTCACCACCCAGGTCCGCACCCTGATGATCCTCGGCCGCCACCAGCAGACCACCGCCAGACCCTCACTGATCGTCACCGGACCCGCCGCAGCCGGCAAAACGACCGCACTCCTGAACGTCGGACGCACCTGCCACCTCGCCCACACCCGCAAAAACCCGCCCCCACCCGGAACGGCATACCCCGCCGTACCCGTCGCCTGCGTCCTCGTCCCGCCCGGCGCCACCGCCAAGACCCTCACCACCGCGTTCGCCCGCTACCTCGGCATCCCCACGACCACCCGCATGACCCAGGCCCAGATCACCGACGCCGTCTGCCACACCTACAACACCGCCGGCGTCCAACTCGTCCTCATAGACGAAATCCACCGCCTCAACCCCCGCACCACCGGCGCCCAGGCCGCCGACCTCCTCAAAGACCTCACCGAACGCATCCACGCGACCTTCGTCTACGCCGGCATCGACGTCACCACCACCCCCCTGTTCAGCGGAGTACGCGGCGCCCAACTCGCCGGACGCGCCACCCTCATCACCTGCGGCCCCCTCCCCGCCCGCCACGGCACCCGCGAACCCTTCCGCGAGGTCATCACCGACCTCGAAAACGCTCTCGGCCTCACCTCACACCGCCCCGGCACCCTCCCCCGACACGCCACCTACCTCCACCAACGCACCGCCGGCCGCATCGGAAGCCTCACCCGACTCATCCGCCAAACAGCCATCACCGCCATCCACGACGGAACCGAAAAAATCACCAAGCAAACACTCGACGCAGTACAACTCGACCACCTCGCCGAACAACACCGCCGCCCCCGCAGCAACACCGCCCGCCGCAACGCTGTTCAGGCCACATCCCTGCCGTCAAGCCAAGCCTGACAAGGGATACCGATGCTGACATCCGCCAGGCAGTACCCGACACCAACGCAAGAGGGAACAGCAGCCGGACCCGGTACCAAACTACAGGGCACGCAACACCCCCACTGACCAGGTAAAACACACCTGACCAGGCAAAACGCCAGCCAAGCCTTTAGACGCAGAAGCCACCCACAACACCCCGGGCGTTCCCACTGAAACCCACACAGACCCCAGGTCAAAGAAGACCACAACCACCAAACCCAGTTATCAACCCATCCCCAACACACCAGCTCACACCCCACCCCACACACCAACCACCCCCACCTCAGCGACATCTCCAGGTCGTCGCCGAAGCACTGGGCTGGAACACCCACTACTGACCGGTGCCGCGCTGCCTGCAGTTTCCGACGCGGGGACCGGCGCCGCCGGTGGAGGCCACCGCGGCCCGGGCCCCGTGCTCATCGAGAAGGCCACCGACGCCATGCTTAGAGCCTGTGACAAATCCCGTTTATCGGTGCCGGTATGCGCCTTGACTCGTTAGCAGGGCATGGTGACGTTCTCTCATGACCCACCGGAGCGGTCCTTGGGTGAGGTCCTGTGTGAGGCGCTGGACGATGCTGAAGAAGCCATTGGTGGGGACCCCACGCTGAGCGCCGCCGAGTCGTTGCACTCCAAACTGGTCCTCCTCGGCCTCCGGCACGAGATGACCGTCCATAGCGCCGGCCGCGGGATCGTTCTGTCGCTGCCCGCGGACACTGCCCTGGTATTGACGTGCACTCTTGGCACAGAGTGGGCGCAGCGGCACCAGCCGTAGTTGTCGATGGGGCTTGTTCACAGGCTCTTAGTGGGACTTTGGTCAGCCAGGCGCCGATCTTGACGGTGTTCCAGCCAACGTGAATGGTCTCGCGGTGCGGGTGCGAGCTGAGCCCTGAGGAGGGGTGGAAGCCACTGTTGGTGGCTTCCACCCCTCCTCCGTGTTCGCTGGGGGTCTCAGCTCTCCGGTTCCCTCGGCACGACACGGGAGAAGAACTCCTTCGCGGCCTGGGCGTCGAGTTCCCCGTTCGTGGTCGCGGACCGCCGCAGGGCTTCGCCCGTCATCTGGGCAGGGATGCCGAGCTGCTGTTGTGCCTCGCTCATGATTTCGCCGGTGTACCACTGGGCCGAGGTCGGAAAGTGCTGGATGAACCAGCTGAGCATCTTCGCCAGGGGCACGGACAGGATGAGGTCGAAGTCCTTGAGCTGGCCGCCCCGGCGTTCCCGGACGCGCAGCGAGTGGGCGAAGTCCTCCAGGACGGCGTGGCGGATGGTTGGTCCGAGGGCGTCGGTGGGGATGATCTGCCGGAGGCTGTCGGCGACTTCGAAGGCCAGTTGGTCGGCCACTTCCCGCACGCTCGGCTCGTTGCGGTGGCGCAGGGCCCAGCACTTGCGGATGTCGGGGCGCTTCCACAGGAAGCTGAAGAAGGTCTCGCTGAACCGGTCGCGGATCTGGGCCGCCCCCGGAGCGAGATGGTGCCGGTCGCCGGCCGACATGGCCTCCTTCAGCCCTTCGGAGGAACGGCGCCGGGCTTCGGCCCAGTCCTCGGCGACCGGGCGGGACCACTGGGCCCGGCCGCCGACGGTCGCCTGGGGCAGTGGCACGTCGTTCTCACCGCGGGAGATGTAGCCCCGCAGGGTGGACGCCGTGATGCCGCCCAGCGCGGCCATCTCGGGCACGCCGAGCAGCCGGTCCCCGGCCAGTTCGGGACTGGCCAGGTCGACGACACACTTCTCCAGCGGCAGGGGATCGTCCTGCTTCTGGTGGTGCTGTGCCCACCGGGTCAGGTCATCGGTCCAGTTCTCCGGCTTGGCGGTGGCCGGATCG
Organism: Streptomyces sp. NPDC053069; assembly: GCF_044546895.1. Lineage (NCBI taxonomy): Bacteria > Bacillati > Actinomycetota > Actinomycetes > Kitasatosporales > Streptomycetaceae > Streptomyces > Streptomyces sp. NPDC053069. Next base: position 514,973 of record NZ_JBITZN010000005.1, on the reverse strand, counting down.
AAGGTGGCGACCTTGTGCAGGTGCGCGCGGTCCGGGTGGGCGTGGCCGTCGAGCATGTCGGCGGCGTGGACGGTGGCGGTGGCGCGTGCCGTGTGGCGTGCGTAGTCCTCGGTGACCGGGTCCCAGATCTGGCCGGGCCGGTACCAGGTGTCGCCGTCCCACCAGTAGCCGCCGGCCCTGAACAGCAGCGGCGCGCCGGACCAGTAGGTGTGCATGCTCGCGGTGTCCTCGTCGCGGAGCAGGAGGACGGTGCGGCCGTGCTCGGGGTGGTGGCGGACGGCCCAGCCCAGGTGGTGGGCGATCGGGTCGGTGGTGAAGGCCAGCCATCCTCCTTCGTGGGAGGTGTCGCACCGGCCCCACATGCCTTCGCCCTTGTTGCGGCCGACCGCCTCGATGGCGTCCGGTCCGTCGTCGAGCGGCAGGTGCGAGTCGTCGACGAACGGCAGGCCGGGAACCGGGTGGTCCGTCCGCAGCCCGTTGGCGAGCGGACGAATGTTGTAGACCAACGTGCTCCCCCTCCTCAACTCAACTGCTGTACTTAGCTACAGCAGTACTGATGCCCAGTAGTACACGACTGGAAAGCCGATCGGTACAGCGATTTCGGGACAGGTTTTCGCAGCGGCGGGAGAGGTGGCCGCCACCCCGGGCCGGTACGCAACCGAGGCTGATTCAGGCTGTTTTGGCAGAAAATATTGGGTCTTGGGAGTAACCGCACCACCCCCGCCGCGCAGGACCCCGGCCGCTTCGGCCGGGCATCCGCCTGGATCCGCCGCCGACGCAGCGCCCTCATCTCCAGCGCCCTGCGCGGCGCCGCCCACGGCTCTGGCACCGGCGCCGTCGGCCTCATCTTCTTGTGGCTCCGCCAGTACATCTGAGCCGCCACCAAGGGATCCTCCGGGCTGGGCAGTCCACCCGGGGCAGGGCTTACGTCAGGACGGCCGGCACGGCGTCCTCGGCCGTCCAGTCCCCGTCGAACAGGGCAGCGACCAGGCTCACATGCTCACCGGGAAGTCCACCGGCGCGGTGTTTGGTTCGGGCCTTGGCCAGCCAGGCGCCGATCCGGACGCTCTCGCCGTCGACGCGGATGGTCTCGCGGGCGGCGGGGATGCGGCCTTCGCGGTGCAGGAAGAGCCCCAGGAGCTGGACGGTCTGCTCGAAGGTGCGGCGGGTACGGCGGGCAGGGGCGAGCGGGTTCGTCTCGGGGGTGAGGCCCAGGGCGGTCATCAGCTGCTGCTGGCCGCCGTCGAGGGCTTGCCAGGTGGTGAGCTGGCGGTGCAGCCAGGAACCGATCTTCACGCCGGCGAGGTGGGTGTCGCGGTTGAGGGCGGCGGGGTCGGCTCCGGTGGCGAGGTGGGCGCGCAGCAGGTGGTATTTGCGGTGCCAGTCCGCGCCATGCGGAAGACGCCAGTCGGGGGCGAGAGCGGTGAGGGCGTCGGCGCGGGCGGTGCCGAGTTCGTTCTTGGTGGCGAGGTGGCGTTGTTCGGCGAGCCAGGCGCCGACGGGGGTGGTGGCGGGGGCGGCGAGGTGGCCGTGGGTTCGGTGGTAGTCGGCTGCTGCGGCGAGGCGGGAGCGCCAGGCGGCGCCGTGCTTGTCCCAGATCATGCCCAGGGCGTCGAGTTCGGCGATCCAGTCGGCTTCGAGACGGCCGGCTTTCGCGGCGTCGCGCATGGTGGTGATGAAGGTGCCGAGGGTGTAGCCGGTGGGGCCGGTGTAGTCGGCGGGGACGTCGAGGTGGCCGTACTGGTCGCGGTAGGAGCGGGCGGCGGCCAGGCCGAGGCGGCGGGAGCGGGAGACGGCCGGGTCACGGGGGCCGAAGGAGACCAGGTCCATCGCCTGGGCGATGCGTTCGGGGTGGACGGTGAAGCCGAAGTGCCAGCGCCGCGCGATGACGTCGCTCGTCTCCTTGGGCAGGCGGTTGGCCTTGTCGGGGAGGCGTTCGAGGATGCGGTGGTCGTGGCTGGCCAGCGCGCAGGCGATCGCCCACACCGGCTCATACGCGGTGCCGAGGATGTTCTCGCCGTCCGTTCCGGGCGGGATGTACACGGGAACGACCAGGGAGGCGGTCTTGCCGGAGACGTCCAGGCGCAGGGCGCGACCGAGGGCCTGGACGCAGCGGATGACGCTGCGGGTGGGGTCGGCGAAGACGACGGCGTCGACGCTGGGGATGTCGACGCCTTCGGCGATCAGGCGGGAGTTGGCGAGGATCGCGAAGTCGGCGGCGAAGATGTCGGCGCGCTGGGCGGGGGTGTGCTCGCCGTGGGCGAAGAACAGCTCCGGGTCGGTGCCGGGGACGAGGCCGGGGTCGGTCCGGGCCAGCAGGCGCAGGGTATGCGGGAGTTCGCGGGCGAAGCGGCGGGCGTCGGAGACGAGATTGAAGTAGACCAGGACCTTCTTCAGGCCGTGTTCGGTCATGGCGCGCAGGACGGCCAGGTGCAGGGCGGTGGTGCGCAGCGCACCGTCGTCTGTCGCCTCCTGCGCGGCGGTGCCCGTGGGCGTGGCGCCGGGGGCGGGCAGGTTCAGGCGGCGGCGCAGGTCGGTGTCGGTGAGCGTGGGCACCACGATCCGGTAGTCCGCCGCCCGTCCGTCCGCCACGGCCCTCGCGAGGGGGTACTCGACGACCTTCTTCCCGTACACGGCCTCGTTGTCCATGGAGTTGGCGAACGCGTCCAGCTCCTCGCCCTGCGGGCGCCTTCGGCGCGAGCGGGTGAGGCCGGCGGACTCCGCCAGCTCGGGCGCAGCGAAGATCCGGGGCGTGGCGGTCATGTAGAGGCGGCGGTCCGCGTAGATGCGCTGGGCCTCGTTGACGAGCGCCCACTTCTTGTCGGCCCGGCCGGCGATCCGGTGCGCTTCGTCCATGACAGCCAGGTCGAACGGCAGGACCGCGCACCCCGTCTTCTGGGTTTCCTCGATCTTGTTCAGGGAGTCGTAGGTGCAGATCACCGTCAAAGCCGGGACCTGATCCTCTGCCTCCCCCACCACCGACATCAGCCCGCCCAGCGCATGCGCGTCGGTGGTCGACATGACGCGGGCGGCCACCAGATCGTCGCGGCCGGCCACGCCCATCGAGGACACGATCACCATGTACTCGCCGTGGCCGTCCGCCCGCCAGGCCAGCGCGGTCTGCGCTGCCAGGCCAAGGGTGGGCACCACGAACAGCACCAGCCGCGCCCCGAGTCCGCGACGCAGATGGACACCAGCGTCTTCCCGGTCCCGGCGGTGTGTACGCGCACGGCCCGCTGCTCGTCCTCGACGCCGACGCCGACCGGAATGTGACCGGCTACGGCGTCGGCGGTCTCGTCCTGGACGTACCCGCCAAGTCCCTGCCCGCCCTGATCGAATGGACGCTTACCGAGGCACAGCCCGGGGCGGAGAAGCTGCACGGTTCGGGCAAGGACGCCGACCCCCTGCTGGTGCTCACCGAGGCCGCGTGCGAGCGCTACGGCCTGCCCGCCGCGCTGACGCACAAGGAGCGGCTCGTCGGGCGGCTGACGGAGGGGCACAAGGTCATCAAGCAGCTTCAGCGTGCCGACTGGCAGCTCACCAAACGGGGGCTGGGGCCGTGGGCACGGATCTACCATCCCGCCCAGGGGGGCCGCCGGCAGTGCGTGCAACTATGCATCCCTTCGTGGCGCGCCCTCAATGCCCGGGCGTGGGGCCATGCCACGCAGCTGCAGCCGGCGGAGCTCGCCCGGGTGCTGGGCGTGTACGCGACGCGGGTAATGACCCCGGTCAGCTCTGCGACCGGCACCGGGCTGCAGCTGATGACCGCACTCAACCCGCCGACCCGCGCCAGCCAGCCGGACACCGACGGCCGGCGCCACTGCGAGCACCGCCCCCGCTCGCTGGGCACCGAACCAATGGACCCGGCCCCGTGCGAAGCACCCGACGGACACCCCGTCCTCGCGCACCTGCCCCGCTTCCCCGTACGCAGCCCCGACGAGAAGCTGCTCGAAGAGGCCTACGACTGAACACAGGACCTCACCGACACCGAGAGCATGAACCGCCACCTGGTCGGCCTGGATGTGAACCTCGCCTTCGCCGCAGGCGCCAACAACGCCGTCGCCGGCCTCGCGTCGCCGCCGGCCCACGTCACCAACCCGGTCTCCGATGCGGCGCTGCCCGGCTCGTGGCTGGTCGACCTCTCCCACGTCGATCCGTCCCAAGTGAAGGTGGGCAAGCAGTGGCGCGACCTCAACGGGGACCTGCTGCCCAGCCCGTTCACGCCGACCGGCCAGCGCCCGACGGGTCCGGCCTGGTATGCCACGCCCACCGTGGCGTATGCCGTCGAGCTCGGCTACGACGTCGCCCCGCTTCAGGCGTGGGTGCGCACCGAGAGCGGCCGGTTCCTGGACGGCTGGTACAAGCGGCTGCGCGACGCCTACGTCGCGACCATGGCGGATCTCGGGGTGGGCGAGAAGCTGGCCCCGCAGGAGTTCCCGGAGGCGATGGACGGCTACAAGAGCCGTGATCCGCAGCTGGGCATCGTCGTGGACGCGGTCAAGATGACCGTCAAGGGCGGCATCGGCAAGCTGCGGGAAAAGGCGCGCGGCGGCGGCTGGAAGCCGGGGCAGGCCTGGGCCGCCCTCGCCCGGCCCACCTGGCGGCCCGACATCCGCGCCGCCGTGATCTCCCGGGCCCGGATCAACATGCACCGCAAGATGGTCGCCTTTGCCGCTGCCACCGGGCAGTATCCGGTCGCGGTCCTGTCGGACTGCGCCGTGTACGCCGCCGACGGCCCCAGCCCGCTGGATGTCCTGCCCTACGACGCCGATGGCAAGACCGTGCCCGGCAGTTTCCGGCTCGGCGTCAGCCCGGGGATGGTCAAGCACGAGGGCACCCAGAGCGTGCTGTGGGGCGCCAACGTGCTCGAACAGCTCGCCGGTGACGGCCACGTCGCCAACCTCGCCCGGTACATCAAGACCGGCGAGGTCACCGCCAAGGACACCGGAGAGTAGAAGCAGGAGCAGGGGTCGATGGTCACGATCGGCGAAGAACTCGACAAGGCGGTGCAGGGCGCGTTCACCCGTCCCCTGCCCAAGTCCGCCGGGGCACAGATGCGTCACCTGGTCCGCCAGCACCAGCGCAGCACCCGGCGCGTGGCCGAACTGCTCGGCATCAGCCAGCGCACCGTCGAGCGGTATGTGAAGAACCAGATCAAAAAACCCCGTCCGGAGCTCGCCGACCGTCTCGAGCGTGAGGTGCGCGTGCGCTGGCAGCCCCAGATCCGGGCCAAGGCGAAGCATGCAGCGGCCACCACCGGTGGCATCATGATCGATGTCCACGCCCGGTTCGGCTACACCGCCGCCCCCGGCAGCACCGACGACGCCCGCGTGCGTCACCTCACCCTCGCGCTGCCGCCCCGCCACGCCGCCCGCCTCTTCGAAGCCCAGGCATCCGGCGTCGACGAGGACGACCTCCGCCAGATCGCCGCCGAAGCCCTGGGCGAGGTCTACTTCCGCGACAACGGCCAACGCGCCCACGGCCTCGAAGTCGAACTCACCGACCTGATCGACCTCGAGTTCGAGCTGTAGCCCGGGCCGGCACGCCACCGCACCCAAGGGTTGTGACTGAGCGCCTCACTTGGCGGATGAGCACCTGGGTTGGCGGGGTTCAACGCTTCATTTGGCGGGCGCCTTGCTCCGAGACCCAGGTCGCGGGGGGTGTCAGAGGTGCGTGCAACACTGCGGCGCATGTCTCTTGCCGACCTCAGCCTTGATCAGTGGCGGTCACTCGAGCTGCCCACCGCACGTCGTGTCGCTCAGGAGGCGGCGGACCTGGTAGATGGCCGTGTGACCGTCGTCGAGACCATTGAGCACCTCGGTGCCCCGCTGCACCGCGTTCGGATCGAGCGGAATTCACAGGAATTCGCACTGATCCCCGGTGGTGCACTGACACTCGGATTCGACCTCGACGCCTGGCAGCCGACGCCCGAGCAGGTTACCGACTACGCGGAGAGTCTGGCTCAGAGCTTCGGCCATGGACCCGATCTTCGGGCCCACCTCGCGCAGGTGCTCAGCCCACGCCGGAGCGTCATCCTGGCGACGGTGCTCATGGCCGTGGAGGACGAGAACCTGACCGAGCCGCCTACCGACGTGCCAGCTGCCCTCGCGGCTCGTGGCCTGCGGATGCCGAGTTCCGACGAATGGGAGCACGCCTGTGGAGCAGGCGCGGACACACTGTTCCGGTGGGGCAACGACTGCCCACTCGACCGTATCCCGTACGGGGACCACACCGGCCCTCAGCAGCAACTGAACGCCTTTGGCCTGCGCATCGCCTACGACACCTACCGCGCGGAGCTCACCAGCGACGTCACCGCGGTCCACGGCGGAGACGGCGGCGAGTCGGTGTGCGGGGGTTACGGCCGCATGCTGGCGTGGCTTCCCCTGGCCACCGCCAACCGCAACCCTTCTATGGCCGAGTTCGTCTACGGACCGGATGGTGAAGACCTTTGCGAGGACTTCTCCACACGGCCTGTGCTCACGCTCTGATCCTGCGGCACTGCTACCGAACACTGAGTGCTAAGCGGCGCCTCGCCGGAGGATCGGCGTGGTTGAGTCACGGATGTACTTGGGGTCCTCGTCCGTGTCGAAGATCATGATGCAGGCCGCGTGCGGTGCGAAGACGACGATCTTCTCTGGATTCTCCGCCTGCGCCTCGGCGGTGGCGCGTACCCAGTTGAGGGCTTCGTGGTAGCTGAAGTGTGTGCCCTGCTCGTGCGGTGCGCTGGAGTCCGCGGGCGCGCTGCTGCTCGGTAGTGCGTTTGGTCATGGACGAGTCCTCTCGGCACCGGGTCCTCGCCCCCACACGGCAACCCCGGCTCGACGGATCGTCAAGGTGCTCGTCAACCGGTCCGTTGCTCCCGGAAGACCTTCCACCAGTGTTCCGGCCAGTGTGGCTGTCCGGATGCGGTGTGGGCGTCGGCAAAGCCCAGGGCGTCAGCCCTGCGGGCAGGATACCGGCTCGGCCGTCGGCTCTCCCCTCAGCTGTTGAAAAGCGAGCGTGACGGGGGGCCGCAACCAGGGGTGTGAGGCGTGGAAGGCGCCAAGGTTCATCGATGGACGGGCGTGGCCGGAGTGGGGCCGCACACATGCCTTGCGCCGCAGGTCCGGCACCGGCGCTCAACTCGCGCTGGTAACAGGCATGCGATAACGGCCAGTTAGTGATGGCGCAGCGGGTGCCTGCTAGGGCATGGTGGGAGCGAGCGGCGCGATTCTGCGCCGTACGAACCCGTCAGGGGGATGCGCCCGCAGGAGGTGATGGACATGACCGCTATGTCCCACCTGTGGATCAACTGCTACGACTCCGGAATTTAACCGGGGCCAACCGCAGAGGCATTCCTGCGCGGAGTCGGCAGTACGGACCCTGCCGCGCCTGTCCGGTCCCCTCTTTGACCGGACGCACTCCACCGTTGGCACCTGGCTCTCCGGAAGTTGTCCCGACAGCTCGCGCCTGCCATCGGAGGACTCCCATGACGACGGTTCCTGCTCTCCTCGCGCAACTCGCCACCGGAACGCCCGGCCTCCTGCTCGCGGTGGTCGTGGTGCTTGCGGCGACGTTCCTGGTCGCTCTCGCCATAGCCGTACGCGGAACGCCACCCGAGGAACGCGCGGCAGTCCTACGCGCCTTCGCGCAGACGCTGCCCGTACGCCGCAGATAACCGCGCCCTGTGGGGGCGCACCGCGCGGTGCGCCCCCACAGGGCTCCACCGGCCGCGGCTACCGCCCGGCACGCACCGAGACCGTCAGCCCGGCCTCCCCGTCCTGCTCGGCGCCGAGGGACCGAAGAACGTGGCGCAGACACTCCGGATCGCCGACGGCTGGCTGCCGCTGTACTGGTCGCCGAGCCGGCCCGAGGTGTACGGGGACATGGTGCGCAAGGTGCCGGAAGGGTTCATGGTGGCTCCGCTGGCCCGGGTGAAGGTGTGCGACGACGTGGCCGAGGGGCTGCTGCCCGTGAAGGCCATGCTCGGGTTCTACATCGGCGGGATGGGCCACGCCTCCCGCAACTTCCACGCCGACCTCATGGCGCGCATGGGGTACGAGGAGGAGGCGCGGCGGATCCAGGAGCTGTTCCTCGCGGGGCGGCGAAAGGAGGCGGTGCTGGCCGTGCCGGACGCCTTCGCCGACGAGATCTCGCTGGTCGGCCCGCGACAACGCACCGCCGAGCGGCTGGAGTTGTGCGCAAGGGCCCGGTGACGGACCTCCTGGCGCTGTCACCGGACCCGCACACCCTCAGGGTGCTCGCGGAGCTGAACTCCCAGTCACCCGTCCGGTAAGGAGGACAGGCTAGGCCAGGCCGTAGGCGGAGCCGCACTGCTCCTTCTCACCCTTCACGGCGCAGACCCCGACGGTGATCGGCGTTCCCTCCTTGATGTTGCCGGTCTTCCAGCCCGATGAGTAGTACGCGCTGTGGCCTCGTGAGGTTGCCATGCGGTAGCCCTCCGCGCCGTCCTGCGTCGCCGCCCATGCTTCGATGCCCCAGCCGTCGCTCAGGATGTCGCGCACCTGGAGGGCGTCCCCGGGGGCACCGGGCTCGTCCCCGGGGTCGGCGTTCCAGTCCGCGAAGCCCGCCCGCACATGGTTGTTGAAGACCTCGATACTGAAGCTCTTGCCAACCCTGTCCACACTGAACGTGAAGGTGGGGTCGGCGGCCGATGCACTCCCGGCCCCGGTGACGACCGCCGCTCCGGTCAAGCTGGCCACGGCGATGGTCGTACCCAGAAACCGCTTGAAGTTCTGCACTTGTGAGAGATCTCCCCGCAATAACGGGCGCCTTGGTCGCAAGCGCCCGGAAAGGTTGGGGGGACACCCCGCGCGCACGTTGCTCGGACGCATCCCCCGATTCACCTCGATCATACAATCCGTAGATCTCTAGCCCTTGGCGAGCTCGGACGCCGAGGGCACCTGGTCCCTGACCTGGGCGCCGGCACCGGCGCCCGCGTGCTTGACGTCGCCGATGACGTCGTTGAAGGAGGAGACCGCCTCGGAATCACCGTTGCGCAGCCTGGACGGCAGGTTCTTCAGGGAGTCGATGCCGGCGCCGAGCGGCGCGAGCGCGGTCTCCTCGGCAGCGAAGCTCTCGAAGTACTGCACGGACAGGCCGAGCGTGCGGCGGGCTTCCTCGATCTGGCTGGTGGCACCTGCGGTGTGGCGCACAGCCCAGCGGGTCACGGCGTCACGGACGGCGAATCGCTCCGTGTCGGCGCGGACAGGCCGCCACGGGGTGACGACGCGCTGGAACTGCCCCTGGCCGGAGGGGTCGTTCATCATGGCGACGTACGGGACGATCGCGTCGTTGACGCCGTCGGCGTCCACGGTCACCGTCTCCGGCAGGCGGATCGAGATGAACACCCGGCGCCCGCCCCGGATCACCCCGGCCGACTCCCACACGACATCGAACCGGCCTACCAGCTCTTGCAGGAATTCGAAACCCTGCCCGTTCTGGATCGGCTGGTATCGGCGGCCGACGACACCGAGCGGCGCGCCGGTGTCCCCGCGAACAGTATGGAACTCATCGGCGTGCTCGCGCAGTTCGCCGTCCCACTGGTAGAGGGCGGGGACGGTGGTGACGGTGAAGTCGAGTCCGCCCTTGCTCAACACTTCATCAATGCCGGTGGTCCCGCCGGGGATGATCCGGCCGAGTCCGTGCCAGGCCAGGGACGACGCGCTCAGGGCAATCGTGCCATCAGCGCGGGCATCGAGGCCGTGGTTCGCGAGGACCGCATCGATCTCGCCCCGGGCGTTGCGGGAAACGGTGAAGGTCTCGCCCCGCTCCCAGCCGGTCAGGACCTCGTACCGATCACCGCCGAGCATGCGGACCTCGCCCCGGTCGATGCGGGCCTGGAAGGCGCGCTCACGGCTACGCGCCACGTCGATCCGGCGGACCTTCTCGTCAGCGAACGCGGCATTCACGTCGGTGCGTCAGTGACGGTCACGGTGCACTCCTGAACCTCGTTGCGGATGTGCCTTCGGTCGCCGAGGAGGACCTGCCACGAACCCCACCCCAACGAGACAAATACACCGCAGTCCGATCACCTTCGGGAGGACAGCCGCCCACATCCCGCGGGCCGCGACCGTATGCCCCACAGCCTCCGCCACGCCGGCCACCTGCCGTGTGGACACCAGCCGGGCCCCGGCACGTACAACCGCGCGCCGCCGCCCCGCACTCCCGCATCCGCGGCACCATCCTCCGGGACAGGCCCGTCGGCGGGCGGCCCGTCGACAACAAGCGGATCACCCTTCCCGCCCACGAGCCCCAAATCCGCCGGCGCCCGGTCATACCGGCTCGGCTCCAGTCCCACCCTGGCCCCAGCCGGACGAGCTACTTCAAGAACCCGGCCCACGCCCAGATCCCGCTTGATCACGCGATGCAGCGTCGGCAGCGAGGGCACACATTGCGCACCCCACCCCTCCAACACCCCTTCTTCCTGTGCTCGGAGCATCCTGCGCCGCAACTCGGCAGTCGATCCCCGCATTCCGGCACTTCGGCCACCTCGCTCGGCGCCACACGATGCCGCGGTACCACCTGAGCGAGACGAGCCGCCGCGGCCCGCCGGACAGCCTCGCCCGCAGCACGCTGCCCCTGCAACGTACGTACCCGCTTCCCCATAAACAGGCGTCCGGATCGCCATGCCTGGGCTGGTGCGGGGTGTGCGCGGAGTCCGGGTGGTCGCGGCTCCTACGGCCGGAAGGTGAAACACCCGGGAGGAGGCGTGAGGGTGTCCTTGGAGATCTTGAACGACGAGATGTCGTTATCCATAGTGATGTAGTAGCGGTATCCCTGGTTGACCGCGGGAATCAGGGTGAGACGGTTCAGCGTCCACCCTTTGGGGATGTAGAGGCACGTGCCTCCGTAGTTGACGTCCCTGAAAACGAGCAGGTCCACCGGGGACTGCCCGCCGCCGTCCGTCCTCAGTGACGATATGACGTCGTTCCAGTTCCCGTCACAGTGCCAGAGCCAGCATCCCCGGCCCTCCTTGGTCAGGTCGGGAATGTTCGCGTACCCCTGACTCCAGACGTCTTTGTCGAGTTTCTGGCCGCCCAGCCATTCGTCCATCCAGAACTGGGCACGGGGTGTGCCAGCGGCGCTAGCCGGACTCGCACTCACGACGGTCGTGAGGCAGAGCGCCACCACGACACCCATAACGTGACGAAGACGCATCGGCAGCCCTCCAGGCTTCGCGGAATGGTGATATGTGAGTGTGGAGCAGGACGGTCGGAATCGCGCCCCGAGTGCACGCCTTCGAATTTCGCACGCCGTGGACGACTGCAGGAGGGGGCGCTCGGCATCACTGGGAGCTTCCTCCCTGGCGGTACGCGCCCTTCGACGTCTTGCGTGCCTGGCTCCCATGACCGGGGACTCGCTACAGATCTCTCGTAAACAGCCGTGACCGAGTCAGCATCGGCCGCGTGCCCAGTCAAGTGGTGCTTGGAGCCTGCCCGGCCCCGGTCGACCGGCGACGGGCCCGTGTGGAGCCCCCTTTTAGGGCCCTGACGTGGGAAGTGTCGACAACGCAGCGGGACCAGTCAGCCTGGTGGCCGCGTTCAGCTCGGCCAGCAGCACTTCGAGCAGCCGCTGCCAGACAGCAGCCTCGTTCCAGTCCCGCAGCCGGCGCCAGCACGTCATCCCGGAGCCGAAGCCGAGCTCCTTGGGGAGGTGTTCCCACTGGATGTCGGTGTGCAGCACGTACAGGACCCCGCACAACACCTGGCGGTCCGGGACCGGCAGACGGCCTGGGTACCGGAAGCGCCGCTCCTTCTTGGGCAGCAGCGGATCGATCCGCTCCCACAAGTCATCCGGCACGATCCACGGCGAAGTCCCCACAGCCCGAACACCGCCCAACTCGGCAGTCGGGCACGGCCGCCAGCGGCGATACACCTCATTGTGTTAGCTGTTCTAAATCGACGAGTGAGAACCGACGAAGTCTGCTCGCTCTTCAGACGACCACTTGAATGGAATCTGGCTTAGGGAAAGGCATCATCTCCCAGCCTGAGGGCCAGCCTCTCTCACAGGGGTCTCCAGCTTCAGCCTCAAGTAGTCGAGGGATGCGCCACTTCCACCAATGTCCCTCGTCATCGCCTCGGCCGGGCCACTGGATCGTTGCCGCGCGGAACCTCTCGTCGAGCTCATGGAGCCTTGGTTGCCAAACGGACTGGACGCGTGGGGGCAAGAGGGGCCAGATACGCGCCAGCGCGCTGCGACACCAGATGTCGTTGGCCAGCTCTGGCGCGCACCACGAATACCCCTCTTCCACCCCTGCCACTTCGCCGGCCCAACGCGCGAGCAGTGAGTGGAACGTGCACGGCTGTCCGCCGGCCCAACGATCGGCGCCAGCAGAGACCAGAGCAGCGTGTACCGCCTTCTGCTCCTCTGTTGTCAGGAACATCCCGTCGACGGGTCCATGCGTTCGATCCATGCCTTGACTATCGCAGCGGCAGGCAGTCCCGGGGCGACGGGCCCAGTCCGCTGGAACCGTCGCCAACGCACGAAAAGCGAAAGTGATCTGCGGGTGATGTTGGATAGGTCAGGCTGACTGGCGAATCATGCGCGCCAGCGGTGTGCGAAACCTTCTCACAGTGGTCCTCCAAGCAGGTCGAGCACCTGCTCGGCCACAGCCGCCAACAGGGTGGGGCGGCGTGTTCGGCCACAGCCTGATGGCCGTCCAGCAGGGCCTTGCCTCGTGCTAGGGCCGCGCTCAACAGTCTGCGGGGCAGCCACTTGCCGATGCCCGTCCAGGCGTTGTGGTGGGCGGTGAGAAGGTGTGTTGCCTCACGCAGAGTGCAGTCGGCGAGGGAGAGCTGCTCGTAGCGATTGGTCGGCGGGTGTCGATCAAGTCGTCCATGAAGCAGGTGAGGCCGTAGTGCCCCTGGTCATAGATGAAGAGGACTGCGCCACGACAAGGGGCCTGTCCCACTCGAAGAATTCCGGCATGCCCGCAAGGGGTTCAGGAACACTCGACCAGGCGGCCCTCGTGACGTATCACCTCACGACGGCTGGTGTCCGAGTCCGGCAGGAGGACGGCCACGTCGAGATCACTTGTCGGAGCAGCACGACCCTGGGCGGCCGAGCCCCCCAGCATGGCACCCAGGGCGTGTGGGAAGAGGGTTGTGACCAAGTGCAGAGCTTGGGCGACAGGAATTTCTTGATCATTCATGGAGACTCATCGTGCCAGCCCAGGGATGCACTCTCCGGAGGTCGAGGCCCACACCCCGTTCTCCAGTTCAGAGAAGCAGGCGTGTTCGTGCCGGCAGGGAGTCTGGGTCGGCACCCACCACGGACGCCACGACGGCACCCAGGTTACGGTTACCGCCACCCGCGACGACACGCGTACCGAGCCCTACGCCTGGACGTGCACCTGCGGCGCCGCCCAGAGCTTCCCCAGCTGTACGACCTGGACCGCAGTGCCTGGCGGCACATGCACCCCACCAGATGGGACCAGCTGCGGCAGTGGGCCGCCCGGCGCCTCCGCATCCGCAGCAGCTGACCACCTGATCCGACGCCCGCGATGGCGACGCTTCCTGCCAGGTGTGTGAGGCCGCCGCGCTCATCACCGGCAATGCCACCCGGCGCCGGAGTGCGCGACTCGATCCTCGACCTGCAAGGAGATCACGTATGACCTCGTCGATGCCGCTGTATCCGGACCTGCCGGATACTGGTAACCCGGGCTATTGGGAGTTGCGGAATGGTCGACCTTCCTCGGTCTGGCGCGAGCTGCTTGTGTACGACTCCTGGGGTGGACGTCCACCCGCTCGGGTTAGTCGGCTTCCCCCAGGTAGCTCAGGGCTTGGCGGAAGTCGTCGAGGGCGGGCCTGAACTCGCAGGCGGCGGTGTGGAAGGTCGATCGGTCGATCAGGATCCTGGCCAGTGTTCGCGTTCCCTCTGCCGGGTTGTGCTGAGACAGCCGGCGGGCCAAGCCCACTCCGTCGTCGAACAGGGAGCGCACTCGCTCCGCGAACAGATGGGTGCGGTTCTCCCAGTAGACGGCGGAGCGGATGGTGAGAAGCCGGTGCAGGCGGACCAGTTCGGCCAGATGCTGGTCCGGGTCCTGGGTGGCTCGCGAAGCGAGGGCGTCCACTTCCTCCCGGAGGGCATGGCGGCTGTCGAAGAGCCGCTGCTTGGCATCGGGCGACCACTGCGTGGGCGCCGTCCCCGAAGGCGGACGCGGTCCATCGGCGGCAGGCCGATCGGTTTCGGCGCTGGAGAAGGTCAGCAGCACCGCCCAGAACGACGCTTGATAGCCACTCCAGGACTTCCGCTCACCGGTATCGGCCAACTCCGTCAGCAAGACGAGTGCCTCTTGGCGCACGAGCGCCGCCTGCTCGTCTCGGTCGTGAGTTTCGAGCATCTGTGCGTACCCGATGAGCGAGTAGAGATGGCAGGCCATCGGGCCGCGGTCGTTCGCGGCTTCGGCCGCTTCCATGCTGACGAGTGTCTCGAACGCGGCGAGTGCTTCGCTGGACCGGCCGGCGTCGTGGAGAGCGGCGATCCAGTCCAGCAGTGACCAGGCGAGACCCCCACTGCTGGGCCCGTCGGGCAGGATCGCTGCTACCAACTCGGTCATGGCATCGGCAGCCTCGGCATAACGGCCTTCCTCGGAAAGACCGGCAGCCCACTCGCGCAGCCCTTTGACCACGGGCTTTCCCGACAATTGGGCCTGCGCACGGCTGACGGCGAGCATCTCGGCGCGCATGGCGAGTCCTTCGGTGCGTCGGCCCACGGTGTACAGCTCTCTCTGACACGTGTCGAGGGCCCGGTACAGAACGTCCGCGCGGGCGGGTTCGGCCGGATCGATGGACCGCGCCACGGCCACCGCTTCCTCGCACAGCGCGAGAGAGAGGGCATGCCTTTTACCGGAATCGCTGTCGTAGCTCAGGCGTTGCAGCGCCCTGGCCAAGAGCGGCAGGTACGAGGCAGGGCTGACCTGAGCGAGCACCCGGTAGGCATCGACTTCCTCGCGCGGCGTGCGGCGTCCCGACGCGAGCAGCACATTCCGCGCCCGGACGATGTCGTCCTGATCGACCTTCTCCGAGTGATTCATAACCGAGATTCTGGGTGCCTCGGAGAGGGCCGAACAAGGCTGGTCGCTTGTGCCGTTCCTCCTACGAAAGTACCGCCTGACCTGTCATGATGGGTGTGACATCACTTCCCCGGGGCTACTGGCAACTGCGGCCGTTCAGACTTGCGGAAATCCCGACGTGCGAAGTCCGCTGCCAGCCGAGCCTTGTGTTGCCGGCGTCGTGGGACCAAGCCACCGCGCAGGTGACACAGATGCCCAGTACGTCGCTCAACACCGACGCCGGGATCTGAGCTGCAAGATCCAGCAGGGCTGTGTTCCGGCTGGCACGAGCACGGATGCCGAGCCGGTTGAGCCGCACTGTCAGGTGGCTTGCGGTCATGGCCTGTCCAGCGGGGCCACCCGGGAAGAGCCACGGACCTTGCTCGTTCTGTCCCAGGACAGCGAAAGCCTGATGAGCATCAGTTTCGAGATCGCCTGGACCGACGGCACCTACTGCAGCAACACGCTGACGCGCCCCCTGCTCCACTGCACGCGGGACAACACGAGCGAGGCCGACAAAAGGTGGTGGCCGGACCTCGCCCCCACCACCGTCTTCCAGCAGTGCACCATCGTCACCTGCCGGCTCCTGCCCGCTCGCCTTCCGCCAGCCCGGCCCGCTCCCCCGGTGTCAGATCACGGCGGAGCGCCCGGTGCAGCGTCGTCAGCGACGGTGCGCCGGCAGGCCGCCCCCACACGGCCCTGCCAGGGCGAGTTCAGACAGTGCCTGCCTCGTCTGCTGCTCCTCCCGCTCCCACCGCACCAACGCGCGGTCCGGCACGACTCTGCCGGCCTGAAGGTCCCGGCACACCACCCGGTGCAACGACGCAAGGGAGGGCACCTCACCCCCGGCCTCCTTCATATGCCAGCCCCGCACGCACAGGCGCCTTCGTCAACGCCCCAGCCGTATCGAGATCCAGCAGCCGCGCAACCAGCACCGGCCTGGACACCCACAACGCCTCCGTGACCTCATCCCACTCGTCCGGTTTCCCCACTTCACACCCTTCCGCTCGCGCAGACCGACACCGGCCACCGTGCCGCCGCGCCGCTACCACAGGATCAAGAAGTGCCGTTCTCAAGACAGTAGAGCGGAGTGGGGTATACCGCCCCATGACAGCCGTGCCCACTGCAGATACCGCTCTACGACAGTGACACTGTCCAACACCAAGGCCTTCCGCGCAGGTGACAGCGGAAAGCACTTGTGGGTGGATTTGGACGGCTCTGCGGTAGCCTCCCGCAGAGCCTCGCCCGTAAGGCATGATCGCGAACATGAGCGAATCAGAAGTGGACCTGCTCTCACGGATGTGGGAAGAGCACATGCGCGCGCCATTCCCACCACACATGCGTGGTCGAGAGATCGAAGGCGAAGACATGGTGTTGCTCGACACGGACATCGCCGGCTGTGTCGTCTCGTCGCTGTCAGGGCCTCTTGACGAGAAGCGTCGCAAGGTCCTGCTCGTCTGCCTTGCGGCCGTTGAGAAGGTCCTGCCGTCGATCGATGATGAGGACGGCGCGTCCGAGTACTACAAGCACCTGCGGGACATGGCTGCGCTGGCTGTTGAACTCGGGAGCGCCAACGCTCGGTAGCGTCGAGTGTTGCGGGCAGCGGATCAGCCGGCGGCCTGCTGTTCGGCGCGGGCCCTGGTAGTGGTGAGGCTGTAGACACCTCACGGTGCCAGGCGGTCAAGCCGGTGTCGTGAGAGGCCGGTGTAGCCTTCTGCCTGTTCTATTGCGGGCAGGGGGTGGGGATGCGTTGGACGTGGCGCGGGTCATGGAGTCGTTGGCAGAGCAGGGTGTGACGGTGTTGTTCAAGGTCGACGCCGAGCGCATGCGCGACGGGGCGAAGCCCTGGACCTTGGTCGCGAGCGGAGCTCCGTTTCGGGATGATCTCCTGGTTCGCACGGACGCCGTCTCTCTGGAGGCGTGCCTGGATGTCTGCCTTCCACGACTGCATGAGCTTGGCTTGGTGATTCCCGATTGACGGCGCGGCCCAGAGCGGGCAACGAGCCGTGATCGAGCTTCCCGAAGGGTCATGGTGGGACTGGGACATCGTCGCCTGGGACCCTGGTCGGTTGCGTCTGGGCGCCGGGCACGACATCTCGTATGCCCACGGCCTGGAGCTGGTGTTCAGCGACCCGGTCCTCGTCACGTGCCCGGCCGCCTTCCAGGACCCGATGTTTCGTGCGCCAACGGCTGACGAGGTCCGACTCGTTGCCCGGCAGGTCGGCGAGACGCCGCCCGTACTGATTGCCTTCGAGGCCGATGCGGGCGGGCCGAGTCTCGCCTCGGGCCTGGTCGCGGCCAGGCAGCTCGACATCGTCCACGGAACCGTCTTCCGGTACTGGCGCGAGCATCTGGCAGTCGGGGAACGGCTGGCTCCTTGGGTGGAACCTCCGGTTTGATCGGCCCTCGGCTTATGCGGCCGCCGCACCAAAGGCTTCACCTGAGGTGGGAAGGCGGCGACTTCGTCGAACAGCCGGCGGTTCTTGAGGCAGTGACAGAGTTGGCCGAGCAGCCGGTTGAAGTGATTGCGCTGAGCGGCGGCGTGCCGGTCGGAGTGCTCGTCGCGGCGGCGCCGGCGGTGGGCTTTGGCTCCGATGGAGGCCGGCAGGGAGGCGAAGACCCAGAGATGTCCGGCATGGTTGAGACGGTCGTTCTTCACCCCCGTCGGGTGATGCTCGACTTCTTCCCGGAGGCCCGGGTGATGGGTGAGGCGCCGGCGTAGGCCTTGAGGCCACGGGCGTCGGCGAACCTGGCGCGAGCGTTTCCGATCTCGGCAAGCCCAGGGCGCCGAGCTGGGTGCCGAGGCCAGGAAAGCTGAGGATGATCTCCGCGTCAGGAGGCTGCGGGAAGGTCTCCTCCACCGCCTGTGCGAGTCCGTCCGCGGCGGCGCAGGCGGCCGTGAGCTGGCCCGGGAAAGCGAGCATTTGCTTGACCAGCGCGTCCTCGACCAGAGGCGGCTGGTGGGCCAAGTCCTGGCCGAATGCCGCGCGGAGCCGCTCGGCTTCGGCCTCGACACCGCGCTTACGGCCCGGACGGCAGCTGGCAGCTGGCAGCTGGCAGCTGGCAGCTGGGTGATTCTGCTCCGGTTCCCTGCTGGTAGTTCCGGGACCCCGGCAGGGGCGGTGTCGGCGTCTGCTGTCGGCACCCCGGTCTTGAGGGCGGCGAGGCCGGTGACCAGGTGCTCGTGCGGCAGGTGCCGGACGAGGAGGAGGACCTCGATGAACGCGCGGGTGCCGTCCCCTCGCCGTGGCCTTGACGGCAGCGTTCCACCAGGCGTCGTGGACGGGAGTGAACCGGCCCGCGAAGCGCCGCAGGGAAATGTAACGCCTTGACACGGGATCGACACAGGGCGGGGGCCGCGCCGCCGAAGCTCGGCCGCGGGCACCATGAAGCGCCCCGGGGCCTCGAGCCGCACTGTCCAGTCTGACTGCGTCCGCCCGGGGCAGTCCTCACCCGGCTGCGTGATCGTCCCTACCGGCTCTGCGTTGCCACCCGGGCCGAGGTGGGCGGCGAGCTGGACGCGGCGGTGCTGTCGGGCGCGGCCGCCTCGCGGGTCCTGGTACAGCGCGCCCATGACGCACTCCTCACTGACCCGGCAGCGTTGGATGGCGAAGCGGATCATCGTCAGGACGTCCCACAGGCGGCCGGTCTGGTCCTGCGGGGTCTGCCGGTTGCCGTCCTCCTCGCTCCACCGCACGCAGTCCGCACAGGCAGCGGCGGTCAGGGCAATCGAAACCGTGAAAGCCCGCCTCACGGGCCAGTCCGGCCGGGCCTCCACCAGGGCTTGTTCGCCATGACCTGGGCGCGGGTGCAGGTGCGGATGACGTCGGCCTGGCCACCGAACAGGTCCGTAGCGCGTCGGCGTGGCGGTGCTGCTCTGCGAGGGTTCAGCGCATGGCGTCTTCGGGGGACAGGTTCGTGACCGAGGCTGCGCTGCTCGCAGCCCGGCGGGAGCGGGCGTGGCAGCAGGCTGTAGGCGTGTGTGACCGCGATGTCGATGTGGTGTTGACGTAGCGCGAGTTCGGCGTTGTCCGCTTCGTATTCGATGACATGCAGTGACGGAGTCCGAGGGTCCCGGGCCGTATGGGGCTCGGGCCACAGCCGCGGGATCAGGGTGCGAGCCGCCGAGGCGAAGGCCGGCGAGGCGTACCGTGCCACGCCATCATGCCGCGCCGCTCGAGGAGCGGCATGATGGCGCGCCTCCTGTGGACCACGCCGGGATGCGCAGGGATCACACGGCCAGTTCGACCTTCGGTGTCCCGTTCCCGAAGGGGTCGAGTCCGTCGGGTTCGACGGTCACCGCCTGGCGTGTGGTTCTTCACATGGCGTTCGACGATGCGCCGGCTGATGCCGAGCAGCTCAGCCACACGCCGGGTGCTGCGCTGGCGCTGGCGGACCAGGTGACGCATCTGTGCCCCGGTGGACTTGGGCAGGGGACGGGTGAACGCTCCCTGCACCGTCTTGTCGAGTCCTAGACCTAGCCGGTCTTGGTGTAGCGGGTGAGGTTGGCGACGTTGCCGTCGCCGACGAGCTGTTCGAGGACGTTGGTGCCCCACAGCACGCTCCGGGTGCCCTCGTGCCTGCCCATGCCCGGGGAGACGCCGAGCCGGAAGGAGCCGGGCACGGTCTCGCCGTCGGCGTCGTAGGGCAGGACATCCAGCGGGCTGGGCCCGCCGGCGGCGACTCCTGGCCGGCCCGTCCTGGCCGGCCCGTCCGTCGAGTCCTCGGCCAGCCTGGGCGACTGCGGCGTGCTGGCCTGCACCCGGGAGGCGGCCGGCCCGGTGGGTCTGCGGCTGTGTGAGACACACGCACGGCGGCCGGTCCGGCTGCACCGGGACGGCGTGGAAGTCGACAAGCAGGAGTGGCTGCGAACCTGCGATGCCGCCTCGTGGGCTACCGAGGTGAGCTTCCGCGGCGCCTGCCGGACCTGGTCGTCGCCCAGCTGACGTTCGGGGTCTACCAGCGCAGCCGGAAGCACGCGAAGACGGAGACGGGTTCGGTGCGCGCGCTGATCGTCCGGACCGTGCGGTCCTGCGGCGCGGCTCGGCCGCAGGGACGTGCCGCGCCCGCAGGCCAACGAGACGGCCGTGGTTCTGCTGAACCGGACGGGCGCCTTCGCGTCCAGGGTCTTGAAGACACCGGAGCCCGAGCACGCCAAGGACGTGTGGGACCTGGCGCCGTTCGGTCACCGCGGCTCGCTGGTCTTCACCGAGCCGTCCCAGCGGTGGCTGCGGGAGGCCGCGAAGCGGTGCGCCCGGACTGCCTCAACCGGGTCCGCTCCAAAAGCAGCGCGTCCCACGCCCAGCAGCACCTGCATGGCTCGGCCAGGCTCTCGCAGTGCCTGCGGGCCCGCCGGGCAAGGGCGTTGACCCGAGCGCGCCAGCCCGCGCGGACATTCGAGAACTTCCTGGACCGGATCGTTCCTGCAGGCCAACGAACACTTCACGCTGAGCCGCCCGCGCCGCAGATCGGGAGCTCATGGCCCAGCTGAGGAAAAGATCATCACTGTTTGCGGCGAAGTGAGTTTCGCCATGCCTTCTCTCGATGCAATATCGGAGCCCCCGACCTCTTAGGCGACAGGGACAGCTGTGACCGCAACTCTCGAATCGGTGTTACGACGTGCCCTGCGGGACCGGCCCGGGGAACTGCTCGCCGCCTCCCGTCCGGACCTCCCTCCCGAGCCGAGTGGTGAGGAGGTACCCCACGTCATGGCCGCACTCGCGGCGATCATCGCAGGCGAGCCGCGGCGCGCGTCATCCATCTTGGAAAGGGCCGATCCGGGCACGCGCGCGAGCCCGGAGGGGGCGGCCCTAGGCCACGCAGCGGTCATGCTCGACCTCAACTGGTGGCCCGGCGACACCGGCGCCCAACTGGCCACTGCGATGCCGGAGCTTCGGGAGCCGGCGGCCCCGGACACCGGAAACATCCGGGCGGACCTGCTGCTGACGATCATCAGCAAGGTACAACCGGAGCTGCTCAGTCTGCGCTCGATCATTCGGTCGATGATGCGCCTCCGGCCCGGGCAGAGCCCGGAGATCCTCCAAGACCTGTCCGGTTCCTTGCAGGGTGCGCTTCGGGTTGCGGCTGAGCAGGACGTGGTAGTGGCGGCGACTCTGGCCGCGGAGCTCGCCGATCTTCACCGCCTCGCGGGCTCCTGGAGCGAGGCCGAGCGCAGCTTGGCGTGGGCTCAAGAGGTCTTCGCCCAGTTGGATGATCTCGCCGGGAGGGCGCGGTGCCGGCTTCTTGAGGCGGAGTGGCTGACCGCACCCGTGACGTTCACCGACACGCTCGCATTCGACCTCGCCGACCTCGACACGGAGCGCACGGTTCCCACGGCCGAGTCGGCCACCGAAGCCCGCCGACTGTACGGGGAGGCACGGCAGTTGTTCCGTCGTGCACACGCCGATCGCGGTGTCGCCGCCACCTATCTCGGAGAGGGATGCCTGGCCCTCCTGTCCGGCAGCGCTGAGCGGGCCGAGCGCCTCGCACGGCTGGCGGGGCTGTTCTCCCGACGGGCGGGTGACACTGCTGCGATGCACCTGGCCAATGTCCACGCCACGATGGCAGCGATCGCCGCCGGCCGCCTGAGTGCCGCGACCGCGGATGTCGCCGAGTCCATCGAGCACTGGGCCTGCGGTCCGGGCAGCGCCAGCTTCGGCAGCGGCTTGGCCCGCCTCGTCCACGCCTGCGGTCACGCATGGTGGCGGGCGGACGACACGGAACGGGCCCGCTGTGCCCTGACGCTGGCCGTGGACATGTCGAGCAGGCTCTCGAATGCGTTGGCTCTCCGCATGGTGCTGAGCGACGCGGGTGAGCTGTACGGAGGCCTGAACAGCCACGGACCGGCGATCGCCAGTTATCAGACGGCGCTGGCCGAGCGCCTCCGTCAGGCCGCCGGAAGCTCCGCGGACGAGGTGATGGAGCCGCTGGCCTGGTTGGAGGTCTCGTCCCTGGCGGCCGCCCTGTTCAATGTGCAGCTCAGCGAGCGCGACCCGGACGGGCTGGAACGGGCGCTGGACGTCGTGCGGCTGCTGACCGACCACGCACCGGCTGGTCTCACCGTCTGCGCCACCGACGAGGACCTGCTGCAACGTCTGGGACCTCGGCAGCGAGCACTCACCACGCTCGGTGAACACCGGTTCGTCCCGGTACCGGGCGCCGCCCAGGACCCGGGTTTCGAGCCGGAGGCGCTGGCGCTGACGCTGGACGCGCTGACGGATTTCCTGACCATGGGTGACGTACTGGTACCGCTGTTCCGGGCTCGGCAGCACCAACACGCCGGCGAGGACGCCGAAGCGGACCGTCTGATGGGTGTCGCCCTGGAGCGTGCCCGGGCCCAGGGAGCCGCCGGCCGGTCGCTCCTCGTGGTGGTCCTGCAGGCCGCCGAACGGTACGACGAGGCGCGGGCCGTGGTCAGGGAGCTCTTGGCGGACACCCCGGACGCCGACCCCGCGCACCAGCTGAACCTGTGGACGCAGGCACGGAGCTACGAGGACGCCGCCCCCGTCGTCGCGTCACTGCGTAAGACGAGGCCGGCCGCGGGATGGCGGGACCTCACCGACTGGGGAAGGGTTCTCGCCGCCGTCGACGACATCGACGGTGCTGCGGAGGTCCTGGAGCGAGCGCGGGCCGCCTTCGAGGAGCGGGTGGCCCGCTTCACCCGTGACGCGTTCCGTGTCTCGATCACGGACGATGCGCAAGCCCGGGAGCTCTACACGCTGGGTGCCGATGTCGCCCGGCGGGCGGGGCGGACCGAGGACGCCTTCATGCTGACCGACCGGCTGCGGTCACTCGCCCTGGACGCTCTCCTGGAAGACCTCATTGCACGCACGCGGCACACGCCCGAGCAATCGGCGGCCTTGCGGCGCTGGAGCCGTGCCGGCGCTGCCTGGACCGGGGCATACGACCTGCTGGCCGCAGCGGGCCACGAAGGAGTGCCGGGCCGCGTGGAGCCGGCACGCCGGCGGCTCGATCGGGCCCAGTCCGCCCTGGAATCGGCCGAACGCGACCTCGAACAGCTGGTTCCCGGCCATCTGCTGCGGCATCGGCGCCCGAGAGCGCCGCTGCGGCTGGCCGACGTGCAACCGTTGCTGCCCGATGACACCGTGCTCGTCGAGTACCTGGTCGGCTGGGATCGGATCCTGATCTGGGCGGTGACGCGGCGTCATGCCCTCGTGCGCGAACTGCGTGTCGAGACCCCCGACATCAGCGGGGTGGTCCGGCGCTTCCACAGCGGGTGCGCCCGGCTTCGTCCGACCGCCGGCACACAGGACGCCGACCGGCTGAGCGAGCTGCTGCTCGACCCGGTGTCCGCCGTTCTGAAGGACCATGGGCGGATCATCGTCGTCCCGTCAGGGCCGCTGCACCTGGTGCCCTTCCACTGCCTTCCCTTCGGGCCTGACCTGCTCGGCAGCCGCCATGTCGTCTCGACGCTCCCCGCGGCGTCCGTGCTCCGGCATGTCACCGGTCACTCCCGGCCGGACCTCGCACGCGGAGCACTCGTGGTCGGCGACCCGTCCTACGACCCGGACCGCGGTTTGAGGCACCTTCCTGGGACACGGGTCGAGGCGACACGGGTGGCTGCTCGGTACGGGGCCTCGGCCCTGCTTGACAACGACCCGACGGAGGAGCGGGTGAGCCGCGCAGTTGCCGGTGCGGGAGTGATCCACCTGGCCACGCACGGCCAGGTTTCCGCCGAGGCACCGACCCTGTCGTCCGTGGCCCTCGCCGGTGCCGACGAGCTGACCGTGGCCCACCTCATGGGCCTTGAGATCGACGCAGATCTCGTCGTCCTGAGCGCGTGCGATACCGGTCGCGGCGACACAACCCTTGGGGGAGACCTTGTTGGGCTGGTCCGCGGCCTGCTGGCTGCCGGAGCACGGAACGCCGTGGTCTCGCTGTGGCCGGTGGACGACACGTCCACGTGCGTGTTCATGGACCGTTTCGCGGCGCGTATCGCCGCCCACGACACTGTGGCGGAGGCGCTGGCGCTTGCCCAACGCGATCTGCGCGCCATGGACGGCGCCGCACGCAGCGCCGCCTTCGCAGACCCGAGCGTGCCGACGGGCACCCCCGCAGCATGCGGCAGGCGGCGCACGACCCGCGACGTCCCGCCCAACCCTGCTTTGGAGAACATCGCTGATGACCACCCGTACTGGTGGGCTCCCTTTATTCATGTCGGCATTTGAGTCCCACCAGGAGCGCACTCCTGGGCGGCGAGGGGAGCATGCTGTGCCACCCGCCGACGGCCTCTCAACGTTCATCGTAGGCATTCGTCCGGGCAGGTCGGTCGGCCCGCGACTCACGGTCAGAGGGAAGACTTCGACAGCCGTACGAAGGGCAACGGGGATTCGACGGCACGTGGATCGCCGGGGGCGCGCGGGTGTGTACGTCGCGCGCTCATCGTGCGCCCCGAAGCTGCGGTTCCAGGGGGCGAGGGGGCTACGGACCGTGCCGTCACCCTCCGCTGGCGGCCTTGTCCGTGGTAGGACGTTCCTCCAGGTAGCAATCCGGTACTCGGGGGTCCCGTCATGAGGCGAGCACTGCTGATCGGAAGTGAGACGGGTGGGTTGAGCGGCGTCCACGCCGATGTCGAGGTGATGGGCGAGGCCCTGGCCGGGCTCGGCTTCACCGTGATGCCCGCCACCGGCAAGGACGCCACCGCACAGGGGATCGCCGCGGGTTACCGGGAGCTGGTGGAGGACAGCGGTCCGGACGACGCGGTGGTCGTCTACTACTCCGGGCACGGCGGCCGCCAGCGCAACCCCTTGGCGGCACAGGACCCGACGCTGCCGACTTGGCTGCAGTACATCGTGCCGACCGACTTCGACAACCGCTCCGACAACCGCAGCCGTTGCCTCCTCGCCGAGGAACTGACACGCCTTCAACTGGAGCTCACCGACCGAACCCGCAACGTCACCGTGATCCTGGACTGCTGTCACGCCGCGCGCATGTCCCGTTCCGGCTCGGCCGTTCCCAAGGCCCTGGAGCACCTCCACCTTCCCGAAGAGGACCTGGTCCAGCGCTGGCGCGAAGCGCGCGCCGGCCGGCCCCTGGGTGCCGACGCCAACCCGCACGCGGTGCGCCTGGTGGCCTGTGCCCCGCATCAGAGCGCCTACGAGCTCCACGACGCACGGCTCGGCCGCAGCCATGGAGTGCTCACCGCGGCGTTGGTGCGGCTGCTCACCGGATCCGACCCGGGTGCGCTCACCTGGCTGGACATTCTTGAGTCAGTGCGCGGCGCCGTTCCGGCCGCCGCTGCCCCGCAGCGGCCGGACGTGGAAGGGCCTGCGGACCGGCTGCTCTTCTCGTTGCGGACACGTGGCGGTCAGGGCGTCCTGCCGGTCCGTATCAAGGATGGAGTGGCAGTCCTGCCCGACGCCGCGGTCTTCGACGTCGCCGTGGGCGACCGATACGAACTTGTGGCTGCGGGTGACGAAACCCGGCTGGCGGGTGCAGTCGTCGCGCGGATCAGCAGGGGTGACGCCGTGCTGGCTCTGGAGGGAGTGTCCGACGCCGCAGGTCTGCCGCCAGGCGTGTCCGCCTGGCCGGTCGGTGCAGTGCTGGGCCAACGTCCAGTAGTCGTACTGCCCGCCGGCCACCCGGGCCGTGACCGGATCGCCCGGGAACTCGCGTCCTCCGCACGGGTCCGGATCGTCGAGGAGACCGACGACGCGCTGGCGACCGTAAGTCTGGAGGGTGAGGACGGTTACGACCAGGCGGTTCACGTGGCAGACGGCATGGGGCAGCCGCTGTCCGGGGAGGCCATGTCACTGGACAAGGCGGTGGAGGCTGTGCGGACGCTGGCGCTCGGGTCATACGTCCGCCGACTGCCGTCCGGCACGGGCAGGTCTGCGTTGCCACCCGACGTTGAGGTGAAATACCTGCGCCTGCTGTCCGGAGGCGGTGAGGAAGAGCTCACCCATGGTGCTCACCTGTTCGTCGGCGACCGGCTGTTGCTGCGGATCACCAACCGAAGCGGTGAGCGCCGCTTCGTCTCCGTGTTCGACGTCGGTCTGGCCGGTGCCCTGACCTGGCTGACCTCGTCGGAGCAGGGCGGCGTGACGCTCGAACCGGGCGAGCAGTACGAGTTGGACTACGGGTGGGACGGCGGGATTCCGCTGCAGTGGCCGGAGAAACTGCCTGCCGGACCGGCCCGGGAAGAGAGTTTCGTGGCCATCGTCACCGACCGGCCGGTGGACCGGCTCGGCCTGCTCGGGCGGGCCGGTAAAACGCGTGGTATTCCTTCAGCTTCCAACAGCCTGGAGTGGCTGGTCGACCGCCTCGACACCGGTCGCCGGGACGTTCCCGCGCCCCCTGGACGGGACGGGGGCGTGCGCTGGGAGGTCAGGCCCTTCGACTTCCTGCTCCACCCGGCGCGCAGGGCCGGCGCGGACGAGCCGACGTTCGAGATCGACGAGCGCCCGGACGAGTCCTTCCGGCTGGTCACTCCCCGCGGCCCGGACATGCCGGGCAGAGTGGCGGTGCGGCTGAAGGAACTCACCGTGCACAGCAACCGCGCCTTTCTGCGCTCGCGGGTACGTATCGATGCCCTGGTCGTTACTGCCGCGCCGGACGAGGCGGGCGGCCCCTACCGGGCCGCTACCCTGCGCTTCGACCGGATCAAGGACGGTGACCGACTGCCCTTCGACGACGTGCTGGTGTACGAGGGGCCGGTGAACCGATTCCTGGACATCGCGGTGTGGGTGGCCAGGGATGACTCACCCGATGTGGATCTCGCCGAGGGTATGGCGGCTGAGACGGGGAGCGAGGAGGTGTCCACTGCGCTGTCCACGCTGACCGCGTTGGCGGCCGCTGAGCCCACCGCCGCCGTCGTCGCCGGTTCCGCCGCGGCCGTGGCGATCCTCATCCGCATGGCGGCCCGCCTGATCGACCAGTCGCGCGGTACGAGCATCGGGGTGTACCGCACGACCCTTCTCCCCCATCAAAAGTTCGGGGTGGGTGACGGGGTGGGGCGGCATCCGGCTCAGGGTCTGCTCAGGGCACAGGACATGTCGTTGGTCTTCGAGGTGGTGGACCTGAGCCGCGCCTGATCAGTCGCCGTCTGCGTCGTTGGTCGCACGGAGATAACAGACGAAGGCGCCCCAGTTGAGTACGGGGTCACCTGCGGCATGCCGTTCGCGCTGCGCGGCGCGCAGGGCTTCGGCCGGTCCGTGGCCTTGGTTGAGCAGCCGGTAGAAGCTGATCATGAGATCGCGGGTCGGCCCGTCGGGGACCTTCCACAGGCTGGCGACGACGGCTCGTGCACCGGCCCGCAGGAACGCCGCTCGCAGGCTCACGTGGCCGTCGGGAGCGGTGATTTCGCCGACCCCCGTGTCGCAGGCGGACAGCACCACCAGCTCCGTCGCGGCCAGGTCAATACCGGTGACGTCGGCCACCGTGAGCAGTCCTGTCTCCGCCGCCGGTCCCGGGTCACCGTGCTCCAGCCAGGTGTTGGCGCCAGCCAGCGCGAGGCCGCTGCGCAGATCGGGCTCGCGGCGCAGGTTGTCGTACCGGCCCGCCAAGCTGCTGTCGCTTCCGCGTAGCCGTCGGTTCATGAACTTGGGGTCGCTCGGCGGAGCGCCTGCGAGCGTGTAGCCATGCGTGGCGAGGTGCAGCACGCGGGGCGAACGGAGTTCCCGCAGCCTGGCCTTGGTCGCGTCGCGGCCCGTGAGCACCAACGCTTCCGGCCGTAGCTCGGCGATGCCGCGGGCTTCCTCGGCCGTGCCCTCCAACGGCTGGAACAGGGAGTCTGGGTTGGCGGACCCCACGCGGCCCAGCTCGTAGTCGGGGGCAGCCAGCACGACGTCGGGCCCCGCCTCGGCGTCCGCCCGGTTCGGTCCGGCAAGCTCGTCGAGGGCCGTCACGTAGTCGACGTCGAACGACGAGAGCAAGGGCGCGGGGCCGGCGGGGAGCACGCCGAGCGGCACGTGCAGCAACGGCCCGTCCAGCGCCACCTTCAGTCGCCGGCACCCCGCCAGGTGCGGCAGTAGCGGCTCGATCAGCAGCCGCGCCAGTACGTGGGGGGCGTCCCCGTCGTCAGTGCCGATGGGGCGAGGCGCCACGTCCCGGAACGCCGCCGCCCGCCCCGGCCCCTCCAGCGCTGCCCGCGCGCGCCACACAGCCTCGTCGACGACGGCCGTCTGCCCCAGCGCCACGGCGGCTGTCTGCTCCTCGGCGGGTCCCACCACGAGCGCCACATACGCGTCGGCCACTCGGACGATGTTGATGAACCGGTCATCACTGCC
This sequence comes from Streptomyces sp. NPDC053069, assembly GCF_044546895.1. NCBI lineage: Bacteria > Bacillati > Actinomycetota > Actinomycetes > Kitasatosporales > Streptomycetaceae > Streptomyces > Streptomyces sp. NPDC053069. Next base: position 486,671 of record NZ_JBITZN010000005.1, on the reverse strand, counting down.
GAGAAAACGGCGCGCGGTATCGAGAACCTCGCCGGCCAGCGGCTCCGCCTGTCGGCCGGAGCGAGCCTCGCGGCGCAGCCCCGCCTCCAGCTCCGTGCGACGGGCGCGCAGCCACCGCAGTTCTGTCCCATGGCGCAGCCATCCCTCCCCGGCCGCTCCGGGTCGGTTGTCGGTGTCTGCTGTCTGATACCGCGCCTGGTGGCGGGTCGCCATCCGGGCCACTACGGTGCTCAGTTCCCGCTCGGCAGGATGGGGAGTCGGGCTGAGTCGCCACGGGCGCGACAGCAGGTCAGGCAGCCGCATACGCCATGCGGACACCGCAGCCATCTCATCGCCTCCGCACTCCATGGTGAGCAGGCCGAGCAGATGCCGGTCGGCGTAGGCGGCGAAGGCACGGATGACCTCCTCGCGTCGGCGGTCGTCGAGTGCGGCGGCCGTGCCGGTCTGCAACCATGCGCCGGCCGAGCGCAGAGCCTCCCGGGACGCCTGCAGTGCACGGCTCCCGTCCGTGCTCAAGGAGATCGAGAACCATGTCGCCGCGACGTCCAGGGCGGCGTCCCCGGACAAGGCACGTTGCACCTCCAGCGCCTTCTCGTACCAGGATGCGGCACTGCCACGGTCCCCCCTCCGCGATGCGACCCGGGCAGCCCCCAGCAGCCGTACAGCGAGATCGGTGCTTGGCTCCTGAGTCAGGGCCTTCGTGATTTCCACGGCCCGGCGGTAGGCCAGATCGGCCGTCTCCAAGTCTCCCGTGGCCTCGGCCAGCTCGGCCCGTCCGGACCAGGCGGCAGCCGTCGACGGGTGCGGCGGCAGCGTCGCGAAGACGTCGAGACAGGCCTGGTACTGCCGTGCCGCCTCCTTGCTCAGCAACAAACTGGCTTGGGCCTGGACCTGGGCCAGCAGGCAGGCGGCTTCTCCGACATCCGCGTCCAACGGCTTGCGCAGGTTCCACAGGAGGGTGAGCCGCTCCTGCAGTGGTGCGATCGCAGCGAGCGGGTCGCGGGGCCGCAGGCAATCCGCGTACAACGCCAGCGTGATGGCGACGACTTCGCTACGCGGTCCGAACGCGGTGCGTTGGAGTGCCAATGCCTCCTCGAAGAGAAGCACGAAGCGGTACGCGACCCGGCCGCTGACCTCCGCCGTCTCTCCGGTACGAGATGCGGCGACTGCCTGCCGCACCAGCGCCTGAGCCAGTTCGGGATCATCGGGTGAGAGATGTTCCCGGCACCACCGAACGACGTCAGCCGCCGCCTGCGCCGCATCGCCGCTGCCCGTCGCCAAGGCGGCATCGGCCCGCTCCCTCAGCCGCGCGTACTCCTCGTCCGCACCCACCCTCGTTTGTTGGCCAGTCCGCAAGATCATGAAACGTCCCCAGTTGCTCCACCGCTCTATGGCGGCATCGACAACGCCACTGGACACCCGGTCCGCGGACGTCGGCTGCCCCTCCCGGGCCGCCGGCCAGCCGAAGGGCAGAGGGGCGCCCCCCGCCGGCCGGGGGTTCGCCCGCCGCTACGGCTTCGGCTTCGACCGACCCGTGCAGTGGGAAGGTGAGGCACTGGGTGCGTCAGGAACGCTGCAGGAGGCCTTCACGAGCTGTTCCGCGATCGACACTTCGGGTCGGCTGGGCCAGGCTCAAAAGGCTTGCGAGGTGGCGGCCCGATCCGCTGCTGCCTGGACGGCGGGGATCAGGTCTGCAGCCCGTTCGAGCTGGTCGCGCTGAGAGCGAAGGCCCAGGGCGCCGAGACGTACGACGATGTGCTGTACGCCGGCGGCGACGTACCGTCCAAGGCTCTGGAGCACCTGGTCGGCGGAACCGGTGACAACTGCCTGGATCCTCTCCAGCTCCTGCAGCGGCATGCCGTAGGTGGCCCGTGCGTAGGCGTCCAGTGCCAGACGGCCGCTCTCCGTGTCGTCGTCGATCCGTACCGAGACGAACAGTGCGGGGGTGATGTCCTCGGCGGCACGTCCGGCGTCGGCGGCAGCTTTGCGGACACTGCGGAGTCCGGATGCGTAGTCGGCGGGGTCAGGCGGGTAGGGCAGCCATCCGTCGTACATCCGGCCGGCGCGGGCCAGCGCCGCGGGGGTCGCGCCGCCGAGCCAGATGGGCGGGCCGCCGACTCGGAATGGCCTGGTGGTGGGCGGGATGTCATCGAATCGGAGGATCTCGCCGTGGAAGGCGTCAGCGCCGTCCCACAGGGCCCGCCACATTGCGACAGTCTCGTCCAGGCGCGCGAAGCGCCTTTCCCACGGCAGCTCGGACAACGCGTAGAGGGGCCGTCCGAAGCGGCCGGGGAAGCCTGCGCCGACGGTCACGGTGAGCCGGCCACCGGACAGCAGGTCGATCGAGGCAAGTGACTGCGCGGTCTGGATCGGCCGACGCAGAAACGGCATCAGTGCAGCTGTGCCCAGCGTGACGGTCTCGGTCGCCGGGGCCAGCGCGGCCAGCATGGTGAACGCCTCGATGCGCGGGCTGATCAGAGAATCGTTGACGAAGAGCGAGGAGAAACCCGAGCGTTCGGCGTGGCGGCCGAAGGCAACCAGCTCGCGAGAGTCGTCGGCCGCGTCCCACTGGGCGGTTCCGGTTGGAAGCAGTACACCTATGTCCATGTCGGCGATGTTCCCGACCGGGCCTGGCGGCGGCAATTCCCTACGGGGAATGGCCTGGGACACTCCGCCACCATTACAACAGGCTTGTGAACTTCCCCCGTGCGCTTCGCGAATGTCGTACCCGCCGTCATCTCAGCCAGCTCGATCTGGCACTGCGGGCAGGCACCACCCAGCGGTACCTCAGCTTCATCGAATCCGGCAGGTCGGTCCCCGGCCGGAACATGGTCGTGCGCCTGGCCGAGTCGCTGGAACTGCCGCTGCGGGAGCGCAACGAGCTGCTGCTGGCCGCCGGGTATGCGCCGGCCTACCCGGAGAGCTCACTCGACGATCCGGTGCTGGCCCCCGTGCGCACGGCAATCGACCACATCCTGCGCGGGCATCTTCCTTATCCGGCGCTGGTTGTGGACCGGGGCGGTGACCTGATCGCTGCGAACACCGCATTCGACCTGATCACCGAGGGTGCGGCCCCCGAGCTGGTGGGCCCGGGCACAAACATCTACCGCCTTGCGCTGCATCCCGACGGCCTGGCTCCCCGCATCCGCAACCTCGCAGAATGGGCGCGACACATCCTGGCACGCCTCGGCCATCTGGAGGAGTTGCGCGCTGAGCTCACCGGGTACGTTCCCGAGCTGGAGCCGTCCGCCGGGCTACTGGGCTTTGCAGTTCCGCTCTGCCTGCAGTCCTCATACGGTGAGCTGCGCCTGATGACGACCGTGACGACCTTCGCCACCGCCGTGGACGTGACGCTTGCCGAGCTCAAGCTGGAGGCGTTCCTGCCGACCGATCCGGCGACAGCCGAGGCACTCTCGGCCGCCGCCAGACCAATGGCTTGTGCTGCCGTGCGTCAGGCCCCCGGGAACATGTAGTCGGCCTTGATCCGGCCGTTGTCGTCGAGTACGAGAATTTCCAAGCCCCCACCCACAACGTCGCCGGTTTCGGTGGACACCGCCTCCCAGCCGAACTTGACCACGCCCTGGAGGTGTACCGCATCGGCGCGTGCCCGGAAGGTGAATCCCTTTTTCTCGACGAACCGCTCGTAGCTTCGCGCCACTCGGGTCTCGATGGCGTCGTAGCCCTGAGCCTCCAGAGTCGTGTGGCCGAAGCCAAGTTCCGCAGCGATCTCCCGAATCTCCGCGGGTGGCTGCAGGATATGGGTGGCGTCCTCGGTCCACAGCCGCTCGATGGCCGCGCGGCGTTGGGCGGCGTCCGGCACTGTCCACTGAGCCATGTAGCGGTCAGCCAGGTGCTGCGGGTCGATCTCGATCATGTGCATCTCCTTGCCAGGCAGGTCGCTTCGGACCAGATCCTGCGGCGCGTGGCCGAGACCGGCAATTCCCCATGGGGAATGGGCTTTCAAGTTCAAAAAACCACTGCGGTCGTGGCAGCCACCGTTTTTGATTGCAATCCTGGCTTTGTCGAGTAGTAGTGGGCTCTGGCACAGGTCTCGGGGGTCCCTTACGGCGAGTGATATTGCCGTTCGATTCGGAGGAGTGGCAGAGCGGCCGGCGGGAGTCAGGGGTGCCCCGGTGCGGGGTGCGACCGGCTCCCGCTGCCGCACGTGGCAGCCGGGCCTGGCGCTCGCCGCCGTGCCCGCGCCCCGGGCCGATCCGGTTCCGCCCAGCCCATCAGGGCGGTGACATAGGCATCCAGCCGCTCCTCGACGGCTCGCGTCGTCAGCTCTGTCCGCCCTGCCTCCCGCCATGACTGCGCCACCTGCTGCACTTCTTGTGAGCACGCCGGCCCGTCCCGCACTGCGATCCACTCCCCGTGGCGGTGGCGGTCGCTGTCCGGGGGCCGGATGGCGGCGTTCCTGCTTGGCGATGCTGCGCGACGACCAGCGCCTCCTCGACCTCGCCGGCGGCGACGGCGTGCCCGAGTCGCCCTGACCGACCAGAATGGCAAGCTGATCCGGATCTCCGCCGCCCGGCCCGGACGGCCCCACGACGCCACCGCCGCCCGCCATGACAAGATCGTCGAACACCTGAAGGCGGCCGGCTTCAGCGCGGTCGCCGACCTCGGCTTCCTCTGCGTCGACAAACCCGAGAACCCCGACGACCAGGTCACCGTCACCCGCTACGAGGCCACCCAGACCCGCACGTTCACTGCGGGCCAGAAGCAGGCCAACCACGTCCCGGCCGCCGGACGCACGCCCGCCGGACACGGCTTCGCCCATCCGAAGAGCCGGCGGTTCCTCACCAAGCTCCGCACCGGCCCCCGCCGCGCCACACAGCTTCCGCACGCCCTGCCCGTCCCGACCAACCTCGAATGCATCCGACAGCTGACGATCAAGACGAAGTACCCTCGTCACAGGCACAGTGGCGAGATTCATCGGGCCGATAGGGTGACTTGATCATTCCGAGTGAAAGGCCACGACGTCACAGTGACCGAGTCCCGCCCCCACGCCCTGTTCTCCTTCGGCACGCTGCTGGACCCGCGAGTTCAGACTGCTCTCTTCGGTCGCATTGTGCCCACGACCGCGGCATCACTGGCCGGTCATACGACCAGACCCCTGGCGATCACCGACGAGTCCGTGATTGCCACCAGCGGCCACGACGTGCACCTCACCCTGGAACGCAAGCTCGGCGGCACGGTCGAGGGTGCCATCCTGCGCCTGACCGACCAGGAGCTGGCCGCAGCCGACGACTACGAGGTGGACGACTACGCCCGGCGGCGCGTGCTCCTCACCTCGGGAGAGACGGCCTGGGCTTACCTGGACGCGAGGCCGCTGCGCTCTGCGGCGCGAATCGTGATCGTCGGCGACAGCATTCCCTACGGACGCTGCGACCCCCAGGGAGGCTGGGCCGCACACTTGGCGGCAACACACATCGCGGCGAACGAGACCGAGCACCGAGTCTTCAACCTTGCCATCCCCGGCAGCACCCTGGCGGATGTCGCCGAGCAGACACCGCCGCTCCTGCCTGCCCGCCACCCCGACACGCTCATCGTGGCCGCCGGGATCAACGACTCCGCCGTGCCGCTTGCCGCGTCGGACACCGCCCGTGACAGCCTGCCACACATCACCGACCACCTCGACTCGCTGGCCGCGACCGCCCACCGACACAACGCCCGCATGGTCATCGTCGGACCGGCCTGGCTCGACCAGACACGGCTCGGCGATTTCGAAGGCTTGCGCTTCACCACAGCACGGGCACTCAAGCTGCGTGCCACCCTGCTGACCTGGTGCGAGGACAACCACATCGACTACCTCGACATGTGGGAGCCGCTCCGCGACCAACCCCACCTGCTCGTTGACGGCCTGCACCCCAACCCGGAAGGGCACAAGGAACTCTTCCGGCATCTCAGCGCCCTCAACTGCTGACCACGGGGCCTGGTGGGCCGTAACGCGGGGGAACTGGTGAAGTCGCCCCCGTCAGCGGGATGGCGTCGTACCCCGTGGTGCCTATGGCGTGCTACGGGGACGTGAGCGCCTCGGGCGTGACCGTCCAGCGGTCGGTCTGGCGCTCGCAACGAAGGCGGCACGCTGCTGCATGGCTGCCTTGTATGCGGCGTTGAAGGGAATCCATGCCTTCGGCATCATCCACCGTGACCTCAAACCAAGCAACATTATCGTCTCCAGTGCAGGTCCTCGCGTCATCGACTTCGGCATCGCCCGAGCCCTCGACAGCACCGCGCTCACCCGCACCAACCACGTCGTCGGCACACAGGGGTTCCCCACAGTCAGCCCTGTCTCCTCCAGTTCATTCCTGAAAGGGCGGGGCGGCTGGGGGCTGGGTGGTCCCGTTCCCGGGTGGTGTGTGCTGTCGTCCCGCCCAGGCGGGTGTTGTGGGCGTGCTCTTCGCCAGATGTGATGCTGAGTGGCGGCACTCCGGCTGCCGTTCATCCCCTCTGTGCGGGACCGCTTCGAGTCAGAGCAGTTCCGCGCAGGTAGGCGGCGAGAATGGTCTCCAGCGGGGTGGCTTCGTTGATGACCGTTCAGTGGAACACCAGTGAGTCTGTGAGGGCGATCAGTTCCTCGACTCGATCATCTGAGTTGGGGAGGCCTGCTCTGGTCAGGGCCGACGCTGTCACCTGCCGGGTCATGGCGTGGACTTCGGATTGCGTCGTCAGCTTGTGTCGCAGGTGCGCGTCGTCGAGCTCTAGGATGAGTGCGTAGCGGGCTCTCATGTCGTCGCGCCGTGCCGCGAGGGTCTCGACGAGTCCGGCGATCGCCGTGGCAAGTTCTGCAACGTCGAGCCGGCGCCCGTTGTCGAACGTCGTGTTGAGAGAGGCCGCAAGTTCATTGGCGTCGGCCGTCGAACGAGCGGCGAGTGCGTCGACGATGAGTTCCAGGAGCGCGTGCCGTGTCTTTGCGTGGTAAGAGGTCGATCCTTGCGGTATTCCCGCCTCTTGGTCGACGGCTCGGTGCGTGAGCGCGCGAACACCGTCACGAGCGATGATACGGATGCCGCTGTTGGCGATCGCCTCTCGCCGCTCACTGCCACTCGCCACACTCGCAGACACGACTCGATGCTACAGATGTAGAGTTGCGATCGCAGAAGCTCTACATCTGTAGTGGGTAGTTGTTGCCCAGGCAGGTGACGGCGCGGCGCAGACCAGGCGGGGATCGCGATGATGATCGACTTCGTTCCGGACGAGAGTCTGTACCCTTTCGAGTCGCGCTGGTTCGATTCGTCGGTCGGTCGGCTTCACTACATCGACGAGGGGTCCGGGCCGGCACTGCTTTTCTGCCACGGCTCTCCGACCTGGAGCTTCCTCTATCGTCACATCGTGAAGGGCCTGCGCGACCGGTACCGGTGCATCGCTGTGGACTACCTGGGCTTCGGATTGTCTGAACGGCCCCGTGACTTCGGCTACACGATCGCCGAGCACACGATGGTCCTGGGCGAATTGATTGACCATCTACAGCTGGACGGGTTCATCCTCATGGGGCAGGACTGGGGTGGCCCGATCGGGCTGGGCGCGGCAAGCACGCGGGCCGCGCGCGTCAGAGGGCTCGTGCTGGGCAACACCGTCTTCTGGCCGATCGAACGGTTGGCGAACCGGGCATTCAGCGCGATCATGAGCAGCCGGCCCATGCAGCGGCGCATCCTCGAACGGAACCTCCTTGTAGAGCAGTTCCTGCTGGGAAAGCTCGGCCCCACTTACCGCGGCCGAGGCAGACCACTACCGCATGGTGCAACCCACGAGAGAAGCGCGACGTGGTCTCGCGGTCACGCCCAACGAGATCCGCGTCGCGCGCCCCCTGCTGGAACGACTCGCCCAGGACGTGCCTGCCCTCCTCGGTGACAAACCGACTCTGGTGGTGTGGGGAATGCGGGACCTGGTGTTCCGACCACAAGCGTGCATCCCGCGGATTCGCGCCTCGTTCACCGATCTCGACGTCGTCGAGCTACCCCATGCCCGACACTTCATCCAGGAGGACGCACCAGATCAGATCACGTCGGCGATCGCCAACCGGTTCTCGTGAGCCGTCGTGAGTCTCGGTGCCTCGGCGGACCTGACGTGAGCCGCAAGATCGCGTCTGTCAGCGATCACACAATTCGTCTCTGACGGAGATCGGGTGACGGGGCCGCTTGGAACTGGGCATCAACCGGGTCCGCACAGCCCACTGCCGAAGTCACCATCCGCACCCCTGCCCCCGTCACACCTGGCTACCTGGGGTGGGCAGCGCATGGCGGTGTCAGCCGCGCGCGGTCTTGTCGGCCCCCCACGTCTGCGACCTACCCAACTCACAGCAGAGGACTACACATTCGGCTGACTATGCTCTGCGACAACATGCCTTGTTGAGACACCGCGCTCTGCCTAACAACGGTGCGCTCCCGTACTGGAATCGCGACGCCCGGGCCCTGCCCGAAGCCACCCAGCACACCGTCGTCCTGGCCCGGACCGCCTACGCGGTGTACGACTCGCTCGGCCTCCAGCGCGCCGGGGTCCGCTGCATCGCACTGCGCGCCGACGCCCTTCGACCAGGCCGCCCGGCAGCTCACCCTCGACGCCGGCGACGACAAACCCCTCACGATCGAAGCCGCCGCCGATCGCGCCCGCGCCCGCTACGGGCGCCACGGCCGGCACGAGAGCAAATCGCCGGCTGATCCATGTCTTCCACGCAATCGCGGACGAGCACCGCACTCGCGAGGACTACCTCCAGGTCGCCGACAGCGTGCTCGAGGTCCTCACCCGGCGCAGGCTGCTCAGGCCAGGGGCAGCTGACCGAGCGCTCGACCGCGATCGGCCTGCACCCTTCAGAACAGCGGCTACGTCCGGCCCCCTTGTGAAGACAAGGCCGTCAGGCAGTGGGCGGCGGTGGAAGTGTCCGCGCCGGCGGCGAACTGCCACCAGAACTGTGCGGCCTCATGCCGGTCGGCGAGGTACAGCAGACAGGCAAATGCCAGAGCGCCGCCGGGTTCGATGGTGGCCCGGTCGTCGACCAGCAGGGCCATCGCGGCGATCGCTGCCGGATCGCGGACGACATGCGAGCACAGGGCCTGCAGTTCGTGTGCGGCGCGCTCATGCAGGGCTGCCGGCACCGCACAGCGAATGCCGTCCGAGGCGCGGCCGGCCGCGCCATTGGCCGTACGGATCCATCGGGCACGGTCTTCGAGGTCGGTGGCGCTGTCCCACACCACGCGACGGGCGATCCGGTCCAGCGCGGCGCGCTCGTCGAAGTCCGCGTACTCATCCGCCAACACCTCGGCGTCGGCCAGGACCACATCAATGCGCGAGCGCCTGGTACTCCCCCGGCTCATCCTTCCTCCTCTTCCATCTCTTCCGCTGCCCAGTCGATCCCCAGATCGAGGGACAGACGCCGCCGCGCTCCGCGCAGGAGACTTCGGACCGTCCCGTAGAGATGCCCATCAGCTCCGCCAACCGCCGCATCGGGTGACCAAGCATGAAACGCAGCAGAATTACCTCGCACTGACGCTCCGGCAGCCGGCCGATCGCCGCGTACAGTCCCAACTTGGACTCCGGGACGGTGAATCGGGACCGGGATGCATGGCGCACCTCGGCGAACGCGGCCGTCTCCACCAGCGCCAGGGTCCGCCGAACGAAAACGTCCTCGACGACCTGCTCGGCCCCCTCACTGACATGCGCGGGCGCCAGATACGCCTTGTGCTGCCTGTGTCGTCCGTTGTCGCTGGTCATCACGCCGGGCCAGCGGGCGCACTGCACCCAGGCCGGGCGCCGACGCCGGGGCTCACAGGGCGGACGGCCGCTGGCTTTGACTCCAGGCGGTACAAGAAGCGCAACACGGTCGAGCGGGCGATCAACAAGCTGAAACAGTCCCGGGCCGTCGCCATCCGCTAGGACAAGCACGGATACATCTACCTGGGCACCGTTACCACTGCCGCAGTCATGATCCGGCTCCGATCGTGATCAAGCCTCCCCAGTCCGGTTGCCGGCGCCCCAGAAGAACGGGCCAGCTGTCGGCGTGACTGTGATGTCCCAGCCGAGCTCGCGGAGCCGTCTTTCCAGCTCTGCCGGCTCATACGGAACTTTCACGATTCGGTAGGCCGTCCCATCGGGGATGCGCCGCTGGATGGTGGACGATGCCGGGCCCTCGACGAGCTCCTCTGGCGTTCGGTAGTGGTCATCGACGAAGAACACCCGGCCCTGCGGTGCGAGGGCAGTCGTCACCAGAGACCAGAAGGACTCGAACCGGCTGGCCGGCACGTGCGAGAGCCAGCACCCCATGAAGACGACGTCATAACGGCGGTCAGGTTCCCAGGCGAACAGGTCAGCCTCGACGAATCTCACCTTGGCACCGTCAGAGACGCGGTTCGCGGCGATCGCGAGCATTTCCTGGGACGCATCGACGGCAGTGACGTCGCTGGCGTGGCGGAGCAGCTGAGGGGTCCAGGTGCCGGGACCACAGGCCAGTTCCAGCACACTGCCCGCCGGCCGGAACGCGTCGAGCGCCTCGGCCAGCTCACCGCCGCCGGGAAGATCGAGGAGCTGGTCAAGGTAGTCCGGGGCAAGGGCACTGTAGTAGGCACGCTGTTGGGACAGGAGCCGTTCCTGAGCTGATCCGGTGTTCATAGCGCCACTGTGGGACATGCCCCAGGGGCACGGTCAACCTCAGAGGGAGTGGCTAGGTGTACGTGGCGATGACGTTGCCGACGCCGTCGAGGAGTCGAGCCGCTGGTGGGAGATTCCCCGCGGGTCGCGTGCGGTGGCTACATGCGTCAGGACCGAAGGTGCTTGAGGGTGAACGCGGGCTCAGCGTAGGGGCCGGCCTGGGGTGCGGTCGGGTCGGCTGGTAGGTCCTCGGAGACGTCCACAGCGTGGGCTTCGGCGTTGTCGACGGGGACGTAGGCAAGTTCCGTAACGTCGGGGAGCTTCCAGAAGCGGCGGGTGTTGGCGGAGACGGCGTACGCCGTGGCGAAGCGGGTGCAGGACGGTGCAGCCAGCGCGGCCCGGATGTAGCCGACGGCGTCGCGCGGGCTCAGCCAGGTCGCCAGGTGCCGGGGTTCGGTAGGTGTGGGCTCGAAGCTGCCAATGCGCAGGCAGATCACCGAGAGACCGAACTTGTCGGCGTACAACTGCCCGAGGGCCTCGACGGCCACCTTGCTCACCCCGTAGAGGCCGTCCGGGCGTGCCGGCTCCTGTGGTCCGGTGAGATGTCCGGCGGGGTAGAAGCCTGTCACACGGTTGCTGCTCGCCAGCACTACTCGCTCGATTCCCGTACGCCGCGCTGCCTCCAGAACGTGGTGCGTGCCCAGCACGTTGGCTTCGAGCAGGTCCGGGAGAGGGGCCTCGTCAGGCACGCCGCCCAAGTGGAGCACGCGGTCGGCTCCCGCGAGGGCCGACTCCACGGCGGCGGCGTCCCGCAGGTCCACGATGTGCACGTCTTCGTTCTCGGCCTGCGGGCGGAGCGGTACGCGGTCGAGCAGGATCAGTCGGGTCGCCTCGTGCCGCAGTGCCTCCCTCACCACAGAACCGATGGTGCCGGCCGCCCCTGTTACCGCCACTGCTCCCAGACTCACAGCACTCCCCCTGGTTTCGATGCCCCTCGCATTTTCGCGCACGTTGATCCACTCATCAAGGCGGTGGGGAACTGAGCGAGCGAGGCTGGGGATCTCCTGAGCGCGAAGTGGGGATTTTCCATTCCCAGGAACGTCAACAAGCTCATTCCGCTGCTCAGCGCGCGGTACCGCCGCTAGGCGCTTGCTCCCGGGCGTGTGGCGGAGGCGGCTGCAACGGCCGTAACCAGCGGGTCGCGGGCCGGGCGGCCAAGAAGATCCGTGAGGTCGGGAGCGGTGCCGTCCAGGAAGCCGTGCCGGATGCCCGTGGCGATCGAGGCAAGCATGGGCAGCTGGAACGCCAGGAGGCCCGGCGTTGCGTCGAGGAGCCTGCGCCGGTATTCGCCCAGACCGATGGCGCGGTGCGGGACCCCGAGCCGGTCGGCCACCTGACCCGCCGTGATCGGCGTGCCGACGAGGTCATAGATGTGCCCGCTGCGTCCTGCCGGACTCGCCGCAACGATCGCCGCGGCATCGGCGAGATCCTCCCGCGCGACCGCCGCCAGGGCGCCGTCCCCGAACGCGGACTCGATGCCATCGTCGGCCCACATCAGCAGGCCGCCGAAGAGTTCGGCGTACAGACCGTTGCGCAGGATCGTCCACGGCAAACCGCTCGCCCGCACCAGGTGCTCGGTGGCACGGTGCGCAAGCGCGAAACCGAGATGGTCGCCGGCCGTGGTCAGGCTCGTGTAGACGACATGGCGGACGCCATCGCGGACGGCAGCGTCCAGGACCGCCGCATGCCGCCCAACGACCTGGTCATCCTCGGCATAACCGGCGGAGATCAGCAGCAGGGTCGACACCCCGGCGAGATCGAGGCTCACGTGGTCGTCGAAGTCGAGATGCCGCATCCCCTCGCCCGGCGTGCGGCTGCCGCCCGTCGCGGCGACGCCGCGGGCGCGCAGCGCCGCCAGAGTCGCCGAGCCGAGATTCCCGTTTGCTCCGGTCACCAAGATCATGTCAATCGCAGTCTTCCGTCGTGGTTCTCGTCGATAACTACGCTTGATCCTTGATCGCACGCCCACCAGCCACAAGAAGGCAGTTTGATGTCACTCACGCACACCGGGGTAACCGCCCCCGCCGACCTCGACCCCTGCGGACGAGAGGACCACCCCGACTGCGGCATCCGCGACGTCCTGGACCGCATCGGCGACAAGTGGTCGGTGCTTGTGATCGTTGAACTTGCGAGCGGGCCGCGTCGGTTCCGTGAACTGCAGCGCGCCATCGCCGGCATCTCCCAGCGCATGCTCACCCTCACCGTCCGCAGGCTTGAACGGGACGGTCTCGTGCTGCGCACCGTGTACCCGACCGTCCCGGCCCAGGTCGACTACCGTCTGACCGAGACCGGGGCCGGCCTGACCCACCTCGTCAAGGCACTCGCCGACTGGTCGCTCGCCCACCGTGCCGTAATCGCCGAGGCGCGGCGCACATACGACCAGACTCACCCTGACCATGACATCCGCTGACGAGGACCGCTGTCACCACCGACGACGGCCTCGTCCTCTCGCGAGCACGATCCGCTCCAGATTCCAGCCACATGCCACGCCTGTTGCTTGTCGTGCTTGCCATGTCTGTCCCAGGCAGCCACGATGCCCCATGACCCGGGTATTTGGCTGGGGCCCGTATTGGGTGTCGCCGTCGGCGCCTGCTGCGGCAGTTGGAGCAAGACCGCCAGGCTCTGCGCGATCACCTGGTAGAGGTGATCCTGCAAGCGACCCTCGTCAGCTCACTGATCGGAATCTTGACCAATGTCGCTCGCCTTGGGGGGCCTTGGGTCGACGGTGCCTCACTGTCGGCCCAAGGCCTTCTACTGGTCCCGTTCGGTCTTCTCGTCCGGTTCGACTAGCTCGCGCTCGCGCATGCGACGCTCGGTGAACTCGCGCATGCTCTCGCCTGCGGATGGTTCACCCGCGCGCGGCTGCTGCCGCCCTGAGTCCCCCGCCTTCATCCTCTCGATCTGCTCACGCAGCCGGGCCGCGCGAGCTCTTCTCTCCTTTTCGTCTGCTTCGCCCATGGCAGACCTCCCGTTCCAGGGATGGCGTACTACCCATTTTCCTCCTCGCCCCCCTCCCACATAGCCTCGACGATCTTGCCTGCCTTCAGGGCCTCGATCTGGTCCCGCCAGCCCTGCGCCCGCGAGGCGGTGGTCTCCTTGATCTGCGCGGTCAGCGTCCGGGCGTCGGCGAACTTGAGGGACTGCGGTCCAGCCTGGGCGATGCGGCGAGCCGTCTCCGTTTTGGCATCGATGGCGGACCGGATACTCCCGCTTCGGTTCGTCATGCGCCCCAGCTTGCGGAATACGGGCTTGGACGTGCCGAACCAGACCTGCTGCCACCAGAGATTGGTCGTGCGGTCGAGCCAGCTGATATACCCGCCCTCGCGGATCGAACGAGGCTCCTTGATATTGCCCCCGAAGCTGTACCGGACACCGTCGGCCGTCACCGGATCGTAGAAGTGCGGCGTGATGAAGTCAGAGACGAGGAATCCGTTCACGGTGTACCCGAACTGCGGGTCCTCCGGGGGATCGGCCACCTCGACCAGAAATTCGACCACTCCTTGGTCCGGCTTGGGAGAGTGGCCCGCCATCAGTCTGTTGCCGGCCGGATCGGCCAGCATTTCGAGAATCTCGTGACTCGCCGTGAGCGACCAGCTGTCGCTGTACTGGACCAGGGCGAACGGTTGTCCGTGCTCATCGAGGTGGATCCCGTCGACACCGGCTGGCTCATGGATGTCGTCGGCAACAATGACCGGCCAGTACCCGACGGGGACGTCCTCCAGCCGCTCGAACGCGTCCACGGTCGCGGAGACGTTCCAGAGTGGGCCGAAGTCACGGGTGACCTGCTTCTGCAGCGCGGCCGTCACACGGCTGAGCTGCGCGGCGGTGATCTGGTTGGTTTCGGATACAAGAGCGACCTGGGCCAGCAACATCGAACTCGCCTCTTTCCTTTCCGTACCGATGCGATGGTCCGCTCGCATGGGAGAGCGGTCCGCAAGCGGGCGACCGGCACTTTCTGCTCGCCGAAGGCGCCGAGCAAGTAAGACCGTATGTTTGATGTGTGGCATATGCCCGCTGATTCGCCTTTGCGGGTGATATGTTCAGCACTCAACTTGAGTGATACTTCCGGTCGGGCGTTGGACTCAGCTGAGACGGCGGTTCAGAGAGCGGTCGAAGGACATGGGGGCGAGGCGGTACCGCCGGATGCTCGACGAACTTGGTTCCCGCGGTGAGCGGGGCTGGTCCCGCTGCGCCATCGACTGTGTGAAGGCGCGAGCCCGGGAGAGGGGAACTGGCGAGATCGGCTCTCGCAAGGTCAGCCGCCTGGATGCGTAAGGCGTCGCGCTCCTCATTGAACATGCGAGCCCACACGAGCTGTCCGGCCGGATGCTTCAGAAGAACTAGGATTGCCAGGGTGACAGCACGAACCAGTGACATCGGGAAGGCAGCCGGTGTGCTGCGCGCCGGGGGCCTGGTGGCCTTCCCGACCGAGACCGTCTACGGTCTGGGCGCCAACGCCGAGGACTCCGCCGCTGTCTCGCGCATCTTCCAGGTCAAGGGGCGTCCGCCTTCCCACCCGCTGATCGTCCACATCGGCGGCGCGGAGCACCTGGATGACTGGGTCGAGGACGTGTCGGCGACGGCGCGCCTGCTGGCCGAACGCTTCTGGCCGGGGCCGCTCACGCTGGTCCTGCGGCGCGGGCCCCGGGTTCCTCTCGAAGCGACGGGTGGACTGGAGACGGTGGCTGTGCGCGTGCCCGACCACCCCGTCGCCCTTGCGCTGCTCTCGGCCTTCGGGGGTGGTGTCACGGCCCCGTCCGCCAACCGCTTCGGCTCGGTCAGCCCGACGACGGCGGAGCACGTCTGCGCGGAGCTCAGTGATGCCGTCGACTTCGTGCTGGACGGCGGTCCCTGCGAGGTCGGGGTCGAGTCGACGATCGTCGACGCCACGGGCGAGATCCCGAGCATCCTGCGGCCCGGCGGTGTGACGCGCGAGGACCTCGAAGCGGTGCTGGGGCGCCCGCTCGCGGTCCCCTCGACGAGCCGCATTCGGGTGCCGGGCCAGCATCCGTCCCACTACGCGCCGCGGGCACGGGTCGTTCTGGTCGAGCTGGAGAAGGTCGTCGCCGAAGCGGAGCTCGCGCAGGAGCTGGGGCACCGGGTAGGCGTCTTTCTTCCCCCCTCCTTCGCCGAGGCTGCGGTGAAGGCGCACGCCGTGGTGGCAGTCCCGCCTTTGATGGCCGCCTACGCACGCGGGCTGTACGGGTTCCTGCGCGAATTCGACCAGCAGGGGTGCGATCTCATCATCGCGTCCTTGCCGGAGGAGGAAGGCCTGGGACTGGCGATCGCCAACCGGCTCCGCCGCGCCGCAGGACCCCGGATCTCCGCGTGACCGGCACCGACGCCGTTACGTGTCTCGCCCGGCCACTCACCGGATGCGGCGCCCCGGTGAGCGACCGCCTGCCTGATCCACAGGACCCCTGCCTTTGATCCCTACAGGGCCGAGGCGATGGGCATGTCCAGGCCACGTGCCGCGACGAGGCGCGCGGTCCCGTCGGCCAGGCTGTAGCACAGGCCCACCACAGCGGCCTGCCCGGCGGCGACCCGCTCGGCCAGGAGACGGGAGCGGTCCAGCAGCAGGTCGACGGTGTGCCCTATGTGCTCCGTGAGGATCTCGTCGGCACTCACGCGTCCGGCGGCCCTCGCCGCCAGCACGCTGGGGGTGACGCGCTCGACGACGTCCCGGATGTAGCCGGCCGGTGTCATCCCGTCCTCCAGCGCGGCACACGCCGCGCCGACCGCCCCGCACGAGTCGTGGCCGAGGACCACGACCAGGGGGCAGTCCAGCACGTCGACGCCGAACTCGATGCTGCCGATCACTTCCGGGCCCATGACGTGGCCGGCGGTGCGCACCACGAAGAGATCCCCCAGACCGCGATCGAAGATGATCTCGGCGGCCAGGCGGGAGTCGGAGCACCCGAACAGCACCGCGAACGGGCGCTGGGAGGGAGCGACCTCGGTGCGGCGGGTGGCGTCCTGGTTCGGGTGCTCCGGCGCACCAGTGACGAACCGCTGGTTACCTGCCAGCAGCAGCTCGAAGGCTTCACGGGGAGTTGCGGCCTGGATCTCTGTCATGGCCGCAGGTTACGGCTGGCCCACCAGACACGCGCGCCCGGGTCCACGATCGATGGCTTCTGTGCCTCCGTGGCCGACACACCGAGACGCCGGGCGATGTCCCCCTCGGTGCGCCTCCTCAGTGCGCTACGCAACTGTCCGTCACACAACAGCCCGCCCGCACCGACTGGCCATGCGTAAGCCTCTTCCCACGGCCCTGTCACACACCGCCAACGACACCGCTGCAGGGCAGGGGTGTACGCCACAGGAGTGGATCTCCCGAGCGACGGGTGCGTGCACACGGCGCCGAACCCAGGCAGGCAGGCCACCACACAACCAGGCGGGTCCGATCACGGCGTACGCCCGATGAGCGCACTCCGCGCGCGCCGCCCTTCCGAGCGTGCCTGGTGCTCGGCACGGACCTGGTGATCGCTGACGCCAACCCGGCCTTCTGCGAGGTGACCGGACGGAGCCGGGCCGAGCTGCTCGGGCAGTACCTCTTCGACACCTTCCCGGACAACCCCGCCGACCCGGAGGCCGACGGATTGGACACGCTCAAAGCCTCACTGCGCCGTGTCCTGTCCTCCGGCCAGACCGATCACATGGCGTTGCAGAAGTACGACATCCCGGTCCCCGGCGACCCCGAGGTCTTCAAGGAGCGGTGGTGGACCGCGATCAACGTGACCGACGTCGTCCGCTCCCGCCGTACGGCGCACCTGCCGTCGGTCAGTCCCGGGCGGGAAGCGGCCATGGAAGCCGAGCTGCAGTTCCTCGTTCAGATGCTGCAGTTGCCGCGCCCGCCGCCCGTCCTGCTGCACCCGGACGGCTCCTGCGATCTGCTCGGCCAGGCCACCGACCCACCGCGGGGGGCCCGCCCCGAACACGTCCCCCGCCCCCAGGCCAACGCGACCTACACGCCCGGCGACACTCTCATCCTCTACACCGACGGCCTGATCGAACGCCGCGATGAGGACATGGACGCCGGCCTCACCCGCCTGACCTCCACGCTCACCACCTGCACCGAGTTCGGCGCGGAGCACCTCGCCGACGCCCTCCTCGCCCGCTTCGGCGTCGCCAGCGGCGCAGGCGACGACATCGCCATCGTCGTCGTCCGCCTGGACCGAACGCCCCGACCGTACTGATCAGGCCCGGTTCGGCCATGGAGGAAGGCGGCTGGCTTGGTGCGGTCGCATGGCGGCTCTGCCAGTCCGCCCCGTCAACACAGCCGAGAGCGGCAGGACTTTGTCACGATGCCCGTTGTGCAGCAGTTGCCGATCCCTTGCCCCACTCACCTCATTCCGGACGCCACCGGCACCGACGCTTTCCACGCCGCGTACCGGCAGGCCATGGCGCAGCACGCCGTATTCGTCGTCATCGAATCCGAAAGACGTCAGGTGTGGACGGTCAAAGCGGACACGCTCGCCGTCGGCTCCGGCCACGCCCTCGACGACGCGGTGAACGAGGCGGTCCGGGCCGCGATCACCCGCCTGGTCCAGAACCGTGAGGCCGAATGGGACGCCTACACGGGCCCGGTGTACTTCATGATGCACGGCGTGCGCAGCGAAGAACGGGCCTGCGAACTCGCCGCCGCCTTGCACGCCGCCCTGTGCGGAGACCTTCAGCCGTTGACCCGCGCGGTGCCCGGTGCTGACCTGCACGAGTAGCTGATTCGATCCGCGCTCCTGCTCGCTGCGGACTGCTGCCAGTCCGGGAATGAACCCGATCTTTGGTGTCCGAGCTGGTCAGCGAAGCGGTGCGGCATGGCGGCGGCGTGACCGGGTTCGGGATGTGGGCCGGAGCGGGCACGGGGACCGTCACGGTGGAGGATGAGAACGACCGGGACTACGGCATCTGCCGCTCCTGGTGCTGGCGGGAGTGAGCGGCCCGCCCGTCGCCTCGGACGGGCCCCCGAAACCGGGTGGTGGAGTCGGGGGTCGTCACACACAAGTGCCGCGGGGGACGTGCGCATGCCCCCCGGTACAACGCGCCCGCCGTCGCGGGGTCACGCAGCTGCGCCCACCGGCAACCGCCGGGCCTGGAGGCATGCGACGGGCCTTGCCGGATAGGCTCGACGGCAACTCTTTGAGGTCCCTGGGCGAAACAGTTGGGCGGGCGCTGTGGAAGATCTTCCCTCGGTCGAGACGGCCGTGTCGGTCCACTGCCTGGTGGCGAAGGTGCGCGGGGTCATGGACCACGTCTCGCAGCTTGAACTGCGCGGGCAGCTGACGCAGGTTATAGATCGTGCGGAACGGGCCGTCGTGCTGGACCTGTCGGATGTGTCGTTCTGCGACTCGGCGGGGCTGAACGTGCTGCTGGGAGCTCGTCGTGAGGCGGAGAGAGCTGCGGTGATGCTGGTTCTGGCCTGTGTGCCGATCAAGCTGCGCCGGGTCCTGGAAATGACCGGAGCCGATCAGGTCCTACGGGTCTTTGCCACCATCGATGACGCTGAGGCCGCCCTGAGCAGCTAATGGCTCCGTCGCTCTGGCAGCGCATGATGCCGTCCTGGCTGCCCCACGCGCTCCCGACCGGCGCGCGTCAGTGCGTGATCATCGCCCTGTTCACCCCGGCGGTCCTGATCGCACTCGCCGCGGCGGTGCCGGCGCTGCTGGTCCTGCCGTTCCTGCCGGACGGGACAGGCCGCACCGTACAACTCCTCACGGCGCACACCGACTACATGCGCACACTGCTGGACGGTAGCCACCCCTGACGACGACCCGCGCCCCACCACGCAAGTAGCACACGGAGTTGGACTGCGTGTAGCGCAGGACCGCCAGGCCCAGCAGGAGATCCTCGGCTGCCGCGGTCGGCAGCGTGCCGCATACGACGTTGTCCAGCAGAGCGGTGGACAACGCCACCTCGTCGCGCCGCTGGGACAGCCGCAAGCCGAACACCTCCCGTGTCTCGCACTGTGGGGGTGTGAACGCCTGGTCCGCTTCCATGACCAGGAAGCGGCCGTTCTTCTTCTTGCTGAGCGTCGCGACGGTGCCGGGGGCGTAACCGGGGGCAATGACGCCGTCGCAGACCACGCGGGACAACAGCTCGGCGAGTTCGGTGTCGACCGGGTGCGACACGGCGGCGAAGTCGCCGTAGGAGGACTTCGGATCGGCGTCGCGGGCACGCAGGTATGCGCTGGTGAGCGCACCGACACTGTCGCGGTCGATGCCGTAGAGCTTGGCGGTGACGTCATCGACGGGGCCGGCCACGGCCGCTCCGGCGGGCGAGACGTGTTTGAAGGAGGCAGCGGCCGGCCGGTTCAGGACCCTGCTTGCCTCCAGCACCAGCTGCCAACTGTTGAGTGCGTCCAGCATGTTGATGTAGGACGGGTTGCCCTGCAACACCCGGACCGGCCATCGGCCGAGCTGCACCGGCGCGGTAGTCGCCGCCGCCTGCTGCGGGTTGATCTCATAGCGCAGATCCACGTCATAGCCTCCTGTGTCAGCGGGACATCACTGACGCAGGCGCCCAGGCGGTCGACGCTCACGCGGGAAAACGGCCGCTCTCCGGTGGTTCTCCACCTTCGCCAGTCGCGACCGGACACGATGCTATCTGCACGAGCGAGTACATAGTTTCGCCGGTCATGCCGTCAGTGCCAGCGGACGCCCGCCCCACCGGATGCCCTTCTCGCTACGGATGCGGACGCGCTCCTTACGTTGGGCGGCCAGGACGTCGGGATGGTGGGCGTTGGCGTTGCGCCAGCGCAGGTATCGGTGCAGTTCACGGGTCTGGACGGTGTGGTTGGGATGGTTCGAGTTGGCCAGGATGCGTTGGTCGGGGTGAAGCACAGCTCCACCTTGTTCTTCCGGGCCCCACTGGCGGATCTTGGCGCCCTTGTGGACACGCGGTCAAGGAAGCGGTCCAGGACGCGCTCGATCCGGTCCAGCTTGGCGTCGCGGTCGGGGTCAGTGGACTCCTTCCAGGTCTTGGTCCGCTGGAAGGTGACGCCGCATCGGGCGAGCAGGCAGCGCAGGGCCTCGCGACCGATGCGGATCACCCGACAGGAGATGCAGCTTCCCGATCACAAAGAAGTCGCCGTCGTCCAGCTCCAGGACGTCCGGGCAGTTGTTCGCTTCGACGGACCCGCGCTCGGCGGGCGTCGATCCATGCGGCGCATGAGGCTCTTTACAGTGACACAATCGGTGTTATGAACACCAATACGGACTGGGCCTACCGGGTGTTCGAGCCGCACGGGTCCGAGGGCTGGCGCCCCTACGGCAGCGACCCCGAACAGTGGCACGGCGTGATCACCGCCGCCGACACGGACGAGGGCGCCAAGCACGCCATCGGCCGCATCATCGCCGACCTCATGACCGAGTGGGAGAGGACCGGTCTCCACCACGCGATGCACGTGCGCGTCTTCCTCTGGCACGACGAGGCGAGCGAGATGGAGGATGCGGACTTCGTCGTGGAGGTCCGGCCCCGGTCGGACTTCGGCACAGCGTGACGGATCAGGACGCTCGGCGACCGAAATCCGCGTCGGCGGCAACCCGCCCATGGGCACCGAGACCCTGGATCAAGGGAGACGGGACCCGGGGGCCGGAAAATACGCACGCGTTCGGACGCGCAGCCATCTCATATGGAACCCATGACCGGGTACAGCGGTCCTCGCAGTCGGGGCCCTCCAGCGTGTCCCTGGTCAGGGTGTCCATCAGCGCGAGCGCGCCCTCGATCTCTTCGTCGGACGCCTCGACCGGCGGCGGAAGCAGCTCGGCAGGGGCACCGGGCATGTCCCGCCGTACTGGCCGACCCAGGCCCGGAACTTGCCGCGGGCCACTTCTTCGCGTCTCCACCAGCCGTGCTGCACCGGCCGCGCGGAGGTAGTGAGCAGCAGGTGGTAGCGGCCCGGGCTGGTCATGCGAGCCGGATCGCTCTCGCCAGGCCCGGCGGACGTCGGGCGGTGGCCGCTACGCCGTGGTGTGGCGGCGCCTGCGGACGACGTACATACCGAGCGCGGTGAGGATCAGCAGGCCACCGGACGCGCCGAGCCAGCCGGTGCCGGGGTCCGCGATGACGCTGCGCTTGGCGACCGGACGGCCACTGACGATCAGCTGGCCGGTCCTCTTCACCCGTCCGTGGTGCGCGACCACGGTGACCGGGCACGTGCCGGGCGTGAGACCGGTGCGAACGGTGACCATGGCGTAGTAGCGCGGGTCGTCGCCGTCCGCGGGCTTGGTGTCGTCGCGCCTGAGGTTGACCGGTTGGGTGAACGCCGGGGAGGTGGCGAGAGCCGGTTCTCCTCGCCGGGGTCCGGGTACGTGTCCTTCCACAGCACGCAGACACCGCCCGTACCGTGAGGGACCTCTCGGCGACCCGGCAGCCCTCCGGTCCGTACAGGTCGAAGGCGTACGTACCGTCCTTCACGTCCGGGCGGAGGTAACCGGGCTGACCGCGCGAGCCGAGGTGGCACCGATCTCCTCGGCAATCTCCGCCAGCACCGGCTGTGGAATGGAGTCGTCCACGGTCAGTGCGACCAGTGCGTCGCCGCCCTCGGTGATACGGGCCACCTGCATGCCGACGATGTTGATCCCCGCGTCACCAAAAATCCGGCCGATGATGCGGAGCAGGCGTCGCTACGGGCCACTGACGGCGCCAGATCCCGGGCTGAGGGCGGGGGTGGTGCCGTCCCGTCCAAACGGTGCCCTGTCGGCTGGAATGTTCACCGCTGTGCGGGCTCTTGGCTGTGCTGACACGCGGCGGACACGGTGTGGGTGGTCTGGTCCGGATCTGGGGCCTGTTCCCGGGCGGCGGAGCGGGCAGGGAGGGTGTCGGAGATGTCCGGCCTGTTCGCGGCCACTCATGGCCGGCGAGACATCGGACAATGGCTCCCGCAGCAGAAACAGCCGGCCATCTGGCCGCGGCTCCTTCCGAGCAGCAGGAGCGACTGTCCACGCTGGGCGTCAAGCCGCTGGAGGAGCCGTCTCCCGCGGCGGGGACGGGCGCCGCATCGCCCGGTCCGACCGCGTCCCCCGAGCAGCCTTGTGCTGATGCTGCCGATGGCGGTGCGCAGTTCGCCGAAGCGGGCGGGCCGGGTGGCCAGGGTGTGGAGGATGAGGCCGTTCCACCTCTGGCCGAGGATGTCGAACGCGGCGGCGAGCCCCGCGTTCGCCGCGAGCGGTGCGGGTGTGGTGATGCTGGCGAGTGCCTTCGCGTCCGCCCTTCGCGTCGTACCGGTTGAGCCCGTTGGGGTTTCGGCGTGGGGCCGCAGCCGGCTGCGGTGCGGCGCCGGCTGCGGCCCCGGGAGCCGCCTCACCCGTTCCCGCGACACGAGGCGGCGCTAGTGGGTCAGGGCAGCAGGACGGCCTTGCCCTGGTTGCGGTGGGCTTCCAGGTCGGCGTGGGCCTGAGCGGCCTGCGCGAGGGGGTAGGTGCGCCAGATCGGCACGGTGAGCTTGCCGGCGGCGGCAAGCTGCACCAGCTCCGGCAGCACCTGGCCGCTCTGGTCGGCGCTGCCCGCGCTGAAGCGCACGCCGTGCTGCTGGGCGGACATGTCGGCGATAGTGATCACCTTGCCCGCATCCCCGGTCAGGGCGACGGAGTCGGCGAGGACGCCGGCGCCGGAGGCATCGAAGACGAAGTCCACCCCGCCCGGAGCGGCGGCCTTCACCCGCTCCGCCCAGCCGTCGCCGTAGCGGACCCCGGTGGCGCCGAGCGGGGTGACACGCTCGATGTCCTTCTCGCCGACCGTGCCGATGACGGTGATGCCGCGGGCGACGGCCAGCTGCACCGCGAGGAAGCCCACGCTGCCGGCCGCGCCGTGGACGAGCAGGGTCTGGCCCGCCTCGACCCCCAGCTGGCCGAGGACCCGGTGCGCGGTCAGGCCGACCGTGACCAGCGAGGCGGCGACCTCCCACGACAACCCTTCGGGCTTGGCCACCGGCCGCTCCAGCAGGGCGTACTCGGCGTAGCTGCCGCCGACGGTGGCGCCGAGGACCTCATCGCCCACGGCCGCATCGGCTCCCTCGCCGACGGCGTCGACGACACCGGCCGCGTCCAGGCCCGGGGTCACCGGGAAGCGCACGGGGACGGCCTTGGCCATCAGGCCCGAGCGGATCTTCATATCGAGCGGGTTCACTGAGGCGGCCCGCACCTTGATCCGGACCTGGCCCGGGCCCGGCTCTGGCGGGGCGACCTCGGTCGGCCGCAGCACCTCGGGCGCGCCGTACTCGGAGAAGGTGATCGCAATGGACATCGGGAACTCCTAGGTGGATACGGGTGCGGAAGACATATCGGACGGGCTGACTCTGAACTCACTGTGCGGTCACGGCAGCGGTCACACCGGTGACCGCGCCGGTCAGGCGTCGAGAGTGGGGTAGTCGGTGTAGCCGCGGTGGTCGCCGCCGTAGAAGGTGGCCGGATCCGGGGTGTTGAACGGACCGCCGGCGGCCAGGCGGGCCAGCAGGTCGGGGTTGGCCAGGAACAGCGCCCCGTAGGCGACCATGTCCGCAGCTCCGTCCTCGACCAGGGCCAGTGCCTCGGGCCCGGTGACCTCCGGGTAGGTGAACGGGTTGAGGACGAACGTGCCCGGCCAGGCCTTGCGCAGCCGGGCGGTCAGGTCGCCGTCCGGGCCCTCCATCAGGTGCAGGTAGGCCAGGTCCAAGCCAGTGAGCCGCTGCAGCAGCGCCTCGTACGTCTCGTACGTCGTGGCCGGATCGGTCTCGGCGATGTCGTTGTACCGGTTGCCGGGCGAGATCCGCAGCCCCGTCCGGTGACCGCCGATCGCCTCGGCCACCGCGGTGACCACCTCGACGGCGAAGCGGATCCGGCCCTCGACATCGCCGCCCCAGGCGTCGGTGCGCAGGTTGGTGTTCGGCGCGAGGAACTGGTGGAGCAGGTAGCCGTTGGCGCCGTGGATCTCCACGCCGTCGAACCCGGCCTCGATCGCGTGATGGGCCGCGTTGACGAAGTCCGCGATGGTCTGGCGGATCTCCGCCTCGCTCAGCTCCTTCGGCGTCACGTAGTCCTTCGGCCCGTCGTGGGTGAAGACCTGGCCCTGGGCGGCCACCGCCGACGGCGCCACGGGCACCAGCCCGTCGGGCAGCAGGCTGGGGTGGCCGATGCGGCCGGTGTGCATCAGCTGCGCGAAGATCACGCCGCCCTCCCGGTGTACGGCGTCGGTCACGTTCCGCCAGGCCGCGACCTGCCCGGGCGTGTGCAGGCCCGGGGTGTCCGGGTAGCCCTGGCCGACCGGCGAGGGCTGGATGCCCTCGGTGACGATCAGCCCGGCGCCGGCACGCTGCGCGTAGTAGGTCGCCATCAGCTCGGTCGGCTCCGCGCCGGGCCCGTAGGCGCGGCTGCGGGTCATCGGCGCCATGGCGATGCGGTTGGCCAGGCGCTTGCCGCCCAGGTTGATCGGATCGAACGCAGTGGTCATGTGCTCAAGCCCTTCGAACGGTGGGTTGAGGCGCGAAGGTGCCCCTGGTCGGGCGGGAACCGCCGCAACCTCAACCGAATTACCTGTTCGAACAGTAAATGGGGGAGAGTATTTCAGCAAACAGCCGTGACGCCCGCCACATACCCCACCGGGACGGCCTCTACGGCCTGGAAGGCACTCGCTCAGGAGTGGTCAAGGGAGCGCGGATCGCGCAGGGCAAGGAGAGGTATCCTGTTCGAGCAACATTCACGGAGGGCAGGGAGAGTCAAACCATGGCGGAGTCCGCAGCCAGCGCCGAAGGCCGCAGCCCGGCCCCGGTGGACGGGGCCATCCCCCTGCCCTCGGCCGCCAGTGGAGGACCGATCAGCCACGCGATCTTCCGGGTGGCCCGCATCCACCGCATGATCGCCGGACAGCTATTGCGCCGCGTGGGCCTGCACCCCGGCCAGGAACTGGTGATGATGCAGCTGTGGGAACTCGGCCCGCAGCGACAGGTCGACCTCGTCCGCCTGCTCGACTCCGACGCCGCCACCATGACCCGCACCATCCGGCGCCTGGAGCACGCCGGCTTCGTGCGCCGCTCGCCCTGCCCCGACGACAAACGCGCCTCCCTCATCGAGGCCACCACCGCCAGCCACGCGCTGCGCAAAGAAGTCGAGCAACTGTGGCGCCGGCTCGAGGACGCCACCGTCGGCAACAGCACCGACGGCCAGAAGGCCACCGCCCTGCGCGCCCTGGAGGACATCGAGGAACGACTCACCCGCGCCGCTGCCCAGCTCGGCACCTGACGATGCTCAGCACCGCCGAGATGATCGGCCCGCATACCGCACGCTCCCAGTCGCCCATTGCGCGAACCGTGGACCGGCGAGGGGCTCACACCGTCCAGCAACTGCCGCGGACCGCATGGCGGCCGAGCCGGTGTGCTGGAGAACGGGTTCGTCCGACAGCTGACGCCCGTGGCGTTCAGGCGACCGGTGCGGCCAGGCGCTGCTCGGCCAGATGGTCTCGCCACGCCAGCCGTAGCGGCTGCCCCAGCAGGAGGTGAGCCGGGCGATGAGGTACAGGCCGCAGGTCGGCCCGCCGTGCTTACCGTGCCTTCGACAGCACCTTCGACGGCCGCCTCTCAGCGGCCCGCCAGTAACCCAACCACCCCCGTTACACCGCTCGTTTGACAGACCCGATCCGCTCGCCGTTCTGCTCGGGAAGGTCCCGGCGAGCAGACCGGCGCTGTCCTGCGGCTGGTCCAGAGGAGGGCGCCGCCGGGAGCGCTTGCCACGGCGGATGCCGCCTGTTTCACCCAAGCGTCTCCGGCGCGAACTCGGCGTCTGAGAGCGGGCGGTGGACTGCGGCGCCGCTCCTGCTACCGCTGTCCGGGAGACAGCCCAGTTCGGCACAAGCTCGCCGCAGCGGCCGAACCCTGCCCGGACCAACGGCGAGCCGGCAACGCGCCGCCGATCAGGCCGGTTTCAGGCCGCGGGCACCCCCACGGCACACCCCCCGCAACATCACCGGCAGAGTCACGGCATGGAGGGCTGGGCCGGCTCCGTCCCGGTCGTCCCGCCCCCGGTCGTTTCCGGGACTCCGGCCTCCGGCATGTCCAGGGCTTTGCGGACCACGTCGTTGTGGAAGCCGCGGACGTGCCGTTCCACCAGATCGCCGGCGCGCTCCACGTCGCCCGCCGCGATGGCCTCGTAGATCGCGTGATGGTCCGCCCGCAGCCGGGCTGCGATCGGCTCCCAGTCGCCGATCTTGTGGAACGCGGTGAGCAGCGTGCCCCGTACGGCGTTGCGCACGGCGACGGTCATGTCCGCCATCAGCCGGTTGCCTCCGGCCTCGGCGATGGCGACATGGAACGCGGTGTCGTAGTCGTTGAACTGCTCGCGGGCCAGGGTCTTGTCATCCATGCGGACGAGCGGTTCCCGGATCCGGGTCAGTTCCTCGTCACTCGCGTGGCCTGCGGCGAGGCGGGCGCTCGCGCGTTCCAGCGTGGCCCGTGCCTCGACCACGTCCTGGAGGGGGAAGTTCGCCAGCGCCAGGTGCAGCCGCAGCAACTGGGTGAGACCGTTGCTGGGCATGGCGGTGATCACGCTGCCCGATCCCGGACCGGTGCCCACGCGGGAGCGCAGTACCCCCTGAGCCTCCAGGACCCGCAGGGCCTCCCGGACGGCGGCCCGGCTCACCCCCAGCAGCTCGACCAGCTCGCGCTCCGGCGGCAGCCGGTCACCCACGCGCAGGTTGCCCGCCAGAATCTGCTCCTCGATCCGGGCCAGCACGAGCTCGAAGGTACGGGAACGCGGAACCGGCTCCCAGGCCGCGCTCGACTCCGCCATGGAAAGCCCTTTCATCCCGGAACGACGCCTCGTCTCCCCCCTGATCATATCTTGAGGCGCCCACTCCTTGGTCAGACCAAAGCAATTTTCTCGCTTCAGCCCTCTTGGAAGCGGCCGCACGGAGGTGTAAACGTGGAGAAGCCAAACCATGGTCTGACCAAGACCTGATGTGAGGGTTGCATGTACCAGCCAGATCTCTCCCCCCTGGCGGACAGCCTGGCGCTCTCCGCTCTCGTCGCCTCCCTGCCCCTGCTCACCTTGTTCGCGCTCCTCGGCGGGCTGCGGCTGAAGGCCCACTGGGCCGGGCTCGCCGCTCTCGCCGTGGCGATCGCCGTCGCCCTGGCGTGCTACGGCATGCCCGCCAAGCTCGCCCTGCTGTCGGCGAGTGAAGGGGCCTCCTTCGGCCTCTTCCCGATCATGTGGATCGTGGTCACCGCGATCTGGCTCTACCAGCTCACCGTCGTGACCGGCCGCTTCGAGGACCTCCGCCGCGCCTTCGGCCTGATCAGCGATGACCCACGGATCCAGGCCGTCATCATCGCGTTCTGCTTCGGCGCCCTGCTGGAGGCCCTGGCCGGTTTCGGCGCCCCCGTCGCGATCACCGGCGTCATGCTCATGGCTCTGGGCTTCGCGCCCGTACGCGCGGCGGTCACCGTGCTGGTCGCCAACACGGCACCTGTCGCCTTCGGTGCCATCGCCATTCCGATCATCACGGCGGGCAATCTCACCAAGATCCCCTACACGGACATCGGCGCCTACGTGGGCCGCCAGACGCCACTGATCGCCCTCTTCGTACCGCTGCTGCTCGTCGTGCTCGTCGACGGTCGCCGCGGAATTCGTCAGACCTGGCCGGTGGCACTGGTCTGCGGTGCGGTGTTCGCACTTGCCCAGTTCGTCAGCTCCAACTTCATCTCGGTGGAGCTCACGGACATCATCGCCTCACTTGCGGCCCTGGTGGCGGTCGTGCTCTTCCTCCGCGTCTGGCAGCCCAGCGGCGGGGAGCAGGCCAGGGCAGACCTGCAGCGAGAGCGCGAGGCGGAGGGCGGCAGTGGCCCCGGCGCCGGCTCGCCCGGCGGCCCGTCGTCGGGCGAGCCGGGGGAGCGCGGCGGCGCGGCCACCGGCACCCGCCGGACATCCGGCGGCACGGCGACCGCCGAGAGGCCGGACAACGGACCCCGGCTGGTCATGGCCTTCCTGCCCTACCTGATCGTGATCGCGGTCTTCTCCCTGGCGAAGCTGTGGACACCCGTCAAGGACTTCCTCGCCGGCACCGATCTCAAGATCGGCTGGCCGGGTCTGGACGGACACGTCCTCACGGCCGCCGGGAAGCCGTCCACTGCCGCTGTCTACACCTTCCCGTGGCTGTCCTCCCCGGGCACTTTGCTGCTGCTGTCCGGTGTACTGGTCGCGGCCGTCTACCGGATCAGCCCGCTCGCCGCGGTCCGGGAGTTCGGCGCCACCGTGGGCAGACTCCGCTGGGCTCTGCTCACCGTAGCGTCGGTGCTGGCGCTCGCCTATGTGATGAACCTGTCGGGCCAGACCATCACGATCGGCACCTGGATCGCCGGTGCGGGCGCGGCCTTCGCCTTCCTCTCGCCGATCCTGGGCTGGCTGGGCACCGCGGTCACCGGCTCGGACACCTCGGCCAACGCGCTGTTCGCCACCCTCCAGCAGGCCGCCGGGCACAAGGCCGGGCTCGATCCGACCCTGCTCGTCGCGGCCAACACCTCGGGCGGCGTCGTCGGAAAGATGATCAGCCCGCAGAACCTCACGATCGCGGCCACCGCGGTCGGCCTCGTCGGCCGGGAGTCGGTGCTGTTCCGGCATGCGATCAAGTGGAGCCTGCTGCTCCTGCTGGCTCTCTGCGTCCTGGTCCTGCTGCAGTCGACCCTGCTCGCCCGGATGCTCCCATGAGCGGCGACGCGCCCTCATCGACCGGAGGAATCATGCGGATCGCACTGTTCGTCACGTGCCTGACCGACACGCTCTACCCGGAGACCGGCCGGGCGGTCGTGAGGCTGCTGGAGCGCCTGGGCTGTGCCGTGGACTTCCCCGTCGCCCAGACCTGTTGCGGCCAGATGCACTTCAACACCGGCTACCAGCGGGAGTGCGTACCGCTCGTGCGCCGCTTCGCCGAGGCCTTCGCCGGCTACGACGCGGTCGTCACCCCATCGGGCTCCTGCGCCGCCATGGTGCGCGAGTACCACGGGCGAGTGGCCGACGTAGCGGGAGACGCACGGCTTTCGGAGGCGGTGCGGGCCACGCCGAACGTCTACGAGCTGTCGGAATTCGTCGTCGACGTGCTGGGCGTCACCGACGTCGGCGCCTACTTCCCGCACCGGGTCACCTACCACCCGACGTGCCACTCGCAGCGCATGCTCGGCGTGGGCGACAAGCCGCTCAGCCTGCTGCGGGCCGTACGCGGCATCGACCTGGTCGAACTGCCCGCCGCCGACCAGTGCTGCGGCTTCGGCGGCACCTTCGCGCTGAAGAACGCCGACACCTCGGTAGCGATGTGCGCGGACAAGACGCGGCATGTGCTGGACACCGGGGCGGAGGTGCTGTGCGCGGCCGACAACTCCTGTCTGATGCACATCGGCGGCGTCCTTTCCCGGCTGCGCACCGGAGTGCGCACCCTGCACCTGGCCGAGATCCTCGCCGCCACCGAGGAGGACCGGACACCGGCCGCCCCGTCGCTGCCGCGGCGTCTCCCGCCGCCCAGGAAGCAGCCTGACATCACGGAAAGGACGAGCATCCAATGAGCGGCCCCACCTTCCTGGGCGTTCCCACGTTCCCGGCTGCGGCACGCACCGCCCTCGCCGACACCCGGTTGCGGCACAACCTCGCCCACGCCACCACGACCATCCGTCACAAGCGTGCGGAGGCGGTGGCCGAGGTGGGCGACTGGGAGGCGCTGCGCGAGGCCGGACGGGCCGTCAAGGAGCGCACGCTGCGCCACCTGGACCACTACCTGCGGCAGTTCGAGGAGCGGGTCACCGCAGCGGGCGGCCAGGTGCACTGGGCGCGCGACGGGCAGGAGGCGGCACGGATCGTCGTCGACCTCGTCCGGGCCACGGGCGAGCGCGAGGTGGTCAAGGTCAAGTCGATGGCCACTCAGGAGATCGGCCTGAACGAGGCGCTGGCCGACGCGGGCATCGCCGCGTACGAGACCGACCTGGCCGAACTGGTCGTCCAGCTCGGCGAGGACCAGCCCTCGCACATCCTCGTACCGGCCATCCACCGCAACCGGGCGGAGATCAGGGAGATCTTCCTGCGCAGCATGGGCGACCACGGCAGTCCGGCGCCGGCCGATCTGAGCGACGATCCGCGGCACTTGGCCGAGGCGGCCCGCCGGCATCTGCGAGAGAAGTTCCTACGGGCCAAGGTCGGGATCTCCGGAGCGAACTTCCTGGTGGCGGAGACCGGCACCGCGGTCGTCGCGGAGTCGGAGGGCAACGGGCGGATGTGCCTCACCCTGCCCGAGACCCTCATCTCCGTCGTCGGCATCGAGAAAGTCGTCCCCACCTGGCAGGACCTGGAGATCTTCCTCCAACTGCTGCCCCGCTCCTCCACCGGCGAGCGGATGAACCCCTACACCTCGACCTGGACCGGCACCACCGCCGACGACGGGCCGCGCACCTTCCATCTGGTGCTGCTGGACGGGGGCCGTACCGACACGCTCGCCGACCCCGTCGGACGCCAGGCCCTCAACTGCATCCGCTGCTCAGCCTGTCTGAACGTCTGCCCGGTCTACGAGCGCGTCGGCGGACACGCCTACGGCTCGGTCTACCCCGGCCCGATCGGCGCCATCCTCACCCCGCAACTGCGCGGCACGGCAGCCAAGGCCGACCGCTCCCTGCCGTACGCCTCGACGCTGTGCGGAGCCTGCTACGAAGTCTGCCCGGTCAAGATCAACATTCCTGAGGTCCTGGTCCATCTGCGGGCGAGGGTGGTCGACGAGGCCCGCACCCGCCGGGTGCCGAGCCCCGAGCGGCTGGCCATGGCGGCGGCACGCTCGGTGCTCTCCAGTCCGTCCCGGCTGGCCGCGGCGCAGCGCGCGGCGGCCGCGGCCGGGCGGCTGGCCGCCCGCGACGGCCGCATCAGCCGGCTGCCCGGCCCGCCCTCGGCATGGACCGAGGCACGTGACGTACCGGCGCCCGCCCGGGAGAGCTTCCGGGCCTGGTGGAGGAGGACACATCAGTGAACGCGCGGACAGAGGTGCTCAGCCGCATCCGGCGGGCGCTCGCGGACGTCCCCGAAGACGAGCGCCCCGAGGACGTGCCGGTCACCCGGAACTACTCGCCGGACGGTATGCCGGCTGCCGGTTCCCCGGAGGCGGTGGAACTGCTCGCCAGGAGGCTTGCCGACTATGGTGCCTCGGTACGGCTGGTGGCCGACGGGACGGTGCCCACGGCCGTCACGCGGATCCTGGCCGCCCGCGATGCCGCCTGCGTCGTGGTGCCGCGGGGTTTCCCGCCTGCCTGGCAGGCGGAACTGGACCCGGTCCGGGTGCTCGACGACCATCCGCAGCTGCCCGTTCGCGACCTGGACCGGGTCGACAGCGTCCTCACCACCGTCGCGGTCGCGATCGCCGAGACCGGCACCCTCGTCCTGGACGGCGGTCCGGGACAGGGACGACGCGCTCTGACCCTGGTGCCCGACCACCATGTGTGCGTGCTACGGGCAGAACAGGTCGTGGCCTGTGTCCCCGACGCACTGGCACGCCTGGAGCCCGCCCGGCCTCTGACGTTCGTCTCCGGGCCCTCGGCGACCAGCGACATCGAACTCGACCGGGTGGAAGGCGTGCACGGCCCGCGCACGCTCCATGTCCTCATCGTCGTATGACCTTACGTCTCTCATGACAGGAGTCGCCATGCCTGCCCCAGACCGAGACATGTGCCGCCCCGGGGCAGCGGTGTCCGACGACCCGGAGCCGCGCCCCCAGAACCCCAGCGCCCTCGCGGTCTGCGCACTGCCGGCCGAAGAGCGGGCGGTGCCGCAGGCCAGAGCCTTCGCCCGGGCACAGCTGACGGCATGGCGGATCGGTGAGGAGGTGGCCGACGCGGTGCGCGTCGTGGTCTCCGAATTCGTCACCAACACGGTCCGGCACAGCGGCTCCGCCGACGTGAGCCTCCGGCTCACGCGTTCCCC
Organism: Streptomyces sp. NPDC053069; assembly: GCF_044546895.1. NCBI lineage: Bacteria > Bacillati > Actinomycetota > Actinomycetes > Kitasatosporales > Streptomycetaceae > Streptomyces > Streptomyces sp. NPDC053069. The sequence continues at coordinate 454,125 of NZ_JBITZN010000005.1, read as the reverse complement.
GACGGACGTGTGGATCGAGGTCTTCGACAGCGGCATGCGGCACGGGCCCGTCGCCTCCACCCCGCACGGCGACCTCGCGGAGGGCGGCCGGGGGCTTCTGCTGGTGGAGGCGCTGAGCCGGCAGTGCGGTGTGCACCGTACGCCGTACGGCACATGCGCCTGGGCGACCTTGCAGGAGGGGTCGCCCGGCGCGCGTCCTGCGGAGACCGCCCGGGTGGATCGCAACGCCCCGACACCGCGCCAGCTGCGGTCCTCGGCGCCAAGAAGGTCGACGGCCTCCTCGGGGTCGTCCCGCCGAACGACGGCACGACCAGAGACTGCTCACCGAATACGGCCCTCCGAACAAGACCCCGCCCGCGAGCAGACAGCGGGACGGGCGGATGCGGGAGTTGGTGTTGACCGCCTATGAATACCGGTGCGTCTTCTGCGGTTACGCCGGCGTCGGCGCGGTGCCGGTTGGGCTGGAGGCCGCCCCGTACGCTGGTGGGCCATCGGCGGCCCCGACGACATCGAGAACGGACTGTGCTCGACCCCCAGTCCGGCGCGCGTCCTGTTGCGGCCGCTCACCGCGGCTGGCACACCCGTCAGGTCTTCCACGGCGGCCACGCCCTGCCACGGCGGCCTGACACCGTCCCGACCCTGTCGGCATCGCTGCGCAGGCGGATCCCCGGTGCTCGGCGTCGCGGTCACGCGTCAGTTCGTCGTGACAGTGGTGTGGTGCGGTCGGTTGTGCACCAGCAGGGCCGAGGCGAGGGCCGCGCACAGGAACACGGCGGCGATGACGGTCATGCCGGCGTGGACGCCGGAGGTGAAGGCGTCGCCGATCGCGGCGGTCACGTTCGGCGGGGCCGCTCGGTGGCTACCGCTCCCGGTGGAGACGGCGTGCTCGACAGCGGGCCAGGCCGCTCGGGGAACGTGGTGGACGTCCAGCCGGGTCGGCAGTCGGGACTGGAGCCGGCCGGCGAGGAGTGCACCGAGGAGGGAGGAGCCGGTGACGGATCCGATCTGGCGGAAGGCGTTGACGGCTCCGGAGGCCATGCCGGCGCGTTCGTGGGAGACGCTGACCAGGGCCGCCGCGGTGCTCGGCGCGGCCACCATCCCGCTTGCGGCCCCGAAGAGCGCGAACAGCCACCACACCCGGGCGTAAGGGGTGGTCGGATCCAGCGTGGTGAGTCCGGCCGTGGCGGCGGCTCCGATGAGGAAGCCCACGGTCAGCGGGAGCTTGAAGCCGGTACGGCGGATCACGCGTCCGGTCGCGTAGCTGACGATGACGTAGACGCCGAAGAAGGCCAGCAGCCGCCATCCCACGTCCAGGGCGGACAGATGCTGGACGCGCTCGTAGAAGAGCACCGACAGGATGGCCAGGCCGGTGAAGCCGAACAGGGAGACGGCCGCGACGAACATGACGGCGCTGAAGGATGCCGACCGGAACAGGGTGATGTCCAGCATGGGTGTGCGGCCGGCACGCTCGACGAGGACGAACCCGGTCAGGGCCGCGGCCGCGATGATCCAGGCGATGAGGATGCGGGGACTGGTGTAGCCGTCGTGTCCGCCTTCGATGAGGGCGTAGACGAGGGCGGCGACGCCCAGGACGGCCAGGACCTGCCCGGGGATGTCCAGCTTGCCCTTGGGGCCACGCGATTCGGCGACGAATACCGCGGCGGCCATGGTGACCACGGCGAGGACGGCGGTCGACAGGAAGACCGTATTCCAGTGGAAGTGGTCCAGCAGTGCGCCCGCGATCAGGGGGCCGACGGCGAGCCCGATGCCGGAGGAGGCCGCCCAGATGGTGACGACTTCTGTGCGCCGGTGCGGGTCGGGGAACGTGGCTCCCAGGACGGCCAGGCTGTTGGGGAGGATGAGAGCACCGCCGAGGCCGGAAACGAGCTGGCCGGCGATGACGCCGTCCACCGAACCCGCCGCGTAGACGATGAGGGAGCCGATGATCATGATCGCGGCGCCGGTGACGAAGGCGCGTTTACGGCCGTAGAGGTTGCCCATGGTGCCCGCGGACATCACCAGACTGGCCACGAGCAGGGTGTACGCGGAGGGGATCCAGACCAGGCCGGTCGGGGAGACGTGCAGGTCGTCCTGGATGGCCGACAGCGCCGACACCGATGCGGTGATCAGCAGAAAGGTCGTCATGGCGCCCAGGCACATCGCGATGAGCGTGACGGCGGCGGCGAGCCGGGAGGGCTGGTTCGGGGAGGGCAGGAGAGCGGTTTGCCGGTCGGTCGGCCTGAGCCGGCCCGGAGCGGGGGAAGGAAGGGAAGTCACGGGGTCCTCGTCTCAGCCGAGCTGCGGGTACAGGGCGCCGACGCCACCGGAGAGGTCGGCCTGGACCTGCCGGCTGCGGTCGTCGACGACGATCTCGGCAGCCCCGGAGGCAATGCCGTCGACGGCCGCGCGGGCGACGTCCGCCGGGTCGGTCTTGGGCCCGTTGACATGGCGGGCCATGTCGGTGTCCATGTAGCCGACGTGGAGTCCGGACACGGTGATTCCCCGGGGTGCGAGCTGCTGGCGCACCGCGTTGGTCATGCTCCACTCCGCGGACTTGGCGGCGGCGTAGGCGCCGACGGCGGGAAAGCTGATCCACGACAGCGCGGACAGGATGTTCAGGACGGCGCCTCCGCCCTGGGACTCGATCACGGGAGCGAAGGCCCGGATCATGCCGAGGGTGCCCAGGTAGTGGGTCTCCATCTCCAGGCGGACGGCGTCCCAGCTGCCGGTCAGCAGATCGGCGCCCGTGGAACTGCCCGCGTTGTTGATCAGCACCGTGATGTCACGGGCCTCCTCGGCAGCCGCGGCGACCGAGGCGGGATCGGTCACGTCGAGCCGTATCGCCTTCACGCCGGGCAGATCGATCTGGTCCGGTCGGCGGGCCGCCGCGTACACAGTGGCGCCACGCGCAACCAGTTCCTGGGCGAGGGCCCTGCCGAGCCCGCGGTTGGCCCCGGTGACCAGGACGGTTGCAGTGTTGATGTCCATGATTCCTCCCTCGGGGCGCACTCACCCGAGCTGACTTACGATTACAGAAGCCAGCTACGACGGTATAGGCTGGCTTTGCATGAGGCAAGCCAGGTGGAGGGTTGAGAGATGAAGGATCTGCTGGAGGAACGGGACGCCTGGTCCATGGCCAACTGCTCCATCGCCAGGACTCTGGAGATCGTCGGCAACAGGACGGCGCTGCTGATCATGCGCGAGGCGTTCTTCGGCACACGCCGGTTCGACGACTTCGCCAAACGTGTGGGCATCGGTGAACCCGCCGCTGCAGCGCGCCTGAAAGAACTGACCGCCGCCGGTCTCCTGGAGCGCGTCCCTTACCAGGAGCCCGGCCAGCGGACCCGGTACGCCTATCAACTGACGCAGAAGGGGCGGGACTTCCGGGCCGTCATCGTGGCGCTGCGGCAGTGGGGCGACACCTGGGCCGCCGACGAACAAGGGCCCCCCGTGGTCGTACGCCACGAGAACTGCGGCGCCCCGGTGCACGCGGTGCTCCGCTGCGACGACGGCCACGACGTGCCGATCGGGGACTCATTCGTCGACGCCGGCCCGGGTCTCATTCGCGTCCGCCCGAGCAGTCCCTGAACCCCGCCGCGGCTGACACACCCGGCAGGACGATTCCACTGCAGAAGTGACCCGCCCCGCCATCGCCGACCGGCACGCTCCCCCGGTCGCGATCGTGGCAGCCCCACCACCGGCCTGTCCGAGCAACTCGGCGGGGCCGGAACTGGGACTACCGCTACGCATGGATACGGGATTCCGCGTTCGCTGTCTATGCGCTGCTCAGGCTCGGCTTCGCCGAGGAAGCCGAGGCGTTCATCGACTCCCTCACCCACCACATCGACCAGCGCCCGGACCCTTCCGGCCGGCTGCAGATGATGTACGGCATCGACGGCCGAGCCGAGCTGCCCGAGCGTGAGCTCTCCCACCTGGAGGGCTACCGCGGCTCGGCCCCTGTGCGGATCGGCAACGACGCCGCCACTCAGCTGCAGCTCGACTTCTACGGCGCCCTGCTCTGCTCCGCTTACCTGTACGACATGTGGTGCCAGCCCCTGACCAGCGGCCAGTGGTGCGCGGCGTGCGAGCTGGTGGACTGGGTCTGAGCACTGGGACGAGCCGGACGAGGGCGTGTGGAAGACCCGCGGCGGACGCAAGAAGTTCCTCTTCTCCCGTCTCATGTGCTGGGTGGCCGTCGACCGCGCCATGCACATAGCAGGTCATGACAGTTCCCGTGCACCTATGTGTGGGGCCCCCAGGAGATGATGGCCGCGAACAGCGTGTCATCCGGAGTAATGCGCGCTGATTCACCTCGCGACCGGCGGTGCCGGGGGCCTCGGGGAGAGTGTCGCCGGCGCGATGAAACGCGTCGCCCACGACGTGCGGAGCGTAGTCCCGGCACCGGCCACTGGGTGGCCGAGGAAGCACCGCAGGAAAATGCTCACGGCGCCGGCCACCTTTCCGGCCCAGTACCGCGATCACGCCCGGAGCACACAACCGCGGGCCACCGCGATGCCCGGCAAATGACCGCCACCGACGCGTGGGTCAGCCGACGAGCTGCTGGCCCCCGTCGACGTCGTACGTCGCACCTGTGAGTGCGCTGTTGGTCATGATGTGCACGGCGAGCGCCGCCACGTCCTCGGGTACGACCACACGCCCGATCGGCAGCGTGGTGCGCAGCTCCTCGCGACGGGCGTCGAGCGTGTCGCCGAGCAGCCGGGCCGACAATGGGGTGTCCACGAAGCCCGGGGCGATCAGGTTCACCCGGACCGGCGCGAGCTCGAGTGCCAGACTGGCCGTGAACGCGGGCATCGCGGCGGTGACCGTGGGGGCGACACCGAGAGCGGCCCGGATCCGGCGGGCTCCCGTGCCGCCCAGAAGCAGCAGCGTGCCGCCGGGCCGTACGGTGCCGGCGCAGTGGCTCGCGACCTCGAGTGCGAGCACCATGTGGTCGCTGATCGCCCGGCGTGCCTGCTCGGCGTCCATGTCCAGAAGGCGGCCGTAGGACGGGCCGCCCGCGGTGACCAGCACGTGGTCGATCGGCCCCGGCAGTTGCTGGAAGAACCGCTCCAGCTGCACGGGGTCGTGCGCATCGAAAGCCGCGGTGCTGAGCGCGTCGGCTTCCTTGGCCGCGGTGCGCAGCCGTTCCGGGTCCCTGCCGGTGAGGACCACCGACGCACCCTGGTTGCGGGCGAGCCGTGCGGTCGCCAGCCCGATACCCGCGCTCCCGCCGAGGACGACGAGGGTCTGCCCGTGCAGGGCCTGGTCGCGGGAGCCGTATCCCGCAGGCGGCTCAACGTTCATGAATCCTCCTGCGCTGCGATCTTGCCGAGCTCGTGCCGAGGACTGATCCGGCACTGCGTCGAGCTGCCGCAGGAACCAGGCGGTGATCCGCTGCCGACAGCCCCTTCGTGCCGAGGACCGGGGCGCAGGCACGCGACACGGCCCAGGTGCCGAAGTAGTTGATCTCCACCGCCTGGCGCGCGCCGTCGAAGGATCCCGTCAGCAGCTTGGTGGTGAAGCCTCCGACGCCGACGTTGTTGATCACAATGGTGGCGTCGCCGGCTGCGGCGGCGACCTCCTCCGGCACGGTGACGTCCAGACGCAGCGGAGTCAGGTCCTCGCCGCTCACGCTCGCCGGATCGCGGACACCGGCGTAGACCGTGGCCGCTCCCCGCGCGATCAGTGCGCGGGCGAACACGTAGCCGATGCCACGGTTGGCTCCCGTGACCAGGGCAGTCGATTCTTTGATCTCCATCGCGCTTCCTTCCCGCTTCCGCACCTGATTTCGTACCGTGCCGGGACGGCCGGGTCGTCACGCACGCAGGTTGTCCACGCAAGAGGCCCTCTCCCCCACCAGCGTGCATCGAACGCCGCAGCGACGCATGTGAGACGGTGCCCGGCTGCAGGGCCCTGATGTCACCGCCTGGCCGTCTTAGAAGACGAACAGTGGCTTGGTGCCGTGTGCGGGTGCTTCGGCGAGCGCGACGGCTTCTGTGAAGCGTTCGAGGGGGAACGGCTGGCCTTGGGGGATGCTCAGCACCTCGTCGGTGACGAGGCTGCGCACCTGGGACAGCGCGTGCAGCGCGTCCTCGGGTGAGGCGGTGCCGAACCATCGGTTCAGCCAGAAGCCACGGACTGCTTTGGTCTCGTAGATGACCGAGCGTGCCTGCAGCGGGATCGTCAGCGCGGCGGGGTCGGTCTGCCGGTGGGTGGAGAGTGCGCCGTAGACCACCAGCTGTCCTCCCGGAGCGAGTGCCTGGGACACCTGGGCGCCCACGGGGCCTGCCACGCAGTCGACGGCCTTGCGCACGCCGGCCGGCCCCGCTGTCTCGGCGACACGCTGCAGTAGGTCCTCGTCCTCGGTGCAGATGACCTCATCCCCGCCGAGTGCCTTGATCTCCTCCACGGCGGTGCGTCGCCGCACGACGTTGATCGTGCGGATACCCAGGTGCCGGGAGAGCTGGATGACGAGCCGGCCGACGGTGGAGCCCGCGGCCGTCTGCAGAAGCCATTCACCCGGCTGTACGTCGAGTTCGCGCGTTACGAGGAGCAGCGCGGTCAACGGATTGACGGCGAGTTGGCAGGCGCTGGAGTCGCTCAGATGGTCGGGCACCGGCAGAAGCCTGTGTGTATCGGCCACGAGGTATTCCTGCCAGGTGCCGGCCACAGGGGGTCCGGGTACCGCGGGGACCGCAGCGGCCACCACGCGCTCACCGACCTGCAGCCCCTCGGTGTCCGGGCCCAGAGCCTCGATACGACCCACGCACTCCATGTTGCCCCCGACAGCGGGAAACGTCGGGGAGAAGCCGTAGCGGCCGCGCAGCACGTGCAGATCACTCGCGTGAACCGGGGTCGCCTTCACACGGATCAACGCCTGACCGGCTTTCGGCACGGGAATGGGCCGGGATTCCAGCCGCAGCACATCAGTGGGCTCGCCGGCCTCCACAGCTACGAGCGCGCGCATGGATCGAGGCATGAGTGGTCTTCCATCTCTCATCTGGGCCCGAACGGCCCGCCCAGGGCCTTTCGCCGCAGCACGAGTTCAGCTGGGTGTCCGTCACTTCACGCTACCCCTGGCCTCAGGAAGGTTCTCGGCGGCGGACCCGCTCCGTTCCGCGAGGGGGACATGGGACGTGGCGCATTCGTCGATGAGGGTGGCGACGCAGTCGAGCAGCGTCGCATTCAGCACTTGGTCGCAGGGAAGCCCGTCTGGTCCGGAAGGCAACAGCAGGAGGGTGCACAGGGGCTCTTCACGGCGGCCGGTTGATCCCGGCAGTGGAGCGGGGGCGAGAGGCTTCAGCGGAGCGGCGGCAAGGTGCCGGCGGGCCACGCTGCGCGAACTGGCTCTCGACTCATGGGAACTGTCGCACCGGCGTCCAAACTGATGGCACCTGTTCACGGGGCTGCTGTACGGCGCAGTGACCGGAGCACTGCAACGGTGGAGCGCCCTCTCTTCAGCGTCGGCAGACTCGGACGGACGCGGCGATCGTCGGCGTGGAAAGCCACGTCGCACGGTCGGAGCCGCCCGCCCGGTATCTCCCGATCGCTGATCACGGCCTCATCGGCGATCTGCGCACGGCTGCCTTGGTGGGCACCGACGGGACCCACGATCTACTGGCGGATCCTGGACCATGGCTGGTCGTCGATCCGGCATGCCTTCGTCCAGTACCAGGGCGGCGACGTGCTGGACGCTGTACTTCTGATGATGCCGCTGACCAGGTTCTCACCTACGCCAACCATGTCGGCCTGTACGCCGAGGAGATCAGCCACACCGGCGAGCAACTGGGCAACTTCCCTCAGGCGTTTACGCACCTTGTCCTGATCAGTGCTGCATTCAACCTCCACTGCGCCCTGGGCTGACGGCGGACGGGGGGGGGACCCCTCGGCAGTCACCGTGCGAGCCCCCTCATCTCCACCCATGCTGGAGATGAGGGGGGTGAGACAGCGGAGGAAGTGGTGACGATGCGGACCGTTGTCGATCTCACTCGCTGCCAGGGCTACGCCCAGTGCGTGTTCCTCGCGCCGGACGTGTTCGAGCTGCACGGCGAGGAAGGCCTGCTGTATGCCACGGCCGTGCCCGACGATCAGGTAGAACGCGTGCGCCAGGCCGCCGCGGCATGTCCCGTCCAGGCCATCCTCCTCGGTGAAGAGGTGAGTACCGGTGCCCGATGACCTCAAGGACGGCCGTATCGTCATCGTCGGCGCGTCGCTGGCCGGACTGCGGGCCGCGGAGGCTCTGCGTGAGGAAGGCTTCACCGGCTCACTGACCGTAGTCGGCGACGAGCCCCATGCGCCCTACGACCGGCCGCCACTGTCCAAGCAGGTGCTGCTCGGGCAGGCGACGGCGGACACCACCGAGCTGCCGCAGCGCCGCGACCCCGAGGCCGAGTGGCGGCTGGGCGTCCGCGCCACCGGTGTGGACCTGCTGGCCAAACGGGTGCTGCTGGAAGACGGCGAGTCGCTGCCGTACGACCGGCTCCTGATCGCTACCGGCACCCGGGCGCGGCCCTGGCCCAACCCTGGGGAAGCCGCCCTGGACGGGGTGTTCACCCTCCGCACGCGCGAGGACGGGAAGGGGCTGGCCGAGCGGCTGGCCGCCGGGCCGGAGCGGGTACTGGTGATCGGCGCCGGCTTCACCGGCTCGGAGATCGCTTCCGCCTGCCGTGAACTGGAGCTGCAGGTCACAGTCGCCGAACGCGGCCCCGCACCGCTGGTGGGCGCGCTCGGCGGCACGCTGTCGAAGCTCGCGGCCGTCATGCAGCGCAACCACGGCGTGGACCTGCGCACCGGGGTGACGGTCACCGCCCTGAACGGGAACGGCGCCTTCACCGGTGCGCAGCTGTCCGACGGCAGCCGTGTCGAGGCGGACGTGTGCGTCGTGGCGCTCGGGGCGGTCCGCAATGTGGAGTGGCTGGCGGACTCCGGACTGGCGGCGGGCCCGCGCGGGATCGCCTGCGACGCAGGCTGCCGCGCCTTCAACATGTACGGGATCGTCACCGACGACGTCTTCGTGGCCGGCGACGTCTCCCGCTTTCCCCATCCGCTGTTCGGCTACCAGATGCTGTCCCTGGAGCACTGGGGGAACGCGGTGGAGCAGGCCGAGGTGGCGGCGCACAACATGGTCAACCCTGCACCGCTGCAGCGCCCGCACCTGTCCATCCCCGTGTTCTGGTCGACGCAGTTCGGGCTCAACATCAAGTCGGTGGGCGTGCCCACCTACTCCGATCACGTCGTCATCGCGCAGGGTTCCCTGGAGGCGCGCCGGCTCGCCATGGTCTACGGCTACAGGGGCCGGGTCACCGCCGCCGTCACCGTCGACATGGCCAAGTCGCTCAACTACTACCGGCACCTGATCGAAACGGCCGCCCCGTTCCCGCCCCCGCCCGGCGCGGCCGACCGGGCGATCGCGGCCGACGTTCCGATTCCGTCCGACGTACCGGATCCGTCGGTGCTGTCCCACGGCCCGACCGTCGCGCTCACCGGTCACCTTCCCGACCGCCGGCTGACCGTGGTGTAGCCCACGTACCGCTCAACTACGAGGAGCCCTGATGGCCTCCGAGACCTTGCTGGAACGCATCACCGACTATGCCAGCCGCCCCAACCCCTACCCGCTGTACGCCGAACTCCGCGAGGCAGGTCCCGTGGTTCAGCAGGTTGACGGCACCTATCTGACCGGCACCTACCACGAGATCGCCGCCCTGCTCCACGACCCTCGGATGAGTGTCGATCCCCGTACCGGCGGCCGGGAAGCACAGCAACTGCCGTTCCTGCGGCTCGACGATCCTGAACACCACAGACTGCGCACCCTGGCCATGCGGCCCTTCGGCCCGCCACACAGCCCCCGGCGCGTCGACGGCATGCGTGGCGAGATCGACCGGATCACCAAGGAACTGCTGGCGTCCTTCCAGGCGGGCGAGCAGATCGATCTCGTCGACGACTTCGCCTACCCACTTCCCGTCACGGTCATCTGCCGCCTGCTCGGCGTGCCGCGCGAGGACGAGCCGCTGTTCCGGGCCTGGTCCGACGCCCTCGTCGCCGCCGCTGACGTCCGGCCCGGCGCGGACACCACCGAGACGGACAAGGCCGGCGACCAGGCCCGCATGGAGATGGGCGGGTACCTGCTGAACCTGGCCGAACAGCGCCGCGGCAAGCCGACCGACGACATGCTCTCGGCGTTCGTCAACGAGCCGGATCCTGCGCTGCGGCTCACCCAGCAGGAACTCGCCGAGACGGCCGTGCTCCTGCTCATCGCGGGTCATGAGACCACGGTCAACCTGATCACCAATGGGGTGCTCACCTTCCTGCGCCAGCCCGAACATCTGGACCACCTGCGCCGTGAACCCGAGCTGCTGCCACGAGCCGTGGAGGAGCTGCTGCGCTATGAACCCCCGGTCCACATGCGCGAACGCATCCCGCGCGCCGACATGGACATCGCCGGCACCCCCGTCCCCCGAGGGGCGTCCGTCATCCTGGCGCTGGCGTCAGGCAACCGCGACCCCAAGCGGTTCCACGATCCCGACCGGTTCGACCCCACCCGGGCCGACAACCAGCACCTCGGCTTCGGCAGCGGCATCCATATCTGCTACGGCGGACCCCTCGCCCGTCTGGAAGCGCAGGCCGCACTCGGCGCACTGCTCCCCCACCTCGGCACGGCACGCCTCGTGGAGGACCCGCCCCCGTATCGGCAGAACGCCATGCTCCGCGGCCCCCGCCACCTCCCGATCCACCTGTGAGGTCCGGCCGGCAACAAGGGCACCAGAGACTGCGGCACCTGGCACTGCGTTCGCGCGGCCATGTGCCGAGTGCCTTGGCCCTGCGGCCAGCTGAAATGTCGACATGGCACCTGCCCCGAGCGGTCGACGACTCTCTGCCCACGTAATCTCAAGGAAGGGCACCCTATGAAGATCGCAGTCATCGGCGGTACCGGGCTGATCGGATCGCAGGTCGTCACTGATCTGATCGCCGCCGGCCACGAGGCGGTACCCCACTCGAAGTCCACCGGGGTCGACGTCATCAGCGGCCAGGGACTGGATCAGGCGGTGGCGGGAGCCGACGTCGTCGTCAATCTGACGAACTCCCCGACCTTCGACGAAGCCTCCCCGGCCTTCTTCCGGACCTCGATGGACAACCTCCTGGCCGCGGCCCACAAGAGCGGCGTCGGTCACTTCGTCATCCTCTCGATCGTCGGGGCGGACCAGGTGCCGGAGCTGGACTACTACAAGGCGAAGGTGCTCCAGGAGCAGATCCTCGCGGCCGGGCCGGTCCCCTACTCGATCGTCCGGGCGACACAGTTCATGGAGTTCATGGACGCCGTCATGTCCTGGACCGCCGACGGCGAGACTGTCCGGTTGCCCGCCACGCCAATCCAGCCGATCGCCGCCAAGGACGTGGCCAACGCGGTGGCGCAGGTCGCCGCAGGCGCCCCGCTGAACGGCATTCGCAACATCGCCGGCCCCGAGATCTTCCCCCTGGACGAGCTGGGCCGCATCACCCTGTCCCACAAGGGCGACAACCGCGCGGTCGTCACCGACCCCACCGCCGGCATGTTCGCCGCCGTCAAGGGCGACGTCCTCACCGACGAGCACGCCCACCTCGCCCCCACCCGCTACACCGACTGGCTCTCCTGACCCGCTCGCCCCCTCCTGAGGTGCGCAGACCCCGAAGAGCCACCCTGTCGCCCACCTCGCCAACGGCCCGCCTCGCGCGCACAGCGTTGGACGCACCGGCGGTCACGAGCCGGCGAGCGGTTCGGGGATTCACCAGCCGGCAAGTACCGAGGGCAGTGCTGGAGCGCGTGCTCTCCGCCGCGGCCTGGGCGCCGTCCGGGTCAACCTCCAGCCGTGGCGTACTTATGTGCGGCCAGGAGCGCTACAGCGCACTCGGCATTGCCCGTGAGGACTGGGAGGCGCGCCAGCGGGCCGCTTCCGCGAACGGGGACTGTTTCGGCGCGCCCGCCGCCCTGTTCTGCTACATCGACCGCGACATGGGCCGACCCCAATGGTCCGACGTGGGAATGTATCTGCAGACCGTCATGCTGCTACTCCGCTCCGAAGGTCTGCACAGCTGCCCGCAGATGGCGTGGTCGGTGTATCGCGAGACCGTCGCGGAGATCCTGTCACCCCCGGACGAGCTCATTTTCTTCTGTGGCATGTCGATCGGGTTCGAGGACGTCACGGTCGAGTACAGGCATACGGGCCGGCACCGCTCGACGAGACCGTCACATTCGTCGAAGGTGAGGATCAGTACGCTCCGTCCCTCGTCCCGCTGCACTCCCCTTGGCGCCGACGGCAACAGCCGGGTCTGATCGGGCTGCGTTGCGGCAAGGACGAGTCAGGGGGCCGAGCCGTGTCAGGACCACACGGTGAGGCCGCGCGACCTCTTGGCCGAGGACGAGGTACAGCTGTTGCGACGATCTCTCCCCGAATGGGGCCCTGCACGGTACAGCGACCAACTCGCAGTCGTTGTGGGGTTCGCGGGCGCTCAGCATCTACTCGATCAGAGCCGTTTCCTTCGTCAGCGACCTCGCTGGTTCATCGGAGCCGTAGCGCGTGGCCCAGCAGGTGGCGTCCGCAGACGTTGCCTTGTGGGCGCCGGCAGGTGCCGCGGCAACGGCCGGCGACATGGGTGCCGCAACAACGCCGGCAAAGGCCGCCGCCGCGGCGAACGCACCGGCAAGTAGGCGCCGTAAACGCAGAGATCGGGTGATCGCAGGATCCTTCCGAGCATGTGGGAGACGTCGGTGAGCGAGGGCGCTGCTTCACCATGGAAGTGGTCGCAGAGCCGAGCCGGGGGTGGCGGCCGGAAACCCCTGTTCCTGGCAGGTCGTGGTTCCGGCCGTCCGCTGCCGGGCTAGCAGGTGAGATTGGCGCCGGGGTCGACGCCGAGGAGCTGGGAGCAGCGCCGGTAGAGGTTGACGCGGTTTGGCATCTGGGCGGGGTTTGGCCGTCGCACTCACGCCTGCCGTTGATGCTGCGGACGGTCTGGCCGAAGCCGGCCCTGCTGACCATGGCGTTGTGAGGGACGCTCGTGCCTGCTCCGGTCTGGGTGTTCCAACCGCCACGGCGATCGCCATACCGGGGCGCTTCACGACGGTGGAGCTGGAGTGGTTCAGAAGTGTCACCTTTCTGCGAGGGATCTGTACCCCGGCGAACCCTTGATCCGCCGATGCACCCACCATGGCCTGCCGATGCTGAGTCCTCGCTGAAGCGGCTGAACGCCCGCTGAAAGCCGCAGGAAGACAACCGGAGAGCCACCCGACTGCCGCCGGGCGTCAGGGCCATCGCATCGACGACGAGCCCCACGGCGGCGGCCGTGGCCTTGGCGGGAAGGTTCGCCGGGTTGGCGGTGGGAACGGTCACATCGCCGTGTCCTGGCATGCCCTGGAAAAAGTGGGGGCTGCTGTCGATCCGGAGACATCCCGTTCGACGTCATGGTGTGCGGCGCCCAGCCACACGATGCCGGGACCTGAGGAGGAAACACATGGATCAACTGCTGAGAGTCATGAACTTCAACGTCTCGAGTGACGGAATCGGTGCCGGTGAGCACCAGAGTCTCGAGCGACCGTTCGGCCACGACCATCCCGAGAGGTTGTTCGCCTGGGCCGGAGCCACGGCGAGCTGGCCCATGCGCACGGATCCTGGGGGGAACCGGGGCCTCGACGACTACTTCACGCGAGACTTCGCCCGCAACATCGGTGCCGAGATCATGGGCCGCAACAAGTTCGGGCCTCAGCGCGGGCCCTGGCAGGACCACGAGTGGCGCGGCTGGTGGGGGGAAGAGCCTCCGTTCCGCACGCCGGTGTTCGTCATGACCCACCACAAGCGCCCGTCGTTCACGCTCTCCGACACCACGTTCCACTTCGTCGACGGCGACCCGGCCACGGTCCTCGAACAGGCGCGGGAAGCGGCACAGGGCAAGGACGTCCGGCTCGGCGGCGGGGTCACCACCATCCGGCAGTTCCTTGCTGCTGACCTCGTCGACACCATGCATGTGGCGGTCTCGCCGGTGAAGCTCGGGTCCGGACTACCGCTGTGGGACTCCCCCGACGAGCTGCTCGACCGGTTCTGCCTGGAGGTCGTGCCCAGCCGGAGCGGCGTGATGCACCACCTGTTCTGGCGAAGGTGACGCGGGGGCCCACTCGGGTTCAGGCTGCGACTGCAAGGTGGCGTCCGCCCCGGCGGATGCCCTTCTCGATGATGTAGATCGGTGCGCCGTCGGGTTCGTGCGGCCGGGATTGAGTTCAGCGCGGCCAGGGTGTTGGCGGTGCCCTTGTGGCGGTGGTCGACGCCCACAGCCGGTCGTCACCGACGGAGAGTCCGCCGTGGACGTAAGTGACGCCGTGGGTGCGGCGGTAGGTCGCGGGCAGGCGGTCGGGCATGCCCTGCTTCGCCCAGCAGGATCTGGCGGTGGGCCGGATCCCCAGCGGCCCGTACTTGTCGAACACTTGCTCGCGGTACTGCCATGGCGCACGATCTGCTGCAACTTCTGCCCTCCTGATCGGTCAGTCTGGGCGCAGGGACAGGCTCAGCCGACAGAGCCGCCGCGGTCACCCCTGCGGCGAAGGTGGTGCGTATGCGGCGCTGTCGAGGCGGCGACTCAGGCCACAACGTCGTAGCTTCAGATGAGCGAATGGGGTCGCCCATTCAGGTTGTCCCGGTGGGTATGTGGTTCGGCAGACGGGTGCCCCCTGCGGTCAGCTGCTTCCGCAGGACCGCTCACTACCGCCCGCCGCAGGTCCCTCACCGCTCGCGCCCGCGAACGTTCTCCTCGTGCGCGCCCGTCCTGGCCGCCGGATACTCGATGCGGGCTCGATGCCCCCAACCGCAGTCCGGGCGCTGAAGAACAACGACCTTCCTTCCCGGCCCCGATCGATGAGGAGATTGCGTCATGCGCTCCCAGAGGAATCCGCCGACTCCCCTCACGGCGGTGGCGGCCGGCCTGCTGGCCGGGGTGGCGGGGACGGTGTGCCTGGATGCCGTCCATTACCTGAAGTACCGTCGCGCAGGGGGGACGGACAGCCCGCTCGCCTGGGAATTCGCGCCGGTCGAGAGCTGGGAGAAGGCCCCCGCTCCGGGGCAGGTGGCGAAGCGGGTGATCGAGGGCTTCACCCAGCGCCGGCTTCCTGATGGCTCTGCCTGGCTCACCAGCACCGCCGCGCACTGGGCCTACGGATCAGTGGCCGGCGCGGCCTACGGCCTCCTGGCCGGATCACTGCCCAGGCCCTCCCCCGTGTATGGCGTGGCTTTCGGTGCCGCAGTGTTCGCCGGTGACTACGTCACCTTGCCGATCGCAGGGCTCTACAAGCCGATCTGGCAGTACGACGCCGAGATCGTGGCCTGGGATCTGGGCGCGCACGTCGCCTACGGCACCGGTACCGCAATCACCTTCTGGCTGCTCAGCCGACTCGGCATCGGCACCGTCGGCCAGAGACCGTAAGCCGCCTGCCGCCGACGGCCGATGCCCCTGCGCGCCACGGCTCCCTGCTGATGGGTGTGTGGTTTGCTTCTGGACCGCCGCCCGAGCATCGTGAGCCCAGGATCACGCCTGTCGGTGCGGAGCCCCGAAGGTGTTCGGCCAGGCCAGCCCGCCGAGCGCCTGCGCCCGAATCCCCGCCCGGGCCATCCTGGCCCTCGCCTCCCTCCGACAACTGGCCCCGGCGTGGACCGGGCCACCGTCTGCCGGATTCCCGGGCGCGGCCCGCGTCCGGCCGTGCGAGTCTCGTCATAGCGGCATCTTGTTACGAGCGCAGGAAGTGTCGGTCATGGACATGAAACTCGAAGTCGTGGTGGTGCCGGTGTCCGACGTCGACCGGGCCAGGAGCTTTTACACGCGATTGGGCTGGAGGCTGGACGCGGACATCGCCCCTGACGAGAACTTCCGGGTGGTGCAGGTGACGCCGCCGGGCTCGTCGGCGTCGGTCATCTTCGGCACCTCGGTCACGTCCCAGACGCCGGGCTCGGCTCAGGGCATGCACCTGATCGTGGACGACATCAACGCCGCATACGATGAGTTGAAACGGGTCGGCGCCGAGCCGAGCGAGGTGTTCCACGACGCCGGCGGCGTCTTCCACCACGCCGGGACAGAGGCCCGGCTGCCGGGGCCGGATCCGCAGCGCACGAGCTACAGCTCGTTCCTGTCCTTCAGCGACCCGGACGGCAACGGCTGGCTTCTCCAGGAGGTCACGACCCGGCTCCCGGGACGCCTCGATCCCGCGACCACGACGTTCGCCTCGGCCGAGGACTTGGCGAGCGCGCTGCGCCGCGCCGCGGCCGCGCACGGGGAGCATGAGGCAAGCATCGGTGCGGAGGACCCGAACTGGCCGGACTGGTACGCCCAGTACATGGTGAGTGAGCAGGCCGGGACCGAACTGCCGTCGTGACCGCACCGTCCTTGGGCAGTGAATTACCGAGGTGCTCCTGCCGATGGGGGACTCGACCTGGGGCTGATGCGCGTCCTCACCTGCTTCGGTACAGGCTCCCAGCGATGCCCGGCGGCCACAAGCAGCACATTGGCCCTCGTCTGGTAAGGGCGGCCTCAGGGAGACTGCAGGGAGCGCGGACTCCGTACTTGAGGGAGTTGCGTGCAGGTGGCAATGGTCACCTTCGACGGGTTCAACGAACTCGACAGCTGCATAGCTTCCGCGCTGATCAATCGGTGCCGCGGGGACGGCTGGGAGGCTCTTGTCACGACGCCGACGCCGGTCGTCATGTCGATGAACGGCGTCGAGGTGACAGGGCAGCGCCGCGCCGGCTGATCGGCGCCCAGTGCTCCGGCACGCTGGTGCGCGCCCGCCCAGGCCGTCGCACTCTCCTGACGGCCACGTCATCAGCCTCGTCGCGGCGCCTTGAAGGGGGCCGGCGTGAGCCAGCCAGGTTCCGCATACTGGCGAGCTCCGCGATGACGCGAACCGCGAGGTCTTACACAGTGAGGGCGTCAGCCTGGAGCGTCCGGAGCGCTCGCCCTGCTCGTCCGTGCGAGGCGCGCTGACGGAGCCCGGTCGTAGCGTGATGCGAGTTCGTCGAAGTCCTGTCGGAGGTCACTGGCCGCGGTCGTATAGGCATGGGCGCGGCCCTGGGACGGGTACCACGGATCGTTCGTCGGTCTTGGGGTCGCCCCGGGCCCAGGTGACGGGCCGTCCGGCCGGGGTGCACACCAGGTGCAGTTTCAGGCCCCGGTAGAAGCGGGAGTGGGAGCGGCAGTAGCCGTAGTTCGCCCAGCCGGCCAGGTCGGAGCCAGCGGCTGCCGTGCTCCCCCTGTCAAGCATCGGCGGTCGCAGTCGTGAGTCCGCCGCTCGGGTGAGGAGGACACGACCGCAGACCGACGTGTGACGGCGCACTCGCGCGGCAGTGTGGATCACATGCTGAGAGTGAATTCGCTGCCGAACATACCGCGTTGGGCGCAACGTGCCGCTGTGGGCGCAGCATTGAGCAATGTGCCCTCGGGGTTGTGGCGCCTGGCCATCGCAGTGGGCCTTCCGGTCGGGCTGGCCCAGTCCGAGTACGACCGGTTGCATGCCCCTGGCTGGGGATCGTTCTACCTTGTCGTGCTCAGCCTGGTCTCCGAGCTCTTGGCCCTCCTGACCCTCGGGCTCGTGCAGAGCTGGGGCGAGACCTGGCCGCGCTGGATCCCGTATCTGCGCGGGCAACGAGTCCCGGTCGTGCCGGCCACCATCCTGGCGGGTTTCGGCGCGCTGGCGACGTCGGTCTATGGTGTGCTGTTCGTCTACACCTCGCTCAATGCGGACATGGACGCATCCACCTGGGGCACCTGGCTGCTCAACATCGTCTACGCCCCACTGCTGCTATGGGGTCCGCTGCTGGGTGCCGTCACGGTGCACTACTACCGTCGCCGGACCGCGTTCTCGCCCGTACCGGAGTGAGTGCCCGGTGCCATCGTGACGACCGATTTGGATTCGCGCGCACTGGTCCGATCCGCGGATGCGGCGGCCAAAGGAGATCAACAACGAGCACGGCGGACGAGGGGTGTACTTCAAAGACCCTGCTGGTCAGTTGATTGAGCTGATCATCCGCCCGTACCGGTAACCGAGGCAGCGCCTGGCCGGGCACCCCGAACGCGGCGCCCGACCAGGCAGCCGGCTGGCGAGATCTCCTGTTGTCCCAGGACGCCGCGGTCATAGTCCGTGCCGCTCCCATCTCCCGCGCCACCGAAGTGAGGTTGCACGTCGAATATCCGGGACTGGAGTAGGGAGCCAGTCAAGGAGCGTCTGGTGCCGATCTACGGCCGTGCCAGCCAGGTCGCGATCTCGTCCACCACTGCTGGCTTGACGTGTCCCGCTCGTGTGTATTCCGCCGGAGTAGTGGGTCCGCTGCCGGAGAAGAAGAGGTGGTTGGCGTCCTGGTGGCGCGGATCACCGTTTCGGAACGGTCTGCCAGTGCGGCCTGCCAGCGCGTCAGGTCGTCGGCGACGGTGACCTGGTAGTCCGGCCCGCCGTGCAGGAGCAGTATCGGGCAGGCAAGTCCGACTGCCGTGACCACCGGGTCGCAGGCGCGCAGATCGAGCCAGCAGGCGGCGGAGAGCCCGAGCGGCCGCACCGTTCCGCATCGACTGCCCTTGCCGTTTCGTCCGGCACGCCGAGGCCTCGCAGCCGAGGAGACGCAGCACCTCGAGGACGGGTTGGAACACCCAAATGACCCAACGCTCCGAACGCCGGACCATCCAGCGGCGACGGCAGGGAATCACCGGGATGGGCCGTGCAGGCCTAGCCGCCCCACGGGTGGCATTCGGTTCGCCGTGGAGGCCGTGGCCGCGACGGTGGACGCGATCGGCGCGGCAAGGACGGGCATCCGCCTCTCCCAGGGGGCGGCTTCTGGGGCGTCGAGGAGACCGACGCGCTCGCCCTCAACACCGCGCTGCGCGGAAGCCGACCGCCGGCTGGGCCTCGGTGCCGACCTGGTCAGTTTC
This sequence comes from Streptomyces sp. NPDC053069, assembly GCF_044546895.1. Taxonomy (NCBI): domain Bacteria; kingdom Bacillati; phylum Actinomycetota; class Actinomycetes; order Kitasatosporales; family Streptomycetaceae; genus Streptomyces; species Streptomyces sp. NPDC053069. Next base: position 435,201 of record NZ_JBITZN010000005.1, on the reverse strand, counting down.
GGCTGCTGCTTCCTGGCCAACCCCGACCTCGTCGAACGCCTCCGCACCGGGCTGCCGATCGTCCCCGTCGACGAGACCACGTACTACCAGGGCGGCGACACCGGCTACCTCACCTGTCCGGCCTACCAGCACACGGCATGACGCCCGCACGTGCGGGTCTATAGAGACGGCCCGGCCAGCCATGCGCCCCCCACTGCGGACGGCGGAACAAGTCAGCGCCGCGCCCACGCCCTAACCACCCCCGGGACCGCGGCCCTGGGCTCAACGGGGCCGGCGCAAGCCGGATGGAGTACGCAGCAGCGCCGAGTACCGGCCGCGTTCGGCGAGCCGAGCGGGCCCGGGTGAAGATCGTCTCTTCCTACGGGGCTTTCGGGACTGCGCGTCTGCCCGGGGCTCGGCGGCGCACCAGTTCGACGGTCTCCCACGACGCGGTGGCGACGGCCACCAGCGACAACAGCAGGTAGAAGACGAAGAGCTTGTGCAGGTCGTCGAGGAAGTACCAGATCGATGCGGTGGCACTGAACCAGGAGGCGACCAGTGTGCCGGCGCCGTGCTTCTTGCTGAGTGCCCCGCTGACGAGGCAGCAGACGGCGGCCAGTGCGAGCAGAACAGCAATGGCTACGTACGAGTGGGTCCACCCCACGTAGGCGCGCCGCAGTTCGGAGTTGACCGCCACGGCCTCGGCCACCGGCCCCCAGCTCACCGCGCACGACAGGCGTGTCGACCATGGCAGCGTCATCAGACCCAACACACCGGCTGCCATGGCGATCCAGCCGAAGTGAGCGGTGTCCACCAGCCGGCCACGTCCGCACAGCAGCGCAAGCAGGCATCCGAGCAGAGCCAGAGCGCTGTCGGCGGACGGACGCAGTGAGATGCGGAATTTGTCCCGGAGAGCGGTTCGGCCGCCGGGCCGCGTCGCCGGGGGCCCCGGCGTGTCGGCCTGGACCGTCGGCATGGAGGTCTGTGTCAGGGCGTCGGCGAGGGCTGCACGCATCTCCCCGGCATCGACGAACCGTTCTTTCGGGTCTTTGCCGAGGGCGCGCAGGATCACCGCCTCCACCGCCGGTGGTATCTGCGGTCTCAGCCGGGAGACCGGCTCGGGTGCGGCGAACAGGTGCTGATGCATGACGGCGAAGGGCGATTCGCCACGGAACGGGGGCTGCCCGGTCAGCAGTTCGTGCAGCAGACACCCCATCGCGTACAGATCGGCCCGATGGTCGATCTCCGACCCGTTGATCTGCTCAGGGGAAAGGTAGGCGGGAGTGCCGATCGCCGCACCGCTCCCGGTGATGCGGGTGGCGGTTTCGGTGAAAGCCTTGGCGATGCCGAAGTCGAGGACCTTCACGGTGTCGGGCCCGGTGAGCATGATGTTCGAGGGCTTGATGTCCCTGTGCACGATCCCGCACTCGTGGCTGTGCCGCAGCGCGTCCAGCACCGCGCATGCCGCGTTGACGGCGTCGGCGACAGGCAGTGGACCGTCTCGCAGGACCTCGGCGAGGGTGGCGCCTTGCACGTACTCCATGACCAGGTAGGGCCGTGGGCCATCCGGGTGCGGCTCCTCGCCGACGTCATGAATGGTGGCCACCGCTGGATGGTTCAGCGCGGCGACCGCGTGCGCCTCGCGCCGGAAACGGGCTCGCGACTGCGGATCATGGGCCAGCGCCGAGGAGAGCAGCTTCACCGCGACAGTGCGGCGCAGCCGCTGGTCCACCCCGCGATGGACCGTTCCCATGCCACCTTGACCGAGCTTCTCGACCAGCTCGTACCGGCCGCCGAGGATCATGTCCCGCCCCACCCACGCCTCCCGTGAATCAAAAACCCGACGCAGCTTACGGCGCGACCTCGACGGGCCCAACGCCACCGCTGTAGCCCCGCGGGTCGCAGAGCAGGAGCGCGAGCGCACTGGCGAACTCACGTGAGCAGTCGGCCAGGGCCGAGAACCAGCCCGTTGCGAGCCATGGTGAGGAGAACGAGCAGGGCTAGGGCTGCGGTATCCCCGCTGTCCGGCAGGATGGGATTCCTCGGTGCCGACGTAACGAGGGGCCCGGCCTCTTCGGGGGCTTCCTTCAGTGATCGACAGACACAGCCTGTCTTCGGCGAGAGCGTAGTCGTAGGTGTTACCGCCGATGTCGTCGGGCCGGGACCAGACTCTTCCCATCTCTGCCCGCACCCGCAGCCACGTGTGTGCCGTACGAACCCGCGACACCCGCTTCAGCAGCCAGGACGGCGAGTGCCGCTGTGACCTGTGGACTGCCCGACCGAGGCACAGCCGCCCGTGTGTGCATTCCGTCCGTGCTCTGCACCGACGCACCTGCTCGGAGCGGTTGGATGCAAGGGCCTTGAGGAGCGATGGGGGCCGAGGCGCAATGCGCCTCGGACTTGAGCCGGTTCAGTTCTGGGCCGTCGGCCGGACGACGACCTCGTTCACGTCGACGGTCGCCGGCTGCCCGATGGCAAACGCAATGGCTTGGGCGATCGCCTCAGGCGGGATCGCGATCCGCTCCCGCATCTTCGTGATCTCCGCTCGGACCTGTGGATTCGTTGACGCTTCGGCGAAGTCGGAGATGGTGCCGGCCCCGGCGTTGCTGACCAGCACGTCGAGCCGCCGAAGCGCTCGCCGGCCAGTGCGACCAGGGTGTGCAGGTCGTCCCGTCGGGTCACGTCCGTGCGGGTCTGCACGGCCGCACCGCCCGACTTCTCGATCCGCGCCACCAGCTCCGCGAGGCGCTCGGACCGTCGCGCACCCAACACGAGCCGCGCGCCTCGCTCGGCGAGCAGCAGTGCGGTCGCCTCGCCGATGCCGCTGCTGGCTGAGAGCGCTTCGTCTGCCGCAGGGCACATCAGCGCGAAACGGCAGGTAGGCGCCGTGAGCACGGCAAAAGACCAGGCCCCGGCACCCCGGGCACAAGGCCGTGAGCCACTGGCAGTCCCGGCCACGAGGCATTCGAAGGCGTCGATGCCGTCGCCCGCGCCGAATGTGCGTGGCGACGGGATGCGTGCAGGCCTTCGCGCGTGCATGGTGGATTCGTTTGCTGATGGGACCGTGCCTGTGGCCCGGCAGCGGCGCAAGGTTGCGTGCCTCGACGACATACTCCGCGAGGGTGCCGTCGCGCGTCCAGTCCGTGAGGCCGAACACCCGCTGTCGGGGCGTACCCAGGCTGAGCCCGTGACGGAGGCAAATCCGGTGGAGGGGGCCGCCTGGCAAAAGGTGGCCGGAAGACTCGCATCCGATGATCTGCCCGAGATCGCGACCGAGGCGCCTGACCGCCCGCAGCCAGCCCTCCACCTGCTTCGGCCCCGGCTCGGGCAGCAACAGCGCAGTGGCGGTACGGGCCGTGGTGTGCGACTGCACGGATGCGATCATGCCTCGGAGGGACGAGGCTTTTGCTTGTGGCAATGCTGCGCTGCCTGCCCAGTGGCGAGGCGCATTGACGCTCCGCGGTCAGGCCGTGCAGGAGTCCTCAGCATCTCTCAGCCCCAGACCTCACGGAGCTCGTCATGACCGCTCCCTCCGGCTCCATCGTTCTGGAGCCCGCAGCCCAGCAGTTCGCAGATGCCACGTCCCAGCCGCCGTTCTTGTACGAACTGGGGCCCGAGAAGGCCCGCAGGGTGCTGGACGACCTTCAAGCCGAACCGATCGAGAAACTCGATGTCGACTCGGAGTGGATCACCGTGCCTGCCGATGTCGGCGATGTACGTGCCCGCATCGTCCGGCCGCGCGGCGCCGCGCCACCCCTCCCCGTGGTTCTCTATATGCACGGCGGTGGCTGGATTCTGGGCAACGCCGACACCCATGATCGACTGGTGCGCGAGCTCGCGGACGGGGCGCAGGCCGCGGTCGTGTTCGTCGAGTACACCCGCTCTCCCGAGGCGCACTACCCGGTGGCGATCGAGCAGGGCTACGCCACCGCTCAGTGGATCGTCCGAGAAGGCGCTGCCCATGGCCTCGATCCAGACCGCATGGCGGTGGCAGGCGACTCGGTCGGCGGAAACATGACGGCTGCTCTCGCCCTGATGGCCAAGGAGCGCGGCGACGTCCGCTTCGTGCATCAGTCCATGTACTACCCGGTCACCGACGCCGAAATGAACACCCAGTCCTACGCCGATCTCGCCACCGGCTACTTCCTCACCGCCCAGGCCATGGAATGGTTTTGGAACGCCTACATTCCCGACCGCGCGCAGCGCAGCGAGATCACCGCCTCCCCCCTGAAGGCCACCCTCGATCAGCTCGCCGGTCTCCCACCAGCCTTCCTCCTCGTCGACGAGGCAGACGTCCTACGCGACGAGGGCGAGGCATACGCGGCCAAGCTCCGCGCCGCGGGCGTCGACATCACCACCGTCCGTTACGACGGCATCACCCACGACTTCATGATGCTCAACCCTCTCAGCGACACCCATGCCACCCGTGCGGCCGTTGCCCAGGCCGTCTCAGTGCTGCGCGACGCGCTGAGAAGTGGTGTCGCTCCGCCTTGATCTGTCACGTTCCGCGACTCGGTCGGTGCTACACAGGCCGACGGTCGTTCTCCAGGGGCCAACTGCCCACTTTGGGAGGCTCGGCATGGCATCCGATTCCACCTGGCGATCCGCAGCGCGACAGTTGCCGCTCAGGCTCCCCGTCGGCACGTTCTTCCTCAACTCCGCACTGTCGAAGCGCGGCGCGGACCAGGCCACCGCTGAGGGACTGCAGCAGTTCGCCACCACCGCTTACCCCTTCTTGGGCAAGCTCGATGCCCAGCAGTTCGTCAGATTGCTCTCTGCCGGGGAGGCCGCCGTTGCCGCCGCGCTGCTCCTGCCGTTGGTCCCTGCCGCTGTTGCCGGAGCCGCGCTGACCGCGTTCTCTGCCGGCACGCTCGGGCTGTACCTGCGCGCGCCGGGCATGCGCAAGGAGGGCAGCCTGCGACCCACTGAGCCCGGAACCGCGCTGGCCAAGGATGTCTGGCTGCTGGGCATCGGCATCTCCCTCATGGTCGAGGGCGTCAGCGATCACCGTTGGTGATAAGGCGGCTACGGTGTCGGCCAGGGCTCTGACCGCATAAGTCCGCCAGGTTGTTCACGATCGGGTTCGCCCACGAGGCGTAGGTCGGGGTGAAGCGCAGCCCGACCTTGTGCTTATTCGCCCAGCGGCGGAGGGCGGCGCCCTTGTGGGCGGGGACAGGTTGGCACGCGTGGAGGCGAAGGGAGTAAATCCCTGGTCAGGGGCTGACCAGCGGGCGTAACCGGCGCAGGGTGGTGTGCGTTGCGTCCTACTTGGACGAACTTCTTGATCCCACCTTCGGTATGCCGGAGTTGTACGAGCCGCGCCTGCCGCTGTTCACACTCACCGAGGCGCACCAGCTGCTGGACGTCCTGCAGCACTTCGGCACGGCCGATCACGACTGGGGCGCCCAGGCCCGCCACTTCGCCGCCGAATTCACAGCCCGTGTCCCCTTGGGCGACGTCTAGTTGATCGGCTCCCGGGGTTGCTGATCTCTGGTCGTGACATTTGAACTGAGTAGGCTCAGAATCGGCTCGTGAAGTGGATGGACAACGCGCGCAAGAGGCGGCAGGAGGCCGGAGAGCTTCGTGAAAGGGCACTGGCAACCGTTACAGCTAGCACACTCTGCCATGACTCGCGCCCGTTCACACAGGTCAAAGTCATTTGGGGCACCGCGCGCTCCTCGATGGACGCCGCCTACGAGGCCCTCCTGATCGAGGCGTACAACCTTGGCTATGACGCGGTACTGGGCGTTGGCTTCACCTCCCCCGCTCATCCACCGGGCGGTGGCGGTGGGTACAGCAGCGTGAACTTCATCGCCTACGGGACTGGTGTCACGTGGACGAGCGACGGTTCGGCTTGATTGAAGCGACGTCAGGGACCTCGTCACCGCCCAGCCGGCCAGACTCTGATCTACGGCAAGAACTACTACGGCTGCGACTTGGAAAGCCGAATCGGTCCCGCCTCGGCGCCCGAGCACCGCTTCGAGGTCCTCGCGCGTCACCCCGCCCGGCCGGAGAGAAGGTCGTCGCCGAGGCGGAGCTGGCGCAGGAGCTGGGCCACCGGGTGGGCGTCATTCTGCCTGCCTCCTTCGCCGGCACCGCGGTGAAGGCGCACGCCGTGGTGACGGTCCCGTCTTCGATGGGCGCCTACGCGCGCGGGCTGTACGGGTTCCTGCGCGAGCTGGACCAGCGGGGGTGCGACCTCATCGTGGCCTCATTGCCGGTGGAGGAGGGCCTGGGACTGGCGATCGCCAATCGGCTGCGCCGCGCCGCCGGGCCCCGGCCCACCGTGTGACCGGCACCGACGCCGTGCCTTTCCTGCTCCCGGAGACGGGAGCCGGGCGGATGCGTGACGGGTTCGGCCGGGCGCTCACCGCTCTGGCGGTCCGGGCCCAGCTCGTGCCGCCCCTCGTCGGTGACGACCGTTCCCCATCCCCGGCACACCTCGCTGCCCGCAGCCCGCGCCAGGTCGGCGCGGGGGACGGTGCTGGGCGCGTATTCGGCTCCGCGAGCCATCGGGGTGCCCTCCCGTGGATGATCAAGCGGTGAACCCGATGGATTCCTCATCCACGTATACAGGCGTGTCCCGCGGCCGCGGCAAATCACGCTGAGCAGCCACGGCCGGGGCGGTCAGGACGCTGCGGGGACTGTGGCGTCGAGGCCGCGGGCGGCGACGAGTTGTGCGCTGCCGTCGGCCAGGCGGTAGCGCAGGCCCACCACGGCGGCCTGCCCGGCGGCGACCTTGTCGGCCAGGACCCGGGAGCGGTCCAGGAGCAGGTCGGCGGTGTGCCTTATGTGCTCTGCGAGGATCTGATCGGGCTCGACCTGTCCGGCGGCCCGCGCGGCAAGCACGCTGGGGGTCACCCGTTCCACGACGTCCCGGACGTACCCGGCCGGTGTCATGCCGTTCTCCAGGGCGGCGCAGGCGGCACCGACCGCGCCGCACGAGTCGTGGCCGAGGACCACGACCAGCGGGCAGCCCAGCACGTCCACGCCGAACTCGATGCTGCCCAGCACCTCCGGGCCCATGACGTGGCCCGCGGTGCGCACCACGAACAGGTCGCCCAGGCCGCGGTCGAAGATGATCTCGGCGGCCAGCCGGGAGTCGGAGCACCCGAACAGCACGGCGAAGGGCTGCTGGGACGGGGCGGTCTCGGTGCGGCGGACGGCGTCCTGATTGGGGTGCTCAGGGGTACCGGCGACGAAGCGCCGGTTGCCGGCCAGCAGCAGCTCGAAGGCGTCGAAGGGCGTGGGAGTGTGGATGTCGGTCATGGCCGCAGCCTACGAGCCGGACGGTTCGTTGGCAGTGCGTGGATGCTCACAACGGCGATGCGCAGCGCTTTACGGCCTCGCTGAGGGTGTACTGGCTCCCGCCCTGGTCGGACAGTCACACCGACGCCGGCGTGCATGAACGCGCGACGAGGCGGCCGGCGTCGTGGCACGGACGGGCGGTGGTGGTCGCCATCGCGGTGACCACCGTGATCCTCGCGGTGGTGTCCGTCGTGGTGCGTGACCTGCCCAGGTGAGCGTCTATGAGGTGTTCGGGGAACCGATGGTGCGCAGTTGGCGTGCCGCGGCCGGCCGGCCACCGGATGAGCCACAGGATGACCACCCGGACGGGCGGTGCGGTGGGCCCGATTCCCCGGCGGCGCCTGCGCATCCCGCGGGCGGAGGCCGAGCGGCGGCTGCGGGCCGCGCACGACCCGGAGATCGACGCCGCGATGGAGGCGGCGATGGCCGCGGACCCCACCCTCGAGTGGGCTGTCGGACAGGGCATGTTCGTGCTCGGTGCGGACAGCCCGCGGGCGTTCGCCGCCGCCTACCTCGACCACCACCTGCGCGACGGCGTCGCTGAGCGGATCGCCTGCCCGGTGCTGGTCTGCGCCGGGGAGGCGGACGGCTTGTTCCGCGGTCAGCCGGAGAAGCTGCAACGACCACCTGCGGTGCGAGAAGGCACTCCTCACCTTCACCGACGAGGAGGGGGCCAGCGCGCCCTGCCAGTCCGGGGCACAGCGACTTGCCCTCGCACGGATCCACGACTGGCTGGAGGAGGTGCTGGTACGGCGGCCCGCGACGGTGCGGCGGATCGGCTCGGCCCTCGCCATGACCAGAGCGCTGGTGGAGGCGCTCGGCGACGGCACCTGGTCCGCCCGCACCCCCTGCCCCGAGTGGGACGTCGGCGCGACGCTCAATCACCTGGTCGGCGGTATGCGGATCTTCGCGGCGGAACTGACCGGCACCGACCCGGCGGCGAGCACCACGACGACTGGCTCGGCGCGGACCCGGCTGCGGCGTACCGGGCCGCCGCCGAGGCGGACCGTCCGCCCGGCACGCGGCGGCGCCCACGGGCGCCGCGCTCGCCGGGCGGACGGTCCGCCTCGGGTTCGGAGCGCTTCCCGGGCCGATGGCCGCGCTGGTGCACCTCACCGAGGTACTGGTGCACGGCGTGGACCTGGCGATCGCGGTCGGCCGGACCGATCTGGTCGACCAGCGGCTGTGCGAGGACGTGCTCGCGCAGATGCGGCGCCTGGGCATCGAGGCGTTCCGGCGACCGGACATGTTCGGGCCGGAACGGGCGGCCCCGGAGGGCACTGCGGCCCATCTGCGCCTGGCGGCCCTCCTCGGCCGAGCGGTCCAGGGTGTGGGGGCCGCCGCCTGACGTGCGGTCAGTCCTGTGGCGGCACGTCGGGCGACAGCAGGTGACGGGCCAGGACGTCGAGTGCCGCGGTGAGTTCTGCGAGGTGTGCGGGGTCGGGCTCACCACCGAGCGCGGCGACGAGCGCGTCGTGTACGTCGGTGGAGCGGACCTCCGCCACCCGGGCCGAGGGCCGGCCGGCCGGGCGGATCAGGGTGCGCCGCCGGTCGGCCGGGTCCAAGGCGGTGGTCACCGCGCCCGCCTCTTTCAGCCGTGCCACCGCCGTGGAGATCTGACTCTGCGGCAGGCCGGTGCGCGCGGCGATCTCGCCCACGGTGGTGCCTGGATGGAAGGCGATGTCGCCGGCGGCGATCAACACGTTCCGGGCGCTGCCGGGGTAGCGGCGGCTGCCGCCGGGCGGCTCGGGCAGGGCGTCCTCGCCGATCTTCATCAGGGTGCGGCCCAGCAGGAACAGTTCGACTCCATTCACGGACCCGATGTTACATCGAATTAGATGCATCCATATTGATGCATCTAATTCGATGGATTATGGTGGTGTGGATCAGCGGCGGACCGACCGCCGCGGAGGGGGAATTCCGATGTCGACCACCGGCACGCTCGCCGTTCCCGGCGCCGTCCTGCACCACCACATCGAGGGCACCGGCCCGCTGCTGCTGATCTCGCAGAGCGGAGAGGGCGACGCCGACCGCACCGTCGACCTCGTCCCGCTCCTCACCGACACCTACACGGTGCTCACCTACGACCGGCGCGGCCTGTCCCGCAGCCGCCTCGACCCCCCCGAGCGCGGGGCCACCCTCGCCGAGCACGCCGACGACGTCCGCCGGCTGCTGGAGGCCTTCGCCGACGGCCCGGCGCTGATGCTCGGTTGCAGCTTCGGTGCCGTGATCGGCCTGCACGTCGCCGCCCAGCACCCCGGACTGCTGCGCACCCTGATCGCCCACGAGCCGGTCGCGCCCGGACTGCTGGAGCCCGCCGAGGCCACCCGTCACCGGCGCGAACTAGTGGAGCTCCAGGAGCTGTACGAGCGGGACGGCCTCAGCGTGGCGCTGCCCGAGATCGCCCGGGTGCTGGGCATCGACCCGAGCGGCGCGGGCGCCGAACCCGACCTCACCCCGCAGCCGATCGACGCCCGCCGGGCCGCGAACTTCGACCGCTTCATCCGGCACGACTTCACCGCCGTGGTCGAGGACGCCCTCGACCACGACGCCGTCCGCGCCGCCACCACCCGGATCGTGCCCGCCGCCGGCCGCACCACCCCGCCCGACGTCTTCGACCGCCGCTGCGCGCAGGCCCTCGGCGACCTGCGCGGAACCCCCGTCGAGGAACTGCCCGGGGGCCACAACGGCAACACGAGTCACCCGCGGGCGTGGGCCGCTCGGCTGAAGGAGATTTTCGGCCCAGTGCAGTGACAGACAGTCAGACCTCCTCTGGACTGCATGGTGGCCTGATTGTGGCTGAGGGTGACCGAACCGATCCATCCGGCTGCACGGCCGATCTGAAGTTCCCACCGCTGATCTCGTTGGCTACGTCTCGTCGGTGACTGGCTGGTGACTCGGATGCTGGGCCAGCGTCAGCCGCCGTAGCGGGTGGGCGGATCGACCAGCAGGAGGTCGTCACGGCGGTCGGTCAGGTCTACCAGATCGGGGAAGAAGCCGTGCAGAAAGTACAGGGCCAGAGTGGTGCCGGTGGTACTCCCGACAGAAGCGGGGGCGGACGGACGGGACCCCGCCCGCGCGGGCCGGCGGCCCGGACCACCACGCCGGGCACACGCCGGGCTCCCCTGGGCTGACGCCACCGGACGTCAGGGGAGCGCGAGCACCGCGGCGATGGCGGCGCGCAGCTCCTGGTCGTCGAGGACGGCCCGGTAGTCCCGGTGGTTGGACAGCCGCGGGTCGCGGGCCTCGACGAGGCGCAGTGCTCGCCGTGCGGCCGGCGTGACCGTGCCGATGCGCAGGAACCCGCGGAGCGCCTCGGCCAGGTCGCCGTAGCGGTCGTCGTCCCCAGTGAAGCGCACGACGACCTGCTCCAGCACCGACAGGGTGGGCCCCGGGTCGCCGGTGATCCTCCACAGGGCGACCGCCGCCGTCGCCTTCCCGTACTCGGCGTTCTCCATGACCTCACGCACCCGTCCGGCGTGCGCCGCGGCGGCGGGACCGAAGTCGGACAGGAGGAGGACCGGTCCGTACGGCGACGCCTGCTCGTCGTGCACCGCCTCGCCCAGGAGCCGCAGCGCGGTACCGTCGTCACCCCCCGCGATGCGCCACGCGGCCCAGGCGATCCTGTCGTGATTGCCCGGATGGTCGAGGACGACCGCGTCACGCACGGCGGGCGCCGTCGAAGCCGCACCGGGCCCCATCGCCAGCAGCACGTCGACCACCCGGAACGAGTACCGAGTGTCCTTCAGGAGCGGCAGGATGACCGGGAGCACGGACAGCGCGTCCGGCCCCCACTCCTCGGCAACGTGCAGCAAGGTGCCCATGATCTCGCCGTGGTCGCCGTGCCGCTCGTGGTCCTGCCGCACCTCCTCCAGCAGCGCGGGCAGCAGGACGTCCGCGTGCTCGCGCAGCGGCGCCAGGACTTCGTGTATCTCCGGCCGGCGCGGATCGCCCGCCACCCAGCTGCGCCCGAACTGCTCCCGGTACGGCGCCCAGAGCGACTCGACCAGACCGGGGAGGCCACGGGGGTCGCCCAGCCGGACCAGGGCCCAGCGTGCGAAGTCGCCGACGGTCCCCTCGATCCAGGAGATTTCGTCGGTCCCGGGACCGTCGAGGAGTGCCGCCAGGCGGTCGGCGCAGGGACCGGAGTCGGGGGCGAGCATTGCGAGGAGGTGCGCGGCCTTGAGCCGCACGCAGTCGTCGGCACACTCCAGCAGGCGTGCCGCGAGGGGCAGCACCGTCGGTGCCGCGGAACGCCGCAGCACCAGGTGCCGCCACGCCTCGTCCAGGACGACCCGGCGCAGCCCGTCGTCCGCGGTGCGTTCCGCCGCCTCAGCCAGCCGGGACACGAACGACAGGGCGTCCTGGGGGACGTGGTCGAGGAGACCGGACACCCATGCGGCGACGTCGTCCCGGGTGAAGGGGATCTCGACGTCCGGTAGCCACCAGATCCGCTCGAACCGGGGCCGTACGGCCGGATCGGCGAGGACGTCCAGCAGCAGGTCGCCATGCCGGAGTGGGGCGTCGCGGTCGAGGGACGCCCGGGCGATCACGGCCGCCACCTTCATCACCGGCTCGTCGTCGCGCAGCACCCGGCTCAGCACCGCCTCCACCGCGCCGGCGAACCGGTGCCGGCCGCCGGGAGACCTGGTCTCGGGTGCGTCGGCGGTCGTCGCGGCGCGGGTGCCCAGCGCCAGCAGGAGGGGCAGGCGTACGGCCGGGTCCGTCTCGGCGTGCCACCGTTCCAGCAGCGCGTCGTCGTCCGCGATGAGGAGGGCGGCCCGCCGGACGCTCGGCGCGGGGTCCGCGATGAGCGCCGTGATCCTCTCGCCCTGACGCCGCCACTCCTCCCGCCACGCTCCGTGCGTGCCCTGTTCACCGGCCTCGCGCGCCGCACCGTTGAGGGCGCCGAGCAGTTCGACGAGAGTGACTCGTGCGCCGTTGGCGGGGTCGGATGCGAGCGCCGTGAGAAACGGCAGGGCCGCGGCCGCGGCCGACGGCAGCCCGCCTCCCGGGACGAACAGGCAGGCGTACAGCGGGTGGCAGTCCTCCTCCGTCGCCGCCGGGCCTCGCCTGACCAGGCGGCGCAGCGCCCGCGGGACCTCCTTGACCGGATGGTGCTCCGGCACGCCCGTCCGGAACCGGCCCCAGTCCACCGCGTCCACCGCATCGACCGAAGTCCCCGCCACTGCCACCCCGTAAGTCCGTCGTACGTCGACCGACTGACATCCTGGCATCGACCCGACGGAATGACGGCAGGCCCGACGGGCGCAATCGGCGTTCGGCGGCGGCCGACCGCGGTCGTCGGCCGGATTCGACCCCGAGCCAATCCACGGGCCCGGTTCCTTCCGGTCCGCGGGTCCGAGGTTCGGCGGCCCCGGTGTACAGCCCTGGCCTCTACTGCCTCGGGCCCACCTGCGCGTCCGGGCCGGCAGCGTATCCCGTAGCTCCAACCCCATTCAGCTTCTGCAGCGCCCCCGCAGCCGCCGCGCCGCCCTGCACCCGGACACCCGGCCTCGCGGCCCCCCGAACATCATCGACTCAGGGGTGCTGCGGTGGAGGAGTCCAGGAGGGGGATCGGCCGAGGTGGAGCAGGATGCGGGACAGAGGGTCCCGGACGACGGGCTGGCGGAGGGGCATGGCGAACGCGGCTCCCGGTCGTAGGCGGTGAGCGCCGTCCGGGACGGCGAGCGCGATGGGGAGGGCAGCGTCCAGGAGGTCGGGGGCCGGGGTGAAGGGGACACCGAGAGCACGGGCCGCATCCCAGGCGTGCACGACGTAGTCAAGGAAATGGAAGCCGATGGCCCGGACCGCAGGGAAGACGGATCCAGTGCCGAATTCCGGCAGGGTGAAGTCCTGGTCCCCGGAGCGCACTTCGGCAAAGGCCTCGATGACCGCCTCCGCAGCGGTCGTGTACCGCCTGATGGTCCCCGGCCCCGGATGCTCGGCCTTCCACTGCGCGAGGTCGGCGCCTTCCCCTCGTGCCGCTGCCGCGAAACCACGGTGCTGGACCGTCATGTGCTCGACCAGTTCGCCCAGGTTCCACGCCGCGCAAGGGGTGGGGCGCGTGAGGTCGTCCACGGTCGCGTGACGGACCACGGCGACACTGTCGCGTACCGCGCGGGCGTCCAAGGCTCTGACAGAGGTTAAATTAGTAAGCATTCGCTTACGATAAGCAGCTGTTTATGATGTGTCAACGAGTATGGTCTCCTCATGGCTGGGAACACCGGATCGGAAAGACGCCCCGACCTCGCGGCCATGGTCGTTCCGCTGGGTCGCGCGCTGGTGGCCGCGGAACTGCCGGTACTGCGCGAGCACGGGCTGGCGATGTGGGCTTACGGGGTGCTGCTGCGGCTCGACGACGAACCCGTACGCACCCAGGCCGCGTTGGCCCGGGACATCGGTGCCGACAAGACACGGATCATCGGCGTCCTCGACGACTTGGAGGAGCGCGGGCTCATCCATCGACAGCCCGATCCCAGCGACCGACGCGCTCGTCTGCTCTCGCTCACCGCGGACGGCCGCCGGATGCGCGACGCGGTGCAGTCGGCCATCCAGGAGCGGGAAGAGCGGCTGCTGGCGCGGCTTCCGGAGGAGGACCGACGCGGCTTTCTGCGCGCTCTGCAGGCACTGGCCGCCATGCCCCCCGCCGAGATCACCGGAAAGTCCACCTCGCCTTGAGGGCCGGGCATCGGCGTCCGGCGGGCTGACGCCGCGGCACCAGGCCGCCCGTACCTCCTGTCACCAGTGGCGCCGGAAGCCGCTGCTCCAGCGGCTCGTTCTGCACGGCCCAGGGGATCATGCAGAGCCAAGGCTCTGAGCCACCCCAGCAGCCTCGTACAACGCATGCGCCGTCCACAGCACCAGTCGCGATGGCGGGCGGCGATGAGCTGCATGCCTACGGACAACCCGGCCTCGTCCGTGCCCACCGGGACCGTCGCCGCGGGCTGTCGGGTCAGGTTGAACGGGTACGTGAACGGCGTCCAGCCCGTCCAGCGCCGGTGAGGAGAGCCGAACGGCACTCCCCAACCCACCTCGAACGCCGTCTGGGGCAGTGCCGGTGTCACCAGCAGGTCGTAGCGTTCGTGGAAGCCGCCCATGCGGCGGCCGAGGTCCATGCGGACGTCCACCGCGGCCAGATGGTCGAGGACGCTGTAGCGGGCGTCCTGGGCGCAGATCTCGCGCAGGCCGGGGTCCGGGAGCCGGCGGCGGCGCGGGGAGAAGCACGGGGCTGATGGTCGGGGTGTCCTCGCTGCACGGCGCTTCGGGGATGGGCTGCAGAGGGGCGCCGGGGGGAGTGCGGAGCTCCCGACCAGCAGGGACCGGGCAGCGGCGGTCTGGTGGCTGTCTGCCGCAACCGGCAGGGAGCGATGCACCAGGTGGGCGACGACGCTGCCGCGGCGCTTGCCGGCCCGGGTCGAGGTGTTGATGCCGGCCGATTCAGGTCGGCATAGACGTTCTTGGCAGCGGCGCTACTGCGGCTGAGGCCCATACCGCCATGAGGGCCAGGTACTCCAGCTTCATGCCGGCGGGGCGCTCGGACGGCATGTTCATGTACTTGACATTCCGGACCCGTGGACGAGGACCTGGTCGCCTCCCGTGACCGCCTTCCCTCTGGTTGTGGCTGGTCACGGCAATTCACCTGGACGGCGAAAGACCCCGGCCCGGCCATACGGCCGGGCCGGGGTTGCGAGCGGGACTGTCCCGCCCAAACGATCTTCAGCGCGCAGGGGGGTAGTTGACGAATCAGACGATGGTGAGCGGCCGAAGCACGTTGGCCGAGCCTGTTGTCTGTTCGCACTCCGGTTGCCCGCCAACTCGAGTGAGCCGGCCTCCGACACGCGCCTGTTCCTGCTGACGGCAGTGGGCGACCTGGTTGTTCGCGGCTGCGATCCGTTTCGGGGACTGGATCACCGTTCGTCTGTCGGCCCGTTGTCGGACCGTGGCACTCGTCGCGGTAGTCAACGAGTGCCCCATCGCATCGACGATCAACCTGAAGCCCGGCCTCAATGTGCCTTGGCGAGCCTTGTGCCGGTGTGACGCACGAGCGGTCGTCAGTCGGCGTAGACCATACCCTTCCAGAGGCTGCCCGACTTGACGCACTTGTAGTCGTAGACGTTGGACGCCGCCAGGTAGTAGTCCGCGTCGGCCTTGCAACGGGACCAGGTGGAGTAGTACTGCCCCGTGGGCTGCCAGGTAGCGGTAGCAGTCGCCTGAGCGCTGGTAGAAACGGTGACGGCTGTTGCGGCACCCAGCACGATCGACGCTGCGGCCAGGCCGAGCCTGCGCTTCATAGGTCATACCTCCAGTGGTTGATTCTGTTGCCAGTGGAGCCCCAGACCGCCCAGCACTCCACACCGAGCGGCTGCCAACGGCTCACATGACCGAGTTCAGCGGCGGTCGCATTGTTCGGCAGGGGGGATCTGGCAGCCAAACAATGGCCGGGCGGACCCACCGGCACTGCGACCGCCTCCTGACCGCCGACGTCCGCACGGCCGGGGCCCTGGTCCGCCCGGACACCACCCGCTGGCAGGCGGGAGTTGAGGCCCACATACGCGACCACCGCTTCGACGCCGCGCCCGGTCCGGGCGGACGCGGAGCGGTCACCCGGCACGCGGCGAGGCGGCACAGCGCGCGGAGCGTGCCGCACCGCCGACCGGCACGCGTCCGGGCGGTGCGCCCCACCCGCGAAGAGGAAAGGCAGGTGCTGCGCCCTGCCGCGCCCGTCCGGCCGGTCCAGGCGCGTCAAGGGCTCCGTGGCGGGACCCGGCCGGACAGCCGGTCACCCGCGTCAGGCAACGAGGGATTGGCGAGCGAAGCATCCACCAGGCTCGCTTCTCCCAGCTTGGCGTGCTCCAAATGGGCACGGCCGGGATCGGACTGGTCCAGCCAGTCCCAGCGCAGGTCGGCGCCCGTGAAGGTCGCCGTGTTGAGGACCGCGTCGGCCCGCCCCGGCGGCAGTACACCCCCGGCGTACTCGCGTAACCACGAGTCTTCCGGGGCTGACCCGGTGGGACGCGACCCGCGCCTCCGAGATCAGCGCAGGGTGGTGGGGCCAGGCGGATCACCACCTGGCGATCACCCGGAAGGCCGTCACCGCCCTCGCCGACCGGATCCCCGCCCAGGCCACCTCGCCCGACCTGCCCGAGCACCCGGACTACCCTGCATCGTCACCCTTTTCCACGAAGCCACCGGCCCACTGCGGGCCCGCGAGATCTGCGAAGCCCTCGACCACAAACCGCTGCCGAAGAACATCGAAGGCACCCGCGCCAAGCTGAAGGGCTTGGTCAAACTCGGCATCCTCACCAAGGCCGGTGCCGGCGGCTTCACCAGAAAGCAGTAACCGACCGAAGCCCCTCGGCCAGCAGCCTTACCCCAGCGTCGCCGGGAAAAGGCTGCTCCCACCGTCTGAATTGTCAGGCGGTCTTGAGAGTGCCGCCGTCGATGACATGGTCCGCGCCGTGGATGTTGGCGGCGCGCTCGGACAGCAGGAAGGCGACCAGATCTGCTACCTCTTCGGGGTGGGTGAGGCGTCCGGAGGCGATGCCGAACTGCCCGGGGATGTTCGCGAGAAGATCATCGTGGCTGACGCCGAAGACGTCGGCCACCTTGCCGCCGAAACCATTCGGGTCGGTCCACAACGGGCTCGCGACGACGCCCGGAGAGACGGTGTTGACGCGGACGCCGCGCGGTGCGAGCTCCTCACTGAGCCGCTTGCCGAGCTGGGTCAGCGCCGCCTTGGCCTCGGCATAGCCGACGGGGGATCCTGTGGACATACGGGCGGTGATCGACGAGATGTTGACGATCGCCCCCTTGCGCTCCAGGATGCTCGGCAGTGCTGCCCTGGTCGTCCAGACCGCGCTGAACAGGTTGAGGTCGAAGACGGCTTGCCATTGCGCGTCGTCGGTGCCGAGGAAGCTGCCCAGGGACAACTTGTCCGGGTCGCCTGCGCCGACGTTGTTGACCAGGAAGTCGATTCCGCCGACCGCGGCGATCGCCTGTTCGACCGCCGTCGTCGCCCCGTCACGGGTACTCAGATCGGCGGACACGGTTGCGGCGGCGACCTTCTCCAACTCGGGGGTGAGGGTGCGGGAAACGCCTACCACCCTGACGCCTTCTGCGGCCAGTGCCTGGGTGATGGCCAGGCCGATGCCGCGGCTCGCGCCGGTGACGAGGGCGGTCTTTCCGTTGATGCCGAGGTCCATGATTCCCTTTCTTGAACTATGGGTCAAAAATTTGGGCACAAAAAGGCCCCCGTCGAGGCGTCCTGGGTTACAGGCCCGCCAGCGCCGTGTCGATGATCTGGTACAGGGTCGGCCCGTCGAACGTCTTGGCCATGACACGCAGGCCCACGATGGTGTTCATGAGGAAGTGCGCCTGCACCTTGGCGTCGACCTCGGGGGCGACATCCCCGTCGCGCTGACCTTGTTCGATGCGGGCAGCGAACAACTGGATGGTGCGCTCTTCGATGCGGCGCACCGCTCGGGTGGCCTCCTCGTCCCGTCCGCCGAGCTCCAGTGCGGTGTTCGCGGCGAGACAGCCGCGCCTGACCGGTCCGTTCAGGTCCATGTCCACGAGGAGCACCAGGTAGGCGCGGATGCGTTCCTTGGCGGTGCCCGGCCGCGACAGGAACTCCTCGGTCATCTCTGAGCCGGCGCGGTCATAGAGCTCAAGCGCCTTGCCGAACAGCTCGCGCTTGGAGCCGAAGGCGTGGTACAGGCTGCCCTTGGCCACTCCGGTGGCCTCGGCGAGGTCGGCGGGGGAGGTGCCCGCGTAGCCGTTGGTCCAGAACGCCTCCATCGCCTGCGCGATCACTGCACCCGGTTCGAAGCTCTTCGGCCTGCCCACAGCGTCACCGTATCGATTACTTGACCTGCAAGTCAAGAATTGCCGTGTGCCGCCGGAGCCGGCTCGGGCGTGCCGTCTTATGGTTCCGGGATGAGTAACTCTGCTGCTGTCCTCACAACCACCGACCTGTCTGAGGCGATACGTGCGGTGCGTACCTTGCTGGGCATGGCAGACATCGATCAGGGAGAGGTCGACTTCGAAGCCGTGATCAGATCGCCGGATGTCCTGGCGCAAGTACGTTACGTACTGCCCGACCTCCAATGGTGGGCATTGGCCGGCGAGGAGCACGGTTCGTCGGAGGCCGGCGACAACCCTGCAGACTGCCTGCCGATCCGAGTGTTCGACTGGAGTCGTCCGCTGGATCGCGCCGAGCCCTTCATCGCCGCTCTGGGGACAGATCCCGCGGCTGTTCGGTGGGATCTGGACTCATGGCCTGCGGTTCCCGAAGCGGGACTGGAGGCGATCTCGCAGAAGTACGCGTACCTCACGCTGACAGTGAATTCCCGGGATCTCTACCAGGACGAGCCGTCGCAAGACCACACCGTCCACGTGCACGTGCGGAACCGGAACGGCGACCAGATCGACCGAATCCATTGGCTCGCCGATCAAGTAGGTGGCCGATTCACAGGCAGGGTGGAGCTGGCGCCTCTGTAACCCCTCGGACGCGAGCCCGTCGTTGCCGCCGCGGATCTGGCGTTCAACCGCTTGAAGACGCTCCGCGACGTCGTCGGCCCCGGGGTCAGCCCCGACTCCCCGGAACTGGCCGACGCCATCCATGCCTGCGGGACCGTCCTGCGCGAACTGCGTCACGCCGTACGACACGAACTCGGCGAATCCCGCCTGGAGACGGACATCTCCAACTGACACCCACTCCGTCCAAGTGGCCCCGACCGGTCTGGCGGCTCTCACCTTGGCGCAGCTGGTTACCAAGGGTATGTACAGACAGGTGAGTGACCGTCCGCGCCCGCCCAAGGAGTGGTCCGTCACGACGAAGTCGAGAACCGGCCGATACCTTGTCGTTTCCCTCGGGGCACACCGCGGCCGCGGTGGCCTTTACGGCTGCGGTTGCCCCCTCGCGGCCGCTTGCCGGGGCAGTCTGCCCGGTGCCAGCCGCCCTGGTGGCCGTGGAGCGGGTGCAGTCAGGCTCCCACTACGCCAGTGACGTCGCCGCGGGTGCCGCCATCGGGCTCGTCAGTGCCTGGCTGGTCAGGTGTTTTCCGCAGCTGACGCTGTGCGTTTGACAGTGACAGGCGTGGGGAGGCAGGCCGTGCGGGCGTGGCAGGGTGGCCGTGGCAGGGTGGCTGCTGCTGCGCGTGAGCCGGTCGTCGTTGCAGTCCATGCCGTACAGCAGTACGGCCACGACTGGCGGCAACAGCAGGCAACAGGCAACGATGCCCGCAGTGTCGGGCTCCGTCACGGCAGACAGCCATTGACGGGTGCCCGTGCCGCACCTGGCCGAACACCCCATGGTTACAGGGACTGGCGTCCGGCGATCGCCTCGCCCTGAGTCGTTCAGCAGGGAGATGCGGGCGGTGATGCGTTTGCCGACCGGCTCCCGCTGCGCTACCAAGCCGGACGGCCATGACCGTCTCGGCTCGGCGCCTGACCGCGCCGCCGGACGTGGGCTTCGGGTCGCCTCTCGGTCAGGTGACCATGGTGGCCAGTCCGGCGATGCCGAGGAGGTAGATGGCGACCGCTGCGATGAAAGTCCACGCGTGCTGCCGACACGAGGGGCTCGCCCACCCGGTGACGCTCTATCCGCATTGCCCTGCGCTCTGATCGGATCTCTGCGACAGCCCAGGAACGGGATCTGACAGGCCGGCGGCTGCCGTGCGCAGGGCAATAGTCAGGCCCGGTCGAGAGAGTCCCGATGGTGCAGGCGGACAATGCCGATGTGGAGCTCGACGGCTTCGGCCTGGTCAAGCTGGACGTCCTCGGGGTACGCCTGCAGTCGGCTGACGCCCACCCGGCACATCGAAGCTTCAGCACGCAAGGCGGCGAAGCCGCGCTCCGTGCCGAGGCACCGGGCCCATCGGATCGGCCACCGCGCGGACCTTTCCGCTCCTGAGGCTGAGCAGTCCGCTTGCGCTTGTATGCCGCCGCCTTGTGGAAGCCGGCCCGCAGCCGGCATGCGGCTGCCCGGGGGCTGACCGCGCGTACCGATCGCGCCCCACGCGCCTTTGCCAATCCTTTGCAACCTGTGCTGATCCTGTCTCGTCTCTCCGCTCGATCCATCACGCAGCCCGCTCGGCCCCCAGCCGGGTCGGCCGACGAAAGAGAGCGATTCATGCGCCGTACAGTCCTCAGCGCCACGGCAGCCGCGTGCGTCGCCGTGCTGGCAAGCGCGGTACCCGCGTTCGCCCACGGAGCGAGCTCGTCCCCTACCTCCCGTCCCTCCGCCACCTCAGAACCGTCGGCCCGGCCGAGCGCGCCGGCCAGCGCGGAGCCGAGCGCGGTCCCCACCCGGGAGCCGAGTCGGGCGGCCACCCCCGTGCCGACCGTCGCGCCGAGTGAGGGACGCGGCCAGGTCGGCGTCGTACCGAGTGGCGCTCCCAACACCGGCGTGACCACTGGCTCAAACGACTCCAGCTCGGACGGCATGCTTATCGGCGGTGGTGCCGCCGGCGCCCTCGCGGTGGGCGGCGCGGCGGTCTTCCTCGTACGCCGCCGACGGGCGACCGGGGCATGACTCACCTCTCCAGGCGCGTATTCGTCATCGCGGCGCTGGCCTCGCTGCTCGTGAGCTGCGCGGGCCGCGGCGGTGACGGGGCATCTGCCACGCGCTCCCGTGGCACGCACGTGACCGCCCGGTCCTCTGCGGACCCGGCGAAAGCGACGGACACGCCGGGCCGTTCGGTTCCGTCGCGGCTGCGGATTCCTGAGATCGGTGTCGACACCCCGGTCATGCGACTCGGGCTGGCGCAGGACGGCAGCGTGCAGGTGCCCCCTATCACGGCGCACGACCGGGCGGGCTGGTACCAGAACTCCCCGGCGCCGGGCCAGACGGGCCCTTCGGTGATCCTCGGCCATGTCACGGTCGGCGCCTACGGGGACGGCGTCTTCCGCCACCTCGACCGGCTGCGCCGGGGCGACGGGATCACTGTGCGCCTGGAGAACGGCAGATCGGCCGAGTTCACCGTCACCTCCGTACGGACCGTCGCAAAGGCCGACTTTCCGACGAAGGCGGTCTACGGCGACGTCGACCGGCCAGAGTTGCGGCTCATCACGTGCGGCGGACCCCGTACCGGCGACGGCTACCTCGACAACGTGATCGTCTTCGCCGCGTTGAGCACCGCGAGCCCCTGACCGGTTGCCGCCCGCCCCGATCCCGGGCCGATGGAACATACGCCGTCGGCCCGGGGTCTTTCCCGCGGGTGCCCCGCGCCCCCGGGCGCGAAAAGTGCCCCCATCCTCCCATGGAGAGCGTTGAAACGGTCCCGTGAGAAGGCGGCAGCAGAGCTGTTCGCCGCTCTCTACCCCCGCCTGGCCGGCTGGTGCCGCCGTCTGGTCGACGACGACGAGACCGCGCACGAGATCGCCTCGGAGGCGTTCACCCGACTCTGGGCTCGCTGGACGTCCGTGTCAGAGCCCCGGGGCTTCCTCTACGTCACGGCCGCCAACATCGTCCGGGACCACTGGCGCCGCCTGGAGCGCGAGCGCAACGCCATGCGTCGCGCCACTGTGGAGGCGTGTGTCCGCCCGCCCACCGAGCAGACCGACCCCTCGGTCCGCCTGCTCGTCCAGGCGCTCCCCGAACGACTGCGCATACCGACCCTCCTGCACTACTACGCTGACTTGCCGATCCGGGAGGTGGCCGAGCTGACCGGGCGCAAGGAAGGAACCGTCAAGGCCGATCTGCACGCGGCCCGCGAACTGCTTCGCGCCCACCTGAGGAGAAGCCTTGATCACATACGATGACGACGGTCCCGACTTCGAACCCGACGACCCCCTGGCCGTCATCATGCGGCCGTCCTCCGAGCACCTTGCCCCTCCCCCCGGCCGGTACGAAGAGATCCGCCGTGGCGCGGCCCGCCGCCGCATTCTGCGCGCTGCTGTCGCAGCCGGCGCGACCTGCACGGTCGCTGCCCTCCTCGCCATACCATTGCTGCGCACTGCCCACCAGGAGCCCACCCCCACGACGGTCCCCCTCGCTCCGCCCCCCGCGAGCAGCCCCACGGCGCCACCGACCCCGGCCGAGTCGGCTCCCCTGAGTGTCACCCCCCGCCCCAGCTCCCGCCCGTCGACACATACAACACCCATTCCGACCCGTCCCCCGGCCGCCACCGCCTCACCCTCCGCCGTCCCCCCGGCCACCACCGCCTCATCCTCCGCGGTCCCCTCAGCCACTCCGACACAACGCCGTCCCCCGGCCTCCACCCCGCACTCGCGCATGGCGGTGCCGACGACGGCCTCAGCGCGCACCGACGCTGCCGCAGACTCTGGAGCGAAGTGACAAGCCCCGCCAGCGCGGAACTGCGCACCCACAACAAGGCATCCCAACGCTGGTGTGCCGCACATCCCGTCGGACGCCAACGGCCGGCCCTCCTCGTCGGCGTCTCGGCCGCCAACGTCCATGACAGCGATGGGCTGAAGCCCATGGCCGAGGGGCAGCAAACCAGACACGACCCCCACAACAGCCGGTAGTTCGACACCAGCGCCTGCACGCGGACAAAGCCCACGACCGAGCAGTCCGACCCGGAGTGCGAACCAGATGACAGCACGCCAGCAGCAGGTGAACAAACAATCCGGCGCGCACCGGATGAACTCGAGCACGGTCCTGACCTGCTCGCCCCGTCGCTCCTGCGCCCGCGCCACAGTCCGCCTCTGTTCTCAGCCCGGTCAGCTGCCTGCTGCGTCGTGCGCCGGGTCGGATACGTCAACGCACCGCCTACAGCCACACCGCCCGTCGAAATCACTGGGGTCCACAGCTGTGCTGTGAGGGGGCAGATGCCGTCCGACACGGCCGGCCTTGGAGCCTGCCGCTGGAGGACCAGGTCCTACTGGTCGCAGCGTACTGGCGTACCAACCTCACGTTGCGCCGGCTCGGGCCGCTGTTCGGGATCTCGAAGTCCGCGGCCGACCGCATCATCGTCCGCCTTGGGCCCCTCCTCGCGATCCGGCCGCGCCGGCGGTTCCGCCCGGACACCGTCGCCCGACTCATCGTGGTGGTCGGCCGCCCCTTCCCGGCAACCGGAACGACTGCAAGGCATGGGAACTCTCGGACGCAAAAGCCACCGTCGGCCATACAGCTGTCCTTGCCGACGACGGTTACCGCGGCACCGGCCTGGTCATCCCACACCGCCGAGAACGCGGCCAGACCGAACGTCCTGCCTGGGAGGGGGAACACAACATCTCCCACCGCAAGGTTCGCTCGCCTCCACACCCTCACCCTTGCCGGATAGATCGAGGAGGCCACGCCAGAGCCGTCTGACTCAGCCATTCGATCATTACGGGACAAGCCTCAGGTAATTCCCGGCGCTCGCGGGTCGGCGGCCCGTACGCCGCGCCGCCCACGGCCGCGGCGGAGGCCCCCATCTGTTCGCCCGGTGCGCGGAGGGCATCGCCCTGCTCGCAGACTGCCCCTCCAACCCGGCGCAACGGGCCCGGGTAGTGCTGGCGTGTTCACGCATGGGCTGGGCATACCGGCGCCGCGAGTCGCGGAGCACCGGACTCGACCGGTCGCGGCTCCCACTCCCCCGCAGTTCTTCAACGCAGCCCGTGTCACGGCCAACAGCGGGACGTCCCGCACCAGCTGAGATGTGCCGATCGTCATCAAGGTGAGCCTCAACCGGCGAGTATCAGTGCCAAAACAACAGTCAGAGCGGCGAGGGCGGTCCAAAAAGCGTGCGAGGTGGGTGAAGTGGTGCGCATGAGGCCGTGTTCTCCTGGCGGCGCGCTGGCCGGACATGCCCCGGTAGCTGTAGCGCGCAGCGCATTTTAACCAGGTGCCGCCCCAAGCCTTGGTTGTGTCCACATGAGACCGGTCAATCGAAGACCACAACCAGCGGCGGCGGTCGGTCTGCTCCGACCTCCCCAGCGGTTTTGTGAGCGCCTCATGCGCCGGGACGCCCCCCGCCATCAGTTCCCGCCGCTCACATCGGTGCCGTAGGAGGGACCGAGGTTCGCGATCATGGGGGCGCCACCGCCCAGATGGTCCGGCAGACCGGACCTCCATGGAGCAGAACCACAGCCGACTGCCTAGTCGTGTCCCCCAGCGCCGTCCAGCGCACCTGCGCCTCGTCGGTCATCGTCACGAGATCCTGCGTCTCGATCAAAGTCACCGCGCAGAACCTACCGGCGTCACCGAGGCTCCGCCAAAGGTTGAAGCACGGCGCGCTGGGCGACGGCCGCGCCGGGCAGACGCCCAGCGGCGGACGGAACGGGCTCGCGTGTAGCCACCGTCACTTGATCACCCGCGTTCCCGTCGGGCACGCCTGCCGGCTCACCGGCGGTCCGCCATGGCCTCGGACCGGCCGTGCTCCGCGGCCATATCGTCGAGGACCACATCGATCGGGGTGGGGGCGATGTCAAGGACCGCCGCGGTGAACGACGCATCGAGGATGTTGGGACGGTCGTACAGGTACAGCATCTCCGGGAACTCCGCCATCACCGAATTGGTGCGCCCGATCTCCTCGAGTTCGGCCGTCGTCATCCGGCCCAGCCTTGGGGCAGGTGCAGCGGCCGCTGAAGCCAGGCGCGCGGCCAGTTCGCGGACCGGGGCCTGAGAGGTGGAGGGCACGTGCCAGGCCCGACCCCAGGACTCCTCGTGCCGCGCTGCGGCAACCAGCGTGCGCGCCGCGTCGGTGGTGTAGGTCCAACTGTGCGGGGCGTCGAGGTCGCCCGGGTAGGAGACGGGCGAGCCAGCCAGCACCTGTGCCCCCACCATGAGCGTGAACGGCGAGTACGCGCCCGCGCCAAGGTAGTCGTTGGCCCGGACCTCGGTCACCCGCACCCGGCCGGCCTCGTGGGCGGCGCGTGCGTCGTGCCACATCCGGGCGCGGACACGGCCCTTGACGCTGGTGGGTGCCAGAGGAAGGTCCTCGGTGACGCGCCCGTCGACGGGGCCGTAGCCGTAGGTGTTGCCGAGCATGACGTAGTCCGCGCCGGTGCGCTCCGCCGCGGACAGCAACGCGGCGGCCAGAGGCGGGAACTCGGACGGCCAGCGGTCGTATGTCGGCATGGCGCAGTTGAACAAAGTCACTGCCCCGGTGGTCAACTCTATGAGCCCGACTGCGTCGGTGGCGTCGGCGGCGATCCGCTCGATCCGCTCGTGCGCAGGCCCGCTGCCTCGGCGGGTGACTAGCCGAACCTGCTCACCGGCGTCGGCCAGCAGACGCGCGGTGGCCGATCCAGTGGCTCCGGCTCCAACGATGACGTGCAAGGACACGTGTGCACTCCCTGATCGAGAAAGAGGGACCAGCCGCCCCGACGGCCGGGGCGACGGCTCTACCCTCTGTCCCTGATGATCCGTAAGGTAGTGGCCCGAATGCCAAACATCCGGAGGTTCGGGCCATGCATCGGGTCGCCGTCATCGCCGTCCCCCCTGTCACCACATTCGACCTGTCCATCCCGGAGCTGGTGCTCGGAGAGACCACCATCGACGGACGACCCGGCTACCAGGTGCGCATCTGCACCGCCCGTCCCGGGCCAGTCGCCAGCAGCAGTCTGGAAATCACCGTCCCCCATGGGCTGGAGGCCATCGACGACGCCGACACCGTCATCGTCACCGGAACCGGCGCCCGCGAAGACATCGACCCGCGCGTCCTTTCAGCACTCCGCCGCGCATCAGCCGCAGGCAGACGTGTCGCCTCGATCTGCACAGGTGCCTTCGTCCTGGCCCAGGCCGGACTGCTCGACGGACGCAGCGCCACCACGTACTGGGCCAAGTCCGAGGAGTTCTCGCGCCGCTTCCCCTCCGTCAAGCTGCGCCCCGACGTGCTGTACGTCGAGGATGGCAACCTCCTGACCTCCGCCGGACTGTCCGCCGGAATCGACCTGTGCCTGCACCTGGTACGTACCGACTACGGCGCCGTGACGGCCAACGCCGTCGCCCGTCTGGTGGTAGCGGCACCCGTGCGACCCGGCGGGCAGGCCCAGTTCATCGAGACGCCACTGCCGCCCGAGACCGGAACCTCGCTCGCCGCAACCCGCGCCTGGGCGCTCGACCACCTGCACGAACCGCTCACCCGTGCCGACCTCGCTGCCCACGCGCGGACCAGCGTCCGCACCCTGACCCGCAGGTTCCAGGCAGAGACTGGCCTCAGCCCTCTCCAATGGCTCCTCCACCAGCGCGTGATCCGGGCGCAGGAACTTCTGGAGGCAACCGACCTGCCGATGGACCACGTTGCCCGGCTCAGCGGTCTCGCCACCACCGACTCCCTACGCCAGCACCTGTCGAGACGGACCGGGCTCACTCCCAGCGCCTACCGCGCCGCGTTCACCCAGCACCCGGGCCCAGTGAATGGAGACACCACAACGGGTCGACCGCCGCGGTTGACGTAACTTGGCGCCCTGAGCCGTTCTCGCCGGACGCAGCCGCGGTGGTGAGGGCAGCAGGCCTGGGCCGTCACCGCAGGGCTCGGCCCGCACAGCCCGGCCCGGCCCGCACGGCCTCCGCCTCCGCCGCACGCGTCCCATGGTGGGACGGATGGCGGTCAGGCGTTCTGCAGGGCTGCGAGGACTTCCTGCGCCGCCTCGCTCACGCTGCATCCTCCGGGTGAGGAAGCGCGTCGGGTCGAAATTCGCGGAGCGCTGTCATCCTGGTCGGCAGGGGTCAGAGCAAGTCGTACCCGCCCCAGCGGATGCCTTTCTCGACTCAGTTCGAATTTCACTCGTAACGCAGGCGCAGTGACTCCCGTTCGGCCTCCTCGATCTGGTCGACGGTCATGCCCGGCAGATTCAGCTGGGCCAGTGTCACCTCGGCGCTGGTCGGCTGGGCGTCAGCAGGCACCCACCGCTCCGGTTGCCAGGCGTTGGCGCGCATCAGCGACTTCGGGCAGTGGGGATAGACCTGCTCGACATGCACCACAATCGCCGTGACCGGCGGTTTTCCAACGGGAGTGAGTTGGGCGAGCAGCTCCGGGCGCGCGGAGACGCAGGCGCGGCCATTGACGCGCAGCGTGGTCGGGCGGCCGGGGATGAGGAAGAGCAGTCCGACGCGTCCGGTCTCCAGCACATTGTGCATGGTGTCGAGCCGCTTGTTGCCGGTCGCGTCGGGGATCACCAAGGTGCGCTCGTCCAGCACCGAGACGAACCCGGCCGGGCCGCCACGCGGCGTCACGTCCGCCCGACCCTCGACGTCCGCACTGCCGATGAACACCAGCGAGGAACAGCCGATCAGCGCCCGGGTCTCCTCGGTCAGGCGGTCGATCTCCTTGCGGAGCGAGTTCGGGTTCGGCTGCGGGTAGAGCTCGCGCAGCTGCTCCGGGCTGGTGAGGGCGTCCGCCCGGAGGGATTCGAAGAGCAAGCCGGCGACCCCAGTGTCGATCATCATGCGGACGACCCTAGAAGACGACCGAGGCAGTGCGCAGGTCAGCGCTGGATATCCTGCACCGTTGCGCGCACATAACCGGCCAGCGCCACCGGGTCTTCGTGGCGGCGGGATCCCACGTGTTGAGTGCCTGCTGGTACTGGCCGACGAGGTGGCTTCCACCGTCCAAGTCCGCAAGCTTCTGCGCCGAGCTCGGGCGCTGTGGCTGTCGTTCGAACTTGAGCAGCCGACAAGCGAGACGCTGATGGCGAACAGGACGGCGGCGGCGATGCGGCGGCGCATGTGTGTCCCCCTGATGTGGAATGCCGGCCGCATGATGCGCCCACCGCCCGCGAGCGGAAGTCCACTGTCACCGGACTGTGATCCGAGGAAATCCATGGTGCTGGCCCACTGCCGGCGGGGTCGCAGCGTCACGGATCCGTCACACACTTCACTTCTACTCCATGAGCGCCCTGGCATGCTCCGCCTGTATTGGCACCACCAGGGCGTGTGCATGGATGCACAGTGGGCGGTGCTGGAGCCGTTTTTGCCGAAGGGGAGGAAGGCAGGGCGGCCGCCCATCTGGTCTTTGGCGGCAGCTCATCAACGGCATACGGTCCGGAACCGCCGAGAAGCCGGAACCGGTCGACCAGCTCGCCCGCATCATCCGGCGCCTGGACAAGCTGCGTACCTCGGCGAAATGGAGCGCCGTCTACGAGGCCGGCAGCGCCCATGGCACGGACGACGAGGAAGCTTGGGATGAAGACCGCCGCAGACCACGGCGGGCACCGAGGCCGTGATCAGGGGCCGCCCACCACGCCGAGCTCACGCCCGGTACGCTGACCGTCATGGCGGGATGCGCCCGGCTGGACTGCACCAAGTCCGAACTCGGAGCCCTCCAACACTCCCTGGCGCCAACGCTGTTCGGCGTTGGCGTCTGATCCACCACGGCGAGCAGCCGACGCCTAATTCAGGCCCCATTTCGGCGGGAACCAGGCCCGCAGCGGTGCGCCGTCCTGCCGGTATGACTGCTTGATACGGCTGCGACCACTGATGCCGGCAATATCCGGGTGGGCCACCCTCGCGTACTTGTCGACCTCGCAGAACAGGTTCTGGCAGTCGATCAACTGCAGGGGCCGTCGTCCCTTCAACCCGGCGAAGGGCAGCTGCAGGCGGGTGAAATGCTCCTGCTGGGAGTCGGCCATGTAGCGGATGACGTCCGCCTCGATGCCGTCGGCTGCAGGACCGAAGCACTTACGGATGCCATCACGCGCACCGGGGCCTGGCACAACGAAGTCCATCTCGGAAAGCCCAAGATGAGGCGCATAGTTGAGATCGATGACGAACTGATAGGCGAGGAACGGGCCGAGCGCCGGGTAGCCGAGGAGCACCTCGTATGCCTCACGCATCGTGGCCGCCCCAACGACGCGCTCGGGCGCTCCGGAGGTCATCATCATCTCCAGCAGCCGCAGGTGGTTGCGGTGCTTGCGCCCCTCCCCCAGCTGTGGCGGTGGCACGATGTAGGCAGCCGAATACAAGCGCTCCCCCTTGGCGAACGCGGCTGACAGCACCCGGTCGTAGGCCCCGTAGTCGTACGTCTCCCAGCGCACCGCCCCCACCTCGCGGGACAGCAACTCCCAGGTGGACTCCTTGTTGAAGATCTTGAACAGCAGGGTGCGGAAGAACACCTCCTCCCACTCCTGCGGGCCCTGGTAGATCACGTCGCTGATCACAGCCTGACTGACCCGGTCGGCTGCGCGGTAGCAGTTCGTGAACCGGTGCCCGGTCAGAATCGGATCATCCGTCCACGGCTGGGGCCGCCCGGCCAGACGAGCCTCATACACAGACTGCCGGGCCGAGGCGAAACGCCAGTAGGTGTCGAACACCGGCGTCGGCTGCAGTTCCCGCCCTCCTATCCGCACCGTCGTCGGCACCGAGCCGTTTTTCGGAGGAACCCGACAGCCTTGCAGCAGCGTCACCATGAGCCGCAATATATTTGGTATGTCGACCGCAGGTTGAATACCCTGGTCCGCCCAGCTGCCGCCGCCGGCGAAAGCCCTCCCGCGCAGAGCTCCTGGCCGCCCTCGTCGCCGCCGTAGGTGTCGAACCCGAACAGGTAGCCGCTCTGCTCCACCACTACTCGCCTGCCGGCCGACGCCCTTACCGGCGACCAAGACAGAGACGATCTGCCCGCTGTACGTGCACCAGGCCCACGCCGCATCGCCTCGACGTAACGAACCGCGGCCCTTCCAGGTCACACGACGAGACCCACTTCTTCGGCGGAACCCGAACACCGGCGTGCCCCAGCCCCACGCCCGCCGGCCATCTCCCGGACCCAAAGGCGGGCGGCTCGTGCATGCACCGCCGCATACCAACGATCACCGGAAATGCACCGCGCACAGTGCAGATGGCACGACCTGATCGCCACGGCCCGCTACCCGACAAACCTGCAGCTCAGAAGTTAGCCCAGGAGCAGCGCCACACTGGCCACGGCTAGCGAGGCGCCGGCACCGCTTGACCACAGCCACACAGCAAACTGATCAACCCAGGCCAGAACACCCGCTCCTGATCACGAACACTGCTCCTGGACAACCAGGCGCTGGGATCCCGGGCCGGTCCCCCTCTGGCATGCGTGGCGTACCGAAGGGCGTCAACGGTCGATCGGGAGAACCTGGTCCAGGCCGCTCTCGCGCAGGATCTGCTGGATGGTGTCGTCCAAGGTGCTCGCCGCGTCGATAACGGTCTCCAGGCCGTCGGGCAGCAGGTCCTTCTCTCGGTACCAGTCGCGCAGGTGGTCTTCGGTGACGTGCTCGAGGTATTCGGCATCGGGTTTCGTCGCGTGCCGGAGCACCGTCTCCGTGTAGGGCACGTCGAGGTAGTAGCAGCGTGAGACACCTCGGTGGGCGCGCACCAGGTCCTGGAGCATCGTGCCGTAGCGGTCGGCGTACAGGATGCCCTCCACGACGACATGGAAGCCGTTGTCCAGGGCATAGCGGGTGGTCAGGTCGATCAGGCCGATGTTGGCGCCGCCGGGCCGGTCGCGTTCGCGCAGCACGATGCGGCGCAGGTTGTCCTGGCCGACGATCGCGAGGTTGCGGCCGAACTTCTCGCGCAGGCCCGCCGCGACGGACGACTTCCCCGAGGCACTGTTGCCCCGGACCACGATCAGGCGCGTGTCTTCCGTTCCCACCGTGCCCGGCACGCTCTGCGTCACGCGTCGTCACCCTTGATAGTCGGCTGTACTCGGTTCTCGTGGAAGTGATCCCCGTTCATGACCGGGCGGAAGCGCTGGTGCGCCTCCAGGCGTTCCGCGTCGGCCGGCTCCGGTCCACGCTGCACTTGGGCGTCCCCCGACTCCACCAGCTCGGCGAGGGCGATGCGGACGTCGTCGGCATCCTGGCGGGTGGCGGCCGCCAGTCGGTCCAGGGAAGTGAGGATCTCCTGCGGTTCGCCCGGATCGTCGACCAAGTGGTTGATGAGCCCGTCGACGAGCGGGCCGGTGCGAGCTCGGCGGCATCCTGGCCTGGTACTCCACCCACCACACGCCCCCGCGGTGGCTGCCGGCGGTGTTTGCCGAGGTCCACCGCACGCTCGCGCCCGGCGGCTATCTGCTCTGGGGAGACTATGTCGGCAATGAGCGGCTGCAGCCGACCCAGGGCTATGGCCGTCCGGTGTCCTACGAGTCGGATCTCCTGCCTCTGAACCGCATGATCGGCCTGCTGGAGCAGGCCGGACTCGTCGTCACCGCGAGGCTGGAGCAGGAGCCTGGCGGACTGGTGAGCAGACCGCACGCCTGCCTGCTGGCCCGCAAGCCCGAAACGCCCTGGGGGGCCTCGTTCCTGCGGCGAGGCCGCTGGTGTCAGATCGCCGACGGTCACGGCGCGGCGGTCAGGCCGCGGGATTGAGAGGGCGGCCGCCCCAGCGGATGCCTATCTCGCTGCGGATACGGGCGCGTTCGCGCCGCTGGGCGGCCAGGAAGTCGGGGTGGCGGGCGTGTGACCTGAGACACACCAGTGACATCGTCGCGCCAGTGTCACCGGTCCCGGGAGTGAAGCAGCGGTAGTACGACACCGTGCGCGTACAGCGGTGCCGACGGGCCGGCAGTACCGAGGTCCCGGTAGCGCCGTCCGGCCGTTGGCGGTGTCGGCGGCGATGATCTCGATCAGCGCCCAGTCGTAGTCGCGGACGCCCTTCTGGGCCCGTGCCGGTCCGCATCCGCGTTGAGGCTTGGTCGCAAAGCTCAGCTCGTCGGGCGAGGACTTCGCGTCCCCCGTCTCGTCCGCGATCAGGACCCCGTCCTCGTCGTCGAGCAGGTTCCACGGCCCAGGCCGCCGTCCGTCCCAGCACCGCTTCTTCATCCCACACCGCACGGGACAGCAGGTGGTGCAGGCGATGCGGGCCCCGCTCACCCATCGCGTCGGCCAGGTCCCACAGTTACGTCCTCAAGTTCCATCAGCATGCCCCGGCTCATCCGCGCGAACGTCTCCCGGGTCTCGGAACGGGCGAAGCGACCGGACAACGAGACCAACAGGCCTCCGAACGCGAAGTCGTGGCCTTC
Organism: Streptomyces sp. NPDC053069; assembly: GCF_044546895.1. Lineage (NCBI taxonomy): Bacteria > Bacillati > Actinomycetota > Actinomycetes > Kitasatosporales > Streptomycetaceae > Streptomyces > Streptomyces sp. NPDC053069. Next base: position 403,039 of record NZ_JBITZN010000005.1, on the reverse strand, counting down.
GGGTCTACCGTTGCCACAGCGGCCGTCTCTACCTGATGTCAAGTCACATAACGTCATGATCGAGGCGGCCGTCCCCGTGCCCCCACCCACCCCCTTCACGCCGCTGGCCAGCAGCGATGAGCATCAGCAGGCCTATCTACGGCTGCGGTGACATTCCCACGGGCTGTCTGCCATTCGGCGGGAAGCTGCAGCAGCTCGTCGTGACCGTGGCTGACACCGCCACCGCCAACGAGTAGCGCCCCGGCCGCTGCGCCTGCGTCCCGTACCGCATTCCTCGTGGTACGGGACGCCTTCATGTCCGAGGCAGGCGACCGCCCTTGATGCAGCTCTGCCCAAGAATCGCGCGCGAAACGAACGCGAATCGTCGACGAATCGGACCCGGATCGATCGCGATTCTCAGACGCCATTGCAGGTCAACGCGATCTGCCCCCAGAGGACGACCGGTGGGCATCCTCACGGAGGGCGAGGAGAACCCGTACGGGAATTCCGGATCTGGGAGACCGAGACTGATATCGACGGCGGGGTTGCCCGCTCCCCTGTCCCTGGTCCGGAAGCGGGTCCCTGGTTCCTACTGGACGTCGACGAAGTCGCTGGCCGACGTCGCGGCGCCGGTGGCCGTGGTGCCCGCGTAGGAGAAGCGGTAGTACCCGTCGCTCGTCGCGGTCGTAGTGGCCGTCACCGCTCCGCCCGAGCCGCTGGTGACGGTCTTGAGTGTCGTGTACGTGCTGGTGCCCGACTTGCGGTACTGGAGCTTCACCGACACGTTGCTCAGGCCCGCGTACGCGTGGGTCTCCCAGTTGGCGCGGGTGAGCGTGCCCTTGACCGTGATGGTCCGGCCATGCACCACCGGCTCGGGCGAGGCATTCGCGGTCAGCGTGGTGTTGCGCTTGATGTGCACGGAGCCGGCGTATCCGTCGCTGACGGAACCGCTCGGGAGGCCGTACGCGATGGCGTACGCGTGCCAGGTGCCCGCATAGGAGTTCGTGGTCATGTCAACCTTCGGGTCCACGGTGAAGTGGACCGTGCACGTCGACGTGCGGACATCGGCCGCCGCGCACGAGCCCGATCCCTCCTCGGCGGGGAACAGAGCACCGTCCCTGCCCTGGTCATCAAAGGAGGTGCCGTGCCACAGGGCGACCCAGCCGCCGGTGATGCCGTCCGGGTCGGTCGCGGTCACCGTGGCGGTGAACGTCTTCTTGGCGGAGGTGCCGAGGACGATGTCCTTGCCGCCGTTGACGACGACCTTCGTGATCGTCGTGTCGTCACTGGTCATGGGCCCCGCGTGCGCCTGCGCGGCGGCGGGAAACACCAGAGCCGAAGAGAGAACCAGGGCGCCGGACAGAGCGGCGACCGAAGCGCGTCTGCGCATATGCATCCCCACGGTGAGAAGAAGGGCCCTCGCGGGACGTGTCCCGACAAGAGCCCATGGGCGCACGCATCGTACAGATTCTTTCGAGCTACGACGAGATGCGGGGATCCCTCGATGCCTTCCCGGAGACTCGCGCGCGTTCCCCTCCCCACTGCGTGCGCCTCCGCCACCGCCGTTGGCAAGCCTACGCCGACACATCACACCATGATCAGCAAGCGCAGAAGCAGCCATCTGCAGCTGCCGTAGGAGAGCAACTGCGGGTCGGAGGGCTACGAATCCGGAACGGGAGCGAAACAGGCAGCGGCGACCTCAAGGGCCGTGCTCAGCGAGGACACCTCACGCCAGAACTCACCCGGACACATGGTGACTCGATAGCGGCCTTCCCCCAGAGGCCAGATCTTCACAAGGCCCGATTCCAAGTCGAATGGCGTCCGGCACAGCGTCAGACTCCTGTGGCTGATGTCGGGCCAGAACCTCCGCAGTTGAGGGTGTGCGTGGGCCGCCTTAAGGAACGGTCGGTCAGGCAAATGCCACTCGCTGGAAAGCAGCTCACGCCACTTCGCGGGAGCAGGGTCACCATCCTCGAACGCTTGCGCCAGCTCGCTCCAGCTCATGAAGGGAAAGCGGTCGCGCAGCTCCCGCAGACTGTCGCCCTGGCGCCACAGATTCGCGACCTCCACCGCAGCGACAAGGTCGTTCGTCCACCCCTCCGAGGACGTGAAGCCACGGTGGCGGAGGATCCGTATACAGAAGGAATCCTCCTCGCACGGGGAAACAACGACCATTCCTCGATCGGTGCTCACCTCGGCGCCGGCGGCCCATCCCGAGCGGGTCCGCACCTCGCCGAAGTCGAAACCTTGAGCCAGTGCGATCTGTTCGATGCGCCGCACCAGATCCGCAGGCGACGCTGGATCGGGATCGACCGCGCCCCGCATCTCCGCCTCCTGGCCGCCTGTTGTCATGTCCGCCCCCGTGGTTGCGATGCCTTGCCTGGACACGATATGCCGCTCGGCATCGGCATCGCCGGGTCCCCTGCCGGGCGTACTCATCACGGAAGGCAGGCCAGAACCGCTACGTGGCCCGTTGGGCCAACGCCGACGCTCAGCAGCACAGGGTGACGACCTACGGTGCCGACAGGGCTGTGTGCTCGGCCTTCTCCAGCCAGTCGGTGTACCAGCGGGCGAACCTCACCGGCATGCCGTCGTCGAGGAGCGGGGCGAGGTCGACGTCGTCTACCCGGCAGTCCGACCAGATCGTTCCGCGGTGGCTGCCGCTGATGATCAGCCACTCTCTTTGGGCGCAGCCCAGGTGGGAGATCACGATCGCGCCAGCGGTGCGCTCCGGGGCGAACATGACGGCTTCCCACCGCTCGTCCCACGCCTCGATGGCGTCGTCGAAGTCCTCGATGTCGTCGAAGTTCTCTTCCTCGGGACGCTGGGTAAGAACATCGTTGACCAGCTCCGGGTCCGGACCTTGGTCAGGAAACGGCTCGGCAAGCCTCGACAGGTCAGCCAGGTCCGCGCCGTCACCCTCCCAACGCCAACGGCCCTGCACGCGCCGAACCGGGAATAGGCCGTACGCGGGGCCGGCGCCGCCGGCGCCCACGTCGAGCAGGAAGGCCCGGTACTCCTCCGGCAGCCGCACGCCTATCTGGGCCTCGAGTTCGGCAACCTCGGCCTGGGTGAGCGGGTCCTCCAGGACCCACTTGTGTCCCAATGCCCCGAAAACCCTGCTGCTCGCAGGCCCTGCACCAGCCGCCTCAACCCGCTGACGTACGTCCACCCACCACTGATCAGTCATGCGCAGACCCTACGTGCCACCACCGACACCACTCGCTGGCGCCCCTCGGCGACATCCTGACCCCCGTCCCGGATGCCTGCACCTCACCGCCGCGAAGGCCCGGCTCGCCGCCGTGCCGGCCTTCGACCGCCAGTGTTGGCGATTCGCACCGCGATCAAGGAAATCGGGCAACGCAACCGAACGAAAAAACTGCGGAAATAGAAAAGCTACTTACAGCGCCTAACACAATGAAGATGAACGGGCGCAGCACCCGCCAAGCGAACTGGTCGGTGTCCTGACTGGTGGGTCGTGGCGGTTGGTTGCGAGGGGTCCCTGTCTCTGCGCTGTACCGTCTTCGGAGACGATCACCGGGAGGGGCGGGATGACCAATGATCTTCAGTTCAGTTGGGAACTGAGTGGCAGCGGCTGGGCGACGTGCCTCATCAAGGATGGTTCTTCGGAGCGGAAGGACGTCGTCAGCTACTGCACGGATGCTCTTGCCGACTTGCTTCACGGTGTGGCGGGTCTGTATGGCCCCATACCTGTCCAGCGTTTCTCCTTCGACCTTGAACCGGCTGAAGTGAGGTGGGTCCTGCGAGGCAGGGGTTCGGAGGTTGATGTGGCGATCTACCGCTTCCCTGACATGTCCACGAGCTTCGATGCGCCCGACCAGAAGGGCACACTTGTCTGGGCCTCTACGCAGCCGCGAGACCTACTGGGGCACGTCATCCTGGAAGCCGCTCAGTCAGTACTGCAGGTTCATGGCGAGGACGGCTATCGGGCGAAGTGGGTTCAGCACTCCTTTCCCGTCGCTGCACTGCAGGACCTCTACCGGCTGCACCTCCAGCACGACAGGTGTGAACTGCAGCATGATGTCGCCATTTCATAGGCCGCTGGATGCTTCCCCGAATAGATCTGCATCGCCGCAGCGCCCAGCCGCGTGATGACTTCTACTGACGGCAGCGCAAAACGCCGAGCTGCCGGTGAGTGATCAGGCAGCAGGCGAGTTTGAGGAGGGCTTCGTGGATGTCGGCCCTGCGTTCCCATCGGATGCGCAGACGTCGGAAGCCGTGCAGGCAGGCAAAACCTCTCTCCACGACCCAGCGGTAGGTGCCCAGCCCCGTGCCGTGCAGGGTGCCGCGGCGGGCGATCGCGGGCACGATGCCGCGGGCGCGGACCTGGTCTCGGTAGATGTCGTGGTCGTGGCCGCGGTCAGCGAAAAGACAGTCCGGTTTGCGGTGAGGGCGCCCGACCCGGCCGCGGACCGGCGGGATCGCGTCGAGCAGCGGCAGCAGTTGGGTGACGTCGTTGCGGTTGCCGCCGGTCAGCAGGACTGCGAGCGGGGTGCCATGTCCGTCGGTGATGAGGTGGTGTTTCGAGCCGGCCCGGCCCCGGTCGACTGGCGACGGGCTCGTCTGGCTCCCCTTTTGCGCCCTGACGTGGGAGGAGTCGACCACGCGGCGGGACCAGTCCAGGCGTGAGGCCGCGTTGAGTTCGGCGAGCAGGACCTCGTGGAGCCGCTGCCAGACGCCGGCGTCGTTGCAGTCGCGCAGTCGGCGCCAGCAGGTCGTACCCGAGCCGAACCGAGGTCCTGCGGCAGGTACTCCCACTGGATCCCGTTGTGCAGCACGTACAAGATCCCGCACAGCACATCGCGGTCCGGTAACGGCCTGCGGCCCGGATAGCGGAAGCGCCGCTCCCGCTGCGGCAGCAGCGGCCGCGGCCGGGTCATGACGGTGCTCGCGCGCGTATGTGTGGGGCCCCCGAGCCGTGTTGCTCGGGGGCCGTGTCGTGTTGCGTGGGTGGCCGGTCAGGGTCCGTCGGTCGGCTGCGCAGCGAGCCAGGCTTGTTCCAGCGGGAATTGCGGGGCGCACCCGTTGGGGCAGGTGCCGTCCTCGGGGTCGTCGTCGGTCACGCCGAAGACGTGCAGGCAGTCCCAGCACATGCTGACATGGACGTCGTTGCAGCCGTTGAAGCAGGCCGGCTCCTGGCAGGTCGCATGGCCGGGGCAGTCGTCGGGGATGCGGGGTGTGGCCGCCCAAGCCCGGTACTCGGGGGTCTCGTGGACGTTGTCCCGGTGGGGGCAGTCGTCCGGACAGTCCCAGGGGCTCAGATGGACCGCGCACAGCGGCGGCGTAGAGCAGGCACAGATGAAGTCGATGGCGCGAGCCGCTTTGCGGTAGGACTCACCCGTCCTGGCCATCCGCTGGCGGATGGCGGTCTTGCGGGCATGGTCGACAGGCATGGAGGGCTCCGAGGCATGAGAACGGACTCAAGCGCGCGGCGCGGAGCACCTGGTGAACCGGCGGAGCCGTTGTCACTGAGCCAGCGCGATAGCTCGGGCGAGAGCCTAGCAGCAGTGGTGGGGGCCACGAAGGTGGTTGGGTCGCTGCCCGGTCGAGTGGCAGCACCTCAGCTGGTGGGGTGGGGGCTGACTACGCGCCCTCCTTACGGCGGACGATGCGGCATCAGTGTCCGGGACCCCCAGCCGGTGGCGAACTGGACGCCCTCCAGGGCTGCCCCGGCGCGGCCGCGGTGAGCTGTGCAGCAAGGTGGCGCGGCCGCCTCGGGGTGCAGCGGGGCGCTGCGTGCGACATCCCGCAAGGCTCCGTCCTGGTCGTACCGCCCGTGCAGGAGGGTCTGCGGGCGACGCAGGGTGCCGGTGATCGCGCTGGGTCGGCATTTCATTCGAACGCTGATGGACGCTGAGCCCTCCGGTTGGCGAACAGTTGCCAACCGGATGGCTCAGTCACGCAAAAGTAAGTACGCCGATTTGAGCGCTTCGGTCGCGGCCTCCCGGAGCGTCATGCACCGAGGCCTTCAGCTCCCCGCAGATGGGGCCAGCTGACGTCACCCCCAAACTCCTGGGCGATAGCGCTGGGTCTGCGCACTCATCCTCCGGCGCGCCTTCGGATCCTGTGCCTCGCAACGCTGTCAGCTGCGAGTGCGATGATCCGGCGCATGAATCGTGATCCGCACTGCCTCGAACCGGTCGACGGATGGCTCGACTCCACCGACACCGCCCGGTACGCGCTGGTCCCGGAGGGCGCTCTGGCCGGGTGGGACGGGTGGGAGCAGGCTCTGCACCACACCTCGGAATACGCGGACGCCCTCCCGCTGCCGGGCCACGGGGACGTGCTGACGCTCGGCGGCGAACCGCAGGCCGTCACCTGGCTGCCCGACCACCTGGTCTTCGCGCGATGGTGCTGTGCGGACGACGACACGGCTCTCGCCGCCGCCGTCGCGCAGGCGGTCGTCGGTGACGAGAGCTGGGAGGACGAGGTCACTGTCGAGCTGACCGGCGGGCGGTACCTGCTGACCGACGCCTCGTACGAGGGCCAGGAGGTCGTCTCCAGCGGCGAGTACCTCCCCGTGGACCTGGCACCCGGACGCTACCGGGCCCAGTCCATGACCGTGCGGCCGGACGAGAATGCCGCCTTCCTGCTGGTGCGGCTGCTCCCCGCCTAGGAGCTTCCGGCCAAGAGGGTGAGCAGCTCGTCGAGCTCGGCGCGGGTGACGCCTCTGGCCTGCGCCTCGGCGTCCAGCGCGGCGTCGACGAGCTTGCGCGTGGGTCTGTCCACTACGCCGGCCAACCGGACCAGCCGGCGAAGCGCCTCGGCGTCGCCCGACTGCGCCAGCGCGTACACGGCCGCGTTGGACACCCTTGTCGGCGCGTCGGTGACCAGGCCGGCCAGCACGTCCGCGCGCCGCGAAGCGTCCCCCGGTGCGGGCGGTACCAGCGCCAGCAGCCAGCACAGGCCGCGCAACGCGTTCTCGTTGAACCGGTCGTACCCGTCGACCTGGGTGTCCTCGCACATCAGTTGGAGGGTGCGCCGCCTGCCGACCCGGGCAAGCCAGCCCACCACGGCCTCCGCCGCCTCCTGCTCGCCGATCGCGGTCAGCAGCGTGCGGGCCTTGCGCTCCCAGGCGCGGCTCGGCTTGGCGGAGCGCACGCGGGCGGCGTGGGCCAGCAGCTCCCACCAGGGCGCGCCACCCTTTTCGGCCTGGGCCAGAGCACGGTCGGCCCAGGCCTCGCCGGGGTTCACCGGAGGGTCGGTCAGCCGGGCGGCCAGCTCGGCGTACTCGGCCCCGGTGAACGTCTCCTCCGCCGTTCTCCGGACCGCCGCGACCAGGGTCGCGGGGACCGGCCGCCCGGCGGCCAGCTCGTACTCGATGACGAGCCGGACCTCGGGCATCTGCGAGAGTTCGACCTGGTGCTGGGCCACCGCGATCCACTGCTCGCGGTAGTACACCCGGTCGGCCGGGTCCAAGGACTCACCGCCGTCTGCGAGGTCGGCTATCGCCCGCAGGGCGGCGGTGAATCGCGCCTGGTCCCCGGAGAGCCAGGGGCCGAACGAGAGTATCCGTACCAGCTCGTCCAGCACTGGCCGACGCTGCTCCTCGTCCATCCCGGCAACCAACCGGAAGGCGTTGCGTTTGGTGACGTCCCACGTACGCCGATCGCGGTCGGCAGCCGCGATCAGCGCCTCGGCGAGCCCCCGGTGGTAGTTCTGCGCGGCCAGGGCGTCCAGTGCACGCGGGTCGTCGAACCAGTCGTAAACCGTCACCATCGGCGTCCGCCCCGCGGTCGCATGCTTGAAACCGTCCCGTCGACGATCATCGCTTTCACCATGCCCGAGAACCTATCCCCCGGCACTGACATCGAGGCAGCGGCCAGTTTCTCGCCGCCACGGTTCTGAGCAGTCTGCGGGAGCATACGACGGGTTCCAATACGCCCGAGTACCACCTAGGCGGACCGGCCTTGAGCTCGTCGACGTGCCCGGATCGGCGACGGGGATGTGTGACCCACACATGTCGCAGGGTGGTGCCGGGCGCCTGGCGGACCGCCCCTCGATGAGATCCAACACCCGTGTCATCAGCGCCCGACATTGACCAGTGTCGCGTACGAATGTCCTTACGGGCGCTGTGCGTCGTTCACCGTCGGCGTTGATGCGGGCCACCTCGCCCCTCCTGCATGCGCCCCCCGCCGAGGCAGTGCCGTTGACGTCGGCCACACCCACACGCATTCGGAAGAGCGCGTTGATGGCACCGTGTCGGAGGTGGTGGGCCCATTGCAGGCGGTATCGGGCCTCGGCTGCCTCGGTGAGGTTGTTCAGGCCGCGGCGCTGGTCCCGCGCACGGTCGTACCGGCGGCTCGGGTACGTGCGTGATCAAGGTCAACTCGCCTCTGGCGTCGCAGTTCCACCGTAAACGGCGCTGCCGTCGTCTCATGTTGCAAGAGCAAGCAGCACGCCGTTCAAAGTCATGGTGATCACGGACGAGGACGGCCGAGTTCTGTACCGTTCGGATAGCCCGACTCCGTCGTTGCCCGCGAGTCGCCGTGCCATCTCGCCTCGGGCGCCAAAAGCTCCCGTGGGGACCGGCGTTAGGGTGATCGGGTGGATGTCGGTGCGGTACTGATCGCGGTCGCCGGTGTCGGGGGGGACGCTCGGGGGCGCACTGCTCACCCAGCGCGGGTCCGAGGCATTGATGATCGCTTCTGACACGGTGATCCCTTCGGCTCACGACGTGAACGAGGCACTGACCGTGGTCTACGGACAGGTCAAGCGCCTGGAGCAGGGAAACCCGCGGCCGGGTGAGACCCTACGATCAGCGGCTGAAGCACAGCATTCGCTCTGGTCCCTGATCGACACCATGAGGGAGTCCATGCGCAGTGATCTCGGCGTAACCGACGGCCCGCACTCGGTCATCCCGAATCGCGAGCAGCTTGAGGCTATGCGTCGTGATTTTGGCGTGCCTGAGGAGCCACGAAGGCGATCTCGCTTCGCCCTGTTCAGGCTTGAGTGAGTGCGAGGTTGTGCATGTGGGCGACACCGCTCGTGGCCCGAAGACCCCGTCGTCCTTCAGCCGGGAGTTCGGCCTGACCGCGCTCACGGCGGTGAGGGATGACGAGGCCGGTGCCCCGGCATCCACCGTCCGCCATGACCGTGGCGTTGCCGACGGCGTCTTTCGCGCAGGACAGCTCCCATGCCTTGCAGTCGTTGCGGTTGCCGGGCACAGGCCGGCCGACGGCCACGACGCGCCGGACGTCGGCGTCGATGACGACCCGGTGGTTGGTGGCGCATCGGTAATTCTTCGACTGCTCGGCGACGGTGTGGTCGCGGGTGGGGCCCAAGGTACCGTCCACGATCAGCACGGTGTCCTTGCGGAAAAAGCAGGGCGGGTTGCCGCAGTGTCAGGTTCGTCCGCCAGTACGCGGCGACCAGCAGGAGCCCTCCTCCAGCGGCAGGCTCCACGGTCGTCCTCTGTGTGAACGGGGCTATCCAGACGCTTGAGCGCCGTGATCACACCTGCCACTTCAAGATCGCCTCAAAGATTGACGCTATGGAACGATGATCGTCATGACAGGTCAGGTCTGGGTGTCACTCATATCGTTGGGCGGCGTTGTCCTCGGCGGCGTGTTGTCCTACCTCGTCCAGCACAGGACTCAGCAATCAGCGGAACGTGCCGAACAGCAACGGCAGCGGATCGCGTTGACGGAGACCCGGCGTGCGGAACGGCTTGCGCTGCTGGAGCGGTTCATCGAGGTGTCGGCCGAGGCCGAACGCTGCGCCTACACCCGGCCGTCCGAGTGGGAGGACACCGATGCCTGGTACCTCACAACCCGGGACGTCATGTACAGGCTATGGGTCGCGGATCGGCTCCTCCGCATCCAGTTCCCCCTGCCTGTGCATGACGCCGCACACGCGCACTTCCTCGACCTCAACAAGACCGTGTGGCACGGCTTGCCCGACGGTGAGAGCGTGCGGGACTACCTTGAGGACAACCGGTCGGCGTTTCTCGACGCGGCCCGCGAAGTCATGGGGTAGCCCACCGCCGAGCTCCCGGTGATCTTTTGCGGGACAGCCTTTAGGTCGGGAGAACCTTCTGCCCGGGGTCACCCTTCGTAGCGGGCGGCCAGGGTTCGGGCCGTCTCGGCGATGCGGTTGCGTAGTTCGGCCGGTGCCATGACCTCGACATCGGCGCCCAGCCGCAGGAACTCTCGGTGGGCGTGGTCGATCGACTCGATGGGCACGCGGGCCTCCGTCCATCCGTCACCCGTGGCTGTCACGCCGAGGCGGCGGGCGCCCTCCGGGGTGAGCCGCACCAGGGCCTCCCCGGTGTGCAGTCGCGCTCGGAAGTCGGCCAGATAGCCGTTCCAGTACCCGGCCAGGTCGAACCCGTCCGGAATGACGAACCCTTCTTCCGTCGGTCGGACTTCGAGGACCTGGTCGACTCGGTAGGTACGGATCCCGGACGTCCCGCCGGCGACCAGGTACCAGCGGCCGGCCTTGAGGACGAGCCCGTACGGCTCCACCCGTCGCTCGATCTCCTCCGGCGCCCGCCAGCGCCGGTACCGCAGTACCACCGCCCGCCGCGCCCACACTGCGGCGGCGACCGCGGCCAGGTGAGGCACCCGGTCGACGTCGCCGTACCAGCCGGGGGCGTCGAGCAGGAAGCGTTCCTGGATCCGCTCGGCGTGCTTGCGCAGCTCCGTCGGAAGGGCGGCCCGCAGCTTGAGCTGGGCGGTGGCGAGCGCCTCGCCGAGGCCGAGTTCGGCGGCGACGCCGGGGAGTGCGGTGAGGAACGCGGCCTGCGCCTCGTCCGCGGTCAGTCCGGTGAGCCGGGTCCGGTAGCCGCCGACCAGCCGGTAGCCGCCGGCGTGGCCGGCGGCACCGTACAGCGGGATACCGGCGGCACCGAGCGCCTCGACGTCCCGGTAGACCGTCCGGACGGAGACCTCCAGTTCGTCGGCCAGCTGCCGGGCCGTCATCCGGCCCCGGTTCTGGAGCAGCAGAAGCAGGGTGACCAGCCGGCTCGCACGCATGCTGCTCAGTATCCACTGACAGTAGATGTCAGCAGACCGGCCCTAACCTGCGGCGCATGGACGACAACTGGACCATGGACCTCACGCGCACCGGGCAGGCCACCGCATGAGCATCGTCGAACTCCGGCAGTACACCCTGCACCCCGGCGCCCGGGAAACGCTGATCGAGCTGTTCGAGCGCGAGTTCGTGACCGGTCAGCAGGCGGTCGGAATCACCGTCGGCGGCCGGTTCCGCGACCTGGACGACCCGGACCGCTTCGTCTGGTTGCGCGCGTTCCCCGACATGGCGCACCGCCGGCACGCGCTGGAGGCGTTCTACACCGGCCCGGTCTGGCGGGAGCACCGCGACGCGGCCAACGCCACCATGGTCGACAGCGACGACGTCCTGCTGCTGCGCGGCCCGGGCTTCACACCGGAGCCTGGCACGAGTGGGGTGCTCGCGACCGTGTGCCACCCCACCGACGCGGCCGACTTCGACGCGTACGCCGCCCGGCACCTGGGTCCGGGCAACGCGCTGCACCGCACCGAGCACGCCGAAAACGACTTTCCCCGCTTGCCCGTCCGCACCGGAGAGGATGTCCGGGTCTGGTTCGGCCCGGCCAAGCCGGCACCCTGGCCGACCCGGCTGCTGCGGCTGGAGCCCGTGGAGCCATGGAACACCTGACGTCGGGCTTTCATGAGCGGCTTACCCGCCAGGTGATCAGATAAGCGAAAAGCAGACAGCCTGTCGGACAGGGCCGGCGGACGCGCTGTCGTCGGCGCTCGCGCCGTGGCGCAAGCCTCGGGCGGTGCACGATCCGGGCAGGATCCTGCTGGATGTCGCGCTCGCCCTGGCCCTGGGCGGGGGCTGCCTGGCCGATGTCGCGATGCTGCGGGCCAAGCCCGCCGTGTTCGGCCGGTGGCGTCCGATCCGACCGTCTCCCGCCTGGTTGATACCCTGGCAGCCGCCGGTCCCCGTGCCCTTGCGGCGATCCGCCAGGCGCGGGCCGAAGTCCGCGAGCGGGTCCGGAAATTGGCCGGTACGGCGGCCCCGGACGCCCACGGCGGGGGGGCGTCGATATCGACGGGGTGCTGGTCCTGTCGCACTCCGAGAAGGAGCACGCCGCCAGGACCTGGAAGAAGACCTTCGGCCACCACCCGCTGTTCGCGTTCGTCGACCACGGCCGCGAAGGGTCCGGAGAGCCGGTCGCCGGCCTGCTGCGGCCGGGCAACGCGGGCAGCAACACCGTAACTCCGGCGGGGGCACCCGCACGTTCCTCAACTGGCTCACCGCACGTGGCCGATGGCTGTCCTACTCGGTCGGGATGACCATCACCGACGCCATCCACCAAGCCGTGCTTCTGGTCCCGGCCTCGGTCTGGACCCCGGCCATTGAACCGGACGGCAAGGTCAGCGACGGCGCCTGGGTCGCCGAGCTCGCCGGCGACGTCCTCAAGAGCCGGCCGAAGGGAATGCGGCTGATCGTCCGCAACCTCCCCCTCCACGGCGCCTCCCAGAACCAGGTCTGGCTGGAGATCGTCCAGCTCGCACTCGACCTGCTCGCCTGGATGCCCATGCTCGCCCTGACCGGCCAAGGCCGCCGCTGGGAGCCCAACCGCCTGCCCGGCTGACCAGCAGCGATTCCCTCTCCCAACGAGCAGGCTTCAAGCCCGGAGCAGTGGAACCCGGCGCCCACCCGACGCGACAGCCGGGCCACCAGTCTGCCTACACCACCTGAACTAGCCGTGCACGAACGACAGCACGAGCCGCATTCCTCGCAACGCATTGGGTCGAGCATGACATCGCCCACTGCCCTCCCGTCACCTCGGCCGCCGCGAGCGCATGAGCGACATCGTCCAAGCCGTCGCTGGCCTGCTGTGTCATCAGGAGATCACCGGCCTGGCATCGGCACGGCACATACGAACACCGAGTCCCACCGAAGTCTCCGACGTCTCACCGCCTACTGTGCACGAACTCGTCAGCGCTCTGTTTGCACGATCCCTGACCTTGCCATATGGTGGCAATAAGTGATCTTTCACGCCTCACAAAGCCGCCTCGCACCACACGAGGAGCGACTAAGAGGATCCGTGATCTGCTGTCTGTATACGCGTCAATCAGGGGAAGCTCGCAGCGGGATTTCATTGCTTACCCGCAGGCACAGTTATCATATTTCGACAATATCTCCTCCCGGGTCGGGAATTACGGTCAATTCCCGGTTCTGGATCCGACACCGTGATGCGCCATGTGGGCATGGCTTCTGATCAACAAGTTGGAGGGGCGTCGGAAAATGAGAATGAGCCTGACCGAGCTGCGCGCCCTCGCCACACAGGCAGGGTTCGCCGGCGATGACATCAAAATCGCGGCGGCCGTCGCCATGGCGGAATCCAAAGGCGACCCAGGCATCATCGGAGACCAGGGTCTGGTCGACGACAAGTGGGGGCCATCCATTGGTCTCTTCCAGATACGCTCCCTCAAGCATCCAAAGCAGTCCTCCCCACCGGACACACTCAGGGTTGAGGGCAAGCTCAGGGACCCGCTCTACAACGCCAAGACGGCAAAGGCCATCAAGGACGCACACGACTGGAACCAATGGTCCACGTTCGTGAGCGGGGCCTACAAGCAGTACATGGTTGACGGGCCCGCCGGCCCCACCCAATTCGAGCCGTTCCCTGGTGCGTCGTTCTTCCATACCGGACGGAAATCTCCGGTCATCACCGCAATGCACCATCGGCTTGTCGCCGAAGGCTGCAACCAGTACCAGTCGAGCGCCAACGCCGATGTATGGGGCCCGGGCGATGTGAAGTCCTACGCCGCCTGGCAGCGGAAGCTCGGCTTGAAAGGTGACGATGCCAACGGTATCCCCGGCAAGACCAGTTGGGACGCACTGAAGGTGCCCAACGTCTGAAGGCCGAGGCCCTAGCGTCGCAGCAGCGAGTGGAGGAGCTGTACACCTCCGCGCTCAACGCTAGGCGGGCAGAACTGAAAGGACGGCGTCATGCCCGAGAAGAACTTCGACGACGAGGACGTGAAGGCGGCCCTAGAAAGGAACGACACCGGCGACGGACCCGGCACCGACAACCTCGATGACCTTCCGGAGAGCGACTTCGTCGCCTTCGCCGAGGACGGCGTCGAGAACGACGCGGAGGACTCCAAGTGACCGCCACCATCGCTTACGACCGTACCGTCTCGAACCTCATCGACGACCTCAGCGCGACGGGCCACGTCACCCACAAGCCCTACAGGAAGACGTCGGTCACGCTGCACCACAACGGCGGCCGGCTTTCGCACCAGGGTGTGCTCAACGTCTGGAGGACGCGTCCGGCTTCGGCCCACTTCGACGTGGACGCCGCCGGTGCCGTCGCTCAGTACGTCAAGGTGAACGAGTACGCCTGGGCCGTCGGCGACATGGCCGGCAACCAGAGCTCGATCAGCATCGAAATGGCGAACGAAACGCTCGCGCCAGGCTGGACGGTCGCCGAGGCCACCTGGAAGAGCGCCGCACGTCTCGCCGGCTGGCACTTCGCCAAGGTGATCGGCGAACGCCCCAGCAGGAGCAACCTCTTCTACCACCACCACTGGTCCTCGACCGCCTGCGCCGGCCCGTACATGGACACGATCTACGACAAGGTCCTCGCGGCGGCTCAGGAGGCGTACGACCACTTCAAGGATTCACACCCCGCCCCGAGGCCTGCTACCGAGCCGTTCCCTGGTGCATCGTTCTTCCACACCGGACGTAAATCGCCGATCATCACCGCAATGCACCATCGGCTCGTCGCCGAAGGCTGCAACCAGTACCAGTCGAGCGCCAACGCCGATGTATGGGGCCCGGGCGATGTGAAGTCCTACGCCGCCTGGCAGCGGAAGCTCGGCTTCGCAGGTGACGATGCCAACGGCACCCCCGGCAAGGCCAGTTGGGACGCACTGAAGGTCCCCAACGTCTGACCGTCCCCGCTGATGGCTTCAGCGAGTAGGGGTTGGGAGGCACCGGGTCTCTTGCCGGATGGTCGAGCGTTCGGCCAGGAGCCGGTCGACGAACACCAGCCGGTGCTTCGCACCGGCGCCCACGCTCCCGCCCCAACAGCTTCGTCAGCCGGCCAGGATCACTGAGGCGACCGTTCGCCATCCCGCGTCCGTCCGGGCGGCGAGGTAGCGTACGCGGACCTGCTGGAACTCCCGCCCCTGGCGGTCCTGGCGCGCCCAGGTCACCTCGATCTCCGTGGCCCGCTCGTTGAGCGCGCACCTCCGGGTCGAGAGCCTTGCTGCCTCCGTAGTCGGCGTCGCGCAGTGCCCGCAGTTCGTGTGCGGGTCCCTGGGAGAGTGCCTCGGTGGAGGTGAGCACGGTGTGGGCCGTCCCGGTGGTCATGCTGATCGGCACGTGTCGTTTCCCGCCGTGTCACCGGCTCGCGAACGCATTGGTGCCGGTCAGCTGTGCGGACAGGGTCCACAGGCGTGCGGCTTGTTCGGGGTCGACCGCGTAGGGCCGTACTCCGGGTGCGTCGTCCAGGGAGAGCGGGGCGATGTCGCAGTCGCTCAGGTAGACGCCGCCCTGGTGGGCCAGCTGCGGGGAGGTGGCCGCCCAGACCTGGGTGGCGGCGCCCTGTTCGGGGGTCTTGAAGCCGGGGGCGATGTTGCCCTGGTCGTCGATCCAGCCGAAGGCCATCATCTCCTCCCTGGTCATGTGCCGCTGGAGCGGGGTCATGATGGCGCCGGGGGCGACGGCGAAGGCCCGCACCTGGTGCTCGCGGCCCAGGGCGTCGAGGTGGACGGCGAACAACGCGTTCGCGGTCTTGGACTGTCCGTAGGCGACGGCCTTGTCATATCCGTTTGCGAACATGACGTCGTCCCAGCGGATCGGCGAGTAACGGTGTCCGGAGGAGCTGAGCGTGACCACGCGCGCGCCGCCGTCGGATGCGAGTGCGGGCCACAGCCGGTTCGTGAGCGTGTGGTGGCCCAGGTGGTTGGTGGCGAACTGCGCCTCCCAGCCGGGTCCGAGGCGGGTCTCGGGCAGGGCCATCACGCCGGCGTTGTTGATGAGGATGTCGATGCCGCGGCCGCTCGCCAGGAACTCGTCCGCGAAGGTGTGCACGCCGGCCTGGTCGCCCAGGTCGAGACGGTGCACCTCGACCCCGTCCACGGCGGCGAAGGCTTCCGCGGCCACCTCCGGGCGGCGGACGGCTACGACGACAGTCGCGCCGGCGCCCCGCAGGGCGCGAGTGGTCTCCAGCCCCAGCCCGGAGCTGCCGCCGGTCACGACGGCGAGCCTTCCGGTGAGGTCGAGGCCGGCCAGGACCTCGGCCGTCGTGCTGCGCGCCCCGAAGCCGGAGCCGATGGGCTGCTGTGCTGTCATGATTGCCATTCTTGCGTCCGGAGTGGTGCGGCGGCGTCGGCGGAGCGAGCCACTGGGGCACCGCACGGTGGGGGGCGTCCGGGCGGCCTTTCCCGGCATGCCCTGCGCTCAGCCGTTGAGGTTCTGCATCAGCTCGGGGGCGTACCGGTCGCCGGAGACGATGCCGCGCGGGGCGACGGCTTCGATGGCGGCCACGTCCTCCTCGGTGATCGTCACGGTGGTGGCGGCGACGTTCTCCTCCAGGTAGCGGCGGCGCTTGGTGCCGGGGATGGCGACCGCGCCCTGGTGCAGCACCCAGGCGAGAGCCAGCTGGGAGGGCGAGACCTGCTTGGCGGCGGCGATGCGGCGGACCTCGTCGACCACGGCCAGGTTGCGGGCGAAGTTCTCGCCCTGGAAGCGCGGGTCGGTGCGGCGGAAGTCGTCGGCGGCGAAGTCGTCCGGGCTGGTGATCGCACCGGACAGGAAGCCGCGTCCGAGCGGTGAGTAGGCGACCAGGCCGATCCCGAGCTCGTTCAGGGTGGCCGTGACCCCGTCGTCCTCTATGCCCCGCTCGAAGAGCGAGTACTCGGTCTGGACCGCCGTGACCGGGTGGACGGCGTGGGCGCGGCGGATGGTCTGCGGGGCGACCTCGGACAGGCCGATGTAGCGGACCTTGCCGGCGGCCACCAGCTCGCCCATGGCGCCGACGGTCTCCTCGATCGGCACCTGCGGGTCGACCCGGTGCAGGTAGTACAGGTCGACGTGGTCGGTGCCCAGGTGGCGCAGGGAGCGGTCCAGGGAGCGACGGATGTATTCGGGGCGCCCGTTGTGGCCGACGAGCGTGCCGTCGTCGGTGAACTCGATGCCGGTCTTGGTGGCGACGACGGCCTGCTCGCGGCGGCCGGCGAGGGCCTTGCCCAAGAGCTGCTCGTTGATGAAGGGGCCGTAGCTCTCGGCGGTGTCCAGCAGGGTCACGCCCAGTTCCAGGGCGCGGTCGATGGTGGCGAGGGACTCGGCCTCGTCGGTGCTGCCGTAGAAGGCGCTCATGCCCATGCAGCCGAGTCCTTCGGCGGAGACGGTCAGGCCCTGGCTGCCGAGGGTGCGGAGTTCCATGGTGATCTTCCTTGCTGTTGCGGGTCGTCCCGCGCTGTGTGGCTGGTTGGTTGTGGGTCCGGTGTGCTGCTGCCCTCGCCCCGGACCGGGTGCGGCGGGGGCGGTCAGCGCACCCAGGTACCGGTGAGAGTCTGGACGGCGGAGCCGTCGAGGTCGGCGAGGGTGGTGGCGACGAAGTCGCGGGCCCACTGCGAGGTCTGGATACGGAAGGGCGGGCGGGCGACGGTCAGGGCGTCGACGATCGGGGCGGCTGCCTCGGCGGGGGTCTGGGCGTTCCCGAACGCCTGCCGGGTCCGGGTGATGTAGGCCTCGAGCGCGGGGCCGTAGGGCCCGGCGGAGGCGAGCAGCGTCGGGACGTCCAGGCCGAGATTGGCGACGAACTCGCTTGCCACCGCGCCCGGCTCGACCACGGTGACATCGACGCCGACGGTGGCGGCGACCGGCGCGAGAGACTGCATGAAGCCCTCGACGGCGAACTTGGCCGCGCAGTACGCCTCGTTGAAGGGCTGGCCGACGACGCCGCCGACGCTGGTGACGGTGATCACCCGGCCCTTCGACGCCCGCAGGTGCGGCAGGGCGGCCCGGGTCACCGCCACCACGCCGAAGAAGTTGACCTCCATGGCCGCGCGGACGTCGTCGACGCTGCTCTGCTCGATGGTGCCGACCTGGGCGGCGCCGGCGTTGTTGACCAGCGCGTCCAGGCGGCCGTGCTCGGCGACGACCTCGTCCAGGCAGGCGGTGATGCCGGCGGAGTCGGTCACGTCCAGGCGCTTGACCTGGATCCGGTCCGCGACGCCCGCCTCCGCGGCGGCCTGGAGCAGGGCCCCGGCCTTGCCGGTGTCGCGCATGGTGGCGAGGGTCGTCCAGCCCGCCCGGGCGGTGCCGATGGCGGCGGCCAGGCCGATGCCGGAGGACGTACCGGTGATCAGAACGGTCTTCGGGGAGGTCATGAGGGTCTTCCTTGCCTGGGGGCACAACGGGCCGATACCCGTAACCGGGGAGTTCCCCGGTTATCTGCAACGGTAAGCGGGGAACTCCCCGGTTGTCCAGTTAGACTGGTCCTCCGATGAAGGGAGCAGCCTTGACCACCAAGCCGAGCGTGTTGCGCGCCGATGCCCGCCGTAACCGGGAGCGCATCCTCGAAGCGGCCGTGCGCGCCTTTTCCGAGAAGGGCCCGGACGTCGCGATCGACACGATCGCCAAGGCCGCGGGCGTCGGCTCGGCCACGCTCTACCGCCACTTCCCCACGCGCGAGGCGCTCGTCGAGGCCGCCTACCGCAACGAGCTGGCCCGTGTCTGCGACAGCGCCGCGAAGCTGCTCGCCGACAACCTGCCCGACCGGGCGATCCGCCTGTGGATGGACGACTTCATCGACTACCTGGCTGCCAAGCAGGGCATGGCGGACGCACTGCGGGCCGCGGTCGCATCCGGTGCGGACCCCTTCGCCGAGACCCTCGACAAGCTCGGCACCGCGCTCGGGACCCTGCTGCACGCCGGCGCCGACGCCGGTCTCCTGCGCCCGGACATCGACCCCTTCGATGTCGGCTTCAGCCTGGCCGGCGTCGCGCTGATCACCAGCGCTCCCGACCAACGCGAACGGGCCGGACGCCTCCTCGACCTGCTCCTCGACGGCCTCCGCTACGGAGCGGACGGGCCGGCGTCCAGCTCGTGACCCGGCTCCGGCCGCGTTGCGCAGCATCTGATGGAGGCTTCTCCGAAGCAGAATCCCTGCCGTCCGCGGACCTGGCCGACGCGGTGCGGGGCCCCAGTGCCGCCCTCGCCTGAAAGAGCCAGTAGGGGCTTACGGTGCGGACCAGCTCCTAGAAGGGTTCAGCGGCCTGCAGGAGACTCTGCGGAAGGTAGGGGGATTCGACGCGGATGGCCCAGCCGCGGCGGCGAGCGTGGCAAGCGAGGGCAAGGATGTCGAGGTTGACGGATGCATCCGGATCGTTGACACGGTCGGCGACCTGGTAGTAGTCGCGGTGGGCTTCGAGCGCGTCGGCCAGGGCCAGGTTGAAGCTCTCCTCGTCGCCCTCCACGAGCTGCGACAGCAGCACGGCCGGCGGCATGGCGAAGCCCCAGTCCTTGGCCTTCTCGGCCTGCTGCAACGCCCGCTGCGCGGCCGGCTCGGGGTCGGTGCCCTTGAGGTAGGCGTGGAGGGCTTCGCGGTACGCGCTGAAGGCGGAGCCGTCCGGGCGGGCGAAGGCGGGGCCGGTGAGGACCAGCGGGGCGAGGTCCTCGCGTGCGCCGGTGATGAGGGCGAGGGCAGTGGCCGTCTGCCAGTTCCCGGCGCCGGCTTCCTCGCCCCGCTCAGCCGGGTAGCGCAGCGTGCGGCCGTCGATGGTCACCTCGGCCTCGGTGCCCGGTTCAGCTAGGGCGATACGGAACAGGGCCGCCCCCGCCTGGGAGGCCAGCCGAAGGTTCGCGAGCTGCGCATCCGTGACGCCGCCGGCGCCCCCCGCACGCCACTTGAACAGGCGCTCCTGATCGCCCATGACACTGCCCAGCAGCCAGACGTCCAGGGGTTCTTCACCGACGGGCGTGAACGCCTCCCGGATGTGTTCGTCGTACATGGCCTCGATCCGCGGGTTCACCGTCCGCTCGCAGGCCGGCCGCTCGACCACCAGCGGGCCCGCGGCGAGCGCGGCCACTGCGTCCGGCCGCCGGTCCCGGCCGAACCCCGCGACCCGCGGGCCTCGGGTCTCGAAGCCGGTGACCAGCGCGTGCGGGAGGTAGTCGGTACGGACTGCAGGCGCCCAGCCCAGGGTCCGGTACGCGAGCGCGGCGAGGGCGATGGGGACAAGCGGGAGAAGGCTGCTCGGGGAGGCCGCCGGGCCGTGCAGGGTGGTGTGCCTGGTCAGGAGGTCGGCCAGCGCGGCATCGAAGGCCTCCCTGTCCTCGGCGGCCAGGGCTCGCAGCGTGTACAGCGCCGCGCTGCCCGGCCTGTCAAGGAGGGGCTCGCCGGTCTCCTGGGCGCGGGTGCGGACGCGGTCCAGGGCCGCGTCGACGGCGGCGAGCTTGGCCTGTGCGCTCGGCGGGTACTCCTCGTCGTCGCCGGTGTCGTCCAGGACCACGGCCATCAGTCCGGTGGCGAGCTCACCGACGGGCGTTCCCTGCGCCTGCTCGGCGAACTTCTGCCGTGCGAAATGGAAGGCCTCCCCATGCCACTTGGCCTTGTCCCTGAGGATCGTCAGGCAGAGCGCGTCAATCCACTCCCCGGGCGTGACGCTCTCCTCCGGGGCATCCTCACCGGGGTCGTAGCTCATGCCGAAATTCACGTACTCCAGGAAGACCTGGAAGCTGCAGTGCGGGTGGTAGGCGGCGTAGGCGACGGCGCCGACCGCGGCTTCGGAGGCGTCCTTGAGGGCGGCCTTGGCCTCCGGGGTGTCGAGGCCGGGTGTCTCGACGGAGAGGGCGCCCAGGTAGTCGAGGAACTCGTCTGCGATCGACTGCCATTCGTAGGTGGCCATCCGGCCACCCCGCGACATGGACCGCACCTGGCCCCCGATGCGGTTTGTGAAGTCCTCGCGTGCTGCCGACACGACGGCCTCGCCCACCTGGTGACGCTCTATTCGCACTGCCCCGCTCCTTGATCGAACTCTGCGACAGCATAGGCACGGGATCTGACAGGCCGGCAGCTGCCGTGCACGGGGCACGAGCCAGGCCCGGTCGAGAGAGTGGTGGCGGGTGCGGAAGCGGCGGTGCAGTAGTGCGGCCTGCCCGAGTGCCATGGAGGGCGGTGGGTCTGCCTTGCCGAGCCGGGCTGGGGCCGGCGAGCCCAGGGCGACAGCGACCCGAGCGCCCACCCCGGCCGGGGCGGGGAGCCTCGAACACCTCCTTGCGGGAGTGCGGCGCTGCTGGTCCTCTTGCGCGGCGCCGCGGGCAGGCCCACCGATATGGTGCCCTTCGCCGTGGAGGATGCGACGAGCGTCGACTGCCTCGCGGTGCCCATCCAGGTCTGCGCCGGCCGATGGGGTGGTGACCCGACACAGTGAGCCTTCGTGAAGGCGTCCTGCTGAAGTGGTGCACCGTCGACATGCTCGACCGGCTCCGCCTGAGCCCCGGACTCGGGGACTGACCCGCCGCCGCGCGGCCGAGCACCCCGCAGCGACGGGATCGCCGTACGGTGGCCGTTCGCTGCCCAGCGAGGCCCCGGCGGGGACTGGGCTGCACATCGTCGGGGTCCCTCTCCACATCCAGGACGAGCACGGCCGCATCCTCCTCGGCCCGCGTCACCCCGACTGCGCCTTCGCGCAAAACCCCTGGCACTTCCTGGCCGGCCACTGCGAGCGGGAAGCCGCGATCGCCTGCCTGGTGCGGGAAGCGCCGGGCTGCGATGACGGGGCGGGGGCGGTCCCAGGGCTCAGGGCATCGACCGGGACCGCCCCCGCCGGCTCACTTCGTCAGCGGGCCGAACTCCTTGCGGGTGTCCACCGGCTTGCCGAACAGCTGCCACCGCTCGCCCTTGAACCGCATCAGCTGCATCGTCTCGATCGGGAAGGCATCGCCGGGGCCCGTGGACAGGGTGACACCGGGCAGCAGCAGGCCCACCTTCACGTCCTTCAGGTGGCGCACCGCGTCCCGCAGCCCTTCTCTGGTCGGGCACTTCATCGCGTCCAGGGCCTTGTGCAGGCTGGAGGCGACGGCCCAGCCGTAGGCGTTGAACTGGTTGGCCGGGTCGGTGTCGGGGGCGTACTTGTGCAGGGCATTCATGTACGTCTTCATGTCGGGGTCGTTCGCCCACTGCGGGTCGGCGGGATCCTTGAAGTAGGTCGCCGAGACCACGCCCTGCACGTTCTTGAACCCGACGGGCCGGAGCACGGCTGCGGACGCGGACACGTTGTTCACGATGTGCAGCGGGTTCCACTTGGTGTTCTTGGCGTCGGCGGCGAGGGCCTGGCTGCCGAACTTGGGGGTGGTGACATCCAGCAGCACATCGGCCTTGGAGCGGGCGAGGCTCGCCATCTGGGCCGACACGGACGGGTCGGTGACCTCGTAGCTCTCCTCGGCGACCACCTTGATGCCGCTGCCGGCGACCGCCTTCTTGAACCCGCCGAGCAGGTCCTTGCCGAAGTCGTCGTTCTGGTAGAGGACCGCCACCTCGGCGTTCGGCTTCGTGTCCTTGAGGTACTTGGCGTACACCCGGGCCTCGGCGACATAGTTGGGCTGCCACCCGATGGTCCAGGGGTGCTTGTCGTCCGTGCCCCAGACGGAGGCACCCGTGGCGACGAAGGGCTGCGGCACCTTCTGCTTGTCGAGGTAGTCCCACA
Organism: Streptomyces sp. NPDC053069; assembly: GCF_044546895.1. NCBI lineage: Bacteria > Bacillati > Actinomycetota > Actinomycetes > Kitasatosporales > Streptomycetaceae > Streptomyces > Streptomyces sp. NPDC053069. The sequence goes on along the minus strand of NZ_JBITZN010000005.1, from coordinate 380,375 downwards.
CGGCCGCCGTGGAGGGAGTGCCCAGGGTCTGGAACACGGCGAAGACCTTCTCCTGCTCGACGAGTCTGCGGGCCTCCTCGACCGCCTTGGGCGGCTGGTAGCCGTCGTCGCGGACGATGAACTCGACCTTGCGGCCGTCTATGCCGCCGTTGTCGTTGACGTACTTGAAGTAGGCGGCCACGCCCTTGCTGATCGTGCCGTACGCGGAGGCGGGTCCCGACAGCGGATAGATCCCGCCCAGCTTGATGGTGCTGTCGGTGATGCCGGTGGTCTGCTGGCCCTTGCACGCACCGCTCGCGGCGGTGTCCTGGGCGGTGTCCTGCCCTCGCCGGCTGTTGCAGGCGGTTGCGGTGAGCAGGACGGCGGCAGCTGCTGCGGCCGCCCGCAGAGCGGTGGTCTTGCGCATGTGCTTCATTCCTTTTCCGTACGGGGCGGTGCGCCCACGGGTTCGGCGTCGACAACTGCGGGGTCCGCAGGGGTGGGGGGCGGGGCGGTTCCGGATCCGGCCCGGGACTCGGGTTCCCCATCGGACGCGGCCCCGGGCGGCCGGTCGGGGGTGGCGGTGGTGCGGGGCGGGCGAGCGGCGACAGCGGCCAGGACACGGCCGGGCAGACCGGCCAGTCCCGTGGGGGCCACGAACATCACCGTGATGATCAGCAAGCCGAACACCACGCCCGGTGCCGCCTCACTCAGGTCCTGGGACACACTCGGCACGTACATCACGAACGCCGCGCCCAGCAGGGGTCCGTACAGCGACCCGAGCCCCCCGACGACCAGGCCGGCCAGCAGGGTGATGGACAGGACGAAGCTGAAGGAGTCGGGCGAGACGAAGCCGATCACCCAGGTGTACAGGCACCCGGCGACGCCCGCGAACATCGCGCTCCACGCGAAGGCGAGCGTCTTGTGCAGCGCCAGCCGCACGCCCATCACCTCGGCGGCGCTCTCGTTGTCGCGCACGGCGCGCAGGGCACGGCCGACCCTGGACCGCAGCAGATTGCGGGCGAGCAGCAGCGCCACCGCGGTGACGGCGAGGACGACGAAGTACATCCACTGGTCCTCGGCCAGCCCGCTCCACGCGGGCGGCTGCAGCTTGTCCACGGTCAGGCCCATGGAGCCGCCCGTCACCGGTTCCAGCCGCTTGAGCAAGGGCGGCAGGAAGACCGCGAACGAGAGGGTGACCAGGGCCAGGTACAGCCCGCGCAGCCGCAGCGCGGGCACCCCGAACCCGAGGCCCAGCAGGAAGCATCCGGCGGCCGCGACCGGCAGCGTGGCCAGGTGGCCGGTGTCGTACCGATCGAGCATGACCGCCGCCGTGTAGGCCCCCGCCGCGAAGAACGCCCCGTGCCCCAGCGAGATCTGCCCGCCGAAGCCGACCAGCAGGTTCAGACCGGCCAGCGCCACGGCGTACAGGAGCACCATGGTCAGCTGGAAGACCTGGAAGGGGGCGAAGTAGAACGGTGCGTAGACGACGACCGCCGCCATGACCGGTACGGTGAGCGCGGCGCGCAGCCGCCGGGCCCGGGAGGTGCCGAGTGCCGCTGTGAGGGTGTTCATGCGCGCTCCACCGCCGCCCGTCCGAACAGGCCCTGGGGCCGCACCAGCAGCACCGCCAGGATGATCACCAGCGGTACGCCCACCTTCAGGTCCTCACCGATCACGTCCACGTACGCGCCGGTCAGCGTCTCGGCGACGCCCACGAACAGGCCGCCGAGGACCGCGCCGACCGGGCTGTCGAAGCCGCCGAGGGTGGCCGCGGCGAACGCGTAGATCAGCACCCCGCCCATCATGTTGGGCTCCAGGAACAGCACCGGGGCGACGAGCACGCCCGACACCGCGCCGACCGTCGCCGCCAGCCCCCAGCCGAGCATCAGCACCCGCCCCACCCGGATGCCCGACAGCCGCGCGGAGGCCGGATTGCAGGCGACCGCCCGCATCACCAGGCCGATGGAGGTGTGCTGGAACAGCAGGTAGAGCAGGCCCATCACGACGGCCACCACGCCGAGGATCCCGAGCGTCGACCAGTCCACGCGCACTCCGGCCAGGTCGAGCCCGCCGTCGGGGAACGGTTGCGGGAAGTCCTTCACGGTGAACGACCAGATCAGGCCGGCCAGCGCGTTGACGAAGATGAACAGGCCGACCGTGACGATGACCACCGTCAGCTCGGGGGCGCCCTGCACGGGGCGGATGACGATCCGCTCGACCAGCATGCCGCCGGCGAAGGACACCCCGAGGGTGACCGGCAGCGCCAGCCAGAACGGCATCCCGGACGCCACCAGCTGCCAGGCGACGTACGTGGAGAGCATGGCCAGCTCGCCCTGCGCGAAGTTGACGATTCCCGTGAACCGGTGGATGAGCACCAGGGCCAGCGCCAGGCTGGCGTACACCGCGCCGGAGCCCAGTCCTTCCACCACTTGCTGGAGAAGATCGGTCACGGCGCTCACCCGGCCTTGCCCGAGCGGACGGAGACACCGAGGTACACCTCGGCGACCTGCCCGTCCTCACGGATCTGCGCGGCCGGTCCGGACAGCACCAGGCGGCCGGCCTCCAGTACGTGCGCCCGGTGCGCGATGTCCAGCGCGAGCTGGGCGTTCTGCTCGACGACGACCACGGTGGTGCGTTCCTCCTCGTTGACGGCACGGACGATCTCGAACAGCTCACGGGTGACCAGCGGGGCGAGCCCCAGGGACGGCTCGTCCAGCAGTAGCAGGGAGGGCCGCAGCATCAGCGCCCTGCCGATGGCGAGCATCTGCTGCTCCCCGCCGCTGAGGCTGCCGGCGGCCTGCCGTGACCGCTCACGCAGTTTGGGGAAGTATTCGTAGATCCGTTCCAGGTCGGCTGCCACGGCCGCGCGCCCGGCGCTGCCTCGGCGCCGGGTGTGGGCGCCGATGCGCAGGTTCTCCTCGACGGTCAGGTCGTTGAAGGTGCCCCGGCCCTCGGGGACGTGCGCCACGCCGAGCCGGGCGGCCTGCTCGGGCGAACGCCCCAGCAGCCCGGTGCCGTTCAGGGTGACCGAGCCGCGGCCGCGAACCATGCCGCACAGCGCCCGCAGCGTCGTGGTCTTGCCCGCGCCGTTCGGTCCGAGGATCGCGCACACCTCGCCACGGGCGACGGAGAAGTCGAGACCCTGCAGCACGCGGGCCTGGCCGTATCCGGCGTGCAGGCCGGAGACCTTCAGGAAGTCCGGCTCCGCACTCGCCTCGGCCTGGGTGCGGTCGGTGGTGGGCGCGCTCATGCGGCCGCTCCCAGGTACGCCTCGACGACCGCCGGGTCGTGCTGGATCTCCTCCGGCGCGCCTTCGGCGATCTTACGGCCGAAGTCCAGGCAGACCACCTTGTCGCACAGGCCCATCACGAACCCCATGTGGTGTTCGACCACCACGAGCGTGAGGTCGAACTCCTCGCGCACCGACCGGACCAGATCCGCGAATTCGCCGACCTCTCCGTGGCTGAGCCCGTTGACGGGTTCGTCGAGCAACAGCAGCCGGGGCCGGACCGCGAGCGCCCGCGCGAGTTCGACGCGTTTGAGCGTGCCGAACGGCAGCCCTGAGGCGGGGTGGTCGGCGACGCCCGCCAGGCCGAGCCGTCGTAGCAAGTCGTCCGCCTGGTCACGCAGCTCTCTCTCCTCCCGCCGGACGCGGGGCAGCCGGAGCGCCGCGGCGAGGTGTCCGGTGCGCCCCCGGCTGTGGGCGCCGACCATGACGTTCTCCCGGACCGTGAGGCGCGGGAACAGGCCGAGGTTCTGGAAGGTGCGGGCGATACCGCGCCCGGCCACGGCGTGCGGAGGGAGGGCCAGCAGGTCCTCGTCCTCGAACCGCACGCCTCCCCCGTCCGGGGTGCAGCGCCTGGTGAGGCAGTTGAACAAGGTGGTCTTGCCGGCTCCGTTCGGCCCGATGAGCCCCACGGCGGTGCCCGGCTCGACGGTGAACGCGACACCGTCGAGTGCCGTGATCCCGCCGAAGCGCACGGTGATACCGTCGACCGCGAGCATGAATGACGCCCCTTCCGACGTGCTGGGGGGGTGGGCGAGCAGCACAGTAGGTGGGGGCGTTCCCGGCGCACATTGGGTGTGAGCACCCAACTTGCCGGTCACGGAACTGTGCGCGGCGCACAGGTGGCGGCAGATGTCTCACGCCGAGGCTGTTGACGGAGCACGAGACGGACGGCGACGATCGGCGCCATGCCTCGCGGTCCCGCCTTGGGCACTCCCGATCTCTCCGAACCGCTCCGCCGGGAGCGGCGGCGGATCCTGCATGCCGTCCACGACCGGGTCGAGGAGGTGGCGGAGACCGCCGTCGAGGTGATGCGTGCGGAGATCCCGTCGTACGCGCTGCAGGACGACCGGTTCTTCGACGAGGTGCGGGAGCAGGTGCTCGAGCACTACCGGATGCAGCTGGCGGCGCTCGCCGGCGACCGCGACATCGCTGCCGAGGACCTGGTCTTCAGCCGGGCGGCAGCCATGCGCCGAGCCCGCGCCGGGTTCGCCCTGGAGGACTGGATCAGTGCCTTCCGGGTCGGCCGGCAGGTGATGTGGGACGCGATGCTGGACTGCGCGGGCACGTCCGCCGAGGCCCAGCAGGCTGCACTGTCCCTCGTGACCCCGCTGATGCGGTACGTCGACTACGCCAGCACCCATGCCGCGCAGGCCTACGTCGAGTACCAGCAGCACGTGGTGGCGGACGCGGACCGGGAGCGCCGGGATCTCCTGGACCAGCTCCTGGCCGGCATGGCACCGACACGCGGTCCGCTGTTCGCCGCGGCACAGGCGTACGGCATCGGACCCCGCTCGCCGATGATGGCGGTCGTGGCCGTCTGCGTCGGTGACACGCACTCGGGCGACCACACCTCGGCCGAGAACGGGTATGCCACCAGCGCGTCGATCAGCGTCGCCGGGCCTTGGGCCGGCAGGACCCTGGTCGTCGTGCGCCACGGCGAGGTGGTGGCCGTGCCCGTGCTCAGGGCCGGTATGGACGCGGACGACATATGCGCCCACTTCGAGGCCGTGCAGGAGCGGCTCGCGCGGAAGGGCACCCGGCTCTGCATGGGCATCAGCACGGTCGCCCGGGGGGCTTCCGAACTGCCGCGCGCCTACGAGGAGGCACGGGCCGCCCTCGACCTGGTGCCGAGCGGGGGCGGGGTGGCGGCGCTGCCGCGGCTGTCCCCGTTCGACTACCTGGCGCTGCGCGCCGACGACCTCGCCCGCCAGCTGGTCGATCCCCGGGTGCGGGTGCTGCTGGAGGAGGACCGCAGACGTGGCGACACGCTGGCCGCCACCATCCGGGCCTTCGCGGAGGCGGACCTCAATCTGCGGCTGGCCGCCGACCGGCTGCGGGTGCACCACAACACGGCGCACTACCGGTTGCGCCGGATCGAGGAACGCACCGGCCGCAATCCGCGCCGGATCGCCGACCTCCTGGAACTACTGGTCGCCCTCGCCATCCGCGACGGCGCCAGGGAAGGTGAGGACTGCCAGTGAGCGGCATCGTGGAGTCCGCCGGAACCGAGGCGGCATGCCGGCTGCCGGGCGGCAAGGGGGAGTCGGGCCTGCCGGAGGAGCTCGCCGGGCAGCGCGGAACGGTCCGGCGTGCGCTGCTGGACGCCGCGTTGGAGGTGTTCACCGAGCGCGGGTACACCGACGCCGGCCTCACCGAGATCGCGGCGCGCTCCGGCATCCCGGTGGGCAGCCTCTTCCAGCACTACGGCGGAAAGCGAGGGCTGTACCTCGCTCTGTGGGAGGAGTTCCGGGAGGAGCAGGAGCGCCGGACCGCGGCCACGCTGGCCTCCGAACGCGGCCGTGGTGTGCACGACCCCATCGCCCTCTTCGTGGCGGGAGCCAGGGCATATCTGGAGGGTGCCTGGGACAACCGGAGGTTCGGCAGGCTCCTCGTGGAGGACGACGGTCCTTCCGGGTTCGACGCGCTGCGCCGCCAGTGGGACCGCGCATGGGTACGGCGCAACGCCCGGCTGCTGGAGGTGGACGAGCGGCGGCGTGCCGGCCGGGTCCGGGTGAGCGTGCTGACGACCGTCATCGGAGGGGCGGCGCGCGAGCTGGGCGACTGCGGGGACGAGACGGAGGCCCGGGAGATCGTGGACGAGGTGTGCGGCATCCTGATCCACCTGTCGGCACCGCCCGGCTGAGGCGTCCCGGCCACGACGGCGCAGAAATCCCAGAATGCGGTCGCAGCTGTCCTCCGGTTCGTGGCCACGGGACGCGGTGAGAGCGTCGAGGGGGGTGTCCGGGCGAGCGCCGATGGGTTCGCTCCGGGTTTCGGCCGGGCCGTCGGTGTGGAGGGCCGGCGTGGTTCGTTCACCAGTGGCCTGAGGTGACCATGGGGACAGCGGCGGAGCCTGCGGGGTACGTGCGGGCCGGAGCTTCCCCGGCCGGTTGAGGTGCCGGTCCTTCGGCCCGTCCGGAGGTGAGAGCCGTGGGATCGGTGGGCAGTGTGCCGTGCTGCCCCGGAGAAGGTCGCGGCCATCCGGGATCTGGTGACGCGCCTGCGCGGCCAGGAGCTTTCCGCCGCGCAACTTGAGCTCCTGGAACGGCGGACGGAGAAGATCCTCGCCTGCCCCGTCCGGCGCGCCCGCTTCAGTCGGGAGAGGACGTCAAGAGCCTCCCCAGCCACGGACAGTCACCGATCAAGGGTTCTGGCACAGGTACTCACCGAGAGCCCGAGTATTGACTCGGAAGGCGGCACTGGCGATCCTCATGGCGCACGGTTTGCATAGGCATGACAAACCGGTATGCGCGAGGTCGTCGGGCCCTGACCTCCTTGTCGGTCGACCGCGCATCCCGCCGACCGAGGGACGTGTGCCGTGGCCATGACCAGACGCCCGTACCGCCGACGCAAAGACGTCACCGTGGTGTCGCTGCTCCTCCTCGTACTGGCCGCCGTGCTCGGGCCCGCCCCGAGTTCGGCGGCCGGCAACGAGTGGTGGGTGCCGAGCGCACGGCCGACGCCGGACTCCCAGATCAACGTCACCGGGGAGCCGTTCACGGGTACCGACGCCAAGGGCGAGGTGCGCGGCTTCGTCGACGCCCACGACCATCTGTTCGCGAACGAGGCCTTCGGCGGCCGGCTCATCTGCGGGAAGGTCTTCTCCGAGGCCGGGATCGCCGACGCGCTCAGGGACTGTCCCGAGCACTACCCCGACGGCTCGCTGGCCGTCTTCGACTTCATCACCAAGGGCGGTGACGGCAGACACGACCCGGTCGGCTGGCCCACGTTCAAGGACTGGCCCGCCCACGACTCGCTGACCCACCAGCAGAACTACTACGCGTGGGTGGAACGGGCCTGGCGCGGCGGCCAGCGAGTGCTCGTGAACGACCTCGTCACCAACGGTGTGATCTGCTCGGTGTACTTCTTCAAGGACCGCAGCTGCGACGAGATGACGTCCATCCGGCTGCAGGCGAAGCTGACGTACGACCTTCAGGCCTATGTCGACAAGATGTACGGCGGCCCGGGCAAGGGCTGGTTCCGGATCGTCACCGACAGCGCACAGGCCCGCGACGTCATCAAGCAGGGCAAACTCGCGGTCGTCCTCGGAGTGGAGACCTCCGAGCCGTTCGGCTGCAAGCAGATCCTGGACATCCCGCAGTGCGACAGGAAGGACATCGACGCCGGCCTGGACGAGCTGTACGCGCTGGGCGTGCGCAGCATGTTCCTGTGCCACAAGTTCGACAACGCGCTGTGCGGCGTCCGCTTCGACTCGGGCTCACTGGGAACAGCCATCAACGTCGGACAGTTCCTGTCCACCGGCACCTTCTGGAAGACGGAGAAGTGCGCGGGTCCACAGCACGACAACCCCATCGGCTCGGCCGCGGCGGCCGGGGCCGAGGCGAAACTCCCGACGGGTGTGCAGGTCCCCTCGTACGACTCGGACGCGCAGTGCAACGCCCGGGGGCTGACCGACCTCGGCGAGTATGCCGTGCGCGGCATGATGAAACGCAAGATGATGCTGGAGATCGACCACATGAGCGTCAAGGCCGTCGGCCGCGCGCTGGACATCCTCGAGGCAGACTCCTACCCCGGGGTGATCTCCTCGCACAGCTGGATGGACCTGAACTGGACCGAACGGGTCTACGGCCTCGGCGGTTTCATCGCCCAGTACATGCACGGCTCCGAGGGTTTCGTGGCCGAGGCGAACCGCACCAAGGCGCTGCGGGACAAGTACGGCGTCGGCTACGGGTACGGCACGGACATGAACGGTGTCGGCGGCTGGCCGGGACCCCGCGGCGCTGATGCCCCGCACAAGGTCACGTACCCCTTCCGCAGTGTCGACGGCGGCTCGGTCATCGACCGGCAGACCACCGGTGAGCGCACCTGGGACGTGAACACCGACGGCGCCGCGCACTACGGCCTCGTTCCCGACTGGATCGAGGACATCCGCCTCGTCGGCGGCCAGGACGTGGTGCAGGACCTCTTCCGGGGTGCCGAGTCCTACCTCGACACGTGGGGAGCGACAGAGCAGCACCAGGCGGGAGTCGACCTCGCCAAGGGGGCCTCGGCCACGGCCGGTTCGACCGAGTGGAACCCGTTCGTGAGCTACGCTCCGAGCCGCGCCGTCGACGGCACCCGGGACACCCGCTGGGCCAGCGGCTGGAGCGACGACCAGTGGCTGCAGATCGACCTGGGGTCCACCCACCGGGTCGGGCGGGTCACGCTCGACTGGGAGCGCGCGTACGGGAAGTCCTACGGCATCCAGCTCTCGACGGACGGCGCGAACTGGCAGACGGTCTGGTCCACCACCACGGGAGACGGCGGCCTCGACACCGCCCGTTTCACCGGCACACCGGCGCGCTACGTCCGCATCACGGGCACGGAGCGTGGCACCAGGTGGGGATATTCGCTGTACGAGGTCGGCGTCCACAGCAGCTAACGACGGAGCCCGGCGGTCCCCCCGTACATCCGGGGGACCGCCGGGCCACAGGGTCCTCGTGAACCTACTCGGTCACCTTCAGCAGCTTGTTGGGCGTTCCGCTGCTCGGGTTGGTGATCTTGTCACCGGTTGCCGCGCCGGTGAGCGCGGTGGCGACCTGAGCGGGAGTGGCGTCCGGGTGTGCGGCCAGGTAGACGGCGGCGGCTCCGGTGACGTGGGGGGTGGCCATGGAGGTGCCGGAGATCGTCTTGGTTCCCTGGTCGCTGTCGTTCCAGTCGGAGGTGATGTCCGAGCCCGGCGCGTACAGGTCCACGACCTTGCCGAAGTTGGAGAAGTCCGACTGGGCGTCGTCCTTCGTGCTGGACGCGACCGTGATGGCCTCGGGGACCCGGGCCGGCGAACCCTGCCCCGCGTCCGCCGACTCGTTGCCGGCGGCGACCGCGAAGGTGACTCCCGAGGCGATGGCCTTCTTGACCGCCTCGTCGAGAGCGGGATCGGCGCCTCCGCCGAGGCTCATGTTGGCCACCGAGGGCCCCTTGTGGTTCTTGGTCACCCAGTCGATGCCGGCGACAACCTGCTCCGTGGTGCCGGAACCGTTGTTGTCGAGGACTCTGACCGCGACGATCTTGGCCTTCTTGGCCACACCGTGGGCGGTACCGGCGATGGTTCCCGCCACGTGGGTTCCGTGACCGTTGCCGTCGTCGGCCTTGTCGTCGTTGTCGACCGCGTCGAACCCGTAGCCGGCGCGGCCCTCGAAGTCCTTGTGGCTGATGCGTACGCCGGTGTCGATGACGTACGCGGTCACCCCCTCCCCCGCCTTGTCGGGGTAGGTGTACTTGCCGTCGCCGGCCGTGTCCTTCTGGTCGATACGGTCCAGGCCCCAGGACGGCGGGTTGTCCTGGGTGGCGTCGATGTGGAACTTCTTGTTCTGGACGACCGTGGCCACCGCGGGGTCGGCCGCGAGACGCTTGGCCTCCGTCTCGGTGAGGCTGTCGGCGGAGAAGCCGTTGACCGCCGAGCCGAAGGTCCGGCTGACCTTGCCGCCGTACTCGGTGGCCAGGTCCTGCTTCTCGGCCGCGGATGCCTTCTGGTCCATGAGGACGATGTAGCTGCCGGCCACGGCTCCTTCGGCGTGCAGACCGTAGACCGTGCCCTCCGCGGGCTGTCCCGCCTGCGCGACGGGGGACACGTAGAAGGCGGTACCGACGACGGTTGCGGCGGCCGCGACCGCGGTGACGGTCTTGGCCTTGCCCATGCGTTTGTGATGCGCCGTCAAGAGGGATCTCCTCGTGAAGTGGGGGGATTGCGTTCGAACGGCAGCGCTGCGCGTGCTCAGGAGAGTGCCTACTTGTCACGAGCAGGTCAATCTCTTGATGCGCCCCCGACGCCGGGGGAATGATCGATCTCCACAAGATTCACGCACATCTGAGGCAACCAACATGCAAACGTGCAGCCCTGCACGCTGGTTGAATCACCAAGGAGTGATCCGGGATTACCCGTGCCGATTTCTTCACCGTCTGCTCACACGGGTCAGGATCGAGCGGCACCTCCATCGGGCCGAGGAAGCCGCTCGGGGCACCTTGTGGCACAACCGTGCACGAGCGGCAGCCGCAGGCTTCCCGTGGGCAGGGGGAGGAGGACATGGACCGCAACGTCGAGGTCCTGGCGTCCCTGGCGTCCTACCGGGAGGCAGCCCTGCTGCTCACGACCGCCGTGCTCCGCGACGGCAGAGCGGAGGCGAGCGAGCGGCCGGCCCAGGCGTACGGCCACCAGGCGGCGTTGGTCCGCAATCACAAGGACCCTCTGCGCGCCCTGGCACCGGCACGGCGGGCGATCGCGATCCGGGACCGTCTGGTGCTGCTGGAGGTCCTCGCCGGATGGGGCACGTTGCCGGTCGAGGGCCTGCGCAAGCTGGCGGAGACGTTCCGGGAGACCGACCGGCTGGTCGAAGCCCAGGAGACCCTCGGCTGCTCGGTAACGCGGAACGGGCGGGATCGGCGGAGTCGGCGCGCGTCGCGGTGGACGCGTACGGCCGGCTCGCCGCGGCCGACCGGGCGGATGTCACGGGCCTCACCGTCAGGATGTGGCGCGTGCTGGGCCTGACCCTGCTCGGCGCCGGCGACGGCGCGGGCGCGCTCGCGGCATTCCAGGAGGTGCTCGGCGCGGCCGAGGCGGGAAACGATCTGGACGCCGAGTCGGCGCGGATCGCCGACGTCGCCGCGGAGCTGCGGGCGACGCTGGGCGCCCGGCCGGAGGAGATCCCGCAACGACTGGCCGCGGCCAAGAGGGCACTGAAAGACGCTGTGGAGGTGCTCCAGCCCGGCGATTCCTTCGAGGCGTTGGAAATGCTCGAGTGCACCGCAGCGACACTCGGCCTGCTGGCGGACGCCCATCCGCACCGGGAGGTCGCCGAGGTCAGTGCCTCGGCCAGTGCGCTGCTGGCCTTCGCGGCGAGGGCGTTCCGCCGCCTCGTCCTGGTGGAGCGGGCCCTACGGCAGTCCGGGGCGGCTCACGGCCCGCTCGTCAACGGTCACTCCAGCCACGAGGCGTTCGAGGGCTGGCTCCGCAGCAGCCTGCTGCGGGCCTCGATCCTTCGCGTGTGGGGAGCAGGCCGCGCGCGACCTGCTCGACCAGATGGTGGAGAACGCAGGGCGGGTGGGCGGTGAGCGGGCCGCCCGGCAGTGGCGCGCGGAAGCCGACCGGTTGCTGCGAGAGAGGCCGGATACACAGGGGGTTCCCAGGAACACCGGCGATGGGCCGAGATGATCGATGATGCGATCCGCAGCGGACTTCGAGACGCCGGCCTTCGGTGCGATCTGCCGCAGCGTCGTGCTGCGCGACCTGTACCGCGCCCGAACGAGCTGCCTGGTCAGCGGTGGCCGGGGAACCTCAGGGCGTTCGCCCAGAGCCGGGTGACCGTGGACACGAGGTCGTCGAAATCCACTCGTGGGCCGTCCTCCTGCCGTTCGCCGAGCACGAAGGCGTGGTAGGCCATGACGCTGACCATGCCCGACAGCGCGCGGGAGGCCGTCATCGGGTCGACTTCACGGTCGGCGACCCCCCGCGCCTGCAGGTCGGCGATGCCGCGGGCGTTGCGGCGGATGAAGGCGTCGGCGCGCCGGCTGCGGAACTCCCGGAACTCGGGCTCCACTTGTGCGACCTGCTCAAGCAGCGCCATCAGTTTCGCATTCCGTTTGTACGCCTCGAGATACGCGCGATTGCTCGCCTCAAGCACCGCATAGGGGTCGTCGGTGCCCTGTACCCGGCCCATGCCGGGGTGCAGCATGTCCTCCTGCGCCTCCAGGAGGACGGCGGCAAGGACCTCTTCCTTGTTGGCGAAGTAGGTGTAAAAGGATCCCGCCGCGCACTGAGCCTCTTTGGTGATGTCGGTCAGGCGGGTGTCGAGGTAGCCATCCCGTTCGAACACCTGGCGAGCGGCCTTCACCAGAGCGGCCCGGGTACGCGCTCCGCGCTGCGTCGTGGGCGGCTCGCGAAGGTGCGAGAGGGGCGCCATCGGCGGCGCCTTCTCGTCGTCGATCTCCTCGGGAGACGTGCTGTCCATCCTGGGAACTGTACTTCTATCCGACGCCATGGTCAGACATCCGCAAGGCAGGTCCGGGAGTGATCCCGAAGCGTTCGGCAAGTTGTCGGCGGGTGTCGGCGGCACTGGTGTGCAATACGCCCCCGATGCCGATCCGGGCCGCTCCGTCGAGGTTCTGCTGCAAATCGTCGATCATGACCGCCTCCCCGGGATCGACACCGAGGCGTTCGCAGGCGAGCGCGTAGATCCGCCGGGACGGCTTGCGGATCCCGACCTCGGCGGAGATGACGACCACATCGGCGACAGCGGCGAGGTCCACGCCGTCGTAGGTTCCGGTGCCGAACGAATTGGACACCAGCGCAACCGGATGGCCGGCGGCCCGGAGCTCACCGAGCAGGGCGAGCATGTCCTGGTCGATCGACAGTCCCGCCTGCATCCGGGCCGTGAGACCCTCGGCCGGTACGTCGGCGCCGTGGACGCGGAGACGTTCGGCGAATCCTCGCTCGAAGGCTTCCGTGTCGATACGGCCGCACTCGTGGTCGGCCAGTAGCGTGCGTGAGGGCTGGTCCCGGCCGAGGAGGTCCAACGGCAGGCGCGGGTCGCCCCCGAGGGAGGCGCCGAAGTCGGTGAAGGCCCGCAACACGCTGGAGGTGATGACCCCGCCGAAGTCCACCAGGACCGCGGTTCGGGTCTTTTCCACCAGGTTCGACACGATGTCCACGCCTCTCTCGTAGTTGGCTTGCGTCCGGCAGGGCTGCACGCGTTCAGACGACCTCGAACAGTCCGGCGGCGCCCATTCCGCCGCCGATGCACATCGAGATCACCACGTACCGGACACCTCTGCGCTTGCCCTCGATCAGGGCATGCCCCACCAGCCGGGCTCCGGTCATTCCGTACGGATGACCGACCGAGATCGCGCCGCCGTCGACGTTGAACCGCTCCGGGTCGATGTGCAGTTCGTCGCGGCAGTACAGCGCCTGGGAGGCGAACGCCTCGTTGAGTTCCCACAGGCCGATGTCGTCGATGGTCAGGTTGTGCTGCTTGAGCAGTTTCGGGATGGCGAACACCGGACCGATGCCCATCTCGTCCGGGCCGCAACCGGCAACAGCCATACCCCGGTAGACGCCCAGTGGTTCCACTCCGCGGCGTTCGGCCTCCCTCGACTCCATCAGCACCGACGCCGAAGCCCCGTCCGAGAGCTGCGAGGAGTTGCCCGCCGTCACGCTGGACTGCGCGCTCACCTGACCGTCGGGCAGCACCGGCGCCAAGGCGGCCAGGCCTTCGAGCGTCGTCGACGCGCGGCTGCCCTCGTCCCGGGTCAGGGTGACCTCCTCGTCCCGCACCTCCCCGGAGTGCTTGTCGAGGACCTTCTTGACGCTGCTGAGTGCGACGATCTCCCGGTCGAACCGGCCGGCCTCCTGCGCTGCGGCGGTGCGCTGCTGCGACAGCAGCGCGAACTCGTCCTGGCGTTCCCGGCTCACGCCGTAGCGCTCGGCGACGATCTCCGCCGTCTGCAGCATCGGCATGTAGATGGCCGGCTTGTGCTCGACCAGCCAGGGGTCCGCCATGCGGTGGGTGTTCATGTGGTCGTTCTGCACCAGGGAGATCGACTCGACACCGCCGCCGACGGCGATCTGCATGCCGTCCGTGACGATCTGCTTGGCGGCCGTCGCCAGGGCCATCAGGCCCGACGAGCACTGCCGGTCGATCGTCATTCCCGGCACGGTGTCCGGAAGTCCGGCACGGAGAGCGGCCTGACGGGCGACATTGAAGCCCGCAGAGCCCTGCTGCGCGGCGCAGCCGAAGATCACATCCTCGACCTCGCCTCCTTCGAGCCCGGCGCGCTGCACCGCGTGAGAAAGGGCATGGGCGGCGAGTGCCTGTGCCTGGGTGTCGTTGAACGCACCGCGGTAGGCCTTTCCGATCGGCGTCCGTGCGGTCGAAACGATGACTGCTTCCCTCATGTCGCCTCGCTGTTTCCTGTCGGTCCGGTTCGCCCGGGAGTGTCGGGCGGGGATTCGCGTGCTCCGCGCGCCGGGAATCGATGCCGGCGGGCGGTGTCGAGCGCCAACTGCGGCGCGACGAGGGCTCGTCGACCGTCTCCTGCGGTGGCCTTTGACATGAGCCGTGACCGCGGGATGACGGGAGTCGACCTCCGGACCGGTTATAGTTGAATCCGACGTCAAGTTCAATTAGATCCATGCCACGCGCTCGTGCCCTTGACAGGCCGTCCCACCCCCTGAAGGCTACCGACCAGTCGGTATGAGGAGGCGAGGGTGGACGCGCTGAGCATCTCCACCATCACGGGCGTGTTCGACGCGATCGTGGCGGGTCCGCCCGAGGGCCGCCCCGTGCTGCTGCTGCACGGCTTCCCTCAGACGGGGCTGGTGTGGCAACGGCAGATCGCGGCGCTGGCCGCGCACGGCTACCGGGTGGTGGCGCCCGACCAGCGTGGATACTCCCCGGGAGCCCGCCCTCAGCGGCCCGAGGACTATCGCATCGACCTCCTCGTGGACGACGTCGTCGCGATCTCCGAGGAACTGGGCTGGACGGCGTTCGACTTGGTCGGCCATGACTGGGGAGGCGCGGTGGCCTGGTGGACCGCTCACACCCACCCCGGCCGGGTGCGCACCCTGACCGCGGTCTCGACCCCTCACCCCGGCGCTCTGGCCACCGCCCTGCGCACCGACCGGGATCAGCGCGAACGCTCCCACTACATGATCGACTGGCGCGCGACACCCGCGACCGAAGAGCGCATGCTCGCCCACGACGCCCGGGAGCTTCGCGCGTTCTACGCCGGGAAGGTCCCCCAAGACAGTGCCGAGGCCTACGTACGACACCTGTCCCGGCCCGGTGCTCTCATCGCGGCGCTGAACTGGTACCGGGCCGGCCGCCCCGACGCTGCGATCGGCGTCGTCGACGTGCCCACGCTGTACGTCTGGAGCACCGAGGACAGCGCGTTCGGCCCGGCGGCCGCGCAGCAGACCGGGCAGTGGGTCAGCGGTCCCTACCGGTTCGAGACCCTTCAGGGCGTCAGCCACTGGGTCCCCGAGGAGGCGCCCGAGACGCTGAGCCGCCTGCTCCTCGAACACCTGCGCACGCAGGGCGAGTACGGGACCGCGACGCACACCCCGCTCGTCGACTCTCCGAAGAGGTGACCCATGAACACGGCACATGCGGCCTGGCGCCGGCTCGAGCCGGTACACGGCATGATCTACTTCGTCCCCGAGGCAAGACGCCGGTACGCGGACCTGGGACTGGGCGGACGCGCCGGGTACTTCACCTCCCGGAGCGCCGCGTTCGGCCGGGCATCCGCCGAGCTGGTCATCTCGACCTTCTACAACTTCCATCCCGATCTGGTGCGCCAGGCGGTCGACGGGGCCTGGGACACCACGACGCCGCAGCAGGTGCTGGACGCACGGTACGCCGCGGCGGGGGAAGCCCTGCGACGGGCGGGAATCCACGAGCTGCCGCACGTGGAGGAGGTCCGGACGCTGACCCGCCGGGCGGCCGAGGCGGCCTGCGAACACGCGCAAGGCCGCCCGCTGTTCGCCGCACATGCCGCGCTGCCTTGGCCGACGGAGCCGGTCCTGCAGCTGTGGCACGCCCAGACGTTGCTCCGGGAGTTCCGAGGCGACGGCCATGTCGCGTGCCTGCTGAGCGAGGGCATCGGGGGTTTGGAGGCCCTGGTTCTGCACGCCGCCACCGGTGAGATTCCCGTCGACTTCCTCAAGGCGAGCCGCGGTTGGCCCGAGGACGAGTGGGCCGCCACAACGGAGCGCCTGCGCGAGCGAGGTCTTCTCGACGGCGACTCGCTCAGCCCGGAAGGCGTACTCCTGCGCCGGCACATCGAGGACCGCACCGACCGCCTGGCCCTTCCGGCCTACGCCGCCCTGGGCGACGCCGACTGTGAGCGTCTCGCCGAGCTCGCGAGCCCCTTCGGCCGCGCCGTGATCGAAGCCGGCCTCCTCAAACTCGGCTGACCCTGGGCAGCTTGGATCATCTCAATCGGGGTTCATCGATGCAGGTGAGCCAGGATCCCTTCATCCACGGCAGGGCCGCTCCTCGGGCAGGAGCGGCCCTGCGGTGTCCAGGTCTCCGCCCTCCGTTCGGGATCCCATTGCACCCGCCTGGTGCGAAGCCGCTGACCCTGTACAGCGGTTGAGGGTGGCGGGCCATGCCGACGAAGGCGAGGAAGTGCGCGGCTTTGCGCGAGGGGCCAAGCGGGCCTCACCGGTGGCGCTCTGTGAACTGCCTCACCCATCGCTGCCCGCTCGGTGCGTGAAGTGCCTGACCAGCGCGGTTCCTCCCCGTCCTGCGCCACATGCTGGCCGGATGCGTCAGTAATCTGTCATTGCAGCCAGTGCGACATCCGATACAGGCTGTGACCGTGTTGGAGCGACGTGTTGTTGTGGTGGTGTACGCGGGCGCGATGGCCCTGGACATCACCGGACCGATTGAAGTGTTCGATACGGCGAACCGGCTCCTGGGTCCCTCGGGCACCCCCTACCGGACCGAGTTCGTCTCCGCCGACGCACCACTGGTGCGCATGAGTTCGGGGGTGGTGGTGGAGGCCTCGCCACTGGAGGCGGGGCAGGGCCCGATCGACACGCTCCTCGTGCCGGGCGGATGGAGTCTCAACAGCGCGCTCGGCAACCAGGCGCTCGTGTCCTGGATCGGCAGCGCAGCGACCCGGTCGCGCAGAGTCGCCTCGGTCTGCGGCGGATCCTTTCTGCTGGCCGAGGCGGGCCTCCTCGACGGCAGACGCGCCACCACGCACTGGGCGTACAGCGAGGCGATGGCATGCCGCTACCCGGATGTGACGGTGGACGCCGAGCCGATCTTCGTCTGGGACGGCCCCTTCGTGACCTCCGCGGGCGTGTCGACGGGCATCGACATGGCGCTGGCTCTGGTGGAGGCCGATCATGGATCGGCGCTCGCGCTGGAGACGGCACGGTTCCTGGTGCTGTTCCTCAAGCGGCACGGAGGGCAGTCCCAGTACAGCGCCGTCCTCGACGCCCAGTTGGCCGACCATCCGCCGATCCGGGCCGCGCAGGAGTGGATCCTGGAGAACCTGGAGAACCCGCTGCCCGTGGCCGAGATCGCGCGGCAGGCCAACATGAGTCAGCGCAACTTCGCCCGGGTCTTCCGGCGCGAGGTGGGCACGACACCGGGCCAGTACGTCGAACGGACGCGTATCGCCCGCGCACGCGAACTGCTGGAGACCACCGACCTGACGATCAGCCAGATAGCGGGCCGCTGCGGCTTTGCCGCCACCGAGACGTTCTTCCGCTCCTTCGGACGAACCCTGGGACTCACACCCAAGGAATACCGGCACCGCTTTCAGGTCATCTCGCCATCCGGCCTCATCGACCGGCACCACGAGAGGGAGGGGAGCCTCGCATGACCACCAGGGTCGCGGAATTACGCCAGGCGGAAACGGCACGCCTGGTCGACCATCTGACCGGGGAACTCGCCCGGGCCGGCGTCACCCACATGTTCGGCGTGGGCGGCGCGAACATCGAGGACCTCTACGACGCGGTGCACCGCGGCGGTGCCATCCGCGGCGTCGTCGCCAAACACGAGTTCTCCGCCGTCACCATGGCCGACGGATACGCCCGCACCACCGGGCGCCTCGGCGTCGTCGCCGCCACCTCGGGCGGTGGGGCGATGAATCTCGTACCGGGTCTGGCGGAGGCGTACGCCTCCCGGGTGCCCGTGCTGGCCCTGGTGGGCCAGCCGCCGACCGGCCAGGAAGGACACGGGGCGTTCCAGGACTCCAGCGGCAAGGCGGGCTCCTTCGACGCACGGGAGGTCTTCGCACCCGTCTCCCGGTTCTGCGCCCGGGTCGATGACCCGGACTCGCTCACCGAGTTGCTGCCCCGGGCGGTCGCGGCCGCACAGGCCGATCCCCGCGGGCCGGCCGTACTGTTGCTGCCCAAGGACGTGCAGCAGGCGCGGATCCGGGTGCCCGCCCGCGACGCGGCTCCGACACACGACCCGGCCCCGCCCCCGACACCGGGTGGCCGTGCGACGGCATCCTCGCCGCGGCTCGACACAGCTGCCGTCGGCGCCGTGTCGGACGCTCTTCGCGGAGCCGGTCGGGTCCTGGTCATCGCCGGTGAGGATGTCGCCGCCGCCGACGCGCGTGCGGAGCTGGCCGAACTGGCCCGGCGCCTCGGGGCATGGGTGGCGGTCACGCCGGACGCCAAGGACGTCTTCGACAACCGTGATCCCCGATTCGCAGGCGTGGCCGGGGTGATGGGCCACGCCAACGTCGAAGACTGCCTGCGGCGGGCCGACCTGTGCGTGCTGGTCGGCACCCGGCTGCCGCTCCTTGCACGCGGCGGCCTCGACCGGGCCCTGGCCGCCACCGACGTCGTCTGCCTCGGCCTCGAACCGCCGTTCGTGGCAGCCACCGCACTGGGCGGGAACCTGCGGGACGCGCTGCGCGCGGTGACCGCCCCACTGCCGTCGCACCCCCGTCCCTGCCCGCCGCACTCCGGTCCCCTGCCCACACCCATGCCGGCTCCGCGCGTCCAAAGCCCGGCGCGGACCGTCCCCCATGGCCAGGCGGTCGCCGCGGTGGAGGCGGCACTCCCCCAGGACGCCCACGTCTTCGTGGACGCCGGCAACACGGGGGCCAGCGCGGTCCATCTCCTCCCGGCACCGCGCCACGGCCGCTTCGTGGTGGCGGTCGGCATGGGCGGCATGGGGTACACCTTCGGCGCCGGCATCGGCGCCGCGCTCGCCACCGGCCGACGTACCTACGTCCTCGCCGGCGACGGGGCCTTCTTCATGCACGGGATGGAAGTGCACACCGCCGTGGAATACGCGGCACCCGTGACGTTCGTGATCTTCAACAACAACGCCCACGCCATGTGCGCACTGCGGGAGGAGTTCCTCCAGGGCGGCGTCCGCAGCGACGACCTGTTCGCCCGGACCGACATCGCCGCCGGAGTGGCCGCCGCCTTCCCCTCCCTGGCGGCAACGGGAGCCACCGACGCGGCGCATCTGCGCACGGCACTGCTGCGCAGCAACGCGGGCGGCGGCCCGGCGTTCGTCGCGGTGGACTGCGACCCGTGGGAAATCCCGCCGTTCCTCCCCTTCCAGTCCTTCACCGAAATCACCGATGGCACCGAACACAAGGAGAGTTCAGATGAGCGAGCCGTCGTCCACGTTGGCTGACATCCCCGGTCTGATGCGGATCGAGAACGCCGGCAAGGAGGAACTGACCGCCCACTGCATGGAGCTCACCCACGCGGTCTACCCCCACCACCAGGTCTACGGGCAGTACTGCACCATCCACGAGTACGTCGACTGCCCCCCGGAGCAGGCCTACGACTATCTGCGCCAGGGGCACCACCTGGAGGAGTGGACCTGCAGCCTGCGGGACTTCGCACCCACCGGCACACCGGGGCTCTGGGTCGGCCACGACCGGCTGGAGGACGACACCAGGATCTACTGCAGGGTGCTCGCGAACCCCGAGGCCATGACCGTGGACTACCACTGCTCCTGGGACCAGGGCGAGAAGCTGTGGATGATCTATCTGATGCGGGTCGTCCCGGCCCGACTGGTACTCGACAAGCCGGGTTCGGTGATCACCTGGACCAACTGCCGGCACCCGTACTACGACGACAATCCGCACCCCGACCTGGCGCCCCGCCCGGACCGGCCCTGGGTGGGCGACTACTGGGACCTCTTCTACGCGGGACACACCGTGGAGATGCAGAACCTCAAGGCCATCCTGGAACACCGCCACCGGGGCGGCCTGCCGGTCAGTTCCGCTCCGGCGAGGGCGGTGGCCCGGTGACCACGGTCAGCCTCACCGACGTCGCGAGCTACCTGCCCGGCGATCCGGTCCCCGCCGAGTTCTACACGGACTTCCCCGGCGCCGAGGACAAACTCCGCAACCACCCCATGTTCAAGGTCCCGCCGTTACGGCACCACGTGGCCAGGGACGAGACCAACGCGGACATGGTCGAGCGCGCGGTACAGCCCCTGATGGAACGGCACGGCGCGGCGGAGATCCGAGGTGTCGACGTGTTGTTGGTGCACAGCCAGTTGCCGGACCTGCCGTTCGTGGGCGCCGGAACCGAGGTGGCGCGTCGGCTGGGTCTGAATCCGGAGTGGCTCGTCGACGTGGCCAACGCGGGCTGCGCGTCCTTCGTGTACATGCTCAAGATGGCCCGGCAGATCCTCACCTCCACCGACGCGAGGACCGCGCTGATATGCAACGCGCAGAGCGCCGCGGGGCAGTGGTTCACCCAGTCAGAGGTGCGCAAACTCGCCCAGGCGGCGATTCCGGGCGACGGGTGCGGTGTGGGGTACGTGACGACGTCGGCACAGTCGCCGGTGCTCGACCTGGAGACCCGGCACATCGGCGAGTACGCCGGTGACATGACCGTGGCGGTCGACGACGGGCGCAAGTACTGGGAGCCGGGCGAGTCCCAGTTGCGGATCGGGTTCACCGACGCAAGCGTCGCCAAGGTCCTGGCACGCGGGAACCGCCTCGTCCCCGAGGTGGTCACGGACCTGTGCCGACGGCTCGGCATGACGACCTCCGAGATCGACGTCCTCATCACCAACCAGCCCAACCGCACCTTCCTGCGGAACTGGCGGGAGGCGCTGCAACTGCCCGCGGAACGGCACCTGAACACCTTCGACGACTACGGGAATCTCTTCGGAGCGGCGATTCCGATCACCTTGGACCGCGCGATCAGCTCGGGGCAGGTGGCGGACGGCGATCTGATGGTGCTCGGGGGATTCGCCCACGCCGGCGACTTCGCCGGTGCCGTCGCCGTTCGCTGGCAGGGCGGACGGGACTGAGCATGGACATCCCTGTGCTGCACCGGCTTGCCCTGAACGAGAGCCCCTATCCCCCGCTGCCCTCGGTGCGCGAGGCGATGCAACGGGCCGTCGCGCAGGCCCACCGCTACCCGCAGTTCCACCCCGACGACCTCACCGAGCGGATCGCCGAGTGGTGCCAGGTGACCTCCGACCGCGTCGCGGTGGGCAGCGGATCGGTCGGCGTGGCCCTGCAATTGTTCCGGGCAGTGGTCCGCCCCGGGGACACGGTGGCCTACGCCTGGCGCACGTTCGACGCCTACCCCCTCCTGGCCGCCATGGTGGGCGCTCGGCCCGTCCCCGTACCCCTGTCGCCGGACGGCCACCAGGATCTGGGCGCCCTGCTCGCGGCGCTCGACCACCGCACCCGCGTGGTGGTGCTGTGCAATCCACACAACCCCACCGGCAGCCTCGTCACCGCCGACGCCCTGTCGCCGTTCCTGCGTCACGTCCCCCCGCACGTCACCGTGCTCCTCGACGAGGCGTACGTGGAGTTCGCCCGCGACACCGGCCTGCCGGACACGCCCGCACTCCTGGACGCACACCCCAACCTGCTGGTCCTGCGCACCTTCTCCAAGGCCTACGGCCTCGCCGCCCTGCGGGTCGGCTACGGACTCGGCGCCCCCGACCTGGTGGAACGGATCCGTCGGCAACAGTTGCCCTTCGGGATCAACGCGGTGGCAACAGCGGCGGTGAAGGCCTCACTGCGGGCCGAAGGCGAGCTGCGCCGGCGCGTGGACACCGTCGTCGCCGAACGCGAACGCCTCCGGCGTGAACTCGTGTCCCTCGGCTGGCGTGTGCGCCCCGGTCACACCAATTCCGTCTGGCTCGCCGCACCCGATCCCATCGACGCGGGCGCCGCAGCACTCACCGACGCCGGTGTCGAGGCGCGTCACTACCCCGGCGAAGGACTCCGGCTCACCGTCGGTGACCGGAAGGCCAACGACACGGTGCTGACCGCGCTCGCGCGCCTGCGCCCGCGGACGTGAGTTCCCCGCCCTACGCCACTTCGCTCTCGACGGCAAGGACGATACGGGCCAGGCCACACCGGCGCCGGCACACTGCCAGATGGGCCATGCCAGCCACGCCGGCCGCAAGAGCACAGCAGCTTGGTCCGCCGCATTTCAACCGGCGGACCAAGCGCCCTGGGGACGACCGCTTGCGAAAGTTCGTCACCCGGGCCGACGTCGCCTGCTGCGCCTAGGTGGCAGAGGTGCGGCGGCCGCCTCGGCGGTCGGAACCGCGGCCGCCCGCTCCGACGGCACCGCTCTTGGGGCCGCCGGAACCCGCTCGGCGGGCAGAACCGCGTCCACCGGTTGCCGGGGTGGCACCAGATGCTGTCCCCTCGGCCGCGGCACGGCGGTCGGAGCGTCGGCCCCCGCCCTGGTCACGGCACTTGTCGCCGCTTTGGCCGCGTCGCCGTTTCGGCGTCGGCGGACGGATCGCCTGCCGGGCTCGGTGCTCGGGAGCTGTCCCGGGAGAGTGGGCACGGTCCGTCGTGCCAACCCGTGGGACCCGGTGGCCGGCATGGTCCAACCAGGGGCGACGGTGCACGTGTACTGGGCGTCGGTGCGGACCTCCGTGCCGCGACCAAGGCCACGGAACTCGACGCCACCACCGCCCGGCTACCTATCACGCACCCTCCAGAACGGTCCAAGCCTGTCTGCACCCTTCAGCAACTCCCCCGGTCTCCCGGCACGCAGGCACTCGCAGCACGCCCACCGCGCACAGCGCGCCTCGAGCGCCGGTCCTGCTCCACGTGCATCCACGTCACCGTGAGGCGAATGACTTCTCGGCCTTGAGTAAACGGTGTACGGGGTAAGGCAGCGGACAGCAGATGGGCCCACGCCCAGCACATCCGATGGAAGGGTTCTTAGAGGTCGACGAAACCGCTACCCGACTATTTTCCCCATGCTCGGCGCGGACGGGGACGGAGCGATCTCCAAGGGCGTTCACGGTGTCGCCGAGGTCCTGTTCCAGGGTGGTGCAGGCCAATGAGAATGGGGCGGTGTAGCGCGGTCGACGCCGGAGATCACAATGGCGTCATGGACCCGACCCGTCAGATCATCGTCGCACTGGACTACGACAACCTTCCAGCCGCTCAAGCCGTCGTCGATCAACTCGGTGACGAGTGCCGCTTCTACAAGGTCGGCCTGGAGCTTCTCACCGCGGTCGGGCCCCAGTTCGTGGAACACCTCGTTTCCCAGGGCAATGAGGTGTTCCTGGACCTCAAACTCTTCGAGATCCCGAACTCCGTCGCCGGTGCAGTCCGCGCGGCAGCCGTACTCGGCGTCTCCTTGGTGACTGTGCACAGTATGGGCGGTACCGGGATCCTGGCCGCCGCAGTCGATGCGGCCCGCGACTATCCCGACCTTCGCGTTCTTGCCCTCACCGTCGTCACCAGCATGACCGACGCCGACCTCGCCGACATCGGCGTTGCCGACCCCGCCGAGGGCCAAGTGCTGCGGTTGGCCGGCCTGGCCAAGCGGGCTGGATGCCACGGCGTGATCGCCTCACCGCGGGAAGTCTCAGCCCTGCGCAGGGCGTTGGGGAGCAATGCCCTGATCGTCACCCCTGGAGTTGCCATGCCCGGCGAGTCTGCTGCCGAGCATGCTCGTCCCGGCACACCGCGGGCCGCCGTCGCGGACGGAGCCTCACATGTGGTCGTCGGCCGCACGGTCACGCGCGCGCCGGATCCGCTGGTCGCATTTCGCCGTGTCTGCGCCAACCTGTCGGCTTCGTAGCAGAGCTCACAGGTCAGTAGTCAGGCCGCCGCGGCGAGTGGGCGTCCGCCCCAGCAGAGGACCTTCTCGCTGCGGATCCGTGCCCGTTCACGGCGTTGGGCGGCCAGCACGTCGGGGGTGGCGGCTGTTCTCGCTGACGCCGGCGCAGGTAGGAGTTCGGGGCCCGGGTCTGTGCGGGGCGATCGCCGTGGTTGGAGGTGGCGACGGTGAACTGCCGCAGCGTCCGAAGTCGCCGCGATCGGGTTGGCCCCAGACACGTAGGTGGAGGGATGGTGTCGCCCTTGTGGGCGGAGAGGTTGTCCAGGATGACGTAGATCGGAGCGCCGTCCGGACGGGCCGCGCGAATCGGCTTCGGTGCGGTCAGGGTGTTCGGGGCGCCCTTCTTGCGGCGGTTGACGCCCCCGGCTTGTCGTCGCCGATCGGGAGTAGCAGCCGTGGAAGTAGCGCACTCCGTGGGTGGGTGCGGTGGTACGTCGCGAGATGGCGCTCGGGGTGACCGGCGGGAGCCCAGCCGTGACGCCGCGACGCATGAGCAGGCACCGTAACGCCTCGCGCCCGATCCGGATCACCCGGCCGTGAACTTTCCGCAGGCAGGCGCGAGTTTGCGGATGGACCAGCGGGTGAAGGGCTGGCCGAGTTGGGTCGGGCGGGTGGTGGCCGTCTGGGCGGCGAAATCCTCGTCGTCAGGACTGAGCAGACGGGGACGGCCTCCCGCCCACCGAGGGTCCAGACAGACGAGACCGATCTCGTTGAACCGGTGGATCACGTCCCGGGCGGTGTCCTCATCGGCCTGTACCAGCTTCGCGATCACCGGCACCCGGTTCCCACCGGCCGAGGCCGGCAGCATCATCGCGCGCCGGGGCGCCAAAGGGGTCGGCGGCGTCAGTCCCGCTCTGCCGCGAGAACCGACGCCGCGATCCGGCGCGCCCGCAGCGCCGGCTCCACCGTGCCCTCGCGCACCGCTGTCACGATCGCGCCGTCGATCAGCAGTACCAGCTGGTCGGCCAGCGCGGCGTGCTCGGCGTACCCGGCGTCGGCCAGGAGTTGGTCCAAGTAGTCGACCACCTTGCGCTTGTGCGCCGCGGCCACTTGGTGCGCGGCGCTGTCGCGGTCGGCGGCCTCGACCATCGTGTTGATGAAGGCACAGCCCCGGAAGTCCTGGCGGGCGAACCGCTCCGCCAACGCGTCGAAGACCGCAAGCGGCCGCTGCTCGGGCGGCAGCTCACGGGCCTCCACCGATTCCCGCAGCCACTGGCGCCAGCGCATGTCCCGGCCCTGGATCACGGCCACCACCAGCTCGTCCTTGCTCGCGAAGTGCCGGTAGAAGGAGGCGCGGCCGACGCCGGAGACACTCAGGATGCGGTCGACGCCGACGGCGCGGATGCCCTCGGCGTAGAAGAGGTCCTCGGCGGCATCGAGGAGGCGGGCTCGAGCTTGGGTTGCCATAGATCGATGGTACCGATCGTTTCCGAATCCGCGGAATCCCCTTGACGCCAGATGGTACCGATCATTACCGTCTCGGCAGCGAGAACGAGAACGACCGGTACCGTTTTAACGGTGCGAACGACACAACGGAGACAGACGCCATGCCGCGCATCCCGCAACTCACCCCGGACACCGCCGAAGCCGACCAGCGTGACCTGCTGGAAGCGACCCACAGACAGCTCGGCAGAGTGCCCAACCTCTACGCCTCGCTCGCCCACGGCCCAGCCGCCCTGCGCGGCTATCTCGCGCTGCGCGACTCGCTGACCCACGGCGTACTCACTGACCGGCTACGCGAGCAGCTCGCCCTGCTGGTGGCCCAGGAGAACGGCTGCCTCTACTGCGTCTCCGCGCACACTGTGCGCGGCGGCCGACTCCTGAAGATGACCGACCAGGAGTTGCGAGCCACCCGCCGGGCCGAGGACGCGGATCCGCATGCCCAGGCGGTGCTGCAGGTCGCCGCCGCGGTGGTGCGCAGCCATGGCCGGGTGGACGACGAGCTGCTGGCTCAGGCCCGAAAGGAGGGCGTCACGAACGCGGAGTTCGCCGAGATCGTGGCGCACGTCGCGCTCAACACGCTTTCGAACTACTTCAACCACTTGGCCGAGCCCGAACTGGACTTCCCGCCGGTCGCCTCGATGGACGTCCCGTCCACGGATGTGGAGGCGGCGCGATGAACGGGCGGCTCACCTGGCACGAGGATGCGACCGTCGAACTCACCCCGGGTTACACCCTCCTCGATGCCGACGGCGCCCCGGCTGCGCGCCTGACAGCCGTTCGGATCGCGCTGGAAGGCGGCTTCGTCCATGTGGCCGTGCCCGGCGTGAACGATGTACAGGTGATCTCCGCGCCGGGCATCCACCGCCTCAGCTACCCCCACCCCGGCCATGAGCTGAGCTGACAAGCATCACGCCGAGCGGCCCCGCTCCCGGCCCGCTGCCCCGCTGCGACCTCTGCGCCACGATGCGACCTGCCTGATTGAGCTCCCTGACCGGGGGTGCGCACGGCGGTACTCGTCGCGACACTGGCGACGGACACCGCGAGGGGGCTCCGGGCCGGCTGCCAACTCCTCCGAAAGCGGGTCCTGCTGTCGTGACTCAGGCGGTGCAATCGGACAAGGCTCCAGGAATGTGCGCGAGATCGGGCGAGCCCCCGCGTCTGTCCGTGTGCTGTCCGAGCCGCGCCCTCCGCCACTCCACTTCATCGGCAGCCATAGGGGCCTGGATGCCGTACACATCGCCGACCCGCAGATTGTCCGGTGTGCTGTACTCGCCGTAGGTGCCTATGACGGAGACGGCCACCTGAGAAGCGGGCTGCCAGAAGGTACGGTAATACGGGGCGTTCGCCGGGATTTCCGGGATCTCCAACAGCGCGACGCCACGCCGCACCAGCAGACGCTGCAGCTTCTCGAACCGAAGCCTGGGAGTGAACCGCCCGTAACGGGCACGAAGCGCGTCGTTGACGAGGGTACGGTCCCGCAACGCGAGCCGGTGCACGTGCAGCGTGAAGTGGTGGCCCGACCAGGGATGGTCGGCGCAGGCGCGGTCCCAGTGGAACTCGGCGAGCCCGTAGTCACGGCACATGCTGCGCTCGCCGAAGGTGTTCTCAGCGAAGTCCGACCCAAGGACCCTGGTGACCTGGTCGGGAGAATCCGCGGGGCCAACGCCGAGCACGGTGCCGGTGGTGACGACGTCCACGTAGAACGCCAGGGAATGCGGAGTCAAAGGCTGGCCCTCGATGCGGTGTGTTCCAAGGTGATGTGAGAGACGTCCCCACGCAGAGTGCACACCTTCCGTGTCCACCTGCAGGGACACTCGGGCCCGGCCGACCCGGCGAAGACCTTACTCCACCCCATCAGTCCCGTCCGCCGCCCAAACCGATGGACAAAGCGGAAGGGGCCCGTCACATCGGGAGGGAGAACAGACGTACCGGCCCTGAAGGCCAGCGCACGTCGTCGCGCAGGGGCGTCACCATGGTCCGCAGTGGCATGGTCACCAGGCGGTTTTCGGGTTGTTCGACAAGCACCTCCTTGTCGAGGGGGTGCCATCCG
Source organism: Streptomyces sp. NPDC053069 (assembly GCF_044546895.1). Taxonomy (NCBI): domain Bacteria; kingdom Bacillati; phylum Actinomycetota; class Actinomycetes; order Kitasatosporales; family Streptomycetaceae; genus Streptomyces; species Streptomyces sp. NPDC053069. The sequence continues at coordinate 352,838 of NZ_JBITZN010000005.1, read as the reverse complement.
AGGCGCTGGTACAGCGGCACGAGGGCAGGTCGGCAGAACAGGAGCGCGTGCTGGGGCCCCATCGTGCGAGCGTGGTCAAGTGCCGCAGTGACCACGCGCCGGGCCAAGCCCTGGCCCCGCATGTCGGGGGCGACGGCCACTCCACCGACGCCAACCACCTCTGTCTCGACATCACCGATCGCAACAGGCAGCCGTAGGAGGCCGGCGTGTGCCACAAGCCGGTCGCCGTGTCTGATACCGAAGTGCTCCTTTTTGGGCAGCCAGGTCAAACCTGCCGCGGCAACACCGAAGGGATCAACGCCGTGACCGAGGATCTCGTCCTGGTCTGCCTTCGTGTACCGAGGAAGCCGCACTACAGCCGGTCCTACAGAGGATTGGTTGTCGGACATCCCCACATGATGATCTCTCTTTCGAGGACTGGCCAAATGATCGATCAGCCGATCACCGGGAGAGACTGGTGTGAGGTCAGCTGCCTCAAAGATCCGCTTGACGGTGTGCCGTTGCTCGCGCGGCTCCGGCCAGACGGACTCCATGATTGTAGGCGTCGCGGAGCTGTCGGCCGGGAGCCGGCCCGTACTCGGGGGCGCCCCGGAGCGGGTGTGCGGGTGTCGCGGGTGTTCGTATGTGCGTTCGGCTCCGTTGCCGGACGTGGCCGCCGGGACCAAAGCGCGCCGCCGGGCCCGCGCCCCAGGCCGCTCTGGTTCAGCCCAGCGTGTCCATCAGGGCGGTGACATAGGCATCCAGCCGCTCCTCGACGGCTCGCGTCGTCAGCTCTGTCCTCCCTGCCTCCCGCCATGCCCGCACCACCGACTGCACTTCTTCCGAGCACGCCAGTCCGTCGCGCACCTGCCAGTACAGCCGCTCGCTCGGGGCCGCGTCCAGCACCCCGCCGGCCTCCTCGTACGCCTCAGGGAACCGCAGACCCCAAGCTGGGCCGTGCAGCAGCGCGAGATTGGTCGAGCAGTGCGCCACATCGAGATCGGCCGGGCCCCAGGAGGTCGCTGCCCAGTCGACGACGCCGGTGATCCGGGCACCTGCCAGCCCTGAGGGCGGCACGCCGAACAGCACGTTGCCGGGTTGGAAGTCCCGGTGCAGGAATCGCCCTTCATAGGGCGGCGCGGGCTTGCGGATCACATTGATCGCGGCAGCCCACGCTGCCGCGTCGGCGCCCTTGGGGACCACGACCGTGTCGGCGGTCGTCAACGCCGCATACTCCCGCAGCCGTACAGCGGGTCGCAGCGCGTGGATCTCCACAAGTTGCCGAGCCAGCAGAGGAAGGCGCGTCTCCAATCCCGCATCGTCGAGGACCGGCCGGCCCGCCATATGTGTCATCAGCAGCGACGGATACTCGCAATGCGCGGCGGTCGGATCAACCGCGACCAGTCCAGGAGCCGGCACGCCGCTCCCCGCCAGCAGGGTCAGGGCGCCGGCCTCCCTGCTCAGCCAGTCCTCGGCGCGCTCCCCGTAGAACGGGTCGACGAAAGACCGCAGCACCAGGTCACGGGTACCTCCGTCCCGCGTGCCGATGGTCAGCCTCCGCATTTCGGCGGTGATTCCGCCGTACAGCACCTCAGTTCTGACGATACGTTCACCGACCTCCAGGTGCCGGCTCACCCAAGCCAGCGTCAATGGGGGGACAGCCACCGCCTCGTCCTGGTTGGTCACCGTGGCACCTCATCATCCGGGCGGCGGCACGCGCAAAAACTTTCCTTGGAGGCGATGGCGCACTTCGCATCCGGAGCGTCCGCAGAGCTGCCGTCTGATCCTCTTGATGCAGTTCACGGCGCCTTCCGTAGCGCCGGAGCTCCAGCGCAGGACGAGGCCGGCGGTCACCGCATCGACGTCTCGCAGCAGGCGGGGGCGAAGTTGGTGAGGCTGGGCAGTGGGCCGGCGTCGACGGCGTCGATCCATGCGGGGAGCGTGGGGCCGAGTCGGTGGGTGAAGATCTCACCGAAATCGCGGACGTGTCCGGCAGCGGCCTCCAGTGCGGGACAGCGGGCCAGGACGTCCTTCGGCACGGCGCGCTCGTCCTCGGTCAGCGTCGCAGGGTGGCGGGTGAGCCAGCCGGTTGCCCGCCGTACGGTCGGCGAAGGAGGCGCCTGCGGCGGCACAGCACGCAGAGTGGCGATGCAGGCGCGGACCATCTGATATGTGACGGAGGCTGCCGGCGAGGAGGTCGCAGTGCAGGAGGGTGACGCAGGCACTCGCGGTGGGCGGCGACGCAGATCTCCAGAGCCCAGCCGATGCCCCGCCACAGGTCGAACCGGTCGGCGACCGGGACCGCGGCGGGCGCGCCGAGCCACTCGGCGAACGTACAGCACGGCAGTGCTCACCTTCGGCTGAGGCTCAACGGCCGCAAACACTGTGACCAAGAAACCATCTGCCGATGCGGACCGATGTCCAGTCCTCCGTTCATCCATCAGACCGACCAGGCCGCAGTCCGGTGCTGACTCCCGAACATGGCCCGCCACTCCAGGGTGGCGGTGCCGATGCCCTGCTCGATGACGCACCTCGACGCCGCGCTCGCGCAGGGCTGGCAACGTCGATGTGAATGTTGTCGCAGCAGTCGACGCCGTCGCCGAGGAGCTCGACGATCTGATCGTTCGCCAACACTCAAGGCAGACTGCCGATCAGATCAAGTCAGGCTGCCAGATGACATGATCGGGATAGACGTGCGCGGTAGGGGCCAGCTTGTACGAGCCTGCGTTGGCGTCCTCGGCAATCACCCAGCCCACTCCTTGGTAGGCGATGTAGGTCCCCTCCCGGGGAACCGTGCACTGCGCCGATTCCGTGATGACGGTCTGCCCTGCCGCGACGTCGAGGAGATGAGTACTCGGCGCCTTCGGACATCGGTGGAACTTACTGGCCTGTGCGTACTCCAGGCGGATCTTGACCGCCGTTGCCGTGCTCCCACGGTTGGTGATCTTGAGGGCGAAGGAAACACGTTCTGCTTCGACGCGTGCGCATACTCTCCACGTCACCGCGCCCGGCCCCGCGAACGGGACGCTGCACCGGCTGTCCTCCCCCAGGGTTCCCTTCTCCAGACCCGGTGACTCGGAGGGGACTCTCCCCGGTCCCCCCTGTGCGGAAGAATCCGCGCCGGCCGAAGCCGACGCCTGGGCGCCGGCCCCCTCAGACCTGCCGCCGGTCTTCTTGTCGTCATCGGCTCCCACCACTGCCGTAGCGACGACGACCACCGCGACAGCCGCAGCCACTGCTGTCACGCCCACCAGAGCCTTGATCCAGCCAGGTCGGTCACGCCATGGCCGTTGCCTCCGGCCACGACGAGGGGTACCGGGCGATTCGCCACCTGTGACCAGCGGCGGCCGGGCTGAGGCCTTCTCGCCCACCGCAGCAACAGGCGCGGTGGCCGTCGTGTGGGCAAGCGGCGCCTCGGAAACGCCAGGGGTGTCCTGGCGTTGGCTGACCGCCGACTCGGAAGACCGGGGCGCCTCGCCCGCAGAGGGGTTGGCTTCAGTTTCGGCCGAAGGGCTCGGACTGAGCGCTGCCACAGGCGAATTACGGAAGTGCGCTTGTGCGGCAACTCTCCAACCACTTGGGTACCTGCGCTCCAGCTGGGCCTGCAGGAGATCGATCCTTTCGCCGAGTTGCATCACTCGCCGGGCCTGTGCCCCCTGTAACCCCAGGGCTCGAACGATGTCCTGGGACAGGCCCTTGCCTGGCAGAGCCGCACCACCACTGGTGACGATCTTCCGGCCGCTCAGCCACTTGGAGACTCGGCTCGGGTCGACACTCCCCCTCTTGCTCAGCTCGGTGAGCCTGCTTGCGAGCTGTTGCTGCTGCACAGCCGACGCACGGCAGACGTGCTTGACCTCCTTGGCCCACTCATCCAACGCATCACCGAACTCGTCGATCAGTTCTTCGTTCGTGCTGCCCAACCCGGTAGATCCTTCCCTCTTGCACGTCGACACCAGATTCCGCAGGTCACAGCGGTGAAAGTTGCACTGCAACATGTACCTCCCTGACGCCCGTGGCCTCGCTCGATTCCCCTGGGCACCCTCGATTCTGACGGTGCGTCCACCGCGCCGCCGAACTCCGCAACCATCCGTAGAACGAGAGAGGAACAAACCTTGATTCGAACGAAAGTCCGCGTGCGCGGCGCGTCGATGGCCGCTCTGGCCACCGTCGTACTGGGAGTCGCGACAGCGACCATCCCGCCTGCCGAGGCCGAGGCCGCCCCGCTCGGCCGGGCCTGCCTCTTCCTGGACAAGGAGGGCGCACCTTTCGGCGGCAGGACCTACGGGCACGTGGCCTGGGCGATCCGCGACCCGAAAAACACCAGCCACTGGATCTGGGGCGCCACCGAGAACGCCGAAGGAGACAGCTACACCGCGCCGGGTAAGAACAACGGCAGTTGGATCCAGGGCGGAACCTGGGGGGAAATGCGCGGCGAGACCAAGGGGAAGCGCACGATCGAGCTCGCCCGCTACGACGCCTACCGGTGCATCAACACCGCCGGCGGCGACCTCACGGCCGCGCAGCGCACCTTCACGCAGATGAAGTGGAACGGCTATGCCGTGTTCACCAACAACTGTCTCACCAAGGCGATCGCGATCTTCCGCAAGTACAGCCGGGGCCTGGACAGCGACCACTTGCCCGACGGCTACTCCACGGAGCCCAAGTACTACTTCTACGCGTCGCTGAACGGCGCGCGTGGGTGGGAGAGGGCCCGCGCGTACTGAGCACCACATCTACTACCTCAACCGAACAGAAGGGACTGATCGACATGTGCCAGCGATGCAAGGGCAACGGCAAGTGCACCACCTGCGGCGGCTCCGGATCCCGGGGGCTGTTCACATGCTCCAGTTGCAAGGGCAGCGGCGACTGCAAGGCGTGTGACGGCCGAGGCTGAGAACCGCCGGACTGGGGAGGGCAGGAGCACCCGGCCCCTGCCCTCCCCTCCTGCTCGGCCGCCCACCCCGCGGCGCACGGGCGGTGGCGTGATCACCGACAAGTGATCGACGCGATTGCGTTCAAGTACCGAACCGGGACACCGTGGATGGACCTGCCCGAACGCTTCGGCTCGTGGAAGGGCGTCCACAACCAGCTGCGGAAGTGGGCGGCCGACGATCGGACAGTGCCTAACGCAGGCCAGCACCGGCGGCATGGCGATCCCAAGGAGAACAGACCGGTTGATGCGGCCCTAATCCCCGAAATCTCGACCACTGACAGGTGTGACTCCGACACCGTGGTGTTCGGCTAGAGAGCCTCCGCAAAACCCGTTGGCGGAACCACGGCAGCCACTGCTACGTTTCCCGAAGCCGTGCAAGACAGCGAGGAGGTGGTACCCGTGAACGTATCGACATGGGTGCTCCCCTCCGGGGTCACGGTCGGGCGATAGGTCGTCCGGGAGCGCCGTTCCATGGCACTCCTGAAAGGCACGACCATGCAATTCACTTCTGAACAGCGCCTCGACGACGCTGTCCTCGAGCGCGAATTCACCCTCGGCGAGATCCCCGGCATCCTGTGGACGCCCCGATCCGTATCCGCATCCGCACCGGCGCCGCTGATCCTCCTCAGCCCCCCTCCTATCGGGCTGCGCAAGACGTACCCCCGACTGGTGGCCCGGGCCCGGCACTCCGCGGCGGACGGCTTCGCCACGGCCGTCATCGAGCTCCCCGGAAGCGGTGACCGGCCCCGTTGGCCCGCCGCCGAGCAGGCCCTCGCCGACCTGCGCCGGGCTATGGAGGCCGGCGAGCCGGTCAGCGACGAGATCATCGACGCCCTCATCCTCCCCCTGGTCGACAAGGCGGTCCCGGAATGGCAGACCGCCCTGGACGCCCTCCTGTCGCTGCCCGAGATCGGCGGCCCGGTCGGGTACTCGGGGGGAGTGATCTCCATCGGCGTCCGGCTGGCGGTGGTCGAGCCGCGCATCTCGGCCGCTGTTCTGTTCGCCGGGAGTTTCGTCCCTCGCACCATGTTCGAGGAGGCCCGCCAGGTCACCATTCCTCTGCACGTACTGCTGCAATGGGACGACGAAGGGAACGACCGGCAGGCGGCGCTGGACCTGTTCGACGCCTTCGGCTCCAAGGAGAAGACGCTGCACGCCAATATGGGCGGGCACACCGGCGTCCCGCAGTTCGCGGGGGACGCCGCGGCCCAGTTCTTCACCCGACACCTGAAGTGACGCCGGGCCGTCAGGCCGGCAGCAGACGCTAGCCGTGTCGGCCAGCATGCTGCTCATCCAGGGACAGGTCCCGGCCCTCCTCGGCTCTCTACACCACGGGCCCCTGCCAGACTCTTGGCAGGGGCCCGTGCTGCGCGAAGCGATGAATTGCTCGACGTCTGCAGAGCTTCGAGTGCTGCCCAAACTCACGCGCTGGGCGGCACGGGCTGGGTCCCGGGAGGGCACGACCCAGTGAACCGGTCCGGTCAGCAGCCGATAGTGACCCACTTGTGGACGGGGTAGGTGCGGCTCGTGTCCTCCCTGACGCTCGACAGGATGTCGAGTTCGGCGCCGCTGGGCGGGGCGACCAGCCGGAACGTCACCCAGGCGTCACCGACGGAGTCGGTGACGCCCGACGCTCCTGAGGTGTAGCCCTTCTTGCCGGGAATCCAGTAGTCCACCCACACCGGTTGCCGCGCGAACCAGGATGAGTGGGAGAGGTCGTGCGAGATGTGCACGGTCACGTCCACCGCACGGATGGAGTACGGCCAAGTGCCGACGGTGGTGCACTGCTGGAAGGCGGTGGTGTAGGCGTCGTCGAACCACCACTCCTTGTCGACCCCGGTCGTGTTGTCCCGCGTGCAGTGGAGAAGAGTGCGGGTCAGCGTGGTGCTGTAGTAGGTGCCGTCGGCCCAGGCGACCTCGTAGCTGAGGCTCAGCGTCGCGGCGGCGGGCGGGTTGTCCACCGTGTAGGTGAAGGTGACGTTGCCCCTCGTCGGGTCGAACTGGCCGAAGAGCGTGCCGTATCTGCTGGTGCCGGGGATGGTGTAAACGGCGGTGATCTTGGAGTCGGCGGGGTCGTGTGAGACGGCTTCCAGGTTCAGGGTGACCCGGTCCACGGGTACGGCCGTGGTCGTCTTGCCGCTCCCGGTGGTGTCCATTGCGCAGTGCTGGTCCACATAGGCCGCCACCGGCCCGTCCAGACCGGCGTAGGCGGGCGATGCTCCGGCGGCGGTCAGGCCGATGAGCAGGGCCAGACTCGCGAACAGTGCGCTCAGCACTCTTCGTGTTCTCAGGGCGCTCAATGGCCTTGGCGGTCTTGGTGCTCTCCTGGTCATGTGGTGTCTCCCCCAGGGTCGATGATGTTGTTCGATGTCGGAGCCGGGTCAGCAGGCGATGGTGACCCAGCCGTGCGCGGGTACTGTGGCCAGGTCGAACCTGCCGCTCGCCAGGACGTCGAGTTCGGCACCGGCGAGCGGGGCGAGGAGCCGGAAAGTCAGCGCGGCGCGCACCCTCAGCAGGCGATGGTGGCCCAGGAGTGGCCGGGGAAGGTGCGCGAGCCCGCTTGGCCGCTGGCCAGCACGTCGAGTTCGGCGCCCGTGGTCGGAGCGATGATCACGAACGACAGCGTGGCCTTCCCGTCGGAGTCGAAGACGCCGGAGGCTCCCGACGTGTAGGTCTTCTGGCCGACGATCCAGTAGTCGGCCCAGACCGACCGGCCCGCGTACCACGAGGGCCAGTAGGACGAACCGTGCGCGACGTTCACCGTCACGATGTCCTCGCGGACATAGGCGTGCCTGCCGCCGACGCCGATGTCGACGGTCTCGCACCGCTGGGAGACGCCGGTCACGGTCACGTAGTCGTTCCACGTCGAGGCGTCGGCGTAGGTGGTGTTGTCCAGGGTGCACGGAGCCAGCGGAGCGCTCACGAAGTTGCTGTAGTAGACGCCGAAGTCGTGCCACCACACCTGGTAGGTGACGGTCAGTGTCGCGCCCGGTGGCGGGTTGGACACCGAGAAGTTGAACGTGGCGTTCTTCCTTGCGGTGTCGAACGCACCGGTGGCGGTGCCGGTCTTGGTGCTGCCGCTGATGGTGTAGAAGGCGGTAACGGTGGAGTTGACGGGCGCGTAACCGACGGACTCGACGTTGAGCGTGATCCGGTCGACGGGTATCGCGATCGTCATGGGACCGCTGCCGCTGTTCTGCACGGCGCAGTGCTGGTCCAGGTTGGGCGCGACCGGTCCGCCCGGGTCGGCGGAGGCGGGTGACGCCCCAATGGCGGTCAGGCCGATCAGGATGACGAGAGCGGTGGTCACCGCTCTCCAGGATCTCCAGGTCTTCCAGGTTCTTCGGGTCTGCCCGGTTCTTCGGGCCTGCCCGGTTCTTCGGGTCTTCCCGGTTCTTCGGGTCTTTCGGGCCATCGCGGATGCCCCCCAGGTCGTTGGTGCCGGACGGTGCTCTCCACTTGCGGCGGCAGAGACGCCTGTACGGCAGCTGCGGTTCCTGGCCCTGTGCAAGGCCGCTCAGTTCCAGCGGAAGGACCAAGTGCGCGCGTGCAGACGAGCCGCTTGGCGTAGGAGACCATCGAGACGGCACACGCCGACTTCGCCGCCCCTCAGCAGCGCGACCGCAACGCCAGGCAATTACTCAGCGCTACACGCCGTCTGGCGGCTCTTCAGCCTGAGCTCACGGGGCCCACCGGTCTGCTTCAGGTCGCTGCATCCGTGGGGTCGGTAGGAACACGAGGATGCTGTGCAAGCCGAAGAGCTTCGGCGGTGACATCGGCGTCGACCTGTGCTGGTGTTCTCTCGCCGTATTCGAGGACGTCGTACTCGTCGTCCAGTTCTGCGAGCCGCTCGGCCAGTGGCATCTCGTGCCCGAAGCGCTGGTGGATCCGGAAGGCCAGCTCGCGTGGCGTCAGCTCGCCGGCCAGCATCCGGGCGGCAAGTGCTCGTGCGGCGGCTTCTTGTCCGGCGACACTGCCCACTGAGTAATAGGTGAGGCCCAGTTCGGCGAGTGCCGGGGGAAGGAGGTCGGGGACGTCGTAATCCGCCTCAGCGCGTGTGCACGCCGCCAAGATCCGCAGGGCAGGACTGTCCAGGCCGGCGACGAGTGCATCACAGGCAGCAGCGACGACGTCGGTTGCGTGGATCTCGCCCATGGTCCAGAGAACGGCACGGTCCTGAAGCTCGTTCGACGGCGGTTGTGGGTGATCAGCTGGTGCTGGTTCGCGCGGTGCTGCCGGATCTCGGCGGTGCGTCCGACGGTGGTGGGAACGCCGGGATCGCTGAGGAGTGCTGCAAGAACGTCGAGGTGGAGCGGTCGCCCGGCTCGGTGGCCCGGGCACAGCCCACCCGCAGGCGTGGTCCGTCGCGGTGTTCATGTTGTCCTGGCTGTCGATCCAGCGGAGCAGGAGTTCCGCGGGCGGTTCGGGAACGGGGGACGGCGGCTCGCCGAGCGGAGAAGGGCCTGTCACACACGCTCATGAGCTGGATCACACGGGCTCAACTACAGGCAACCATGCGGCACTTGCACGCCATCACCACGGGTGATCTGTTCTCGAAGAAGGGTGTGTTCGTGTTCCGCTCCTCCCTTGATCCCCGGTTCGCCGTCCGTACGGGCGCACTCGCCCTCACCCTCGCCGCCGCCAGTGCTACGCAGGCAGGGACCGCCACGGCGGCTTCGGCGGGGTGCCCGCAGTACGCCTCCACCTTCAAGTCGGCCGCGTCGGCCAACGGAGTCTCCTGGCAACTCCTCTCCGCCATGGCGCGGGTGGAATCCGGCTGCAACCCGTCGGCCCGAGCTGCGGACGGCCGCGTTGGACTGTTCCAGCAGCGCCCAACCGCCGGTGTCGACCTGCGCAGCGCGGCGGGGCAGGCGAAGGCAGCCGCCAAGTTCCTGGCCGGGGCCAAGCGACAGGTGGGCTCCCGGCCAGATCTCCTGGCGGCGTCGTGGAACGCAGGTGTCGCGGCGGTGAAGAGGTACGGCGGAATCCCCCCGTACCGGGAGACCCGCAATTACGTGGCCCGCGTGATGACCGACTACCGAGCCCTCACCCACTAGCCTCGTGCTTTCACCCAGCAGACGTCTGGTGAGTGATCAGCAACGCGAAGAGGGGCGCCGGGCGCCGCCCCTCCTGACGGATGCGACGGAGAGGCGGCACCACCCGCCGGGTGACCGGGTCAGACCGGGGGTGGGCTGCACAGCGGCGGTCGCCGGCCCATCCCTCCACCGTCGCGCAGTTGCCCCCATCGACCTCCGGGTGTTGGGCGGTGATCGCGTCGACCGACGCCGTAGTGGACAGGGGGACGTCGATGGCCCCGGCCCGGGAGGTGTCGAAGCGGATCTCGATCGGCTGCGGGGAGCGGATCCATGTCACCCCTGGCCCCCGTTGCAGCGATCGTCATTGGCTCCGCGGCATCCTCCAAGAGCCATCAGAAACGGCCTAGCTGGTGGCCTTCTTCCAGACTGTGAGCAGGCCCGTGTACCCCGGTGGGTCGAAGGATGTCTCACCTGAGTCGACGATGCTGGTGAGCCGGAGCATGGCGAGATTCCCCTCGGAGGTGACCGTGCACAGCACATCGCCCTTCTTGAGGGCTTTGCCCTGGTCCAGGGCACTGTTGGGAAGCTCCGAAGGCAGCGGCGCACTGTCGACGGCCTGCCGGCAGGCCTCCGGAGTGGTTCCGGGGCTCTTGGCGGTGGCGGTGCGGAAGGTCAGGTACTGGTAGATGTACTGGATCTCCGCAGCGTCGTCGCCGATCTCACCGGACGGATCCACCTTGGGTTTGTCCAGGTCGACGGTGATCGCCTCACCGGTTCCCGGCGGGCCGATCGTCAACGCACGGTCCTTGAAGAGCGGTTCGTACACCTTCGCCGCCGGGGTCTTCGTGGTGGTCGCGGAGGAAGCCTGGCTCTTGGGCCTGCCCTGCTTGCTCGGGCTGGTGATCGGCGCTCCGTGGCCCCCGGCCTTCGCCTTACCCTGGTCGGTGTCCCCGTAGAACGACCACGCCGCGCCGACCGCGGCAGCGACCACTGCGGCGCCGACCGTGAGATACACACGGCGCCGCTTGCCGACGCCGGCCCCGGACGCGGCGGATGCGTGCTCCGAGAGCGCGGCCGCGGGCGGCGGGGTGCTGGGGCGGGGCGGGGCGGACTGGGTTGGGGCCTGGTGCAGCGGATTGTCGGACCGCGTGGGTACGTACGTGGCGGCCGAGCGGTGCTGCTCGGCAGCCTCCTGGTCCAGGAGGCGGTGTATGGCCCGGCTCCGTTCGTCGACTGCCGCAGCCAGTGGGGCCGGGAGCCAGTCTTCGAAGTCGCGGGAGGACCGGCCGGAGGCCCGCTCGCACAGCTCCGCGAGTTCAGCGGGCGTCGGACGGGCCGCAGGGGCCGCTGCCAGGCAGCGCTCCAGGAGCGGGCGGAGCACCTGTGGGTAGCTTGAGAGGTCCGGCGGGCGCTGGGCGGTGTTGGCTATCTGCGTGGCGACGGTGAGCGCTCCGCCGGAACCGTAGGGATGCCGGCCAGTGGCGGCGACGGCGGCGATGAGACCCAGCGAGAACACATCGCTCGCCGGGGTGACTTCGCCGCCCGTGCCCTGCTCGGGGGACATGAACTGCGGGGTGCCGATGAAGCCGCCACTGCGCGTCAGACGGGTGGATTCGGCGGCCCGGGCGATGCCGAAGTCGATGACCCACGGCCCGTCCGCGCCGAGGAGGATATTGCCCGGTTTGAGGTCACGGTGCACCACTCCCGCCGCGTGCACCGCGTCCAAGGCACGGGCGACGCAGGCGACGAGTTGGAGTGTGGCGGCCATGGGCAGCGGACCATGGAGGTCGACGGCCTCGTCGAGGGAGACTCCGGGCACGTACGCGGAGGCGAGCCAGGGCTGTTCGCCATCCGTGTCATGGTCCACCACCGGCACCAGGTGGTACCCGCGGACCTGCTGAGCCGCCCGGACCTCCTGCTGGAACCGGCGCCGGAACTCGCTGTCGCTCGCGTACTCCCGCCGGATCATCTTGAGGGCGACGGGCTGGTTGCCCCGGGTGCGGGAAAGGTACACGGACCCCATGCCGCCCTCCCCGATCCGGGCCAGCAGCGGGTAACCGGCCAGTTCCCGCGGTTCCTGTGACGTCAGCGGGCGAAAGACACCTTCGGTTCCCGTCATGGAACGGAATCCACCCCCGTAATGCAGCGGTCGTCGTGCCGCACCTCTCGTGGATGCGGCCCTGTTCAAGATCAGCATCGTAGCTGCGGGCCGCAGCCGCCCGGCGACCACGCCCGCTGATACAGCAGGCTCCGCAGTCACGGCCGGGCCTGTGACAACCCAGTGGGCTCTTGTCCGCTGCCCTGGCGCCCAGCCAAGTCGTAAATCATGAACCGGATAAGCGTCGCGCCCCCGTTGGGCGAGTAGTCGACCATGCCCTGACCGAGGCCGGCACCACCCTGCTCATCCCGATCCGCCCCGGGGCGTCTGGGCAGCGGCTTACGGAGACGGTGTGCTGGCGGCACAGGAGTGCTTCCACCGGCGCCAACGCCTGTCGGACGGTCCAGCCGGATGACGACCCGTCGGACAGGCCCTAGTCGCGGGGTTCCGCGAGAAGGTCGTCCACCACATGACATCGAATGGTGGGGAGGTGTTCAGCGATCGCCTCGCTCATCATGGCTTCGCCTTCGGGGTCGACGTCCGGGCACCCCGCGCGAGTGGCGGCGTCCGGCCACCGCGCGTACGCCACCCAGGTGCCGTCATCGGCCTGATGCAGACGCGATCCGTAGCTGCCGCAGTGCTGGTGCATCGCCTGTGTCACACGATGCCAGCCGGCTGCGAACTGCTCTTCCTTGCCTTCACGCAAACGCCACCGGTAGATCACTGCAAACATGACACGACCTCCCCCGACACCCCACGCTTCCGGAATCCGGTGGGCGTGCCCTGCACACCCCTCACATTCCAGAGGAGAACTGTACATACGAGCATGGCCGGTGGGGGCTCTCTCGGTGCTATCGGGGAGCGGCGCGGTTCAGGAAGTCGCGGGCCGTCGTCATGCATGGGCGTGGCGACACGGATGGTCGGCATCAGGACGAGCGCGTCGGACAGCATCACCGTGAAGAAGCCCGTGTCGGTTAGCCCGGGGTGGCTCTGTCGATAAGCGATAGGCGGTAGGCGGTAGGCGGTAACCATGTGGTTGCCGAGACCGATCCCCTCGGCAACCAGCCTGAGGTCCACTCCATCGGCAGGGACTGAGCCCTGGTCCCGGTACTCCTCGTGAGTGGAACCCGCAGACGAGATCGACATCGCGCCTGCGGTCCGCGCGATCGTGGCGGTGACCGTCTCGGCCTCGGTTCGGGCGCGGGCCCCGCTGGGACGCTCTGGGCGATCGCCCACCGGAACAGGTCCTGAGCTGCCGGTGCGGCCATGAGAAGGACATCGGAGGCAGCCCCGGCAGACTGGCCGAAGACGGTCACGTTGCCACTGTCGCCGCCGAACGCGGGGATGTTGTCCCAGACCCATCGAAGGGCGGCGACCTGGTCGTGCAGCCCACGGTTGTCTACCGCAGGCAGCCCACGACCAGCACAAGCACCCGGAACAGCGTCACTGAGCCGGGATCGGCTGGGTGAGGTTCACCGGGTTGCCGTCGGGGTCCTGGATGTGGGCGACGCGCTGTCCCCACGGCATGTCGTTGGGGCCGCTGCGGACCGAGCCGCCCAGCGCCTCCACCCGGCCGAGCGTCTCATCGACGTCGTCGACACCGATGCTCAGCAGGATCCGCGACGCCTCCCGGTCCCCCGGGTTCGCCTTGGCCACCAGCCCGAGGTCGGTGTCGCCGATGCGCAAGCCGAGGTAGAAGACCGGGCCTTCCTCCGGCACCCGGAAGATCTCCTCCGCGCCGAACAATTTCCTATAGAAGCCGAGCAGGACGTCGTGGTGGGCAGTCAAGATCACTGGCTGGATGGTGGACATAGCACTCCTGTCGAGAACGGTCGTGTCGCTGGGTAGACCGTTCGAGGACGGTGAACTCATCGGCAAAGCCGCCTTGCCAGACAGTGCTCCAGTGACCTCGTCGGCGGCCGTGAGGGTGGCAGGTGGGCCGCCTCCAACAGGGCGTGTTCCCTAAGTGTCTGCAGTGTCTGCGGTGTTGCCGGTTCGGGGTGCGCCGTCGCATCAGCCAGAAAATAGTAGCCATGGATATAGTAGCCATGTACTCTATCGGCATGAGCAAGGGTTCACCGGGCCCCACGCCCGGCTTCCTGGTATGGCGACTCGCCAACAAGTGGCGCGTCGCGGTAGATCGTGCGGTGGCTCCGCTGGGCCTCACCCACGCGCAGTACTCACTGGTCGCGTCGCTGCATGGCATGCAGCGCCTCGGTGAACGGCCCAATCAGCGCCAACTCGCCGACCACATCGGCCTGGAGGCGCTGTACGTCTCGAAGCTGGCGCGCGCCCTGGAGTCGGCCGGCCTGATCGAGCGCACCCGTGATCCCCGCGACCCGCGCGCCATGCAACTCGCCCTCACCGAGCAGGGCCAGGCCGTCACGCGGCAGGCCATCGCGGTGGTCCAGGAACTGCATCAGCAGTTGCTGGAGCCGCTCGGCGGAGTCGACGCCCCGCGCACGAGCGCGTTCACCGACGAGCTGACGACCCTGCTCGACGCACCTCTCGCTCCATCCATACCGAACGACCAGACAACTCAGGGGGCAACACCATGACCAGCACTGCATCCGCCACCGCACCCGTCGCCAACGCCCGCACCCTCGGCTTGGCCCACTACGCCGCCCGCGGGGTTCTGGAGCACGTCCTGGCCCGGCACGGCGTAACGTTCCAGCAGCAGATCGCCCTGCGCGCCGCCGTCACCGCCGACACCCCGCAAACGCCGGACGATCTCGTCACCCAGGTGTGGGACTCCCTCAAGGCCGATCCGGCCGACATCCACGCCACTCTCGACGAGCTGCTGGCCCAGCAGCTTCTCGTTGCGGACGGCGCGCACCTTCACGCCACGGACGCAGGGCGCGAGCTGCTCGCGGCCGTCGGCGCGGAGACCGCCCCCATCTCCGACCGCATCTGGGGCGGGATACCCACCGAGGACCTGGCCGCCGCCGGCCGCGTCCTCGCCTTGGTCAGCCGGCGCGCCAACGCGGAGCTTGCGGCGCTGACCGCCTGACCACGCCCGACCGAGCCGATCAGGACCTGTTACGACCGTGCTGGTCATAGCCACTCGTTGATGGCTGCGACCAGCACGGTCGCGTGATACCGGACGGCGAGTTCCTCAGACCTCGCGGCAACCGCGCGGTGGCGTTCCAGCCGACTGATCCCGTACTCGACCGCGTGCGTGCCGCTGCGTGTAGTCGTCCTTGTCGAACGTGGGAGGGCGGCCCCCCCGGAATCCGGGCCTCCTGCTCTGTCGGCGCGGACCTCCTGGGCCGCCCACTCGTTCAGTGTCCGGGCCGGCCCGCCAAGGGCCCGAAGACCTGGCCCAGACGCCAGCCGCGAGCAAGGTAACCGGTGGCCTCGAAAGCTTCGCTTGCGGCTGGCGACACGGTTCTTACCGCCATGCTGACTGCTCCTACCGCCATGCTGACCGCGCGGCTTGTGCGGTCCGCCGCCGAGAGACGGTCTCCGGGCCCGCTCACAGACCTTGGCCCGCTCAGAAGTCGTAGCAGACGTAGACGCCCTCGGGCCCGCGGGCGATTCGGTCCGAGCCCCAGCAGTGGAGCATCGGCCCGACGCGGTACAGGGCGGCGCCACCGGCCAGCAGGGCAAGGATGGCGAGCACGGCGGTCACGATCCGCATGGCCGTCATCCGCCGTACGAGCCACCAAGACCCGGCGACCGCAAGCGCCCCCAGTCCCAGCATGACGGCCGCTACCGGGGCGGTGTTGTTCTGGATCCCGGGAAAGCGGTCCGGGTGCGCGGCCTGGTGTACGGCGGCGAAGGCGAAGAGGAACAGCAGCAGCCCCAGCAGCAACAGCCCGACGGAGCCGACCCCGCGGCCGACGGCCCGGCCCCGGCTCCGTGGGCCTCCGGGCGCTTCGGCGTCGTCCGCGCGCAGGAGCCGCCGGTCGAGGACCGCCCGGAGCCGGTCCACCTCGCCCGGGCCGTCCGCGGCCCGCTTGGGCAGGACGACGAAGCCGACGGCGGACTTGTCGGCGCTGAGAAGCACGAACAACTCCGGTGTCTCGACATAGCGCGAGTAAAGGTGCCAGTCGTGGCTGGCCGAGCTGTGAGCGCTGGTGAGCCGGATCCCGCTGTCGTCGACCGTCCCGCGCATGTCCCCCTGCCGTTCGGCGAGCCGGTGGAGGCGGCGCGCCTGCAACCACGGCACCGCAGTCATGAAGGCGACGAAGACCACCACCCCCACATACAGCGGCCAGGGGGTGTTCCGGTGGCCGGAGTTGGCCGTCGACAGCAGAGCGCCGACGGTGGTGACCGCCACTGTCCAGATCAGCGCCCCGCGCTGAAAGCGTCCCGCGCCGGTGCTCCTTGCGCGTGCCCGCAGCGCGGACGCCAATTCGCCGACGGTCGGCCGGTAGACCAGCTCCACCGGTCTCTCGGCGACCGCGTCCGTTTCCCGGCCCTCCGCCATGTGCCCTCCCCTGTTCGATGACCAACCGGATCATGGAGGCTTTCTCAGCCACTCCGGCGACCTGGCGGTGGTCGGCACCATACGTCATCGAGGTCACGTGATATTCGGAGTGCCGCGGTCGACGGTGTACGGGCCCACCTCGCCAAGACCGACACGGTCCCCCGCGCGCCCCTAAGAAGACCGCGGTCGCGAAGTCCTGACCACTCCGCTGGTGTTTGAGACAGGGCCCCGGGGCTGTCAAGGGCGCGTACGGCGGCGCTCTCGCGATGTGCTGCGCGCGCCCAACGTCGGAGCTCCAGGCGGGGTGAGTCCTGCGGTGACGGCGTCGCTCCTCACCGTCCTCCTTCGTTGCCCGACACGCGGGGCGATGCAGGGAATGTGTGCCGTCTCACGCGAGCCCGAGCCTTGCCATCGAAGATCCTGTTCCCACTGCGATCGCTACCCAAGATCAGCATCCGAACCGCCGAACAACTGGGCAGAGCCACCTCAGCCCCAGGTCTCGCCGTTGACGAGGTCCGAACCGAAATGTCGGGTGGCGATGGACGCGAGGGGCGGAAGCGGGCCGTCCTCACTCGCGTGTTTGAACGTGTGCACCAGGCACGTACGCACAGGATGTACCGGTCCGCCAGGGCTCCAGCAGTCGTTCGTGGAGAGGGGGCGGTTCTGAGGCTGGGCCAGGGAGAAGGCTACGAGCATCGTGCGCTTGTCCTCGAACCGGAAGTAGTCGGCGATCGCCCGGTTGGCGAAGTCGAGGTGGTGGAAGACGACCGCGATGTCCTCCTTCCCGTACGGCGTCTGCTCCAGGGCCGGCAGCACGTCGAGAATGGCTTCGCCGCGGGCCAGTAGGCGGGCGCGTTCGTGCGAGTCGCCCCACGGCGGCGGATCGTTGTCCCGGAAGCCTTCGGGGCGCTCGTCGGTGCACAACACGGTGCCGAGTTCAGGCGCGTCCCAGCGTGCCTGTCCACTGACACTCCCCCAGTTCAAACTCGCGTTGACACACAGCTCCCCCGCCAGCAGCGCCCAGGGCGTGCACACCACACGCTCGCGCGCCAGGTCAACCACGAGCTGACCGAACTCCTTCCGTGACAGCAGAGCCGGCTCGGCGGGTGCGATGAAGGCATCGGTCCATATCCCCATGCCACGTGGTCTACAGGCAAACCACCAGCAAAGGCCAACGAGGCGTCCGCCCGGCGGTGGGAAGATCCACGGCACTGGCACGGGCTTGCCGGCGCGTCCGGGCGGAGCCAGCTGCTGACATCGACCGCGAGGACCCGGCGTCCGTCGGCAGCCTGTGGCACGGGCAGGCCGGCCAGCACCTGGCGCAGCCTCGGGGCGTCGACATTCCCGCGGTTCAGCGCGTCGTGCAGAGCGCCGTGCACACGTCGGTGCTCGGCCACCAGAGTCAGATCCACTGGTGTCCTCACCGGCCCGTCCGCACGCAGCAACGCGTCGGTGAGCTCGACCAGTTCGTCTCCACGCGCGGTCAGGCAGTCGCACAAGTCGTCCCGGAAGCGTGACGCCACCGCGCACGGTTCCCCTGTGGTCACGTGTGTCCTTGGTCGGAGCACATGATCAGACGGAGGCCGCCTCAGCGTCTGACGCATGCCCGGGTGAGTGACCTGGTTCGAAGCGCGTTTCGGGAACGCCCCACACACGGCCGACCTGGACGGTAGCGTGATCAACATGGCGGCTGAGGGCGAGAGGGCAGAGGGCGAAGCCCTGGTCGGCGGCATGATGAACGCGGGAGCGGTCTTCCGTCACGGTGCCGTGGTGGAACGCCCAGCGCCGCGCACCGCACGCGCTCTTCATGCCCATCTCCTCGCGCTCGCAGAGCACGGGTTCGACGCCGCTCCGAGGCCGGTCGGTCTCACCGCAGACGGACGAGAACAGCTGACCTTCCTCCCCGGCGAAGTCGCTCTACCACCGTTTCCGCGCTGGGTAATGACCGAGACCGCGTTGCAATCGGTGGGAAACCTGCTGCGGCGCCTGCACGACGCGAGCGCGGCCGTCGCGGTTGACTCGGGCGTCGAGTGGCCCCGGTCCCTGGCCGACCCGGCGGGAGGAACGATGCTGTGCCACAACGATGTGTGCCCGGACAACGTCGTCTTCCGCGACGGCCGTGCCGTGGGCCTGATCGATTTCGACTTGGCGGCCCCCGGCCGAGCGGTGTGGGACGTCGCCATGACCGCTCGCTACTGGGTTCCCCTACTCGATCCCGGGTCCGCGGCGGCTCAATATCCCACGGGCCTGGATGCCCCGACGCGACTGCGGATCCTCGCCGACAGCTACGGCCTCTCCTCGCAGGAGCGCGCTGAACTGCCCGACGTCATCGAACAGGCCACCGCGACCTGCCGGGCCTTCGTCGCCGGCCGAGTGGCCGCCGGTGACCCCGTCTACATCCAGGCGCTGTCCGAGCTCGGTGGTTGGCAGCGTTGGGACCGCATCCAAAGGTGGCTGGCGGCTCACCACGAGGTGTTCACGGCTGCCCTGTCGAACTGACGGCTCAGAAGTTGAAGAACAAGCTCAACACCTGTTGCTGATGTAGGACCGGTGACGAGCTGGTGGGCGACTCGTTGAGCCGACATGATCGATGATGTGACGGATCCAGCTGATCGATTCCAAGGGGTTTGGTGGTCGTAGGCGGTCAGTGCGCGCATGACTGGCCGACCGCGAATGAACCTGGCTCCCCTCATCAGACCCCTTGGAATCAATCACCTAGGCTGGCACGGTGACTGATGAGCAGGAGCGGGTGCAGCCGTCGGGAGTGTGGGCCACGGCGGTGGGGGTGGCCAGGGTGCGGGCGCTGGAGACCGAGCGGGAGAACGCACTGTTCCGCGACCCACTGGCCCAGGCCTTCGCCACCGCCGGCGGCCTGTGGCCCTCCTCGCCGCCGTTGCCCGATGACGAGGCCGCGCGACGCCGCCGACTGGCCGTGTCGTTCTCCATCGTCATCAGGACGAAGTTCCTCGACGACCTGTTGCAGCAGGCCTCCGCGTCCGGGATCCGGCAGGTCGTGCTGCTCGGCGCCGGCATGGACAGCCGGGCCTTCCGGATGGACTGGCCCGAGGGCACGCGGCTGTTCGAGGTCGACACCGCCGCGCCACTGGATTTCAAGGCTTCGGTGCTGCGTCAGGAGCGGGCCGTAGCACGATGCGAGCGGATCACCGTCGCGGTGGATCTACGTGAGGACTGGCCAGGCGCGCTGGCCGCCGCAGGGCACGACCCGGCGGTGCCGACCGTGTGGATCGCCGAAGGACTGCTGATCTATCTGCCCGAGGACGCGGTGGAGCTGCTGCTGGCCCGGATCAGCGCGCAGTCGGCGGCAGGCAGTCGGATGGGGCTGACGTTGGGCTCGCGCGGCGTGATCGAGCGCTTCGGCGCGGACGCCGTGCCGGGATCGGCGGCGTCCATGTGGGTCTCGGAGATGCCCGACGACCCGGTGGGCTGGCTGGCCGGGCACGGCTGGGAGGCCGAGAGCCACACCCTGCGCGAGCGCGCTGCCGCCTACGGCCGCCCGGTCAGCACCCCGCCGCAGCGCGAGGAACGGCCCGGCGGACTGATCTCGGCGGTCCGCCGGTAGCGCGCCCCTCCGGTCCCCTGGTGATCTCCCCGCAACCACCTCGCCCTTCTCGGACTCGCCGCAGCCATCTGCTGCTACGAGAGGCTTGTCCGCCTCACCACGTAGGACGCGGCCCAAACCCCTTGGAATCGATCATCTAGAGGCTGACGACGAATCACCGGTTCGAAACTCTGCACTATGAATGTCCGCCAGCAGGCGATTGTTCAACGCCTGCCGAGTCCTGCTAGGCGTCGGGAGCCGACGTCGTGGCGGCGTCATAGGTGGCGCGGGCGGTGGTGATGTCGGCGCGGTGGCGTTCTGCCCAGCCGACGAGTCCGGCGAGGGTCGTGTGGAGTTCGCGGGCCATGGGCGTGAGGCTGTATTCCACCTTGGGCGGCACCGTGGGGTAGACGGTCCGCATGAGCAGGCCGTCGCGTTCCAGCTTGCGCAGATTCAAGGTGAGCATACGTCGGCTGATGCCCGTGATAGTCCGTTCCAGCTCGGTGAACCGGACTGGTCCGTGTGCGGCGGCGACGAGGATTCCGATGCTCCACTTGCCCGCGACATGATCGAGGACCTCCGTGATCGGGCACGCCTCGTTGCTGACCTGGTCGGACACATCAGTGTGACTGCGTGACATCAAAGTGCCTCCTTCCGATACGCGTCATGGTTACAGAAGATGACTGCTGTAACAAATCATGCACTGTTGGAAGGAGTTCTCGTGCAGAGAGCCAACTCATCAGCAAGGACGTCGCGTTGGGCGGCATTGGCGGTGCTCTGTGCCGGGCAGTTGATGGTCATTCTCGACGGGACCATCGTGAGCGTGGCGCTGCCGTCCATCCAGCACAGCCTCGGCTTCTCCTCGTCCAGCCTGGCCTGGGTGGTCAACGCCTACCTGGTCCCCTTCGGCGGCCTGCTGCTGCTTGCTGGACGGCTCGGCGACCTCATCGGGCGCAAGCGCGTCTTCATCGCCGGCCTGGCCGTCTTCACGGCTGCCTCGTTGTTGTGCGGTGTGTCCCAGGACCCGGCGATGCTGCTCGCCTCCCGGTTCGTCCAGGGTATCGGCGGCGCGGTGACCTCCGCCGTCACCCTCGGCATGGTCGTGACCCTGTTCCCGCGGTCGAAGGAGCGGGCCAAGGCCATCGGCGTCTACAGCTTCGTCCAGTCCGCCGGCGGTTCGACGGGCCTCCTCGTCGGCGGCGCCCTGACTCAGACCATCAGCTGGCACTGGATCTTCTTCGTCAACGTCCCGATCGGTATCGTGGCCGCGCTGTTGGCTGAGCGCGTACTCGCGCCCGAGCACGGTGCCGGCCTCGACAAGGGGACCGATTTCGTGGGCGGGCTCCTGGTCACATCCGCACTGATGCTCAGCGTCTACACGATCGTCGAGACCACCAACTACGGCTGGTCTTCCGCACACACGCTGAGCTTCGGCACCGCGGCCCTCACGCTGCTCATCGCATTCGTCGCCCGCCAGGCGAAGGCGCCCCACCCGCTGCTTCCGCTGCGCGTGTTCCGCTCGCTCAACGTCGCAGCAGCGCTGGGGATCCAGGCCCTCATGGTGGCCGGGATGTTCAGCTTCCAATTCCTGTGTGTCCTCTACCTGCAGAAGGTGCTCGGCTTCGACGAGATACACACCGGCCTCGGCATCTTCCCGGTCTCGGTCGCGATCGGAGCCCTGTCCCTCGGCCTCTCGCCCAAGCTGATTGCGCGCTTCGGTCCCCGGGCCGTACTCCTTCCGGGACTCTCGCTGATCGCTGCAGGTCTCGCCGCGCTCGGCCGCGTACCGGCGGGCGGGAGCTACGTTGTGGACGTCCTGCCGGCGCTGCTGCCGCTCGGCATCGGCTTCGGCCTCGCGATGCCGTCGCTGGCCACGCTCGCGATGTCAGCGGCCACGCCCCAGGACTCGGGCATCGCCTCCGGCATGTTCAACACCATGCAGCAGATCGGCAGCGCCTTCGGCCTCGCGGTCCTCAGCACGCTCGCCAACGCGCATACCGATGCCCTGCTGGACGACGGGGCAAGCACCGCCTCGGCACTCACGGGTGGTTACCAGCTTGCCTTCCGCATCGGCTCGGGCCTCGTCGCCGTCGCTCTCCTTCTCGGCGCCACCCTGCTGCGCTCCCCCACCAGGGCGCAACGTCCAGCGGCCGAGAAGAAGCCGGTCGCCGAGAACGCCACTCGCTGACCAGGCAGCGACACCACCCCAGACCGGGGAGAACACAGTGCTCACAGGAGGAGATGTGCCTGTCGTGCCATCCTTGATCATCGCCCTTGACGCGGCCGTGGAGGTGATGACTCACGCGCTGGGTGCCGTTGCCCCCACTTCGACCCGTAGAGCACGACCACGGCGCCGGCTCCCGCCTTACCGGCGACGTTCGCCTCCGGCGCGGGCAACACGGCGTCGCGGTAGCCGTCGCCGTTGAAATCGCCCGGCACCGCTCCGTGTACGGCTGCCGCGGGCGTGGCCGACGGCAGCGGAGCGACCATGACGGCGGCGATCAGGAGCGCCCCCGATCTCCAACCGGCGGGCCAGTCATGTCGGTTCACCATGAACTGGATCCCCTCCCATACGACGCAGCCGGCGTACGCCGAAGTCAGGGAATCGCATGGGGAACCCGCGAAGCGTCCGCAGCGGCCCCGGCCGGCGTCGCTGTGTGCCCGCCTGCGACCGGATGGGGCCTGCGCTGACGTACGTGTACGCCAGTTCTACCTTCCGCGAACGGGTACGGCGTGGTGAACTGGTCGTCGCTGAGTGTCTCGACGTTTTGGAGGACGTTCATGGATGCTCTCGCACTCGCCGTCGCCCAGGCCCTGACGACCGGCCTCGCCGCCGGAGTCAGTGAATCGACGAGCTCCGTGTTCTCCGAGCTGGTTGCCCGGGTCAGGGCGCGGTTCTCCGGACGATCCGAGGCGCTGGCATCCGAAGCATCCACGGCCGAGGCCCTGGACGGGGAGTTCGCCCGCGACCCCGGCTTCCGCGAGGAGATCCGCGTGCTGTGGGGTCGTGCCTCGGGCGACTCGGTCGTGAACAGCTTCTCCGGACAAGCCAAGACTGTCGTACAGGCCCGGGACATCCACGGTGGTTTCACCGTCAACTGAACAGTTGATGACCGCAATGCCCGATCGGACACTGGTGGTGCCATGAGCGACGACGTCCCCGGTTCAAGGGACGACGTGCACAACGAGACGTTCGGTACGGTCCGCACGGTGGTCCAGGCGGGCTCGATCTTCGGGGGAGTTCATGTTCACGAGGGTGAACGCACGCTCCCTGTGCCGCGGCAGTTACCCAACGACATCCCGGACTTCTCCGGTCGCGCGGACGCGCTGGAGGTGCTCGACGGTCTGCGTTCCGGCAGCATGCCGAACCCGGCCACTGTCATCATCTCCGCGATCGCCGGTACGGCGGGGATCGGTAAAACCGCCCTGGCAGTGCACTGGGCCCACCAGGTCAAGGAGGAGTTTCCCGCG
Organism: Streptomyces sp. NPDC053069; assembly: GCF_044546895.1. Lineage (NCBI taxonomy): Bacteria > Bacillati > Actinomycetota > Actinomycetes > Kitasatosporales > Streptomycetaceae > Streptomyces > Streptomyces sp. NPDC053069. The sequence continues at coordinate 329,330 of NZ_JBITZN010000005.1, read as the reverse complement.
GGGCAGCTCTACGTGAACCTGAGGGGCTACGATCCGGCCAGGCCACCGGTCAGCCCTGGTGAGGCGCTCACGGAGTTTCTGCTCGCCCTTGAGGTTCCGGTGAGTCGGATCCCCGCGGACGTCGACGCCCAGGCCGTGCTCTACCGGTCCCTTCTGGCAGGACGGCGGTTCCTTGTCGTACTCGACAACGCCTCCTCGGCACGTCAGGTCGAACCGCTGCTGCCGGGTACCGGGCCCAGCATCGTCGTCATCACCAGCAGACAGCGGCTGACCGCGCTGGACGGAGTCGTCAACCTGCGCCTGGACGTCCTCGACCGTGTCGCAGCCGCCCAGCTGCTCGGCGCGCTGGTCGGTCACGAGAGGGTGGCGGCCGAGCCCGGAGCGGCCGGCCGCATCGTGCAGCTGTGCGGCATGCTGCCCCTGGCGATCAGGATCGCCGGAGCACGCATCGCCGCCTCTCCACACTGGACGCTCTCCCGGTTCGCACGGCGACTCGAGGCCAAACGCCTCGATGAACTCAGGACGGAGGACCGGGAAGTGCGCGGTGCGTTCGCTCTGACCTACGACCGGCTGCCCGAACACCTGAAGGAGGCGTTCGTAGTCCTGGGGCTGCACGACACGGCCGAGTTCCCGGCGTGGAGCCTGGCTGCGATGCTGCACACCGATGTGGACACCGCCGAGGAGATGATCGACGCCCTGGTGTCCGCCCAGCTCGTCGACTTCAGTCGCACCGACAGCACCGGGACGCCCGCGTTCCGGATGCACGACCTGATCCGCGACTATGCCCGGGAGCTGCTCGCCCGGTGGTCCCGCGAGCGCATGGCCGAGACCAGGCGAAGATTGGCGGCGGGAAGCCTGTCGCTCACCCGGCACGCGTTGAGCGTCGCTCCTGGCGGCGTCAACTTCCTCCTGCTGGGAGCCAGAACGTTCGCCGCCGCTATGCCGGCCGGTGCGGAACTCGAACCCTTCGCGCCCACGGTCGAGGTGATCGAGTCCGATCCGGCGCGCTGGTTCGGGGACAACACACCGGTGCTCACGTCAGCCGTCCGCCGGTCCGCCGAGGCCGGCGACCAGGATCTGACCGCGCAGCTCGCCTTCTATCTCGCCTGGTACTTCCGCGTCGGCGGACGCTTGAGGGAATGGCAGGAGTCGCACCAGCTGGCTCTTGATGCCGTCAGAAGCAGCGGCCATCGGGGCGGCGAAGCGGCGATCACCCGCAGCCTCGGCAATCTCAGCCGCGACGCCCGGCGCTTCACCGAGGCGATCGACCACTTCGAGCGCGCGTCGGCGCTGTACCAGGAGGCCGGCGACGAGCTGGGAACGGGACAGACGCTGAATCACCTGGGCGATGTCGCGATGGAGATGAGCAGATTCGACGCGGCGCTGCGGTACTTCGCGGACTCGCTCGCGATCCTGCGCAGACACGAGGGTGCCGAGCTCATCGAGGCGTACACGCTGAACAGCGTGGGGTGTGTGCACCGTGACCGTGCCGCCTTCACCGAAGCAGCGGAGAACTTCGACCAAGCCCTGTCCATCTTCCGCCGTCGCGGCGACCGGGTCGGTGAGGCGTGGTGTCTGCGCTGCCGGGGGGAAAACCGGCTCAACCAGGGGCTGTTGACGCAGGCAAGAGCCGATTTCGAGCGTGCGGTCCCGCTGTTCGAGGACCTCGGCGACCGCGGTGGTGGCGGATGGAACCATCGCGCGCTCGCGGAACTGCACCGGTGGTGCGGTGACCATGCCGCCGCCGCGGAGCATCTGACCTCGGCGTTCGAGCTCTTTCGCGAGGTAGGCGAACTGCTCGGCGAGGCATGGACCGCTCTGGAGCAAGCCGAGTTGCTGATGGCGATCGGCGACGCCGCGGGCGCGGTGCGGTTCTGGCAGCGTGCCGCGGAGCTCTTCGCCGATCTCGACATTCCCCGTGGTGAGGCCTTCGTGCAGCTCAGCGCGGGCAGGTTGCGATCGGCGGGTGTTCAACCGCCGGGAACCGCGCCGGACGACGCCTTCGCCACGGCACGGGACATGTTCCGGCAGATGGGTGATCACAACAATGAGGGCTGGGCCCTCCTCGGCACCGGTACCGCGCTGGTCCGGGAAGGAAGGCTGGACGAGGCTGTGGACACCATCACGGTCGCGGCGGAAATCTTCTCCCGGCTCGACGCTCGCACCGGCCGGGGTGCCGCGTGGCTCGCCCTTGCGGAGGTGGCGCTGGCCCGGCATGACATCGCGGGCTGCCGGGCCGCCCTGGCGAACGCCGCCTCGGTGCTGCATCCGGAGTGCGTGTTGCAGGAGAGGCTGCGGGAAATCGAGGGTCGGACAAGAGTGTGAGGGCGGCGGCTGTCCCAGCCGGAATGCGACACCAGAACGGAGTCTGATGACGCAGTCAAGCCGCCGTGGCGGTCAGCGGGGCAGGAGTGAAGACCCGGTTCAACCAGCAGTCAGGCAGCCCGCCGGAGGGCCGGATGGCCGCTGCCTTCGAACCACCCAAGGCAAGCACACATCAGCCACATGCGGCCCCCGGGCCGTCCAACACTTCATGGAGCTCTCATGCGGCACCTGATCGGGTTCGGCGGCTCCGTTCACGACTTCGCCACCTGTGTGCTCGGCGAGGACGGCCGGATGGTGGCCATCGAGGACGAAAGACTCAGCCGGGTCCGGTATGCGTTCGGCGACCCCGAGCCGTGCCGTACGTCACTGGAGTACTGCCTGCGTGCCGTCGGCCACGCGCCGGGCGACGGACTGGAGTTCGGCGCGAACGACATGCTCCGCGGGGTGATCGGAGTGCCGGAGCGTGACATCGTCTGGATGAACCACCACCTCGCCCACGCGATGAGCGTGCTCTTCACCAGCCCGTTCCAGGAGGCGGCGATCGTGGTCGCCGACGGTGCAGGCAGCGTGGTGTCCAGCACGGCGGCCCACGATGCCCACACGCACTGCCGGGAGACCACGACATGGGCCTGGGGACGGGGCAATGACATACGTACGCTCGGCCAGGTCATCGGCAGGAAACGCGGCGGCCCGGACAGCAACGACGTGTCCGCGCTCATGTCGAACTCCCTCGGCGACCTGTACCGGGCGGTGACCGAGGCGGTCGGGTTCGGTTTCCTGCAGGCCGGCAAGACCATGGGCCTGGCCTCGTACGGCGACGACCGCTTCGTCGACCGGCTGATGTCAGCGGTGGAGCTCCTGCCCGGCGGCCAGTTCACGATCGACGTGGCAGGGTCCGGCGGCGTGCTGCAGATCCTCAAGGGCATACGGCGCGGCTCGCTGGAGGAAGACTTCGACACCAACGCCGCCATAGCGGCTGCCGGGCAGATCGTGCTGGAGACGGTGCTCTTCCACGTCCTGCAGGAGGTGTGGGAGCAGACGCACTGTCCGAACCTGTGCCTGGCCGGTGGGGTCGCGCTCAACTGCGTGTTCAACGGCAAGATCGCGGAGCGGACACCCTTCCGGGACGTCCATGTGGTCTTCGCGCCCGGCGACAGCGGGACGGCGATCGGCTCCGCAGTCCACCGGTATCTCAGCGACGGCTCCTGCACCACTCCGTTCCGTCTCCAGACCGGGCCGTATCTCGGTCGCGACTACGGTCGGGATGCCGAGATGACCGGCCACCAAGACCGCTTACCGGACGAGGTGCTGTACCGCAAAGTGGCCTCGCTGCTGCATCAGGGGAAGGTGGTGGCCTGGTTCCAGGGCGGCGCCGAGTTCGGTCCCCGCGCCCTCGGTCACCGCAGTCTGCTGGCCGATCCCACGCGGGCGGCCATGCGGCCGCACCTGAACCGTGTCAAGTCGCGCGAGTGGTTCCGGCCCTTCGCCCCGGTGGTGATCGAAAAGCACAGGACCGACTATTTCGAGGGGGCGCACGCGTCTCCGTACATGCAGTTCTCCTATCCGGTCAAAGCCGGGATGCGCGACCGGATACCAGCCGTGTGCCACGTCGACGGCACGGCGCGCCTGCAGTCGGTCGACGACTGGAGCAGTCCCGAACTCGCCGAATTGACAAGGGAGTTCGCACGACAGGGCGGGCCTCCGGTGCTGCTCAACACATCACTGAATCTGCGCGGCGAACCGATAGTGGAAACTCCCCGTCAGGCACTGGACGCTTTCGCAGGCGCAGACATCGACGCGCTGGTGCTCTGCGGCCGGCTGCTCGTCAAGTGAGCGGTGGCCCCCCAACTCGGTGGCGGCAGTTCACAGGACGAAGTCCTCGGGGAGCACGAGACGCGGAAACCCTGTGATCGGGGCGGACCGGCGGTCGGCGGACGTGACCCGCCCGAACCGGTCGAGCCGGTCCCAGATCTCGGCAGGTGAGCGATGCAGGGTCCGCCCCAACTCTGCAAGCGGCACGTCGTCGTCGTAGGCCGTCATGAGAGCGGCATCAAGGTCAGCAGTCCATCGGTCGGTAGCGCCTGATGTCAAAGGAGCCTCCTCCCCATGGGGTCGATCACTATCGTATGGGCCGCTTCGGTCCTGCTCAATGTGCTCGGCAAGCTCAACCTCCGCAGCCTTGCGCTCAGTCCGGACGGACGGCGCTACCTCATCAAGGGATCCGGCCGGCCCGTGGCGATGCCCTTCGCCGTCCGCTGGGCGCTTCCGGCCCTTTGCCGTGACTCGCCGCTGCGGTGGCGGGTGTGCACGGACGTGCATCTCGTGGCCGTGCCCGTGCTCATGTACCTGTGGCTGGGTCCGTACGCTTCCGACGAGCGGTTACGGGTGGTGGGTGCGCTGCTTGTCTGCGGGTTGCCGGGCCTGTGGCGCATCCACATCAGGTGGCCGGTGTCCGTGGACGCGACGGCTCTGGCATGGGCTCTCGGCTCGGCTCTGCTGGTGCGGAACGGTCAGTTGGTGCCCGGAGTCCTCGCCGCGGTCTTCGCCGGTCTGGTGAAGGAGACGAGCCCGGTCTTCGCCGCCTGTTTCGCCTGGAGTCCCCTTCCCCTGGCCGGACTTCTGGCGCCCGCGGTGGTCAAGTGCTTCGCGCGCGTGGGTCCGGACCCCATGGGCCAGCCGGACGTCCTGGCCAACCCGTTTCTCGCCAGCCGGCTCTACCATGTCGGGCGCTGGTTCGACCCCAGGCTGATGGCCGCTCCGTGGGGGATCTGCCTGTTGGCCTTCGGTGTGACCGACAGAGACCTGCTCGTCATGCTGGCAGTCACAGCGGCCGTGGCCTACGGCCAGATCGTGATCGCCACCGATACGGTACGGCTCTACCAGTGGGCGGCGCCACCCGTCATCGCAGCCACCATCACGGTAGTGCCGTCCCGTTGGGCGTACGCCGCGCTTGCCGCCCACCTGCTCAATCCCTGGGCAGGCAAGGCCGAGACCTGACTCACACCGGAATCCGGCGGAGGACCGACCGCGGCAGCAGCCGCACCACGGTCATGACGGTGCGCAGCAGCGGCGGAGCCCACACGATGCCGGTGCGGCTGCGCAGAGCGGCAGCGATGGCTCGTGCGACCGCTTCCGGTGTGGTGGCGAAGGGCCGCCGGTGAAGGCCTGCGGTCATCTTTGTGGTGACGAAGCCGGGACGGACCACCATGACATGGACTCCCGAGCCGTGCAGCGCGTCACCAAGACCCTGTGCGAAGGCGTCCAGGCCTGCCTTGGCAGAGCCGTAGATGAAGTTGCTGCGACGTGCCCGCACCGCAGCGATGGACGACAGCACGATCAGAGCCCCGTGCCCCTGAGCCCGGAGCGCCTCGGCGCAGACCAGGCCGGCGGAGACCGCGCCGACATAGTTGACCTGACCGATACGTGCCGCGGCCACCGGATTGGACTCGTCGTCTCGCTGCCTGCCGAGCAGGCCGAAGGCCATCAACACGGCGTCGAACTCCTCGGCGGCGAAGAGGTCACCGAGGACCTTCTGGTGGGTCATGATGTCGAGTGCGTCGAAGTGCACGCACCGTACGTCGGCACCGAGCGCCCGCAGCGGGCCTGCGGCCTGCTCCTGCCTGGTTACGTCGCGGCCCGCGAGCACCACGCGCGTGACCCGCTTGGTGATCAGTAAGCGGGCGGTGGCGAGTGCGATGTCCGAGGTGCCTCCCAGGACAAGGAGGGACTGGGGACTGCCGAATGCGTTTCTCATAGACCAAGTCTCCGCGCCAGGTCGGACCGGAATACGCCGTGCGGATCGAGTCGGGCCCTGACATCGCGGAACTCCGAGATGCGCGGGTACATGAGTGCGGCCGCGGTGGGGGCCATGCGGCTGTCCTTGGCGAGGTAGACGCGGCCACCTGCTTCGAGCACGTGGGCGTCGAGGCGATCGAGCAGCACTTCCAGACCCGGCGCCGATGCCGGGAAGTCCAGGGCGAGGGTCCAGCCCTGCTGGGGAAAAGAGAGGTGGCTGGGCGAGCCTGGTCCCAAACGTTTGAGCACGCACAGCGTCAGCGGCGCCCTGTGACGGCGGACGGCCTGGAGGATCTTGGCCAGGGTGTCTTCCTGGCCGTCGGGGACGACGCACTGATGCTGCACCAGGCAGGCTCGGCCGTACAGCCGGTTCCAGTCGGTGACGGCGTCGAGCGGGTGGAAGAAGGCGGAAAGCGGGGTGAGCCGGCCGCGTCGGCACCTCGGTGCCCGGCGGAAGCGGATCTCAGCGAGCGCGGCGAGCGGGGCGCGACCGAACAGGTCCATGGTGACTCCCCGGGGCACCGGCACCTGCGGTCGGGTACGCAACCGCAGCGGACAGGCGGTCCGGGCCGGGGGAAGGAGGTCGCGGGTGGCGTGCGTCCCGCGTTCCAGCACGGACCGGCCGAGCCGTCCTTCCGGGGCCAGCCAGGCCACCATGTACGGGTGGGGTGAGGGCTGCGTCATGAGGGACAGGAGTGCGTCGAGATCGCTGCAGCGATCGGTGTCGGCACGCATCCAGGCCGTCTCGATGGGCAGCAGCCGGATCGTGGCCCTCAGCACGATGCCGGTCAGCCCCATGCCGCCGGTCGTCGCCCAGAAGGCGGACGGATCGTCGTGCGGTGTCACGGTGCGCACCGTTCCGTCGGCCTGGAGGAGGTCCAGTGCTTGGACGTGCTGTGCGAATCCACCGCCGGCCGGGTGGTTTTTGCCATGGACGTCGCAGGCGATGGCGCCTCCGACCGTCACCTGGCGGGTTCCTGGGGTCACCGGAAGGAACCAGCCGAGCGGCACCAGCACGTGCATGAGTTGGTGCAGGCTGACTCCCGCTTCGCACATCACTGTGCCCGCCCGGGCATCGATGCGGAGGATGCGCGCGAGCCCGGTCATGTCGACCACGACACCGCCCGCGTTCTGCGCGGCGTCCCCGTAGCTGCGCCCCAGCCCGCGGGCGACCACGCCTCGTCCGGGCCGGCTCGACAGCACCTTCCTGAGACCGTCCAGGTCACCGGGCCGGACAACGGTGGCCGCGCTCGGTGCCGTACGCCCCCAGCCTGTGAGCAGGACCCGGTCAGACATGGAGTGCTCCGAGTGCGATGAGTGCGGCCCAGCTCAACGCGAGCATCACCATGGTCGATGACCCGAGGACCACGTCCTCCGGCTGCTCGGCCTGGCCGCGGTCCACGTGGTAGGCGTATCCGAGGACCGCCGCTGTGAAGGGTATGACGCTGAGCAGCGACCACGGTACGCCGGTCTGGGCGGACGCCGACACCTCGAAGGCCCACAGGTTGTACGACAGGAGCGCGGTCGCCGCCCCGATGATCCAGACGAAACGCAGATACGAAGGGGTGTACGCGGCGCACACCCGGCGGGACCGAGGCGCGTCCCCACCGAGTGCGACCAGCTCGGAGTATCGCTTGCCGGCCACCATGAACAGCGCTCCGAATCCGGACACCAGGAGGAACCACTGGGACAGATGGAGTCCGGTTGCCAGGCCACCCGTCATGGCCCGCAGGAGGAAGCTGGCTGAAACCAGGCACAGATCAACGATCGCGACGTGCTTGAGCCTCACGCAGTAGGCGACGTTGAGTGCAAGGTAGGCCGCTACGGCCGTCAGAGCGGCGCCTGTGGTGAACGCGGCGGCGGTCAGTGCCAGCCCGGCGGCTAGCGCGCACACCGTCCACGCGACGGGCAGCGAGAGGGCGCCTGCCGGGATCGGGCGGCTCCGCTTGGCCGGGTGGGTTCGGTCCGACGGGGCGTCAAGGATGTCGTTGAGGAAGTAAATGGACGAGGCGGCGCAGCAGAACGCGATGAACGACACCGCGGCCATGCGCAGCGACCACGGATCGAACCGGCCTGCGGCGAGCGGCGCCGCGAACACCAGCACGTTCTTCGTCCATTGCCGGACTCTCGCGGTTCGGACCAGCCCCGACGAGGTCGGGCACGACTGCGGTAACGCAGACGTCCGCAGGGGTCTGGGCGGGTGCGTACACTCCCCCGCAGCGACCGCCACGGCTGTGTACGAGGTCGAGCGCGCCATCCGGGTGGGTACCGGGGTGCCGACAACTGCCTGGAGGGACAAGGCCGTATCCACACGTGGCTCACGGCGCCGGCCCTGGCCGCGGACCACCCAGCAGATGCTGGGCGCTCTGATCAGCAGTGACAGAGCCAACCCTGCAGTGATCCAGACATTCGCGGCCCACACCAGCTCCACCCGCCGCACCACTGCCCACCTGATGAAGTGCCGCATGCCGCCATCCCCGTCCAGCGAGCCGGACAGTGCCATCCCTACGATGACATCCAACGGACGTCGTGGGTACTGCTTCTGTCAGCCTGCATACTCGGTCGGCAACGGGGCATGGGTGTCAGCCGCAGCTGCCGACGCGGCTAGGGCCTGGCCGGCGGATCACGTGACCTCTCACGCTCCGGCATGTTGGCGTGTTCATGGGCGGGGAGATCTCACGAACGAGGAATGGGCCCGGCTGAAGCCGCATCTGCCCAAGTCCAGTCGGGGTGCCGTGGCGGGATCTGCCTGCGCGGTTCGGCAAGTGGGAGACGGTGTACGAGAGGCACAGATCTAAGCGGCCGTCCTGGCCGATGCGGATGCCCAGGGCCGCATCGACTGGTCCATGGTGAGCGTGAACTCCACCACCTGCCGGGCCCACCAGCACGCCGCCGGAGCACGCAAGAACCCACCACAGGCGCCGGGGAAAGACGCACGCCCCGCAGCTCATCCCCATCGTGGAACGCATCCGCGTCGGCCGGCTCGATGGCGGACGCCCGCGCACCCGTCCGGACCACCTCGGCGGCGACAAGGCCTATTCCTCCCGGCGTAACCGCCGCTACCTGCGCAGACGGCAGATAAAACACACCGCCCCCGAGCTGAAGAACCAGCGGGCCAACCGTCAACGCCGCGGCAGCAAGGAGTGACCGTCGCAGCGATCCGGCTCTGGCTCCGGAGGTAGATCCATTATCCCGGTGCGGCGAGGTGCCTGTCACCGTTCTCCGGAATGATCTTTACATCCGTTTTGCACCACTAGGCTTGCGGGCGGACACAAAGCACGGTTCTGACCTGGGAGTTGAGAGTGGCGCACGACGTTGCCGCGCTGGCGGTGGAACTCACGGACATGGCTGCGGCCGATCACCAGTTGGCAGTCCGCGCCAACAGCGACGACCCCGCCGAGCAGCTGGCGTGGCGGCGGCTGACCGCCCGGCACGGTGACCGGCTCAACGAGATCATGGAGGAATACGGCTGGCCAACGGCGGAACTGGTCGGCGAGGAGGCCGCACGCGCGGCATGGCTGATCGCTCAGCACGCTGACCGGCAGCTCGACGTTCAGCGTCGCGCCCTCCAGCTGATGCAGCACGCAGTGTCGGCAGGCTCGGCCAGCCCGCGCGAGCTGGCCTTCCTGCGCGACCGCACGCTGGTCAATGAGGGCCGCAAGCAGGTCTACGGAACTCAGATCGCCGGCGTGAAGGACGGGTCACCGGTTCCGTGGCCCTGCGAAGAGCCCGAGCGCATGGACGAACTCCGTGCGGAAGTCGGCATCGAGCCCTTCGATGAGTACGTCGCCAAGTTCTCCAAGGCATGACGCCCCCTTCCCAGTCGCGTCCGGTGGATCACTGCCCGGGCTCACCTGCCGCGGGCAATGATCCGCCGGACAGGCCCGGGGCCTGCCCGGCGAGGGGATGCCTTCGCGTCTCGGCGCGGCGGAACTTACGGTTTGTGGGTTACCCAGAGCAGTTCCGCCGGCCAGCGGTGTGCCCAGTCAGGTGGGTCGGTCTCGTTGTAGCCGTTGGGTGTTCCGAGTTCGGGCCGCGGCTCGATGAGGTCGTCGATGATGAGACCCGCGCCGCGCAGGACCTTGACCCAGTCGCCGTAGGTGAGCTGATAGCTGGTCGCGCCGTCGTCTTCGGCGATGGTGTTCAGCCCGAAGTAGTCCTTCTGCAGCGTCGTGGTCACGCGGCTGGCGGCTTCGTCGTAGCAGGCTTCGAACCATGGGCTGGCGACGTTGAACACCAGGCGCCCGCCTCGGCACAAGACGCGTGCGGCCTGCGGGACGGCCAGGTGCGGGGGCGCCCAGCTGAGCCCACCGAAGTCGCAGAACACCAGGTCGAAGCTGTCGGCGGCGAAGGGGAGTTGTTCGGCGGCGCCTTGCACTAGCGGGTAGCGGGCCGCTCCCATCGCGCGGGCCGCTGCGGCAAGTTGGGCTTCGGACAGGTCGAGCCCGACCACGGTGGCGCCCTCGGCGGCGAGCGCCCTGGACCACTGACCGGCGCCGCAGCCGAGTTCGAGGACGCGCTTGCCAGTGACGTCGCCCAGGGCGTGCAGGTGCGCGTCGGGGATGGAGTACATGCCCCACAGCCGGGGCGCGGCGCCAATTTGCGGGTCGTGCTCGTGCTGGTAGGCGCTGCTGATCTGGTTCCAGAGCCGCCGGTTGGCGGGGATGCTGTCCACCTGCCGACTCCAGCACTGCCTGCCGGGGGCGGTCAACACCATTAGGGCACTGGCCGGCCCTCGCCTCGGTCCGGCCCTGGCTCGGCCCGTGATCCGCCGGACGAGCCCTAGATGTCGGCACCGAGGGATGGATTCCGACACCTGCTCATCGGCTACGTGCGGGCTTCCACCGCCGACCGGAATCCCAGCCGTCAGATCGACGCCCTGGAGGCCGGACCATTCACGGACGTTGATTTTCGACGCGAGCCATCCAGCACTGTCCGACTGCGGGGTTCTGATCACGACGGCACGTGTCGACAGACGTTCGGTGTCCGCGCTCAGGGGTCTCTAGGCAGGTCGTCGTTGCACGGCGTCGGCGATGACCGCTGTCACGAGTTTGTTGACGACTGCCGTGGTCGGCGGGCCGGGGTCACGGTCTGCGAAAAGGAGATGCCCGCCACCGACCAGGGAGAGGGTGAGTGAGTCGATGTCGGCGTCGGCCGCGATGCGGCCCCGTTCACGCTCGTCGGTCAGATAGGCGGAAATCGCCGTCGTGGCCTCGGCGAGGATCGCGATGCCGCCTCCGGGCCTGGCTTGCCGCAGCCGTGCGCGCAGCTCGTCCCGGAAGGTGATGAGCGGGATGATGGCCACCTGAACCGGTCCGAACAGAGTGGTCAGCGCGCCGGTGAGGTTGTCGACCACTGTGCCGGTGCCGGCGGACTCGCGCAGCGCACTCGCCTGTGTTTCGAGCTGCGCGGCCCGGTCGAGGACCAGGTCGGCGAGGAAGGCGTCGAAGTCGGAGAAGTGCCGGTGCAGGACGCCTTTGGCGCATCCCGCCTCGTCGGTGACGGCCCGGCTGGTCAGCCCGTTCGGCCCGTCCCGCAGAAGCACGCGTTCGGCGGCGTCGAACAGTTGCTGCCGCGCGTCGCGAAGGTGCACCCCAGTCGGCACTCACAGCTCCTCTCGCGTATCAACTCGCTGCACCACTTGCTGAGTGGGCATGCGCCCACTAAGGTGGGCGCATGCCCATATTACACGGAGAGCAACCGGAACAGCCCTCGGCGCAGCCGCATGGATCCCGGCGGATGGCCGAGTCATTCGGCGCGGACGCGCAACGCTACGACCGGGCCCGGCCCGGCTACCCCGATGCATTGGTGACGCGGATTGTCACCGGGAGCCCCGGGCCCGATGTGCTCGACATCGGCTGCGGCACCGGCATCGCAGCCCGCCAGTTCCAGGCGGCCGGCTGCGCCGTGCTCGGCATCGAGCCCGATGCGCGGATGGCCGACTTCGCGCGAGCCCGTGGCCTGCGGGTCGAGGTGGCGACCTTCGAAGACTGGCAGCCGGCGGGCCGGACGTTCGACGCGGTCGTCGCCGCCCAGTCGTGGCATTGGGTGGATCCGGTCGCCGGTGCCGTGAAGGCGGCACGCGTGCTGCGTCCAGGGGGACGGCTGGCGATCTTCGGACACGTGTACGAGCCGCCGACCGAGGTGGCCGAACCGTTCGCCGCCGCCTTCCGGCGGGCGGCGCCCGACTCCCCGCTCAATGGCCAACCGGCCCGACGTCCACTGCACCTCTACCAGGCGGCATACGCGAGGTTCGCCGACAAGATCCGGGAGACCGGACAGTTCAAGGATCCCGAACAGTGGCGATTCGACTGGGAGCAGTCCTACACGCGCGACCAATGGCTGGATCTGCTGCCCACCACCGGCGGTCTCACCCAACTGCGTCCCGATCAGCTGGCCGAGGTACTGCAAGCGGTCGGGGGCGCCATCGATTCCCTGGGCGGAAGCTTCACGATGAGCTACACCACCCTGGTCGCAACCGCCGTACGCGCCGACGCCTCCTGAGCTTGCCGCCAAGTAGCTGCTCGCAGCACCGCCGCGCACCGCCCTGCGGCGGCGCCTGCACGCCATGTCCGCGCTGCCACCTGAATTGTCTCCGCTTCCGGCGATTCTGGCGCACCTCGACCGGCAGGTCGCAGATCACGGAGAACGACACGATCGGCATCCACCTGCGGCCCCAGCGAGATGCCGTCGAGAAGGCTCTCGCCCGCGTCAACCGTCCGGTTCAGCCACCTGAAGGACGTCAAGTGAACAAGCGGCGGCCCACTGCCCGCCCTCGTGTGCGACTGATCCACATGCCGTCACCACCGTGCGGGCTTAGCGTTCTGAACATGAGCATGAGGTGCTGCGTCGAATGATCTGGTGTGCCTCGACCTCGCGGGGCACATCACCTACGTGAACACCGCCGCCGGGCTGCTCGGCAAAGCCCCGGAGCAGCTACTGGGCACTCAGCCGTCGCAGCCACTGTCCCGGCTCGACAACACCACGTACATGGACGCGTACCGCACTGCTTTGAGCAGCCGTGAGGAGGTTGCCCGTGAGCAGCGTAGTTGATCCCCTCGGATCGGCCCTGGCGTCGGCTGTGCGCCGCACGGGTGCCAGGTTCGGGGCTGTCTACCTGGTGGACCCGGATGAATCGACGATGTGTGCGGTCGCGCTGTGTGGTGTGCCGGTCGACGCCTTCGCTCCGTGGTGGCGGGCCGCGTTTGCCGCGCCCGGTCCGATGCAGGATTCGATACGCAACGAGCGGCTCGTCTGGGTGAGTTCCCTGGAAGAGCTGGCGAGTCTCTACCCGCGCGCCGCGGCGAACCTCCCTTATCAACTCGCCTTCGCGGTCGCCGCGTTCAGGCAGGTCCGGCACTGCCAGGGTGCACTGCTGCTCGCGTGGCCTCCCGGTCGTACGCCTGCTCTCAGCCGCAGTGAGCGCGGACGCATCGCCTTCAGCGCCCGGCGCATCGCGGGTGTACTGAACGCGGCTGCCGGCGCTCCGGCTATCCCGGAGCGGCCCCGCTTCGTCCCTCCACGCCTCGAGGAGCCAACGCCGCAGTCCGCCTCGGCGACGGCCGGCCTGATCGAACGCCTTCCCCTCGGCACCGTCGCCCTCGACCTCGCGGGGCACATCACCTGCGTGAACACCGCCGCCGCCCGGCTGCTCGGCAAACCCGCGGAGCAGCTACTGGGCACTCAGCCGTCGCAGTCACTGCCCTGGCTCGACAACATCTCGTACATGGACGCGTACCGCACTGCTTTGAGCAGCCGTGAGGAGGCTGCACTGACTGTCCTGCGCCCCCCGGACCGGTGGCTGGACCTCCGCCTCTACGCGGACGACAGCGGCACGAGCATCCTCCTCACGCCCCACCGCTCGCCGAGACCTCTCGGCACGCAGCCCTCCGCCGGGGCCGCAACCTCACCGGAGAGCCGGATTCATCTTCTGATGGTTCTGGCGGCCGCATTGACCGAAACCGTCGGCGTTCAGGACGTCGTCGACCTGGTCGCCGACCAGGTCCTGCCTGCCTTCGGCGCCCATGGCATGATCATGGCCGCGGCCGATCCGGACCGTGTCCGGATCATTGGTTACCGCGGGTACGAACCCGATGTCATCGAGCAGTTGGACGGCCTGCCCACGGACGCCGATCTGACCCCCGCCGGCCGCGCGATGGCCACCGGTGTGTCCTTGTTCTTCGCCAACCGGGAAGAGCTCGCCCACCTGTACCCCCAGGCGCCGCAACTCTCCGACAAACAAGCATGGGCCTTTCTGCCACTGCTCAGCTCCGGACGCCCGGTCGGCGGTCTCCTGCTCGCCTACAACGACCCCCACCCCTTCACTGCCGCCGAGCGTTCCCTCCTGACGCCGCTCGCCGGTCTCATCGCCCAGGCCTTGGACCGCGCCCGCCTCTACGACGCCAAGCACGGCCTCGCTCACGCCCTTCAGCAGACCCTCCTGCCTCATGCCCTGCCCACGGTCACCGGACTGGAGGTGGCCGCCCGTTACCACCCCGCCAGCCACGGTGTGAATCTCGGCGGCGACTTCTATGACCTCATCCGCCTCACCGACACCACCGTGGCAGCCGTCATCGGAGACGTGCAGGGCCATGACATGTCGGCAGCGGCCCTCATGGGCCTGGTGCGCATGGCCGTCCACTCCCACGCCACGGCTGGAGCCACGCCCGACCAGGTTCTCACCCGCACCGACCGCGACCTCGCCGACCTGAATGCCAGCCGCTTCGTCTCATGTCTCTACGCCCACCTCGACCTCGCCCGCCACCAGGTGACCCTCGCCAGTGCAGGACACCCGCCCCCGCTCCTTCAACACCCCGACAACCCGGCACATGCCGTCGCCATCCATCCCGGCCCGCCTCTCGGCGTCGGTCTCGGCACCCACTCCTATCCGCTCACCTCGATGTCACTGGGCCCAGGGGCACTTCTGGCCCTCTACACCGACGGCCTCGTGGAAATCCCCGGCATCGACATCTCCGAGGCCATCACCGACCTCGCAGACGGCCTCGGCGAGTGGGGCGGTCTCCCCCTGCACCAACTCGTGGACAGCCTCGTCCACCGCGCTCGCCAAGCCAATCAACACACTGACGACATCGCCCTCCTCCTGCTCCGGCCCAACCACGTTGCCGAGCTGTGATCAAATCAATGACAACGCTGGTTCGGTGTGCACGGGCATTCCGCCGCACCGCTCCTGCCTGCGCAACGTCGTGTGAGGCACACAGGGGCGTCACGCCGTCCGGTCGAACTGCTGCGGCGCGGACAGCTTCGCCTCGGCCCACGCACCACGGGCCCGGTGCAAGGCGGCGGCGTCGGTGGCACGGCCGGCGGGGGCTGGGACCGTCGCCCTTGAACGGCAGTCACGCAGAATCTTCCGAAGGGCGTTTCGAGGGCTTTCCCGTCGCCTACCGGCTTCAGCGCGGTTCTTCTCGGCCGGAGTGATGTCACAAAGTCTGTACGAGTCCGGTGGTGCGATGAGCCTGCCGGAGATCGCGAAGGAGACGGGCTGAGCCGCCGCACCGCCATCGACCGCGCCCGCGACGCGGCCTGACGTCGAAGGCTGCTCACCAGCAGACCGAACGCCCTACTCGTCGAGGAACTGATACGCCCCGCTCACGGCTCGGATCACCACGATCCCGTCGCGGACCTGCCACTCGCTCATGCCATCGACCTCGTGGCTGACGATGAACAGACCAGTGATCAGGTCATTGTCGTCATCGGAGGCTGGAATCCGCGCCACGCTCCGTAGTCGCTCCAGGAACCAGTCGACGGACTGAGCACGCATTTCCGCCCCGAAGAAGGCCCAGTTGACGAAGTTGTACTGCCGTGGGGGAAAGGCCCAGCCACCGCTGTACGTCCGATCAGGATCGTCCGATTCAACGATCTCCCTGACCTGGGCGAGCTGCCGATCATCGCACTCCAGCCAACCCCTGACACTGACGAGGGCACCCATGACGATCGCTCTCCCCCACGCTCCAGGCGCCATGCGATGGACGCCCGCTCCGATCGGCGGCACGATAGTCATGACCGGATTGATCGAGCAATGCGTTTCGGTCCTCCGCCGAGCGACGAGGACGAGCGGTCAGTGACGATCGAGGACGCACCGTTAAACCCGCGCACCGGCGCGAGGCGGGTCGTCGGTCAGCGGAAGCGATGTCACCGCTGTGCGATCTCGTCGACTTGGGCCCTGGCCGGTGGGTTGATCGGCACCTGCCCCGATCAAGACCGCGAGGCTCGTGCGCCGTGAGCCGGAGGCCCGGGACCGTGCGGCGGTCATCGTTGTTGCTCACGGCAGTTGATGCGGCCCTTCGCTCACCAGGTCTTCGCAGCAGCGAGCAGATGCTCACGGACGAGCGTGACGTGAGGATTGGTGGAACTGCCTGGGCGTTGGACGAGGTAGGCGGTGTTGATCGGGGGGTCCTCCGGCTGGTGCAGTAGCCGGAGGGCGCCGGAGGCGAGTTCGGTGCGGCATAGATAGCTGGGCAGAACACTCCAGCCGGCGCCGACCGTGAGGGCAGTCAGGACGCTGCGCAGATCGGGGATGGTGATCGCAGCCTGAACGTGCAGGCGGCGGTCGAAGACGTGGCGCCAGTAGCGGCGGGCGATGGGCAGGTCCTCCGCGTAGGCGATCAGTGGTTGGCTTTCCAGGGCAGTAGGCAGTTCCTGTCCTTTGAGCCGTTCGGCCCAGACGGGGGCGGCGACCAGGACGAACTCCTCGTCGGTGAGGAGTTCGGCGTGCAGCGTCCGGCCCCGGGGCCGGCGGGTGGCGACGACGAGGTCGTGGCGTCCGGCCCGCAGTTCCTCGAGCAGCGGTTCGGTCAGTCCGATGGCCACCCGCAGCCGGACGCCCTGCGCGACCAGAGGAGCCAACGTCTGAAGGCCGAGGGTGCTCAAGAACTCTGCGGGCCCGGCCAGGTGCACCGGCGGCGTGTTGCTGCTCGGCTCCTCGCCGGTGATGTCGGCCAACTGATCCAGAGGAGCCGACAGTCGCGTGGCAAGTTCGTCCGCGTGGGGCAGCGGGGTGACACCGTGCGCCCGGCGTTCGAACAGTTCACGGCCCAGACGGTTCTCCAGCGCCCGGATCTGCGTGGTCACGGTGGACTGCGACAGGCCCAGCCGTCGTGCAGCGGCAGTGAAGGACCCCAGGCGGTGCACGGCAAGGAAGGTGCGCAACAGGTTCAGGTCCAGCGGACCGGACCCATGAGTGTGTTGATCGCTCACGGCGTCGAGCCTACGAGGTACGCACGGCAGCCACCTGCCATCCGTCCCCGTACAGGGCATCGGTTCGTCGATACCTGGTATCGATGCCTTCATTGGCGCGATTACTTCAGCAGCTTTAGCTTCGAAAGCCGGAGCGCTGACGTTCTGAAGTCGGAACGCCGGCGCGTGAACCTCCCGACTTCCGGAGACCACACCATGTCGAAGATCCTTTTCGTGATGACCGGCGCCGACCACTGGACGCTGGCAGACGGCAGCAAGCGCCCGACCGGCTTCTGGGCCGAGGAGGTCGTGGTCCCGTACCAGGCGTTTACGGCCGCTGGACTCGAGATCGTCGTCGCCACACCGGGCGGCGTCGTACCGCCTCTGGACGAGGGCAGCCTGGCGCCGCAGTTCAACGGCGGCGAGGAGGGGGCGAAGAAGATGTCGGACGCCCTCGCCTCGATCGGCGAGATTCAGCACCCCATCAGGCTGGAGGACGTCGACCTCGACGACTACGCCGTCGTCTTCTACCCCGGTGGCCACGGCCCGATGGAAGACCTGGCCGTCGATGCCACCTCCGGCAATCTCCTCATCGATGCCCTCGCCTCGGGCAAGCCGCTCGGCGTGGTCTGCCACGCCCCGGCCGCGCTACTGGCCGCCACCAAGGCCGACGGCAGCAATGCCTTCGCCGGCTATCGGCTCACCGGATTCAGCAACGCCGAGGAGACCCAGGCCGGCCTCGCAGCCAAGGCCAAGTGGCTGCTCCAGGACCGCCTGGTCGAGATCGGCGCGGACTACCAGGAGGGCGAGCCGTGGGCCCCGAACGTGGTCGTCGATCGCAACCTGGTCACGGGCCAGAACCCCGCCTCCGCCGGACCCGTCGCAGCCGAAATCCTCAAGAAGCTGACCTGAGGCTCGCGGCCAACTCAAAAAGGTTTGTGAGCCGGGCGGCACCAGGACCCGCCAGACTGGAGTCGAGGTCGGCAAGTAGATCTACGAGAACGGCGGCGTGGTCTCCTCGGTCTGCCATGATGCCTGCGGACTGCTGCCGGAAGTCCTGCGGTGGATCGATGGGGAGGATCCCGTCCCGCAACGGGTGAAGTGGTCGTCGACGTCGGCCGCCTTGACCAGACGCCCCGGCCAGGGGTCCGTATCGGACACCTGGCCGGTCGTGTGCGCTCAGCGGGTGCTACAGCTGTGGCTGTGGCATCCGCTGCCAGCTGAACGGGCCGTAGGTTGTGTCGGTGGCGGGGTAGTTGGCATTCGGGTCGGCAGTCAGTTTCAGCCATTCCAGCGGAGTGGTGCTGCCGTGCACGACGATCCGATGGAAGTTCGAGACGTTGTAGTACGGGTGCTCGTTCCACGCGTTGTCGCTCGGGTCGTGGGCGCACACGCCGGCCCCCGTGGCCGGGTCCGTCTCGCCGGTGCATGTCGCCGTCGGAGACAGCGGGTTGTCCGAGCGGTACAGGTGCGAGTCACCGTTGAGCATCAGCACGGGACGGCCGAACTCGGTCGTCCTCGCGGCGACTTCGCTGATGATCGGCTCGTAGTTCGTCAGGTGGTCCTTGGTCTTGCCGTCGAGGTCCCACATGTCGGCCTGTGCCGTGATCACCACGCCCTTGGCGTGCTGGGCCGCCGCGACGGCGAAGGCAGCATCGAGCCAGCGGACGTCGGCGGCGGTACGGTTGGTCCGCTCGTCGGTCTGCGTCTGAGTCGCGGTCGGCACCTTGTACCAGGGGTCGGTGTCGTTGTTCGAGCCGCCAGGCACGTTGATGGTCACGAAGACGATGTCGTTCTGTGCCCACATCACGTTCTCGACGTACTGCGCGTCGCCCGGGTGACTCGGGTCGTGGGCGGTGGCCTGGGAGATCACGTTCAGTGTCCCGCTGCCGAGGGTGTGGCCGGGCTGGGCGAAGAAGTCGTGCCGGACTTCGGCGAGGTTGTCGAGCGGGTTACCGCAGTGGTAGCTGACGCAGTCCGCCGTGTTGGTCGACAAGCCGCTCGTGCCGATGTAGTTGATCGCACCGGAGGCTGAGTCGTAGAAGCCGCCGCCTTGACCGGGTGAGGTGAGACTTGACGCCTTGTGGCAGTCGGCCCACTCGTTGTCGCCCGGCGTGTAGACGAGCGGCTTGGTGAGGGTCTGCCACACGGACGCGATCGAGGCGTCGTAGTCCTCGGTGCAGAACTCCTTGCCCGAGTGTATGTCGCCCACGTGGATGACGTCGCTGATCGTCGGGTCACTGTTGATGGTGCCGATGAACCCAGGGGTCTTCTGGAACTGCGATGTGTCGGCGGCCTGGCCCGCTGGCGCGTACGCCGACCTGCCGTACGGCGAGTCGCCGAACACGGCGAGCGTCAGTGGGCCGTCGGCTGCAGATGCCGTGGCGGCCGACCCCGCGGAAGAGGCAAGGCCGACGGCGACGAGCGTGATGAGCCCGCGTCTCAGCATGCGTCTGAACATGCGTCCCTCTTTCAGGTCCGGTGCGGGGGGGCGCTCCAGTGAACTGGATGATCAGGGAGCGTGACATGGCGTCAATGGCGGCGCGGAGATGACGAACTGGCGAAATCTCGGCCGCGCCCACATCACGGCACCCCGTGAACCACCCATACGGAAGCTGCGCTGCGCCGTCCCGGACTCACCGGCAGCGAGTGGCGCCTCGCGCATCGCCTTGGTCTACTGCCAGGACCTCCGCGGCGGGGTGACCGGCAGCGTGCGTCGGGACGGTCAGGACAGGCCCCATGGGCGGAGCTTGTCCGGGTTGCGCACCGCCCAGATGTGCGTGATCCGGTCGTCGGCGACCTTGAACGCGAACACCGTCTCGATCCGGCCCCCGGACTCGACGACCAGGCCCGGCAGCCCGTTGACCGTGCGCTCGAGGATTGTCCGGGGCGGCGCGAGGCGGGCGATCGTCAGGTAGAGGTGGGCGATCCGCTCGGCGCCCTCGATCGGCAGCAGGTGGGCGATGACGCGGCCGCCGCCGTCGGAGATCGCCGTGGCGCCCGGGTCGAGCAGGCCGATCAGGGCCTCGATGTCCTGCGCCTCCCAGGCCGCCTTGAATCGTCGGACGACGCTCGCCTGCCGGGCCGCGTTCGGGCTCGCCTCGGCTCGCGCGAGGGCGATGCGGCGGCGGGCCGAGGACGCCAGCTGTCGGCATGCCGCGGGGCTGCGGCCGACGATCTCGGCCACCTCGGCGAACGGATAGCGGAAGACGTCGTGCAGCACGAAGGCAACGCGCTCGGCCGGGGTCATCGACTCGAACACGACCAGGAAGGCCATGGTCACCGACTCGTCGAGGGTGATCCGGTCGGCCGGGTCCACGCCGGCTCCGCCCGCCGCCCCGGCGATCCACTCGGCCGGGTCGGGCAGCGGCTCCGGGATCCATTCGCCGACGTAGGACTCCCGCCGGGCGCGCGCGGAGCCGAGCAGGTTCAGGCAGATGCGGCCGGCCACCTTCGTCAGCCAGGCGCCCGGGGACTCGATGGCCTCCTGCTCGGCCCGGGACATCGCGTACCAGCGGGTGTAGGTCTCCTGGACGACGTCCTCCGCGTCGGCCAGGGAGCCGAGCAGCCGGTAGGCGAGATTGAGCAGCTGTCGCCGCTCGCTCATGATCGTTTTCAGGCCCGGGTCCTGCTGCTCGTCTGTCTGCCGCTGTGCCTGTTCCGACGGGGTGGTCATACGCTCTCCGGCTCCCTCGTTCACGTGCCTTCTCCAGTACGACAAATCAGAGCGGCGGAATGTGAGGTCAGCGGCTCGCCTCACATTCGGCCGGGCTGCGTTGTCGGACTGGTGAAGACGAGTACACCATCCAGAGGACAGGAAGCTCAGCATGAACGACTTTCAGGAGATCGCCGACCGTGTCGAGATCGAGGCGCTGCGCGGCGAGTTCACCGACGCGGCGATGATGCGCGACCGTGCCCGCCTCGCCGCGCTGTTCACCTCCGACGGCGTTCTGCGCATGCCCAACGTCCCGGTCGAGTTCATCGGCCGGGAGGAGATCCGGACCGGAGGCGAACGCCTGCAGAGCCAGTGGGACTTCTTCGTGCAGAACAGCCACCCAGGCATGATCCGGATCGACGGCGACACCGCCACCGGTCGCACCTACATACAGGAGATCGCGCGTCTGCTCGACGGCCGCTCGGGCCTGAACTTCGCCATCTACCACGACACCTACCGGCGTACGCCGGAGGGATGGAAGTTCGCCGAGCGGGTCTACGAGGTCAGGTACATCGACACCACCCCGCTGGGGGGTTCGGCGCCCAGCCCCGACGCTCAGGCGCACGAGTCCGGCAGGGCTGGGGACGCTGGTCGGGCACCGGGTACCGGTGAGACGGACGCGTCGGTCACGGGGGTGGCCGACGACTTCGCCGCACCGGCGTCCGCCGAACGGCTGGACCGGGCGATCTCGGCGCTGCGGGCGAACGGTTTCACCGCCGAACTGCTCGACGACGCCGCGGCGGCCCGCGCCCGCATCAAGGATCTGATCCCGCAGGGCGCGGGCGTGTTCACCGGGGCCAGCGAGACGCTTCGGCTCTCCGGCATCGTGGAGGACATCGAGGCGGGCGACCGCTACCAGGCCATCCGGCCGCGCGTGGTGAAGATGGACCGCGCCACCGAGTTCGACCAGATCCGCCGGCTGGTGGCCGCCCCTGACGTCCTCGTCGCCAGCGTTACGGCCGTCACGGAGACCGGCTCGCTCGTCATCGCCTCGGGCAGCGGCAGCCAGCTGCCCGCCTCCGCGGGCGGCGCCGCGAGGGCGATCTGGGTCGTCGGTGCGCAGAAGGTGGTGCCCGACCTGAGCACCGCGTTGCGCCGGGTCGAGGAGCACGCCCTCCCGTTGGAGACCGCGCGGGCCCAGGCGGTCTACGGGCAGCCGAGCGCGGTCAACCGTCTGCTCGTCCTCAACGCGGAGCCGCAGCCCGGGCGCGGCACCGTCCTCCTGCTGCGCGAGGCCATCGGATTCTGACATCCCGCGCAGTGAGGACGTGAGAACGCCGCCGGGGGGGGGGGGGGGGCGCGGGGGGGGGCGGGGGGGCCCCCCCCCCCCCGCCCCCCCCGGGGGCGGGGGGGGCGCCCCCGCGCGGGGGGGGGGGGGAGGGCGG